>JADYYG010000017.1 GCA_020853755.1 Dehalococcoidia bacterium | reverse complement strand
TGGACCGCGACGGCTTCTGCTCGAGCCTCGGCACCGGCGCCGTCCTCCTGCACAGCGTGCTCGCTTCGAGCGTCCTGGGCATGGACGATGCCGACACCTCCTTCACCATCGCCAACCTGACGGGCAGCTCCCCGAGCAACGCCCGCTACAACAACGACCCCGTCGAGAACGTCGACTTCCTGATCGACAGCGGCGAGGGCATCATCATTGGCCAGAGCGGCGGCGGCGCCATCAACGACGGCAGGCAGTTCGCCACCGACGTCCCGACCTTCTCGGTCGCGGAGAACGACCCGGCGACCTCCGGCATCAAGGAATTCCCGCTGAGCTCGCTGGCTGCTACTGGCCAGGTTGACGAGTGCCAGGCGTGGATCAAGGTGTCGAACAGCCTGCTCGGTATCCTCAACGTCCTCGCCACGGCGAACGACGATGAAGGGAACATCGGGTTCGACAAGATCATCGATCTGACGAACACGACCTCCTACACCCTGAACTTCCGCTGGTCGCTCATCACCTGGGCGGGCGCGGACAGCATCAGCGTCAGCGATGCCATCAAGGGCACCGGTACTTCCGGCAAGAATCCTGGCGGCAACGACATTTCGGCGAGCGTGACGGCCATCTACGGCTGGGACGCATCGGCACAGCAGTGGCTCGGGTACTTCTCGACCGGGGTTAACGTCCCCGGCGCGAACGACCTGAACTCGCTGAGCACGGGCCAGGCTTACTGGATCGCCATCACCGGACCGTCGTCGGTCACCTGGACTATCGCGTCTAACGTTAACTAGACCGGTTCGCCAACCGGCTCCCGCCCCCTCGTGGGGCGGGGGCCGGTGGTGGAATCGTCTGGTTGACTTGGACCGTTCAGACAGGAATGGAGCAAGCAATGACGAAGGTTCTTAAGTTGGTCGGTGGCGGTTGGCTTGCTGCGGTCCTGGGTGTGGTTCTGTTCGCGGCGAGTGGCGCTCTCACGAGCACCACTGTCTCGGCGGAATCCCCCCCGAACCCGCCAGCCCGCTTCGTCGGCTCGGTCCTGGTCGATGGCCAGGCCCCGGCGAGCGGCACCCTCATCGAACTCCGCATCGGGAACGCCACCTGTGGCGCCACCACGGTGTTCATGGCAGGCAGTGAAGCGCGTTACGCGGTTTACTCGCCGGCCCTGGACCCGGGTGCGAACCCGAACTGCGGCGTCGATGGTGCATCCGTCTCCTTCTACATCGGCGGCAAGAAGGCCAATGAGACCGGCAGCTGGAAGAACTACCAGCTCAACACGGTCAACCTGACCTACACGACGCCGACGACCACGGCTACGGCGACGCCGAAGCCGCCGGTCACCGGTACTGGCCCGGCCAGCGACAGCGGCGCAGCCACCTGGCTGTTCGCGGTCCTCGGCCTCGGCGCCCTCGCCTTCGGCGTGGGTGGCGCAACGGTCGCCCGTCGCGCCCGCTAACCGGAAAGCCGCAAGGCACAAGACAGGAGGCCCCGCTTCGGCGGGGCCTCCTTGCGTCTGCGGGAATTGTTGGCCGGGAGTTAGATGCGGGCCGGTCGAGCCGGTTGGGCGCCCGCGGCGAGCAGCGCCCGGGACAGCCGGTCGGCGGTGAACGGCTTCTGTACGAGCCCGGCGATGCGGCGCTTCACGTCGGTGTCGATGTGCGAATCCGCCGCATATCCGGTGCAGACCACCACCGGCAGGTCGGGGCGGATGGCCGTCAGGGCACGGAAAGTTTCGCTGCCGGTCATCCCCGGCATCACCAGGTCCAGGAGCACGACAGAGAAGCGGTCAGGCCGGGCTTTCATGATTTCCACGGCCGTTGCTCCACCGGGCGCTTCGACCACGTTGTAGCCGAGTTCGGCGAGCGTGGCGGTGGTGGTTCTGCGCACCATTGCATCGTCGTCGACGACGAGGACGAGGTTGCCTTCGCCGGCGTTGAACAGGTCTACCGGGTCCGGGATGGCGCTTTCGAAGAGGGGGAGCGTGATCGTGAACGTGGTGCCGCGACCAGGCGTGCTTTCCACGCTGATATCGCCGTGGTGCCCCTGGATGATGCCGTAGGTAATCGCCATGCCCAGGCCGGTGCCCGAGCCTGCAGGCTTCGTGGTGTAGAACGGTTCGAAGATGCGGACGCGGGTTTCTTCGTCCATCCCGGGGCCGGTATCGGCGATGGTGATGGCGGCGACGTTGCCATCGGCGGCCAGCGTGACGCGGATGCTGCCGCCTTCCGGCATGGCGTCGCGGGCGTTGAGCACGATGTTCGTGAGTGCTTGCTGGATCTGGCCTGCATCGCCTTCGACGAACGCCGGCTCGTTCGGGAGTTCGCGCGTGAGGGTGATGCCCGAGTGCATGCTCGGTTCCGCCAGTTGCAGCGTGTCTTCGATGACTGTGCGCAGGTTCACTTTGCCGAAGCGGACGAGACCGCCGCGTGAAAACGAGAGCAGGCGGCCCGTGAGGTCGGCGGCGCGGCGCGCGGCATCCTCGATGAGGGCCAGGTTTTCGCGTTCCTCGCTGTCCATGTTGCGGGAGCGTTTGAGCAGGCCGGCGAACCCGAGGATCGTCGTCAGCAGGTTGTTGAAGTCGTGCGCGACGGCCCCGGCCATGGCGCCAAGGGAGTCCATCTTCTGGCTCTGCACGAGCTGGCGGATGAGCGCCTTCCGCTCGGAGACGTCCCGTGCGAGGACGAGCACCGCCTGGCGCCCGCCGAAGGTCACCATGGACGCCACCGCATCGACTTCAATGACGCTGCCATCCGTCCGGAGGAAGCGCGTGTCCGTGAGGTGCAACTCCCCGGCCGCGATCGCCGATGCGACCGAGGCTTCGATCTCCTCGCGGGGCGCCTCGATCATCTGGTCGAGCGTCAGGGTGAGCAGCGTCGACGGTTCGTATCCGAGTGTGCTGGCGGTGCAGGCGTTCGCATCGAGGATCCGGAGGGTGACGGGTTCGAAGAGGAAAATCATCTCGTCGGCCTGGGCCACGAGGGAGCGGTACTTCAGTTCGCTCTCGCCAAGTGACTCGAGTGCCGACGCCTTTTCGAGCGCCAGGGCGAGCGGGCGCGTGAGTGTACCGAGGAGTTCGGCATCCTCGGCCGTGAATGCGTTGGCGCCGAAGCCCCAGAGCGAGACCGCCCCGCGGACCGTGTCGTGGACGACGAGCGGAGCGCGCACCGCCGAGTAGACGCCCTCCGCGATGAGGTGGTGATGGCGCGCGTTGAGCACCGCTTCCTCGCGTGCATCGGCGATGAGGTGCGGTGTTGGTTGGCGCACCAGTCGCGCGGAATGCATATCCCAGAGCGGGAACTCCGAGGGCAGCGGTTCGAGGCCGCCGAGGTCGCTGTCGACGGCGAGGATGCGGCCGCTCTCCGTTTCCGCTTCGAACCTCACGGCGAGGGCATGGCAGCAGTTGAACAATGCGCGGCATTCGGCGAGGAATGCCGCTGCCAGGTGTTCGGGGGCGCCGCCGGCCCCCAGGCGGGTGAGGATGCGGTTCGTCGTTTCGATGCGGCGCGTGCGCAGTTCGGTTTCGCGGCGTCCCCGGAAGTAACGGAGGGACACGGCCAGGGGCTGCACGATCTGTACCAGTTGGCGAGCGTCGGCATCGCTGAACCGGCCGGGATGGCTCGAACCGACCGTTACGACGCCCAGCGGGTCGGCAGGGGTACCGATGAGGACGCGCATGCTGGACCGCATGCCGGCCCGGGCCGCCCGCTCGGAGGTCTCCGGGAGCGGGTTGATGGCAGCGAGGTCCGGGATC
Source organism: Dehalococcoidia bacterium (assembly GCA_020853755.1). Classification (GTDB taxonomy): domain Bacteria; phylum Chloroflexota; class Dehalococcoidia; order Tepidiformales; family Tepidiformaceae; genus Amarobacter. The sequence goes on along the minus strand of JADYYG010000017.1, from coordinate 165,486 downwards.
ACGTGCAACACGGGCCCGGGCGGCGGGCCTTCGCCCCAGAGCGCCGTGGACGGCAGTGTGTGGCCGATCTCCCAATTGGTGACGCTGGAATCGGCCGCTGCCAGCCGCGCATACCCGTTCGCGTACTCGCTGACGGCGCAGTGGTCGGCCGAATACATCACGCGCAGGGCGCTGGCAATTGGGGCTGCGACTTCCTCGAAGTTCCCGGCCTGCCCGAGCGCAGCGAGGATATCCAGGACTGCCCGCGTGCGTTGCGCCTGGACCCGGAGCGAAGTGAGCGCCCGGGCACGTTCGAGGACCATGCCCAGGGGCATCGCCACCGCCGCCAGGATGTCGAGTTCCTGCTGCCGGACGCCTTCCGGCTGAACGGATCCGGCAGCGACCATGCCGACTGTTTCGCCGCCCGCGTCGAGACGGACGCAGGCGATGCTGGCGAGGCCGGCCGCCCTGCCGGCTACCGTGAGCCAGGGGACCGCGCCGCTGTCATCGCGCGTGTCGTAGAGCAGGCTCGGCACGGTCATCACGTGGCCTGCCGCCAGGGCTTCGGAACGGGCGACTGCCGCTTCCGCGTTTGCCATTTCAGGGCCAGCGTCGAAGGCGACACGGTCAAGCTGGTTCTGCGGACCGAAACTGTAGACAACGACGGCGTCGGCCCCGAGGTATTCGCGCACCTGGGACGAGAACTTCTGCGCGACCTCTTCGGGCTGGGCGTTCAGGCTGAGCGTCCCCAGCAGGCCCGTGAGCGCGCGGATGGTGGCCGAGCGCTGTTCGGCGCGCTCGTAGAGGTCCGCGCGTTCGAAGACCAGTCCGAGGCATGCTGCCAGTTCGCCGAGCGTGGAAAGTTCCGCATCGCCCCAGGCGCCCGCGTCCGGGGACCCTGCCGTCACCATGCCACGAACACGCCCGGAGGAGTCCCGGATGGGGACACGCATCATCGTCCGCAGGCCGCCCGCGAGAAGGGTGTCTTCCGCGGGTGTGCGCACAATCGTCGCCAGGTCGGAAACCATCTGCGGCTCTCCGAACCGCATGACCCTGCGCCAGTTCGCCTCAGTTTCGCGGTCTGTTGCGCTGATAAGGTCACGGACCCCTTCGGGCTCCACGATCTCGCTGGCGATGCCGACGATGCGCACGTCGTGCTCGTCAACGATTGCGGCCATCGCGTGTGAGGCGCCGAAGAGCCGGGTGATCTCGTTGACGAACACCTCGCCTGCGGATTCCGCGGTGGCGCCCGGTACGAGGGCCGAGAGGATATGGGTCTGGGCATCGAGCGCGCGGCCCGTGCGCTCCATGCCTGCCAGGAGCCGCACGCGGTCGATCGCGATGCCGACCGGACGGCAGAGGTCGAGGAGGTTTTCCGCGTCTGCCGCGCCGTAGCTCCCGCTCACGGCACTCCCGACGATGACGACCCCCACCGAGCCGTCGGAAAGCACGAACGGAGCGCGCATGATCGAACGCATGCCGCGCGCACGGAGCCGCCCGGCGGCGTCATTCAGGTCCTCCCGCACGCTCATGTCACCGATGTAGTCGGCTGACCGTGATTCGGCCAGCCGCCGGTAGGCCGTGGAATCGAGGTCCGACATGCGGGTGGTGAACTCGCCGCGCTCCATAATGCTCGAACTCGAACCGAGCACCGTCCGCGTACCGGCTGCCAGGTCCAGCATGCCGAAGGCCACGTGGTCGGCTGCGAAGAAGTCGCGCAGACGGGCGCTCATCAGGTTGCAAGACACTTCCAGGTTGGCCTCGGTGGAGACCAGTTCCAGCAGCTTCGCGCCGAATGTGCGGAGGCTGGACTGGCGTTCGGCGCGCTCGGTCCGTTCGCTGGCCAATTCACCGCGCCGCAGCCGCTCGATACTGAGCTCGAACACCCGGGTGATGCGGGAAAGGAAACCGCACTCGGCAGTGGTCCATGTGCCCGGCTGTCGCCGCATGACGCCCACCGCGAGGCCGCTGCCGCCGGCGCTTTTCGTGCGGTTGGCTACGGCCAGGGCGCGCATCCCCAATTCGTCCCGAATCCAGCGCTCCACTTGGGTGGGCGCTTCTTTCGCCAGGTCATCGACCATGAAGCAGCTATCGGCGATGGACCGCTCCTGGACCGAAACGGCACGGCTCGCGGCGAGCGCCTGCCCGATCCCGGCCCACTGGCCGGCAGAGAGCGCGCCTGCGGGCGAACTGAACATCGCCGGCGGACTTTCTTCGGCGTCGATGAATGCGATGACAAGGTCCCCGGGAAGCGCCACGCGGAGCGCGTCGATCACGTGCTGCGTGAGGTCGTGTTCGGAGTCCGCTTCCGCGATGGAGGCGAGGAGTTGCGACTCGTCGATCAGCAGGCGCCGTTCGGCTTCCTGATCCTCCATGAGGATTGCCGGGCGTGCCTGCCAGGCGATCAGTGCCGCGAGCCCTTCGAGTTCCGGGCGCACCGCATCGGTGAACGTGCCCGGGGCTTTCGCGCCGACGAAGATGAACCCGAGCGACCCGCCCCGTTCATCCCGGAGGGTGGCCCATGCAGCGCTGTGGACGCCATGTTCCAGGCAGGCGCGCTGTGCGGGAGAAGGTTCCGGTTCGAGACGGATGTCGGAGGTTGCTTTCGAAGGCGCCGATGCGACCCGCGATGCGTGCACGGCATCGCGGAAGGTCTGCCAGTTGGGAAAGATGCTGTCGCCGGCGAGGGGGCCCGCCTGCGGTTCCCAGTACAGCCCGCGCGCATGGCGATGGATGCGCAGGAGGGTGACGTCGGCCTGGAAGCGGGAATGGAGGATGGCGGTGCAGCGCTGGAGGAAGGCGTCGAGGTTCCCGGCGCCCGCCGCCTCGAGCACCGCCGATTGGGCCCCTGGCGCATCAAGCGCAGGGCTGCCGGCGATGCCGGGCACATGCTCCCCCATGAAAGCCCCCTGAGGGTTTCCAGCGCCGTCACCGAGAGACGGTCTCCCCGCCGGATACCCGGTCTGAGCAATGCTAAAGGAGGTCTTTACCCGGCGGACATCAGGGTTGTCCCCAAGAATCGGTCACGAGATTGCGCCGAAGCTGGGAGTTTACCCGTGTCCGGGAGCCCTGGCGTGGTGGTTACTCGGTCGCGATGAGCGGGACCATCGCCCGCCGGATGGGGAAGCTGGAGGGCAGCTTGTAGCCGGGAATCGGCGTAGCGCCGCCGGCACTCGGGGTCGACGACGGGCTTGCCGTCGGGGCGCCGTTGTCAGTGGGCGTGGAGGTCGCTCCGCCACCGGGCTGAGTTGGCGGGGGCGTGTTGGCCGGCGGCTGCGTTGGCCTCACCGTGGGGGTGCTGGTGGGGGGTTCGGTGCCGCCGCCGCTGCCTGGGTTCGAGCTGAAATCGGCCGCCCAGAAGCTGCCGACCTGCCCGAGGCCGATGTACTTGAAGCTGGTGTTGAGCATTGCCGCCTTGTGCCCCGGCGAGTTGTACCAGCCGTTGAACATGGACTGCGCGCTCGGGAAGCCCCAGCCCACGTTCTCGCCGCTGTAGCCGGTGGCGCCGCACTGGGAGGCGCGCTGCGAGAAGGTGCGGCCGCTCCAGTCGTCGTGGGTCGGCGGGTTTGCGACCCCCCCGTGGGCGGCCATGTCTTCGGCCATCCAGGCCGCCATGTTCGCCAGTGCCGGGGACGCTGTCAGCGGGGCGATGCCGTTCTGCTGGCGGAACGTGTTGATCAGGCCGAGCAGTTCGTTTTCGGCGCTGTTCCAGCCGCCGCTGTTCGCAGAGCAGTTGGTCAGTGCGCTCGCCGGGCGGCTGAAGCCCGCCCCTGCAACGAGCGCCAGCGCAATCGCGGTGACGGTGAGGGACGACGCTGCCAGCACCAGTCTTCTAAACATAACTTCCCTTGGCGGTGGCCGCCTCCAGCCCACCCTACTGTCGGGGCTGGCTAACGGGAACGCTCGAACGCCAGCGCGGCAGGATGATTTACGGAGAATTTACGGCCTCGAAGTCGAGCAACACGCTGGTGGACCGGCGCTCGGGAAGGCCTGCCCTACCGCGCAAAGCGGGGCGCCGGGCGCCTTCGCTGCCGCCCTGCGGCTATCGCGACGAGCATCCCGAACAGGAACCCGCCGATGTGCGCGAACCACGCGACGCCACCGCCGCCGGTCGCCGCATCGGCGATGGTGGCGTAACCGGAGAGCAGGTTCTGGAGGAACCAGAGCCCGATCATCAGCCACGCCGGCACGGGGATCGGGATGAAGATGAGGATGAAGAACGGGATTACCACGCGGACCGTGGTCCCAGGGAACCAGACCAGGTACGCCCCGAGCACGCCCGCTACCGCGCCGCTCGCCCCGAGCACGGGCAGCACGCTCCCCGGCGAAAGCGCGCCCTGCACGAGGCAGGCCAGCACCCCCGCAACGAGGTAGAAGAACAGGTAGCGCAGGTGCCCCAACCGGTCTTCCACGTTGTCTCCGAAGACCCAGAGGAAGAGCATGTTGCCGAGGATGTGCAGCCAGCCGCCGTGCATGAAGAGCGCCGTCACCACCGAGAGCAGGACGACGGCTCGCGCGCTGCCCGTGAGTCCGGATTCGCCCCCCACCGTGTCGAAGAACTCCTTCGGTTGGAAGGCGTACTTGCAGATGAACCGGTCGGCGTCGGTCGGGTAGGTTGCGTAGCCGTAGCAGATGGTCCGGGTCTGCTGGACTGACTGCCGGGCCTCTTCGCGGCGGGTCGCCGGCGGAGTGGCATCGAGCGAAAGCATTCCGAGGAACACCAGGAAGTTCGCGGCGATGATGGCGTAGGTCACCCACGGGGTGGTCCGCCTGTGGTTGCTGTCACCGATAGGTATCACGGGCGGCCGGTCACCGGAGCGCCGCCAGGTGGGCGGTCTCGTTGATGCGGACGAAGCTCACGCGCCCGGACCGGACCTCGATCTCGGTCAGCCCGCAGTTCGCGACATCGATGCGGAAGACGTGGCTCTCCGGCATCCCAAGGAGCGCCGAAAGCAGGCAGTTGATTGCCGTCCCGTGGGAGACGACCAGCACGCGGTGTCCTGGTTCGGCCGCGACGATGCGCTCGAATGCCGCTGCGGTCCGCGCCCGCACTTCGCCGACGGTTTCGCCGCCCGGCGGCCGCCACGCCGGGTCCTCCGCGCGCATCAGGGCGAACTGCTCGGGCGAACGGCGGCGGATGGCTGATTCCTTCTCCAGTTCCCACTCGCCGTAGTGGAGTTCGCGGAGGTCCGGGTCGGCGAAGCTGCGCAGGCGCCGCTCGCCCGCGATGAGCGCCGCAGTTTCGACCGCACGGCCCAGCCCTGACGTGTAGCAGGCGTCGAACTTCTCCGCCGTCAGCCGTCGCCCCAGCGCCCGCGCCTGCTCCTCGCCGAGTGGCGTCAGCCGCGTCTCGGCGTGCCCACAGAAGCGCCCTTCCTTGTTCGTCACGGTCTGGCCGTGGCGCGTGAGGTAGATGCGCGTGACTTTCACGGGGCCAATTGTAGGGGAAGGCATCGGGAGCGCCGGTGGCCCGCCTGCTTGCCGCTGAGCGCCCTGCTGGTGCTAACTGGACAGCACCGCACTCCTCGACCCGGGTAGAGGCCGAATGACTGAACAGCGCATCCCTTTCGTGAAAGTCCAACTCGACGATGACGATATCGCCGCCGTCGAAGGGGTGCTGCGCAGTGGCTGGCTGACCACCGCCAGCCAGGTGAAGGCCCTCGAAGAGGAGCTCTGCGCCTACACCGGCGCGCGGTTCGTGAACGCCGTGAACTCGGCGACGGCCGCCATGCACCTCTGCCTGGCTGCGTGGGATCTCGGCCCCGGCGACGAGGTCATCACGACGCCCTACACGTTCACGGCGACGGCCAACGTCGTCCTCCACTGCGGCGCCACGCCCGTGCTCGTCGATGTTGTCGATGGAACGGCGAACATCGACCCTCGCCTCGTCGAAGCGGCCATCACGCCGAAGACGAAGGCCATCATCCCGGTCCACATCGCCGGGGAACCGTGCGACATGGACGCGCTCATGGCGATGGCCCGGCCGCGCGGCATCAAGGTCCTCGAGGACGCCGCGCACGCCATCGGCACGCTTTACCGGGGCCGCGCCATCGGCACGGTGAGCGACGCAGCAGCATTTAGCTTCTACGCGAACAAGACGATGACCACCGGCGAAGGCGGGGCGCTGGCCACGAACGACGCCGAACTGAGCGCGCGTGTTCGGCGGCTCACCCTCCACGGGATGTCGCGGGACGCCTATAACCGCTACGGTGCAGGCGGCAGCTGGCGGTACGACATCGAGGAGTTCGGCTTCAAGGACAACCTGACCGACATCGCCGCCGCTCTCGGGCGAGCGCAGCTCGTCAAGCTCGAGCGGTTCATCGAAGAGCGCACGCGCGTGGCCCAGCGGTACTTCGCGAACCTCCGGGATGAGGAGCACATCCTCCTGCCGGTATTCAGCGAGGAGAACCGCCAGCCCTGGCACCTGTTCATGATCCGGATTAAGAACGAGACTTCGCCCGTCCAGCGTGACGACGTCATTAACCAGTTGGCCGAACGTGGCATCGCGACGTCGGTCCATTTCATCCCGCTCCACTATCACACCGCTTACCAGAAGCTCGGCCGCTGGGCGAAAGGAGACTTCCCGGTCGCCGAACGGTTCTTCGAGGGCGAAATCAGCCTCCCGATGTACCCGGCGATGACGAACGAGGAAGTGGACGAGGTCTGCCAGGCGCTGCGCGAGATCCTCCACCCGTAGACCGGGCGCGATCTCCGGCTTTTCCGGAGCCGTTGAACATAGGGTTCACAGCCCCGGAACTCCGTGAACTCCCGCACTGTTGCGGTGGCGAAAACGGCCCCAGAATTGCCTCATTCCGGAGGAGTGCCATTTCATGCACCTGAGTTCCTTCGCCCGGCTTGGGCTTGCCGCGGCTGTGCCGCTCTCATCCCTCGTCCTGTTCGCCTGCGGCGGCGGCGGTTCGAAGAAGGTCGCCGTCGATGACTGGGTCGATGACCTCTGTGATGCCGCGATCAGCTTCGACAAGGAGAGCGATAAGGCCGGCGAAGCCTTCCTCAGCGCCGACTTCGAAGACACCAAGAAGGCGAAGGCCGCCTTCAAGGAGAGCGTCGAAGAGCAGAAGAAGGCCCAGGACGACTTCCGCGATGACTTCAACAAGATCGGCCAGCCGGATATCGACGGCGGCGACAAGGTAGTCGCGGCCTTCAAGGACCAGTTCAAGGCGCACGACAAGCTCACCGATGACGTGGCCAAGGCGATCGCGAAGATCGACGATGACGACAACTTCCTCGAAGAGTTCCTCAAGATCGCGGACGACTTCGATACGCCGGACTTCCGCGAGAAGCTGAGCGAGGTCGCCGAAGACCACGACGATGTGCAGGACCTGATCGACAAGATCGATGAGGATCCGGGCTGCTCCTCGGTCATCTTCGACCAGCCGGGGGCCGACGACTCTGCGCAGGAGCCGACCCCGACCGCGAAGGCCTCGCGCACGGCCGCGGCCGGCAAGACGGCTACTCCCAGCACCGGCGCCCCGAAGACTGCGAATGAGAAGTGGGTCGCCGGCGTCTGCACCGCGATGACGGGCTGGGTGAAGGACATCGAAGACGCCCAGGTCAAGCTCGACAAGACGCTCGACACCGCCGCCGATGCCAAAGCCCTCAAGCAGGCGCTGGTCGACTTCATGAAGACCGGCCAGGCCGAGACGAAGAACCTCCAGAAAGACTTCTCAGCCCTGAAGGCGCCGGATGTGAAGGATGGAGCGGCCATCCAGAAGACCCTCAACGATGGCGCGGCCCAGCTCGTGAAGGTGTTCGACGGTCTCGTCGCGGATGCGGAAAAGGTCGGCACTTCCTCGCTCGCCCAGACGGAGCGGGATGTGACCAGGCTCGCCGACGGCATCGGCACGGCGTTCGCCGACGCGGGCGAGACCTTCGACAAGCTCGACTCCTTCAGCGCCGACGAACTCGATGCGCTGTTCGACTCGCGCCCCGAGTGCCAGGAACTGAAGTAACGAACTCGCCAGCGGCGGCGCGGATTCGGTAGACTCCGCGCCATCCGCGGAGGTTGCTATGACCCAGGCGCCCGCATTCGAAACCGATACCGAACTCCTGCGCATGGCCCAGGGCCTGCGTGATGCCCTCGGGGCGCCGGCGCCGGTCGCGCTCTCCCGCCGGATCCCCGTTGGCTTCCGCGGCAAAGCGCGCATGTACTACTACCCGCCGAAGGACGGCGGCCGCCTGAAGACCCCGCTCGTGCTCTTCCCCTACCTCGGGATCAGCCGGCCGTACATCTTCGACCTCCGGCCGGGCGAATCGTTCGCGGAGTTCCTCTACGAAGAGGGCGTGCCTTTCTACCTGGTCGACTGGGGAATCTTCGGCCCCGAGGACCGGGACATGGGCATGGACAACGTCATCGCCGATATGGTGCCGGCGCTCGTCCAGCAGGCCGCCCGCCACTCGGGCGCCGACGGTGTGACTCTCTTCGGCTATTGCATGGGCGTCCCGATGACCACCTCGGCGCTCGCTGCCCAGCCCTCCCTGCCGGTGAAGAACTACCTCTCCATGGTCGGCCCGATCGACTTCTCCATCGGCGAGTTCCCGATGATGACCACGGACGACCGCTTCGATGTCGATTCGATCGTCGAAACGTTCGACATGATGCCGGCCGAGTTCGTCCGTTCCGGGTTCAAAATGCTGAACCCGCTGGGCGACCTGAGCCAGGCGCAGGCGCTCCTCCAGAACGTCTCGGATCCGCAATGGCTCGTCGGCTACAAGGCGATGAATCGCTGGGCGAGCGAGTGGTTGCCGCTGCCGAAGCAGTTCTTCCGCCAGTGGGTGCGCCACTTCTACCAGGGGAACGAACTGGTGCAGGGCAAGTTCCGGGTGATGGGCGAAGCCGTCTCCCTGCGCGATATCACCGTGCCGGTGCTCTGCGTCGGCGCCAGCCGGGACGATATTGTCCCGCCGGCCTGCGCGAAGGCCCTCGTCGATTCCGTCGGCAGTGCGGACAAGAAGTTCCTCGAACTCGAAGGCGGCCACATCTCGGTCGTCGCCGGGCGCCGTGCGCGGCAGGTCGTCTGGCCGGCTCTCCTCGAGTGGCTGCAGGAGCACGACTAGCAGTTTGCCGGGGCTGGTCTACTTCTTCTTGCGGGCCTTCGGCTTTGCTTTGGCTGCGGCGGATGCCTGGGCCCCGGCCAGAACGGACAGCGCGTCATCGATCCGGTCCATCCGCAGGAGAATGGTGTGGACCTGGTCCTGCAGGCGCTGGAACTCGGCCAGCGGGACCGCGCCAACGGCCTCGACGATCGGGCCGTAGGCATCGCGCGCGGCCTTCGCCATCGCTGCCCGGGCAGCCACGTAGTTCTTTTCGACTTCGCCGGAGAAGGCCTGGCCTTCGGGCGTCGAGGTGGTGGCTTCGTACACCTGTCCCCACTGCTTGAGGAACTGGTCGCTCATGGCCTTCCACTGGTTCATCAGGTCGCTGATGGGCGATTGCGTCATGCGGCGGAGTATAGCGCCGGCCATTGCTACCTGCCGGGGAACGTGTAGATTTCCGGCTCAGATTCACACCGGAGCAGCGCCATGCCCTACGCAGAGGTCAACGGCATCAAGATGTTCTACACCGACGAGGGCGAGGGTACCCCGGTCCTCTTCGTCCATGGCTGGAGTTGCGACGGATCGGACTGGGCCTGGCAGACTCCCGCGCTCAAGGCTGCCGGCTACCGCTGCATCGCACCGGACCTGCGCGGCCACGGCCGCAGTTCGGTCAGCGAAGATGGCTACACGCCGCGCAGCTACGCAAACGACCTTGCCGCGCTCATCACCCAGCTTGGGACGGGGCCGGTCGTCGCCATCGGCCATTCGATGGGCGGCGCAACCGTTGTTGCCCTCGCGGTCGAACACCCATCGCTCGTTCGCGCCGTTGTGCCGATCGATTCGGCCTACGGGTTCACGGAAGAAGTGCCGGACCAGATTCGCGGCATGGTCGAGGCGTTCAAGGCGCCCGGTGGGCATGCGGCCGCGCTCGGGTTCGCCGCTGCCGCGTTCTACTGCCCGGCAACTCCGCCGCACCTGCCGGTGCTCCACGCCCGCCGCATCGCCGCCTTCGACCAGGGTGTGATGTGGAAGGCGATGGCGGGCCTCGCCCTGCCCGATGACCAGTTCGGCGTGCGGCCCCAGTCCGAGCCGTATCTCCAGCGGATCCAGGCGCCGGTGCTGGCCTTCCGCGCCGGCCCGAATGACCCGGGTGCGATGGCGGCGTGGGAGCGCGCCCAGTTCAAGCACCCGGCATCGTGGGCGGTTGGCTGGGAAGGCACCGGCCACTGGCTGCACCAGGAGCGGCCGGCCGAGTTCAATCATCTGCTCCTGCGCTGGCTCGGCGGTCTCGAAAAGTAGGCGTCAGTCCCGCGCGTAGCCGCCGTCGCGCAGCCGCCGCCAGACTTCGCCGCTGGCGGCATACCGTTCGATGAGGAACGGGTAGACGGCCGGCATCTGGAACAACTCTTCCATGCACAGCTGCGAAAGATAACGATCGAGCAGCGTCGGGTGCTCGTCGGGGTCGACGAGGTCGATGAGCAGGCCCTCTTCGTAACCGCCGACCGGCGCGGGCAGACCCGGCTCGCTCGCCGTGGTAACCAGGCCCTTCGCTTCCAGGGATTCGATAGCGGCGCGCAGGCGGGCGCGAAACGCCGGCACAACGCGCACATGGTCGTCGCCGAGGAACACGGCTTTCTCCCCCGACTCGCGCAGGCCCGCAACGACCGCGCAGACGTGGTCCACGCGGAACGTGTCGCTCCCGGCCGACTTCGACGGCGGCAGGCCAACGGAGAGCACGCCGAGGACGGTGCGTTCGAGTTCGTCGAGGTCTTCGGGCTGGTAGGCCATCTGTTGCTTAGCCTAGCGCCGCCCGCACGGAGGGGACAGCCGAACGCGAGCATCCGGCCCGGGTACAATGCGCCACCCGGTGCGGCCCGCGCGCCCGACCAAAGGAGTTCGCCCCATGATCGATGTTCGCCACCAACAGGTCGCCACCAACGGTATCAGCATGCACGTCGCCGAAGCCGGCCAGGGCTTCCCGGTCGTCTTCCTGCACGGCTTTCCCGAGCTCTGGTATTCGTGGCGCCACCAACTGCAGGCGCTGGGTGAGGCGGGCTTTCGCGCCATCGCGCCGGACCTCCGCGGCTACGGCGGCACCGATGCGCCGAAGGACCCCCACGCCTACACGATGAAAGTCCTCGCTGCCGATGTCGTGGGGCTGCTTGACGCCCTTGGCATCGAAAAGGCCGTATTTGTCGGCCACGACTGGGGCGGCGCGCTCCTCTGGCAGATGGGCCTCCGCTACCCGGAACGGGTCGAGCGGCTGGTTGGCCTGAACACGCCCTTCAGCGGCGCCGGCGGTGGCCGCGTCACCGAAGTGCTGCGCGACTTCCACGGCCTCACCGACAGTACGTTCTACATGCGCTACTTCCTCACGCCCGCCGCCGAGGCGGAGCTGGAAGCGGATGTCCGCACTACCTTCCGCAAGGTCTTCCTTCCCTACACCCGCGCTGAGGACTTCACGACGTTCATGAAGGTCGGCGGGGACGGCAGCGGCGTCATCGCCAGGATCGAGCACACCGACACGTTCCTCACGGAAGAGGAGCTCGACGTTTACACCGAAACCTTCACCCGTACGGGCTTCACCGGCGGCCTCAACTGGTACCGCGGCGCCGACCTCAACGCGGACGAGGTGGGCGGCCCGACGGCGAACACGCTGGCCATCAGGTCGATGATGGTGACCGCCGGCAAGGACACCATTCTCAAGCCCGAGATGGCGGCGGCGATGCCGATGCTTATCCCGGGCATCCGGATGGAGCACATCGAGGACTGCTCGCACTGGACCCAGCAGGAGCGCCCGGCCGAGGTCAACGCGCTCCTGCTCGACTTCCTGGGCGATCTTCGGGCGTAGGTCGCGCCGCGCTCAGGCCGGGAGCAGGGCGCGCAGCCGTTCGTCGAGTTCCTTCAACGGCCGGCCCTTACCGAACCGTTCGAGGACTGCGCGGCGGCCACCCTGGTTCACCTTCAGTTCGCCCGCGCGGTGGCGTTCGAGCAAGGAGCGGATCGCAGCGGCCACCTGTTCGAACCCTGACGCGCGGGTGCAGCCGGGCATCGGGAAACTCCAGATGACGTAGCGGCCGCGCGAGAGCGCTTCGGCGGCGATGAACGACTGCCCGTCGTGGCTGGTCAGGCGGATCACCACGGTCGTTTCGGCGTAGAGGCGATCCATGTCGTCGACCCACGTGCGGCATTCGAGGTTCGGCGGGAGCGGCCCTGGCAACGAATCGGCCGGCGATGGGATGAGCGTGAACGACACGTCCGGGAACGCCGCTGGCAGGCGCAGCAGCGTCTCGCCATCGAACACCTCGCGGTCGAAGGCGTCGACCGGGTAGTAGAGCAGCACCCGGAACTCGGCCGGCAACGGCGGCGCCGGGGGGACGTGGATGGGAATGGGCAGCGGAACGTATTCGGAAACGACTCCGATGGTGCGCAGCTCATCGACCAGCCACGGCGCATCGCACCAGTGCAGCGGCCGCTCGGCAACCCGCAGGGAAACGTTGTGCCGCCGGTGCTCTTCGACCGCGATCTGGACATCCGTGCCCACCCAGTGGATGACCGTGGGCTTCCTGCGCAGGCGCAGCAGGCGGTCCTGGGGCGAACGCCGGTCAATGCGGCTGCCGATGAGGTAGACGATATCTGCGCGCGAGGCCGCCGCCGCCACCTTCGCCCAGCCGCCGGCGTTGCGGCCCGGGTGGGGCAGGAAGCGGGCCTGCCAGCCCAGTTCGCCGAGGTCCTTCGCCAGCAACTGGCCGAAGTACGGCAGCCCGAGGATCAGGATGCGGCCGCGCCGTTCGGTGTCCGCCAGTTCGCTCACGGTTGCGCGGCCTCGCCGCCGGAACGGGCCCGTGGCGCCAGGCGCGTGGCCCCGGCCGGCACATCCCGGTCGACCAGAGCGTGCGCGCCGATGGTCGCGGCCTCGCCGATGGTCACGCCGTGGAGCACCGTCGCGCCAAGCCCCAGGTAGGCCCCCGCGCCGATGCGGACCGGCCCCTGCTCGCGGGGGCGCTGGGCCTTCAGCGGCCCCTGCCCGACATCGATGTGGGTGATCAGGCTGCAGCGCATCGAAAGTGTCGCGTCGTCTTCGATGGTCACACGGCCGGCGAGGTCTATGAGGACTTCGGTGCCGAGGTGGACGCGGTCGCCGATGACCAGGTTCCGGAAGTCCCCGTCAGCGTTCACGATGTGGATTGGCCCATGGATGGAGACGTCCTTGCCGACGCTTGCGCCGAACTCGCGGAGGATTTCGACGTGCGCGTTGACCGTGGTCCGAAGCTCCATGGCGATCCCTTCGATGCCGTCGCGGAGGTACCGCGCGCGGCGGCGCGAACGGCCGAACACACCGAGCGACCGGCGAACCGGGCGGGCTGCCGGGGCGATGGCGCCGCGGAATCGTGATAATGCCGTCAGCGGGTACTCCTCCGTGGCCGAAGCTGTAAACTGTCAGTAAACAGTTGGAGCGGGTGCGTGGCAACGCTGCCTGCGCGCCTTGCCTGCATAAGAAGGCACTCCTACGCTGCAATCAATTGGGGTCCGATTACCCCTTGTGAGAGGCATTATGAAGCGAGCGTTGCTTTTAGGTTTCGGTGCAGCCGCCCTGTTTTCAGCAGCGGCCCCTGCGATGGTTTCGGCCCAGAACTTCCCGCCGCCGCCGCCAACCACCTTCTACGGCAAGGTTCCGTCCGGTATTGGCCCCGGCGATACCGTCATCGCCATCGTGACCGACGGCACGTCGTCGCAGGTCTGCGGTGATGGCACGACGACCAACGACGCCAGCGGCGTTGTCTACGTTGTCGATGTTGTCGCGAACGCCCAGACGGCAGGCTGCGGCCAGGCTGGCCGGACCGTGCAGTTCTACTTCGTTGGGGCGAAGCGCCTCGCGACCGATACCGCCACCTGGAGCGGCCCCGGCCCGGCGAACAAGGACCTGACGAACCTCGGCGCCCAGCTGAGCACCAAGAACCGCGCGCCCCAGGTGGCCAAGGACGGCTCGAACTAGGGCCGGACTCCCCTGTGAGCATCTTGCGAAGCGAGCACGTATGGCCACGCACCAGCCGCATGAGGCTGCTGGCCGGAGTGCTCGCTTCGTTGTGTCTCGGCCTTGCCGGGTTCAGCGCCGTCCGCGCGCTTGACCCGCCCCAGCCGGACTTCTTCTGGCCGTACGGCCGCGTCCAGTTGGACGGCGCGAACATCGCCCCGGCGGCGCAGCGCGTCATCGGCATCGTCAACGGCCGGGCCTGCGGCGAGGCCGAGACCTTCCTCGTGCAGGAAGGCCCGGGCGTGCCTCCCGCCGATGCCGGCAAGACGGTCTACGTGGTCGATGTGCTGGCGGACGGCCCGAACGCGGGCCAGCGGCCGGGCTGCGGTCACCCCGGCGACACTGTGACGCTGTACTTGCCCGATGCGCACCGCTTTGCCGTCCAGCAGGCCGCCTTCGTCCCGGGCAGCGGCCGCCTCGATGTCGACCTCGGCCCCGAACTGTCGTATCGCCTGCAGGGGCCGATGCTCGCCGCCGACGGCGTGAACTGACGTTCGGCCCCTACGGCCAGAGCAGTTTCGCGAGCGTCTCGAGGGCTTCGCCCGCGCGCGGACCTGGGGCGCGCAGAAACAGTGTGATGTCGAGGTCGATCACGCGCTTCTGCTGAACGGCGGCGCTTGCCGCCCATGCCGGGTCGCTGCTGACCTGCGCGGCGAGGCCGCCCTGCCCGGAGTTGAGGACGAGGACAACATCGGGCTTTAGCGCGGCTGCCGCGCCGATTTCGACGACACCGAAGCCCGGGATGGGCCCGCCGTCGGCCACGGCGCCGGTCACGTTCGTCGCCCCGAGGAACGCCAGCAGGCTCCCGATATAGGTTTCTGAACCGGCGGCGAAGACGTCGCGGCCGCCGCCGGTGAGGACGAGGACGCGCGGCGAACCGCCCTTCGCACGCGCCGCAGCCCGGGCGGCATCCGCCTGCTCTTCGAGGTCGGCGCGCGCTTTCGCGGCTTCGTCCTCGCGGTCTGTAGCCTTGCCGAGTTCCGTCAGCGTCGTCAGCACCTCTTCGAACGAGGCCGCCTTGAACACATAGACCGGCTTGCTGAAGCGGTCGAAGTCGCGCGTGCGGCCGGACTGGTAGGCAGCATCAGCGAGGACGAGGTCCGGGTCAGCGGCGGCGATGGCGTTGAAGTCGGGCGAGATTGCCGAGCCGGCCGGCTTCGCATTGGGGAAGGCGGCAGCCGGCGTGTCCGTCGTCCGGGTCACCACCTCGAGGCCGAGCGCCTTCGCGTAGTCGGCGGCGGCCGGGCTCAGCGCAGCCACCGTCCGAACCTGCCCGGGCAGCGAAACCGTGCGTCCCAACTGGTCGGTGACCGTGTGGTCGCCGCCGGCGGTGGCCATGGAGGCGACGGTCGCTGTCGGCGAAGGCCGTTCCGGGACCTTCGCCGCTTCCTTGCCGCAGCTGGCGAGGGCGAGCCCCGCCAGGACCGCGGCCGTGATGGCGCCCCCTGTCCTCACGCGCTGGCGCTGAGGCGCGCTTCGACGCCGATGGACTGGAGATAGCGGCCCGAAGCCCCCTGGCGGCCACGCGGTGCGCGCAGCAGTTCGACCACATCTTCGGGTGTGTCGAGGTCGAGCCGGAGTTCGCGATTCGCGTTGACCGAGACGTGCATGCCCGCCTGGCGAGCGGCCGCACAGTGCCGCGCGAACGAAGCCGCGCCATAGGCCAGCGGGAACTTCGCCGGGGGCTGCATGAGCATCGCGTTCGTGCCGCCGTCGCGGCTTTCGACCGCGGTGATGCTGTTCGCCGCCCCCATCGAAAGCAAGTACTCGATGGCCTCGCCGGTCGCGAGTGGCAGGTCCGCGTGGAGGATGAGCAGCGCGTCGCGGACGGCGCCTTCTTTCACCAGCGTGGCGATCGCCGCTTCGAGGAGTTCGTTGAGGCCGCTCGCGCCAGGCGCTTCGGCGATGACGCGCGCCTTTCCGGCGGCGGCCTCGCGGACCCGCGGATCCGCCGTCAGGACGATGCTCGCCGGGCCGGCGGCGTGCAGCACGGTCTCCAGCGTGATGCGAGCGAGCGTGGTCCGCTCCTCAGCCGAAAGCAGCGCGGCGAGCCGCCCCTTCGCACGGTCGAGCCGGTTCACGGGAATGAGGACAGGGACGCTCACTTCGCCGCCTCCAGGAAGCTGAGGATGTCGCGGGCCAGCTCGGCCTTCCGTTCGGCGCTGGTCATCATCGTGTCGGTGACGAAGCAGCGCAGCCCGAGGGCCTCGACCGCCGGCTTGAGCGCGCGGTCCTGTTCGTCGATGACGAAGACATCGATGAGGCCGTCGTAGATCTGCGCGACGCCGAGGGCCGAGACCTCGTAGCCCATCGTGGTCATCATCTTCGCCGCCGGACCCTTCACCACCTGCCCGGCGATGATCGGGCTGATGGCGACGCGGGTGGCGCGTGTGTTCGCGAGGGCGTCCCGGACCCCCGCTACCGCAAGGATCGGGCCGATGCTGACGACCGGGTTGCTCGGCGCGAGGAAAACCACGTCTGCGCCGCTCAGCGCGTCGAGGACGCCCGGCGCCGGCTTCGCCGATTCGACCCCGGCGAACCGCACCGAGCGCACATCGACTTCCGTCCGCAGCCGGACCATGTACTCCTGGAACGCCAGTTCGCCCTCGGGGCCTGTGATCATCGTGCGGACCGGTTCGTTCGCCATCGGCAGGACGGTGCAGGCCAGGCCCCATGCCTTCGCCAGGTTCGCTGTGACCTCGTGCATCGGCACGCCGTCGTGCAGCAGGCGGGTGCGGTGGATCGCCATCGCGAGGTCCTTGTCGCCCAGGTTGAACCAGCGCTCGTAGCCGAATCGCTGGAGCTGGTCGACGACGGCAAAGGTATCGCCGGTCAGGCCCCAGCCGGTCTCGGGGTTGACCGCGCCGGCCAGGGCGTAGAGGACGATGTCGGTGTCGGGCGACACGTGGAGCCCGAACATCTCGACATCGTCGCCGGTGTTCGAGATGACGGTGACGTTTGCGGGGTCGACGAACTGGCAGAGCCCCTGGAGGAAACGGGAAGCGCCGACGCCCCCGGCGAGAACGGTATACATGCCCCGGATCGTACCCGCCGGGGCGGGCGGCGTCGCGTGCTACTGGTCAGCCAGTGGCGGGGCTGGCCGTTGCCGCTGGTGCAGGCGTTCGAACCAGCGAGGGGTCACCTGTGGACGGCGCCGTCTCCGGGACCGGTTCGACCACCGGGTCAGGTCCGCGCGAGCCCGCGCCGAGCTCGACAGCAATCAGGATGGCGAAGACAAGGTAGAGGAACGGCTCTTCGAGCAGGCGCCCTTCGGATTGCGACTGGAACAGGATCTCGACGAGCGCCGCGGCGCACCACGCAGAGAGCAGCCGCGAATAGCGGTCGCCGTGCAACCGGAAGGCGGACCGGCAGGCCGCGCCAACCCGCAGCGCGAACAGCCCGAGGATACCCACGCCGACGATGCCGAGTTCGGCGAGGATGCTGATGAACGAGGTGTGCGAGAGCGTGGTCTTCGCCCACCAGGGGAGCGTCCAGAGGTAGCTCGTGATGAGCGTGTGCTGGTAGTTGCCGGACCCCACGCCGACGAGCGGGTTGTCCTTCCACATCTCCCAGCCGCCTTTGATGAGGAACTCGCGCTGGCCGATGAGTTGGATGCCGGAGGTCAGTGACTTTACGCGCTCGGCGTTCGCTCCACCCTGCATGAAGACGAGCGCGAGGAGGAAGACAAGCCCCCCGAATGCGACTACCGTCAGTCGCGCCTTCGTGTACCCGCGGATGGGCGACATCATGACGACGAGGAACGAGGCGAGCAGCATGCCCAACCAGCCCGAGCGTGAGGCGGTGGTCACAATGCCTGCCGCAGAGACGGCGAACATCGGCGCCGCCAGGTAGACCGTCATTCGGCGCGGGCCGGTCACCATGATCAGCCCGGCGGCAAGCGCCATCGAGATGGCGAGGAACCGCGCCAGGTTGTTTGGGTCGGCGAAGAACGCGTTCGAGCGATAGCTGTAGTCGTCGGACTGGACGAGGATGGCGCGCCACTGGAACACCCCGAGCACCCGCTGGGCGATGGCTACGACAGAAAGCAGGGCAGCGGCGATCAGGAAGGCAGCGACGATCCGTTCGAGGTCTTTGCGGTCCTCGATGAGTGAGGGCGCCGCGAACACGAATGCCACGTACATCGGCATGATGAGGACGCCGTTCGAAGGCCGCATCGAATCGGACCAGGCCACGCCGAGGAAGACCACCGCGGTCAGGACGGCAAGCGGCAGCATGATCTCTGAATCGGGGAAGAGCTTCCGCGGGTTGTGGCGCGCGCGAATGATGGCAATCCCGACGGTCGCGAGCATCGCTGCCTTCCCCGGGTTCAGAAGGGTGCGGATGATTCCGCCCGTCCCGCTTTCGCCAAGCGACGAGAGCGTTTGCGTGGCGACGTATTCGAAGGGCAGCCCGAGGACCACGCAAGGGATGAGGAGCTTCGGTTCGCGGAGGATGATGACGGCGGCGAGCAGGACGAGTTGGAGGAAAACGATGATCTCGTACTCAAGCACCGGCGGCCCTCGTGACGGCCTTCACAAGCATTGATCCACACTCGCCACGCCCATACGATACGGGCCGATGCCGCCCGGAACCAGCGGACTGGAACGCGATCTGAACCTGGTCCGGCGCCGGGCATGGTTGTTCATTCCCTTCGCCGTCCTTGGCATCCTCGCGGGCCTTTTTGTTGGCCGAGCCACCGGTGACGCGAACGCCGTCGCGAGCCTCACACTCGATACCACCGTCCATGACCTCGTCATCGGCGGCGACCGCGGTCTCCGCATCTTCGAAGCCCAGGAGATGACACACGACCCGCGCTTCCGCCAGAAGGTGAAGGACGCCATCGGTGACCAGGACTTCGATTTCGGCCGCTACGCCATCAGCCTGAGCCCGATCAGCGTGGCCGACGGCATCTCCCGGGGCATCCTCACCGTCTCCATCACCGACCCGGACGAAGCGAAAGCTGCGAAGTACCGCCAGGCGTTCGTCGACGTGTTTACCGCTGAGTACACGGCCCCCGATGGCCTCTACCGGCAGCGTTTTGTCGAAAACCGCCAGAATGTGGCCGCCCAGACCGAGAAGGACTTCCTCGACGCCTACACGAAGCTGAAGGCGGCCGTCCCCGCGACGGTGAACCTCGATGCCCTGCTCGAAACGCGCGGGAACACGACGCCAACCTCCATTACGCTCGCCGAGCAGGCTCGCCTCCAGTCCCAGCTGGACCAGATTGATGGCGCGCTCGCGGGAGCAGGGAACAGTTCGCCCGGTGCGCTTGCCGCGGTCGCATCGTCCATCCTCGGCCAGCCGGTGGCAGCAGCCGACGCCCTGGCCGCGCTGCAACTCAAGAAGGCCGCCCTGACTGCGGCCATCCAGAGTTCAGAGAAATCCGGCCCAACGATTGCGGAGTCGCAGCTTGACCCGGCGACGCTGGCGCTGCTTGACCGCGCTCGCGGCCTCCGCCAGGTAAAGGACGAATCGTACGTGCGGCTCGCCAACGCCCAGGTCGCTGCGACCAGTGCGCTCAGCTATATCGACGTCTCGTACACATCGAGCGGCGGCCTCGGCGGTTCGCTCATCGGCCGGATTGCCGTTGCCCTCGTGGTCACCATCGTGTTCGGGCTCATCGCCATCTACACTGTCGAATGGCTCAGTCCGGTTCGCTCTGGTTCGAAGAGCGCCTGACCGCCGCCTCGACCGCTATGCGCATCGCAGAGATCAACGACATCGCCTCGGTCGCGTCCGAAATCGGCGCGGGACTGCGCGCGCGCGGGCACGAAGTCGCCCTCTATCACCCGCGGCTTGTCGGCGCGAGCCTCCATCCCCAGGTCAAGCCCATAACGGCGCCGGTTCGCGCGCTCGACTGGCTGGACCTTATTCGCCGCATCCGGGCCGGCGGGTACGACCTCGTCCATATCCACTACGCCTACCTCGGCAATATTGGCCTGCTCGGCGGATTCCCGTACATCCTCCACTGCCACGGGACTGACCTGCGCGGCGGCACGGCCGTGACCCGGCCGCTGATTCGCAACGCCCTCCGCGGCGCGCGCCACGTGTTCTATTCGACCCCGGACCTTGAGCACTACGTCGGCGAAGTGCGCCCGGATGGGGAGTTCCTCCCGAACCCGGTGGACACAGCGCAGTTCCGCCCGCTTATGAGCGCGGATGAGCGCCCGGGTGTGCTGATCTGCTGCGGCCTGACCGAGGTGAAAGGCGCCGGACGGCTGTTGAAGGCCTGCCAGCATCTCGCCCGGACGCGGCCGGACATCCGCATCACGGCCATCGGCGGTGGGAGCTTCACGCCCCAGTTCCAGGCGCTCTCGAACGTCACGGTCATCGCTCACCAGCCGCGCTGGAAGCTCCCCGCGCTCATCAACCAGCACGGCATCGTCCTCGGGCAGGTGAAGCTGGGCAGCGCCGGCATGGCCGAACTCGAAGCGATGGCCTGCGCCCGCCCGGTGGTCACCTGGTTCAACGAATTGCACGCCTACGCCGAGCCGCCGCCCTTCGTCACCGCCGTCGACGCGGTCGAGATCGCCGAAGCCGTGGCCGCGCTCCATGATTCGGCGGCCATGCGTCTTTCCGTGGGCGAAAACGGCCGCGCCTGGGTGGAACGCCACCACGGCCTCGACCGCGTGGTCGACCGGGTCGAGACGGTTGCGGCCGCCATCGTCGGCGGTACGGCCATCCCGCAGGCGCCGGCAGCCTGATGCGCTTCGTCCAGGTCAACGACATCGCGTCGGTCGCGAGCGAACTTGCCGTTGCCCTGCGCCGCCGCGGCCACGAAGTTGACCTGCTTTACCCGCGGCTCTACGGCGCGGGACTCTCTCCGCTCTGGAAGCTCGCGGTCATCCCGGCCCGCTTCGCGGATTGGTTGCGCCTCGCGTGGCGCCTCCGCCGCGGCAACTACGACGCCGTCCATATCCACTACGCCTACCTCGGTATCGTCGGCCTTATCGCCCGCGTGCCGTACGTCCTCCACTGCCACGGTGATGACGTGCGCGATGTGTCGCGGCGCATCTGGGCGCCCGTCATCCGGCTGGCTATCCAGCGCGCCCGCCACGTCTACTATTCGACCCCGGATCTTGCCGAGCCGCTGCACGCGATTCGCCCGGACGCCGAGTTCCTGCCGAACCCCATCGACATCGAGCGCTTCCACCCGGCGCCGTTGCCGGGGGATGCCGAGGATGTCTTCGTCGCCTGCGCGCTGGCCGAGAACAAAGGCGTCGGGAACATCCTCGCCGCCTGCGAACAACTCGAGACCGAGCGCCCCGCGGCCCGGATCACCGCGGTCGCCGGTGGTTCAGGGACGGAGCGCGCGAACGGGCTGGCCAACGTGCTCCTTCTCATGCACCAGCCGCGGGAGAAGCTGCCAGCTCTCATGGCGCGCCACCGCATCATCATCGGGCAGGTCCACCAGGGCGCGGTCGGCATGGTCGAACTCGAAGCGATGGCCTGTGGCCGCCCGGTCATCGCCTACTTCACGTATGACGCCGCCTACGACGAGCCGCCGCCGTTCGTGAACGCCCACAGCGGTCCGGAAATCGCCGCAGCGGTGGCCCGCCTCCTCGATGATGCCGCCGAACGTGAGCGCCTCAGCGACGAGGGCCGCGGCTGGGTCGAACGCAACCACAACGCCGCCCACATCGCGGAGCGAATCGAGCAGTTGGCGCTGCGTTTCGCCCGCTGACCACGTACTCTTGATACCCGTCACCGGAGGGTGAAGACATGACAACTCCCGTTGCCCCGGGCTTCCTCGGCGAAATTCCGCTCGAACTCCCGGCCCGCCCGCTCGTCTCCATCGTTATCCCCTGCCTCAACGAAGAGGGCTACATCGTCGCGCTCCTCGATTCGCTGGCGGCCCAGGATTACGGCGCTGACGGTATCGAGGTGCTCGTCTCCGACGGCGGCAGCACCGACCGCACTCGCGAACTCGTCCGCGACTATGACTCGCCGTTCGCCCGCCTCGAACTGGTCGACAATCCCCGGCGCATCACCGTCGCCGGGCTGAACGAAGGCATGGCCGCCGCTCGCGGCGACTGCTGGATCATCATCGGGGCGCACAGCAAGGTACGCGGGGACTTCGTCCGCGAATCGGTCGAAGCCCTGAAGCGGACCGGCGCAGCCTGTGTCGGCGGCCCGATCGAAACGATCGGCGACGGGACGGTTGGCCTTGCCATCGCCGCCGCCATGTCGTCGCCGTTCGGCGTGGGCAACGCCCGCTTCCGCTACGCGGAGGAGGAGGGCGAAGTCGATACCGTGCCCTTCGGCTGCTACCACCGGGCCGTCTGGGACGTGGTCGGCCAGTTCGATGAGACGGTCGATGGCGCCGATGAGGACAGCTACAACCAGCGCCTGCTCGACGCCGGCGGCAAGATCTGGCTGACGCCAGCCATCCGCAGCAGCTACTACCCGCGGCGCACATTCAAGGCGCTGGCGAAGCAATACTGGGAGTACGGCGCGGCCAAGGGCACGCTCTTCCAGCGCGGCCGGCCGTTGCAGCCGCGCCACTTCGCGCCGACCGCGATGGTCTTCGGCGGCCCGGGTCTCTGGGTCCTCGGGCGAATCTCGAAGAAGGCCCGGCTGCTCCTCAAGCTGCTGGCCGCTGTCTACATCGCGGGCGGGATGGTGATGGCCAGCCGGGCGGCCGCGAAGAACGGCGCGAACCCGTTCCTCACCTTCGCGGCGATGGCAACGATGCACGCCTCGTACGGCGCGGGCTTCGCCGCGGGCTGGTGGCGCGAGCGGCAGAGCGCGCTCGACATCTAAACCTCCGGCGCGTGTGCGCAACCGGCCACTCCCGAGGCTCCGTACAGCGCGCGTGTAAGATCTCCCGGCCCGGCCTGTCTGAGTGGTGAAGCCTGTGGCTCGACGGACTCGCAGGCATGCCCGGGGTTTCCCGGTTCGGCGCCGCGGTGCGGCAGAGGAGTGGCATGGATCAGCTCCCGGATTCCCGGCTGATTGAGCTCGCACAGGGCGGCGACAGGCACGCCTTCGCCGAACTCTACTCGCGCTACTTCGACATGGTGTACGACTTCCTCGCCCGCCTGATGCGGAACCGCGATGAAGCCGCGGACGTCGCCCAGGACACGTTCCTGAAGGCGATGAACGCTCTCGGCGGGCTGCAGAAGGGCGCCAGCTTCAAGAGCTGGATCTTCACCATCGCCCGCAACACCGCGCTGAACCGGATCGAGAAAAGCAACCGCACCCGGCCGCTCACCTTCGAAGGCGAAGACGGCGAGGAGGTCGGCTTCGACGTTGTCGATACCGACCGCTTCGCCGACCCGGAGGAGGCTGCCCAGGCGAACGCGGTCGCGTCGCTCGTCTGGCAGGCCGCGGCGGGCCTGGACCCCAGGCAACTTTCGTTGCTGGACCTGCACCTGCGCCAGGGGCTGGACAGCGGCGAAATCGCGGACGTCCTCGGTGTCACGAAGAACAACGGCTACGTGATGCTGAACCGTCTGAAGAAGGCCGTCGAAGAAGCGATCGGAGCCTTCATCATGTTCAAAACCGGGCGCCAGTACTGCGAGGAACTCGATGCGGTCCTCCACAAGCAGGACATCGACGGGATGTCGCCCGAGATTCGCAAGCTGGTCGAACGGCACGTGGCGCAGTGCCCCGGCTGTGCCGAGCGCAAGAAGCAGATGGCCCCGCTCGCCGCATTCGCCGCCCTCGGCGCCATTGGCGCGCCGGTTGGCGCGAAGGCTCACATCCTCGATGGCTTGCTCCAGCAATGGCCCGGCCCGGCTGCTGGCGCTGGCCCTTCGGGAGGAACCGGCGGGTCGAGCGGCGGCACGGGAGGGCCGGGTGGCGGCGCCCGGGCGGGCCAGGCAGGCGGAGGCGGAGGAGCGTTCGGGCTGCCGGCGCGGTTCCTCAAGGCGGGCGCGGGTCTTGGCGGCGCGCTTATCCTGCTCCTGCTGGCCTTGTTGGTCCCGGCGAGCCCGCTCGCGGTTACCGGCGACGGGGGCATCAACAAGGCTTTGCACGAAGCAACTCCCACGCCCGGCGACTCCAACGTGATCCCTGCCTCGACGCCGACGGCCACCGCGACGAGGACGCAGACGGCCAGCGCCAGCCAGACGCCGACCGCTGCCGCTAGCGGGACTTCGACACCGACCCCGCAGGGTACGGCCACGCCGACCCCCGGCCCGGGCACTCCGACGGCCACCCCGACACTGACATCGACTGCGACGGCGACAGCCACGGCAACGAAGACGGCGACTGCCACGCCTACCCGCACGGCCGCGCCGACGGCCACGGCGACGCCAACGCAGCAGCCTTGCACGCCCGTGCTCTCCTTCAACACCACGCTGCTCAACGTTCCGCTGGGCGGCAGCAGCTCGTTCACGATTTCGAACCCGGCGAACTGCGCAGCCGCCTGGACCGCCGAGACCGACGGGACACCCTGGCTCACGGTCACGCCTGCTTCCGGCAATCTTCAACCGTCTACCCAGACCTCGGTCGGGGTGATCGTGAACGCCCAACTCGTGCCTTCCGGCGAAGGCGTCTACACCGGCGTCGTCGTTGTCAGCGGCCCGGGCAACACCGTCGAAGTGGTGGTCCGCGTGACGCGTGGAGGCGCTTCGCCGGAGATTATTCGCTACACCGGCAGCTGCGCCGCGACCGCGCCAAGCAGTTCGTGGACCGTCTACGCCATAGACGACGTCGCGGTCGCGAGCGTCACCGTCAGCTGGACGACAGCCGGCGGTGCGCCCGGTTCGGCGTCGCTCTCCTCGGCGGGCGGCAGCGCCTGGACTGGCGCCGGCGGCCTGGCCAACGGCGGGACGAACTTCGTCATCGTCGCGACAGACTTCGCGGGCCACGCAACCTCGCTCGGCATTTCGCCGCCGTCCTCCTGCGGGTGATGCTGGTGAGGGTTAGGAAACATTGGGTGCAGGGTCTCATTGATTGCCTGACAACCGTTCGACCGTACGGTAGACTGCCCCACACTGCCGCCAGTTACCCCTCGGAGGTACTCCTCGATGACCGATTTCCCGTCTGTTGAATGGTTCAAGGCTGCCGCGGACCTGCTGAACAAGTCCGACAGCTTCAAGCGCCTCGGCACCTGCGACTCCGAGATGGGTGTCCAGGTCGGCGACCGTTACTTCGAGGTCGATTTCGAAGCGTTCGAGGTTTCGAACGTGAAGGAGATCGACGCGAACCGCGCCGACGAACTCGACTTCGTCCTCGTCCAGTCGGCCGATGCCTGGAAGGCGATGCTCGACGACATCAAGGCGAACGGCCGGGCCACGCACGACTACACCCTGAATTCGCTCGACCTTCGCAGCGAAGTGGAGTTCGCCCGCGGCAAGGACTACCACCGCCGGGATGCGTTTTACCGCTTCAACCAGACCTTCCAGGAGTTCTTCGACAACTCGGCGAAGATGCAGACGACCTTCCCGGTCACTGCCTGAACGAGCCTGACCTCTGCTACTCTGAGCGCCCGCGATAGCGCCGGGCGGCCGCGTGCCGTCCCGGCGCTATACTTTTCCTGTGCCGCAGGAATCGGTCGTCCTCGAACTCGCCGGGCGCAAGGTGACCATCACTAACCCGAACAAGGTGTTCTTCCCGCAGGCGGGCTACACCAAGCTCGACATCGTGAACTACTTCATCGCGGTCGGTGAGGGCGCCCTGGTGGGCGTGCGCAACCGGCCGATGGTGCTCAAGCGCTTCGTCAACGGCGCTGCCGAGGAGCCGTTCTTTCAGAAACGCGCGCCGGCCAACCTGCCCCCCGGTATCGAAACCGCGCACGTCACCTTCCCCAGCGGCCGCTCCGCCGACCTCTGCGTGGTCGATGACATTGCCGACCTCATCTGGGTTATCAACCTGGGGTGCCTCGACCTGAACCCATGGCACGTGCGGGCGAACGATGTGGACCACCCGGACGAATGGCGCATCGACCTCGACCCGACGCCCGAGGCCACCTTCCACCACGTGCGCGAATTGGCGATGCACTGCCGTGACCTGCTCGAAGAACTCGGCTACCGCGGCTACCCGAAGACCTCCGGCAGCCGGGGCATCCACATCAACATCCGCATCCAGCCGAAGTGGACGTTCACCGAGGTGCGCCGCTGCGCCCTCGCTTTCGGGCGTGAACTCGAACGCCGCGTGCCAGCGCTGGCCACCACCGCATGGTGGAAAGAGGAGCGCCACGGCGTCTTCATCGACTACAACCAGAACGCGCGCGACCGGACGGTGGCCTCGGCGTACTCGGTGCGGCCAACGCCCAATGCGCAGGTCAGCTGCCCGCTGGACTGGGACGAAGTGCCAAACGTGGAGCTCGCCGACTTCACCATCGAGACCGTGCCGCGGCGGTTCGCCGAAAAGGGCGACCCCGGCGCCGGCATCGACGGTAAGGCGCACTCGCTCGAACCGCTGCTGGAGCTGATCAAGAAGCAGGAGGCGGACGGCCTCGGCGATGCGCCCTACCCGCCGCATTACCCCAAGGCCGCGGGCGAACCGATGCGTGTCCAGCCAAGCCGGGCCCGTATCCGCCGCGCCGGCAGCGACGGCGCCGAGGGCTCCCGCTGGCGCCGCCCGCGCAAGGGCGAAACCGGGTAGAGGGCCGGGTGGCCACCGCAACCGTGATAAACTGAACGCCAGAGAAGGTGTCATGACGACCACAACTGTCGACGTCGAGGACGCGATGAAGAGCCTCTCTCAGTTGCTCGAGGCGGTAGAGCGCGGAGAAGAGGTGGTAATCGAGCGGGCTGGAGCGCCGGTGGCCACGCTCGCTCCTTACGTTCGCAAGACGTCGAAGCTGCTGCCCCCGGGAAGCCTGAAGGGAACCGAGTGGGTCATCCCCGACGACTTCGATGAGCCAATGGACAGCCTGTTCGAGGCGCTGGACGATGACGGCCTCGACGCGCTTCCCGCGTGACGCACCTCGTCGATACTCATATCGCACTCTGGTGGCAAACCGGTGATAGGCGGCTCAATCGTGGGGCGCGTGCGATGCTCGACAGTTCGAGTGAACCCCCGTGGGTCAGCCGGGCCTCTCTCTGGGAAGTCGCTATTAAAGTTGCATCTGGCAGACTCGCGGTTAACCCGGAGTTGTTTGCTGATCAGGTGGAAGCTTTCGGTTTCCGTTGGTTGGAGATCGAACGCGGCCACCTTCTTCGGGTGGCCGCGATGCCCGCGAACCCGCCTCATCGAGACCCTTTCGATCGTCTCCTCGTGTGCCAGGCCGAGGCCGAGTCATTGCTCTTGCTCACCGCGGATGCCCGGCTCGCTGCGTATGGGGCGCAGGTTGCCGTAGTTTGAGGCTTGCACTGGCGGCACCGCACATCCCTCACAGACAATATGACCATGGAGAGCGCGAGCGTGGAACCCGGCTTCCGGCGGCTGAGCGATGCCGAACTGACGGAAGCCCACGGGATCATCGCCGAGGTCACGGAGTGGCTGCAGAGCCGCGGCATCGTTCAGTGGCCCCGCGTGCTCCCGATTGAGGAGTACCGGGCGCGGCAGTCCCGCGGCGAGAACTTCGGCCTGTTCGAGCCAGCCCTCACGGCCGTCGCGTCCCTCGCTGAGAAGACGCCCGAGTATTGGCGGGACCGTGAGTACCGGACGCCGTACCTCTGGCTTTCCACCCTGGCATCGCGGAGGGCGCCCGCCGGCGCCGGGATGCGCGCGGTCCACGCCGCGGAGACCTTCGCACGTGGGGCCGGCTACGCCGCGATCTACCTCGACTGCGTCGACCGCGACGATGCTCTGCCGTCGTTCTACCGTAGTGCCGGCTGGCAGCAGTTGGACTGCCGCGAAGTGTGGCCAGGCTGGCCAATGTGCCTCTTCGAAAAGCCTCTCGCATGAAGCTGCATAAGGCGTATGCTTCCGGTTGCGGGGCCGCGCTCGCTGTGCTTTGTTAAGGTTCGCGGTATTGGCGCAGGTTGCCTTGACTGCCGGTGTAAATTAGTCGAACCTAACATCGACCCTCAGCCAGGATTACAGCAATGGGTTTCTCGTTCCTTGTCTGCCTGCGCGAAGGCGTGGAGATGGCCCTCATCGTCGCCATCCTCCTCGGTTACCTCCGCACCATCGGCCAGAAGCAGCACTTCAAGTCCATCTGGATGGGCGTCGGCGTGGCCGCCGCCATCTGCATCGCGATCGGTGTCGCTCTCGAAATCGCCTCCCACGAGATGGATAAGCGCATCGTCGAAGCGTTCGAAGGCTTCGCCATGATCTTCGCGGTCATCGTCCTCACCGGGATGGCGCTCTGGATGAAGAAGCAGTCCCGCACCATCGGCTCCGAGCTGCGCGCGCAGGTCGATGCGGCCCTCGGCAAGGGCTCAGTCACCGCGCTCGTGCTCCTCGCCGCCACCTCCGTCGGCCGTGAAGGCCTCGAGACGGTGCTCTTCCTGTTCGCCGGTTCGACGACGAGCAGCGGCACGAGTTACATCCTCGGCGGCGTGCTCGGCTTCGCGGTCGCGGCGGCCATCGGCGCCGTCATCTACGCGGGCTCCACGCGCTTCCCGATGAAGCTCTTCTTCCAGGTCTCCGGCATCGTCGTCATCGTCATTGCGGCCGGCATGCTCGCCACCTCGGTGGTCAAGCTCTACGAAGCGGCCATCATCACGAATCTCGGCAGCCGCCCCTGGGACACCGAGTCATTCATCTCGATGACCTCTGGCCTCGGCAAGTTCCTGAGCACGCTCGTCGGCTACGATTCCGCACCTTCGACGCTCCAGATTGGCCTCTACTGGACCTACCTCGTGGGCGCGCTCTCGGCCTTCCTCTTCCTTCCTCTGGGCAAGCCCCCGGCCCGCCCGGCCGTGGCCGCCGTCCCGGAGAACACCACACTCGCGACCGAAAGGTAGCTGCCGCATGCGTTTCCTTGCCCCATTCTTCCTTGCCGCCCTCGCCGGGTCCCTGTTGGCTGCCGCCTGCGGTAGCGATTCCGGGGACCGCCGGGTCATCCAGATCACCCAGACTGACGACTCCTGCTCGCCTGCCACAATCGACGTGACGCCCGGTGAGAAGGTGAAGTTCGAAGTCAAGAACGACGGCAAGAGGGACCAGGAAGTCGAAGGCATCGACGGCACGAAACTCGAGGAGCTGCTGATCCCCTCAGGAAAGACGCGGACCGTGAACTACACCGCGCCGAAAGAGACCGGGGAGCAGAAGGTAAAGTGCTACGCGCCCGGCGGTTCGAGCACCATCCTCATCGTCAGCGTGAAGTAGCCTCGCAGCCCGGCGCCGACGCGTAGAATGCGCCCATGAGTGATGAACCCGGGCTGTTCCGGACGATCTACACCACGCGGGCGCTGCGCCGCTTCAAGCCGGATCCCGTGCCGGACGCGGTTCTGTTCCAGTGCTTCGATGCCGCCATCCGCGCGTCATCGGGCCAGAACGCGCAGGACTGGCGCTGGATCATCATTCGCGACCCCGCCATCAAGGCCAAGCTGCGCGAGTGGGCCGTCGAAGGCTGGGAGCGATATTCGGCCCGCTACGGCAGCGAAGAGGACATCCGCCGCCTGCCGCGAAACCAGCGCCTCTCCCTCCTCAGCGTGCGCGACCTCGCCCTCGGGCTGGATCGCGTCCCGGTGATCGTCGCGGTCCTGGGCATGAAGGGCCGCCATTCCACGCCCGGCGGCAGCACCTTCCCGGCGGTCCAGAACTTCCAGTTGGCCGCGCGGGCGATGGGCCTTGGCAGCTCGATCTTCAACCTGCCGATGCGCGAACAACTCTACGAGATGCTCGGCATCCCCGAGTCGAACCAGCTCTACTGCTTGCTGCCCATGGGCTACCCCGCCGACCGCCAGGGGCCTGTAAACCGCAAGCCCGTCAGCACGGTCGTCTACAACGAACGGTTCGGCGAGGTATGGGCGTTCGCGGGCGAGCAGCCGGACGAAGGCTGGGGCGAGCGCTGGCTCGGCTGAGCGTCGTCAGCGCCACTCCGCGGTAAGCGAAAAGCGATCACCCCGCATGGCGCTGAGCCGCCGTTCCACGGCCTTTTCCCCGGCCAGAACGAGCCGCTCTACTTGCAGGACGACTTCACTCCGGGGCAGCTTCAACAGTTCGCGTGTCCGCGCGTCGCCCTTGATGGCGCGAATCCGTTCGCTGCCGCCGGTCACGGTGAGCCCGGCCTGGCGGGCGATGGCCTCGTAGATCGAGCCGTGCGCGAGGTCCTCGCCGGTGAGCCGCGAGCCGATCGACTCGGGGAGCCAGGAACGTTCGAGCGAGAGCGGCTGTTCCCCGGCAATGCGGAGCCGCTCGATGAAGGTCAGCGCCGCGCCACGTTCGAGACCGAGCGCCGCCGCCGCCGCCGGGTCATGCGCGGGTTCGAAACGCAGGACCGTGGAACGTTCGGCCAACCCCTGGCCGGTGATCGAATGAGCGAGGCTGTAGATGCGCTGCAGCGGCTGTTCGAACTCGGGAGTAGGCCGCAAGAACGTGCCGCGGCCACGATGGCGCTCCACCACGCCCGCCTGTTCGAGGCGGCGCACGGCCTCGCGTACCGTCTGGCGGCTGACCGCGTACTCCCGCACGAGGTCCTCGTCCGTCGGGAAGCGTTCGCTGAATTCGTTCCGCGCCAGCCGGGCGCGCAGGTCATCGGCGATCTGCGCCCAGAGCGGCAGCGGGCTGGTGCGGTCGAGCATGATTAGCCACCAGCTTTACCCAGTGCAAGGGCGAGGAGCAACAGGGCGAGCACAACCGCCGTGATGATCGCGAACGCCCGGTCTCCCGCATGGACGAACGCGAGGATGGAAACGGCCACCCGCATCACAGGCGTCGCGATGAGGACGAGCAGGCCGAGCATCACGATCGCCCGCCCTTCGAACGCGCCAAGCCCGCGAACGATGCCGCCGAAACTCGCCGGGAAGCCGTCCGCCCCGTCGCGCAGGCCGTCGAGTTGGGCGCTGTCGGTCAGGTAACCCGGGTGATGGATGAAGGTGATGGCGGTGCCGAAGATGATGAGCGCGATGCTCAGCAGGACGCCGCCGCGGAGTAGATTGCTGATCAGCAGTTCGGTCTGGCGCACCCGTTCGAGCGCCTCGTGGTCAGGCTGGGCCGATGTGGTCATGGCGCCCCCTCAGAGTCCCTTGATGAGCATCTGGGCCGACACCCAGAGTAGGACGATCACGAAGACCGCGCGGACGCGGGAACTGTTGATCCGCCCGAGGACACGCGCGCCGGCCGTCGAGCCGCCGAGCACGCCCGCCGCCACCGGGGCCGCAATGAACGGGTTGATGTCGCCGCGGGCGAAGTAAACCCCGGCGCTGGCGGCAGCGGTCACGCCGATCATGAAGTTGCTCGTCGCTGTCGAGACCTTGATGGGCAGGCGCATGGCGAGGTCCATGGCGGGCACTTTGAGCGCGCCCGAACCGATGCCGAGCAGGCCGCTTACGACGCCGGCGATGTACATCAGCCCGAGGCCAACCTGGGGCCGCGCGACCTTGTAGTCGATGTCGGTGCGTTCGGCCTCGTCGTAGTACGTATCGTGCAACTTGAGCCGGTCGGCGAGGGCGCTGACCGGCGCACCGGAATCGATGATGGAGTGCCGCTTGCGGAACATCATGAGCGCGGAGTAACCCATAACGACCGCGAAGATGAGGTAGAGCCAGCGGACGCTGAAGAGCCCGGCAAGGTAGGCGCCGCTGATTGCACCGGTGGTGGTTGCCAGTTCGAGGAACATCGCGACGCGCAGGTTCGTCATGCGCTGGCGGACGTAGGCGGCAGCGGCCCCGCTGGAAGTCGCGATGACCGAGACGATCGATGCCCCGATGGCGAAGCGGATATCGACGCCGAGGAGGAGGGTGAGCGCGGGGATGACGATGATGCCGCCACCGAGCCCGAGGAGGGAGCCGAGCAACCCTGCGACGAGCGAGACGGCGAAGGCGGCGGCGAAGAACTCGATCGGGGTCATAGTCCAATTGTACGTACAATCGGACTATCTGCCAATGGCGCCGGGGCGGCCCGCTGGTATCATCCGCCGGTGCCCCTGCCAGCTTCGCGGACAACCACACCGGCGACGGCCAACCGCCCGGTCCCGGTGGGGCAGCGTATCGCCGTCTACGGGCCGTCAGGCTCGGGGAAAACCACCCTTGCGCGGCAACTGGCGGACAGGCTCGGACTCCCCTATCTCGAACTCGATGCCGTCTTCCACGCCCGTCCCAACTGGAATCACCTGACGGCCAGCGAGTTCCGCGAAGCCGTGCGCGCGTTCCTCGATGCCAACCACGGCGGCTGGGTGATCGAAGGAAACTACCAGGCCGTCCGTGGCCTCGTCCTGGCCCGCGCCGACACCGCCATCTGGCTCGACCCGCCGTTTCTGCAGGTCTACTGGCAGCTCGCCAGCCGCACCCTGGTCCGCACGTTCCAGCGCACCGAACTCTGGAACGGCAACCGTGAGACGTTCCGTCAGACATTCCTCGACCGGCGGTCGCTGCTCCTCTGGGGAATCACCGCATGGGGGCCGGGCCGGCGCTCGATCAGGAGGGCGCTCCGCCTGCGGAGGCCCGGTCTGCCGGTCTACCACCTGCGCACCCGCGGCCAGGTCCGTTATCTGCTGGAGAATGTTCAGGCCGTGGCGGCTGCCTCGGCTGCCCGCTGATGGCGCGGCTTCGGGATGAACAACAGCATTATCGACGAAGCGATATTGAGCCCCGCGACCGCGAGGATGGCGCCGTTGTAGTTCCCCACGTGGTCGAAGTAGATCGAGACCACCAGCGGCGAACCCGCGCCCAGCACCAGCGAGAACGGCAGGCCGGCACTGCGTACGGCTCCGATATAGCGCCGCCCGAAGTAGGACGCCCAGATCACTTCCTGGAGCGGGATCATCCCACCCCAGCCGAAGCCGAGCATGATGAAGCCAAAGTAGATCGCCCAGTCGGCCCCCGCGTTGACGGAGGCGGTGATGATGATGAGGGAACATCCCGTGATGAGCGCGCCGGCGGATGACAGCTTCTTGGGGTCCCAGTGGTCCATCGCGTATCCCCAGATCGGCTTGGAAAGGAGCGCAGGGATGGACGAAAGCACGATCATCCACGATGCGGTGTTCCGGGAGTAACCGGCGTCGGTCATGAATGGGATGGTCTGGAGCAACATCACGCCGACCGTGACGCCGAAGAGGCCAAAGCCAATCACGAGCAGATAGAACGTGCCGGTACGGATGGCCTCGCGCCGGGTCATCGACATGGCGAATTCCGCCCGCGCGCGCTCGCCGATGCCGCTCGCCATCTGGTCATCGGTGCGGCCGTCGGGGTTCATGCCGTAGTCCTCGGGCGCCCTGCGCATGAGGACCGCGATGGGAACCATGATCAGCCCGCAAAACACCGAAAGGAAGCGCCAGCCGGCCCGCCAGCCCCAGTCATCGATGATGTGGGTCATGAGCGGGGGAAAGACCACACCGGCCATCGACACGCCCATGGAGGCGAAGGCCACTGCCTGGCCGCGCTTCTCCACGAACCACTTCGAGAGCGTAACGTTGACCACCAGGTTGCCGATGAGCGCCGCCCCGATGGTAAGGATGATCCCGTTCAGCAGGATCCACTGCCAGAGTTCCTGGACGAAGCTGATGGAATAGAGCGCAACGGTGAGGATGCCGATGCCCACGAACATCAGCCCGCGCGCCCCGCGCCGATCGACATGGCCCCCGATGAAGAACCCGGTGAAGGCCATAACGAATTGCGCGACGGTGCGACCGAGGGTGAACTCGGAGCGCGTCCAGTCGAGGTCGGTGGTCATCGGCTTGAAGAACGTGCCGATGACGTAGTTCTGGCTACCGATGGAGATGAACTGCGCCACCATGGCGGCGCCGATCAGGTAGTAGCCGTAAAAAATGCGCGGCCGGGCACGTTCCGCTGCGGCGGCGGGCGAGCCTGTTATTTCACGGGCCATGAATATCCCGCCTGGGTAGATTAAACGGAGTCTAACCAACCGGTGCGCCAATGGGAAAAGCGCCGCCCGTCCACGGAACGCGTGACCGCGGCCGGGCATGACGCCTGCGCTATACCTCGACGATCAGCCGTTCGAGCCCCCGGAAGCCCGGCACCGTCTTCCACACGAGGTCCTGCTGCGCGAGACGCAGGTTCGGGAAGCGTTCGAGCAGCGTGCGCACGCCGGTTTGCGCTTCGAGCCGGGCCAGCGGCGCGCCAAGGCAGTACCGCCGCCCGCCGCCGAAGGCCAGGTGGTCGATGTCCTCGCGCGTGATGTCGAACGTGTGCGGGTCCTTGTGCAGGCGCGGGTCGTAGTTCGCGCCGCCAAGCGCCACGGTCACCGACTGGCCGGCGTGCATCGGGCACCCCGCGATCTCGCGGTCATCGACCGTGATCCGGCCGGAAAAGGTCACCGGGCCCTCGAAGCGCAGCATCTCCTCCACGGTGTTCTCCAGCAGCGAAGGGTCGTCGCGCAGCTTCTGCACCTGGTCCGGGTTGCCCAGCAGGTTCTTCATGCCGTTGCCGAGGAGGTCGGTGGTGGTCACGTTCCCCGCGGCCAGCAGCAGCGAGATCATCGAGACGACCTCTTCGTCGTTGAAGAAGCTGCCCTCGTCCTCAGCGTGGATGAGCGCGGTGATGAGGTCATCCTTCGGGTTCGCACGGCGTTCGGCGACGGCTGCCTCGAGATAGGCGCGGAGTTGCCGGAACGCCGTCTCTGCCTTCTGCTTCTTCTCTTCGCTCGCGAAGGGGTCGAAACCGGCGGCCACGCCATCGTCGGTCCAGCGCTTGAAGTCCGCCTGGTCGCGCGGGTCCACGCCCAGCATCTCCGCGATGACGATCGTCG
The DNA here is from genome assembly GCA_020853755.1 of Dehalococcoidia bacterium. Classification (GTDB taxonomy): domain Bacteria; phylum Chloroflexota; class Dehalococcoidia; order Tepidiformales; family Tepidiformaceae; genus Amarobacter. The sequence continues at coordinate 130,706 of JADYYG010000017.1, read as the reverse complement.
GGTATGGCTGGCAGAACGCGGTCATCAGGTCGAACGAAGCCTGGCCCTCCACCTTGTTGAGCAGTTCGTTCGCGATCTCCTCGATGCGGCCGCGCATCTTCTCGATGGAGCGCGGCGTGAACGCCTTCGAGACAAGCGAACGCAGTCGGGTGTGGTCGGGCGGGTCGAGGAACAGCATCGACGGCTCGCCCTCGCGGTCCGCGCCCGAAGATCGCTGGCGGAACATCTGGTTGAAGGTGCCTTCGGCCGCCTTCCGCGGGTCAACCGCGAGGTCGCGGTCGTTCAGGATCTGCTGGACGTCTTCAAAGCGGCTGACGATGTACCGCCCGAGGAAGTCGTCGCGCACAATGCGCGCTTCTTCGCGGACTTCGTCGAGAAGGGAGAAAGGGTCCTTCTGGTAGTCGGGGTTCATCGGGGAGAGTTTCATCCCGATGGGGAGCGCAGGCTTTGCTTGCTGTTCGGTCATGGCGGCACCTCGTAAATGGCCTGCAATCAGGCTGAACGCAGTATAGAAAACCCGAACGCGGTTCGATAGTCCTTACGCCCGGCGGACGCCATAGCTTAACGTCATCACCAGCGGGCGGATGACAGATCCGTCGAAACCTGTGTCGATGAACGTGGCAAGCTCGGCCAGGAACCGTTCGCGGTCTGCTGGTGCCAGTTGGGCAGTGTTCGAATACGACCGCACAAGGTCGAGGTACGCGGCGGTGTCGTAACGCTGATCCCAGTCGAAGCGGAGCAATCGTGCCTGAACGAGGAGCGGGTTCGCAGCGAGTTCGGCGAGTTCGGCCGGAAGAAGGTCGCGGCCCGGCGTTGTTTCTGGTTCCGCAGGCGTCTCGGGGAAGTAGCGCCGGTAGATACCGTGCGAGGCCGCGAAGTATCCGCGGTCGGCGGAGTCAGCCACCTGGTGCGTTCCGACAACTGCGAGCAGGCCGCCTGGGCGAAGCATCGCGGGCGCTTTCGCTGTCCGTGCGCCGTGTTCAACCCAGTGGAACGAGGTGGCCGCGACCACAGCGTCGAAGCTGCCCGGCGGGTCATCGGCGGCCTCGAATGGCGCATTTCGCACCTCCAGGGACTCGCCCCCGAATCTCGCGCGGAGGAAGGCCGCCAGCCGTTCTCCCGGCTCGTAGCCGACAACCGATGCACCGCGGGAAAGCAGTGCGGTGGTCGCCTTGCCCGTTCCGGGGCCGATCTCGAGGATGCGTGGCGACGACGGGAGTGCCGCGAAGAGCGCGTCCCAGAGCGGTTCAGGGTAGGACGGGCGAGCCCGGTCGTATGTCTCTGGCGAGCCGTCGAACCAACTGGTCACACTGTCACGGCCCACGTCCAGCGCGAGGCCAGCGAGAGCGCGCGGCCCGGCGCGGCAACCCCGGCGCCCGCAACGGGGTCCGCGATATTGAAGGCGTTTGGCGCGCAGGTTTGCGGCTCAACGCAGAAGGCATCCGGCGGCGTGTACACCTGCACGTGCGGGAACGGGCATTCGACGGTCATCTCCAGCCGCAGGCGCGGCCACTCGATGACGGAGCGGGGTTCGCGCAGGACGGTGTAGCACTCGTCCAGCCGCCGCCCGCCGAGAGGCGAGCCGTCGAGCAGCGCGTCGCCCGCCAGCGCGACGGTTTCGCCCGAGGCGAGCTGGTCCGTCAACCGGTACTGGCGCTCTGCGGGAACGGTCAGGCGGACTGCCTCCGGGTCTTCGCCGGCCAGCGAACGCCGGAACCAGGGATGCCAGCCGCTGCCGGCCGGGAACGGTTCGCGGGCCGACCGTACATCGAGGCGGAGGGAAAGGAAGCCCGGACCCAGTTCGAACCGCTGCCAGGCGCGGCCTTCCCAGGGCCAGCCGTCGCCGAATGCGCAGGCCAGTTCGACCACGCGGCCCGCCCGCGCGACGACCTCCCACGGCCGGTCGCAGACGAGTCCATGGATGGCGAGGTCGCGCCCGTTGTCCATCTGGTAATCGTGGCCGTTCCAGGAGAATCGCCCGCCCGCCAGCCGATTCGGCCACGGCGCCATCGGATAGCTGCCGCCGTAGAGGGGGGCGTCGGCGTCGGCGTAGGCGGAGAGGTCGTCCGGAGACCAGAGCAGCGGCGTCTCGGTCCCGTCGATGGTGACGAAAAGCTGGTGCAGCCGCCCGCCCGCTGCTGGTTCGATCATGGCGCGTGCACCCGGCGCCTGCAGTTCAATGCTCACCGGCCAATCCTTACCCGGCCGGTGGCGCAACGGCAATGCGCCCGCCACACTTGGGCGGTGCCCCGTATCCTCCTGTTCGATATCGACCTGACGATGGTGAAAACCCAGGGCGCGGGGCGCACCGCCATGGATGCCGGCTTCTCTCGCGAGTTCGGGGTCGACCAGGCGACCGAGGGCATCCACTTCGACGGCCGCACGGACCGCGGCATCTTCGCCGAGGTGCTCGAACGCCACGGCTTCGGCGGCGCCGACCTCGTGCCGAACCTGCAACGGTTCGTCGAGGCCTACCTCGAGTTCCTGCCCGGCACGCTGGCCGAGAAGGGCGGCGAAGTGCTGCCGGGGGTCGAGGCGCTGCTTGACGCCCTCGTGCCGGCGGATGCGCTCGTCGGGCTCGCCACCGGCAACCTGCGCCGGGGCGCGGCACTGAAGCTGGGCCACTTCGGACTCTGGGAGCGTTTCGCCGGCGGGGGCTTTGGCGACGACCATTCAATCCGCGCCGAGCTGGTCCGTGCTGGCATCGCCGAACTGGCGGCGCATGGCGGACTCAGCGGCGAACCGGACGTCATCGTCCTCGGCGACACACCGCTCGACATCGAGGCCGCCCATCTCGCCGGGGCGAAGGCGCTCGGCGTGGCGACCGGCCGCTTCAGCGTGGCCGAACTGCTCGAAAGCGGCGCCGACTTTGCCCTGCCCGACCTTTCGGACACGCCCCGCGCGCTCTACCTGCTGCTCGGCTGATTAGCCGATCCCCGGGTTCACCGGAGCGCCGGCGATAACCTCGAGGCGTTCGAGTTCCGCGATCTCGGCGTCGCTCAGTCCCATCAGGCCGGAGAGGATTTCGCGGTTGTGCTCGCCGAAGAGGGGTGCGTGCCGCTTCATCGCTGGCTGCGCTTCCTTGAACTGCCAGCTCGCGCGCGGCTGCTTCCATGGCGCCATCCGCGGGTGCGGCAGTTCGACCCAGTAGCCGCGCGCTTCGAGGTGCGGGTCGTTGTGGATGTCCACGGTGTTGAGGACGCGCCCGGCCGGGACGCCCGCCTTCGCCAGCCGCTCCATGGCTTCCTGTGGGTCCATGCTGGCGAGGGCCGCGCCGATGCGGCGGTCCACTTCGTCGAGCCGCGCCTCCTTCGGCACGTCGGTCAGTTCCTCTGTGAGGTCGAGCGCCTTTGCGACGCTGCGCCATTCGCCGAGGGTGCGCATCGAAACCGCGAGCCACTGTTCGTCGCCCGCGCAGCGGTAGACGCCCTGGGCGAAGTAGCGCGCCTCCCGGTTGCCCCGCTGGGCGGTGGTCTCGCCCCGCAGTGAGGCGGCCACGAACGCCTCGCCGATGAACGTCGAGAGCACCTCGCGCTGGGCGAGGTCGATAAACGTGCCCTCGCCCGTTTTCCGGCGCTTGATGAGTGCGAGCACTGCCGCCGTCACGGCCGCCATCCCGGCCACAGGGTCCCCGTAGGAGAGGCCGGTCTTTATCGGCACGCCGTCATCGCCGTAGCCGGTCAGCGAGGTGAGCGCGCTCATCTGCTCGATGATCGGCCCGAAGCCGACCTGCGCGCGTTCCGGTCCGGTCTTCCCGTACCCGGCCATGCTCACGAGGATGATGTCCGGCCGGGCTGTCGTCAGCACCTCGTACCCGAGGCCCAGCGAATCGAGGACGTCGGCGCGGTAGTTCTCTATCACCACGTCGCAGTGCTTCACGAGCTTGAGGAAGGTCGCCTTGCCAGCCTCCTGGGCGAGGTCCAGCGTGAGCGACTTCTTGTCGCGGTTGTAGTCGTTGAAGTAGTACGACGAGTTCCACGGCTCTTCGACGCCGGGCTGGGGAATGAGCGTGCGAATGTTGTCCCACGCGCGCGGAGATTCGATCTTGATGATCTCCGCGCCCATCTCGGCGAGGATGCGCGTGGCGTACGGACCGGCCCACATCATCGTGAGGTCGGCGACGCGGACGCCGTCGAGCGGGAGCTTCTTCATGAGAGCGCCTCCAGCCATTCGCCCATAACCTCTTCGGTGTCCTGGCCCGCGCTGTGCAGCTCGCCGGGTGTCCATGGCAAGCCGAGGAACGGCCGTCCCGGGATCATCGCTGTCCCGCCCGGGGTGGCCACGGTGTCGAAGAAGCCGCGTTCTGCGAGAGTCGCATTGCCCAGCAGGTCGGCGGGCGTCATCACCGCGCCGAAGGGCACCTTGTACTGCGCGCCGAGGTCCAGGATCTCCTGTTTCGTGTGGTCGGCGAACCATGCGTAGCACTTGGCCTGCAGTTCGTCGTCGTGTTGCGGGCGCTGGAGCGGGTCGCGGAAGCGCTCCTCGGCGAGTTCCGGGTCATTGAGCAGGCTGAAGAACGCCGGGGTCTGCCGTTCGAGGGCGCACACCCCGGCGAAGCCGTCGGCGCACGGGTAGATCGCCCACTGCGCCCGGACGTGGTTCCCGGCGCGCATCGAGGGCACGCCGCTGACTGCGGCGCCGGGGCCGTACAGTTCAAGCATCCCGGCCTGGCACTCCTGGATCGAAATATCGACCCAGTCGCCTTCGCCGTGGATGAGTGAGCCGAGGTAGGCGGTGACGGCCGCGCCCGCGCCGTTGAGGCCCCCGAGGTACTGCGACTGGCTGCCGCCGGTGACCAGCGGCTCGCGCTGTGGCATCCCGGTGAGCGACATAATCCCACCCATCGCGAACGAAGTGATGCTTGTCGCCTGGTTCGCGGCATACGGCCCGTCCTGCCCATACGGCGTGATCGAGACCACCACGATCGAGGGCTTCTGGCGGCGCAGTTGGGCAGGGTTCACCCGCCGGAGGAACGACCCGAGCTGGTCGCCTTCGATGACGATGTCGGCGGCCAGAGCGAGCGATTCGACGGCGAACGAGGCGCTCACGCGGCGTTTCCCGGCCAGGAGGTAGACCTGCTCGTCGGGGGTCAGGGTCTCGCTGTCCGGGTCGACGCGGACGACGTCGGCGCCGAACCCGGCGAGCCACTTTGCGGCAAAGGCGACCGGCAGGCTGCCCCCGAGTTCGAGGACGCGCACGCCGGAAAGGACTGGTTCGTGCATGCGCCGATTCTACGGCTGCGATGCCCGGCGACAATGGGCCGGGATCAGCTCAGGCGAACGTCGCCGAGTGGCGTCCGCGGGACATCGTCCTTGTCGTTCACCATGTGGTGGGCAAGCGGGCCCAGCCGCTCGAAGACCACGTTCATCGCTTCGACCGGTACGCCGTTCGCAGTCCACGCTTCGCGCATGTAGCGCAGCCAGCGCCCGGCGTGCCACTCGCCGATGACGAACGGGAAGTGGCGCAGGCGAAGGCGCGGGTGGCCGTATTTCTCGGTGTATTTCGGTGGGCCACCGAGCCACTGGACGAGGAAGAGGCGCAGCTTCTCCTTCCCCGGTTCGAGGTCGGCCGGGTAGAGCGAACGCATGCGCTCGTCGGCTTCGATGCGGCGGTAGAAGTCCTCGACGATGGCGAAGATGCCCGCGGCGCCGCCCGCCAGTTCGAGAATGCTCGTTGCCTGCCGGGTCACGCGGCGCGCACCCCGTCGGTGTCGATTCGTCGCCGGGGGTGCGTGTTCGGGAGGCGGCGTGCGGCCATGGTCACCTCGCCCGCCATCGTACCAGAGCGCCGGCTGCTACTTCGCCCAGTCGAAGCCGCTTGCCAGCGCCCATCCTTCGTCGCCGTCAGCCTTGAGGCGCAGCCAGGCGCCAGTGGTGTCCCTGCGGCCGGCGATGGGGAGCAGCCCCTGGTCCGGGCCCGGGTCAACTGGGGCGAAACTCGCAACCGTCCCGGCGGCCAGGCACGCGGCCACCGGCGCCGAAGGCTCCGGGCGTTCCCGCAACGGGGTACAGGCGCCGCCGGCTCTCGCCGCGAGTTTCGGGGTCGCCGTGGCCGCTGAACCCGGCCTGGCCTCGAACGGCAGCACCTGCTCGGGCCAGCTGCGGCCCTTCCCGGGCGTGGCAAGCTGGACCGCCAGTTCTCCCGGACGCGTGGTCCATTCCGCCCGCCACGGCAGTTCCGCGTACTTCGGGGCGATGGTCTGGCTGCGGGCCGTGTTGATGATCGTGCCGCGGCTGGTGCCGAGAAGCCCCGCGATAGCCGGCGAAGGCTTCGGTTCGAGGACGTGGGCGGGGTCATCGAATGCAGCTGCCACCTGCCCCGCCGGGGTGACCAGCCGGTAGCCGCTCTCGACCTCGATGACGAGCGCCTCGCTTGCGCCCGACCATGCCTGGCCGGAGGCGGAGAGGGCCCTGCCAACGAGCCCCGCGCCGAGAAACTGCGCCGTCGGCGCGTTCGGCTGCCGGTCGACCACGGTGACGGCGCTGACCGCTGCATAGCCGCCTTCACCGAACGATTCGATCCTCCCGGGCGACCACGCGACGGCGATGTACTTCCCGTTCGGCGAGACCGCGCCACGGCCAATGCCGCCGGGCTTTTCGACACCCTCCCAGGTGAACCACTGGCGGGTTGGCTCGCTGCTGCGGTCCAGGGCGAAACCGAGCGCGCCGGGGAGCGCCTCGATGCTGGCCTGGTTCGTGTTGATGCCGGTGGCCAGCTTGGTGACGGCGCCGGTCGTCAGTTCGAACAGGTAGAGTGCGTCCCCGGCGAGGACCACCGCGCGGCGGCCGTCCGGCGAGGTCAGTCCTTCAGTCGCGGGCTCGCCGGTGACGCCCGTGTCACGGAGTGAGCCTGTGGTGAGGTTGGCGACCTCGATGGCTGTCTGCCCGCCGGAAGCCGCCGCCACGAGGATGAGCGGACCGTGGGCCGCGCCGCGCAGGGGCCTTATGCCACTGGCGAGCTGCATCGCCCGCCCCGTGGCGCGTTCGACAATGATGTAGGGGCTGTCTTGCTGGTTCGCGTTGAACACGAGCAGCGACCCGTCGGGGCTGGCAAGCAGGCTGGAGAACGTCGAGTCGCCGCCGGGGAAGGACCACGTTTCGAGGGAACCGTCGGCAGCGCTGAGGAAGCCGAGTCCGTGGCGGACGGTTACCTGCTCGCCGGCTGCGAAGACGCGCTTTTCGAGGGGCGACGTTGTCGCGGTCAGCGCGGCCCCGGCAGCTGCGGGCGCCGTGGGCGAAGTGGCGGCAGCAGTGCCCGTGGTTGCCGTCGCGGTGGCCGTGGGCGGCGGTGCGTCACCGTTTCCGCCGAAGATGCTGCGGAGCACCACCGCGCCGGCAAGCGTGGCCGTAACCACGCTTGCCAGGGCAAGTGGCCGCCGGAGGCGAAATGCCATCGCTGTGTCCGCACGCTCCCGTCAGTAGGAACGCGGCAGCCCGCCGAAAAGTTCCCGGCGCCAGGCCCAATTGCGAGAGTTTTACAAACGGCGCTGAGGAATGGCCTTAGCCGAGCACCTCGTACAGCTTGTGCGACTTGAGGAACGGGTTGTCCTTGTAGTTGGCGTAGCTCTCGCCCCGGTGGCCCTGGGTGAAGTTGTCCGAGGTGATCCACGCTTCGAACGCCTTCTCGTCGGTGAAGCGGGTGAGCACCACGTACTCGCCGCGGTCCGAGAGCGCCAGCAGTTCGGTCGAGATGAACCCGGGGAAGGTGTCGACCGCGCCAACGCGGCTCTTCCAGTTTTTTTCGAAGCCCTCGCGCGCCTCCGGCGGCAGAGAGATGGGGAAGTAGGAAATGACGGCCATGGAAGGGACTCCGTGCTTGAGAGTGGTCAGGTCAGGATAGCGAACAAGAGGTAATGCTCACGTTGGCCGGCGTAGTGCGGCTGGGGATTCCTCGCCTCGCCGCCGCGGACGAACGTGCCCCCTCCCGGGGGAGGGGGCACGCGCAGATGGGTGCGGGAATGGGCCTTAGGCCACGCTGACCACTTCGCCTTCGACGACATCGCCGTCGTTGGCTGTGCCGGTGGCCCGCACTCCCGGCTGGCTGGAGAAGGTGTACGCGCCGTCTTCGAAGCCGACGGTGACCCTGGCCCCTTCCTCGAACTCCCCGGCAAGCACGCGCTTCGCCAGTTCGTTTTCGATGCGGCGCTGGACCGTGCGGCGCAACGGCCGCGCGCCGAACGCCGGGTCGTAGCCTTCGCGTACCAGTTCGTCCTTCGCCGCCTGGGTGAGGTCGAAGTCCAGCTTCCGTTCGCTCAGCCGTCCCCGCACTTCGGCGACGAGGATGTCGACGATCTTCAGCAGTTCGGCTCGCGTGAGCGGCTCGAACACGACAATCTCGTCGATCCGGTTGAGGAACTCGGGCCGGAAGAACTCGCGGAGCGCCTTCTCGATGGAGGTCTGCAGGTCGTGAACCACGGTGCCGTCCGGCCGCTGGGTGAACCCGAAGGTTGCCCGCTCCTGGGCGCCGGTCCCGAGGTTGCTTGTCATGATGATGACGGTGTTGCGGAAGTCCACTGTGCGCCCCTGGCCGTCGGTCAGGCGGCCGTCATCGAGCACCTGGAGGAGCGTGTTGAAGACGTCCGGGTGCGCCTTTTCGATCTCGTCGAAGAGGATGACGCGGTAGGGCCGGCGGCGGACCGCCTCGGTCAGGCTGCCGCCTTCGTCGTACCCCACGTAGCCGGGAGGCGCTCCGATGAGGCGGCTCACCGTGTGCCGTTCCTGGTACTCCGACATGTCGATGCGAACCATCGCGTCTTCGTCGTCGAAGAGGTACTCCGCCAGCGTCTTGGCCAGCTCCGTCTTCCCGACGCCGGTGGGCCCGAGGAAGATGAACGAGCCGATCGGCCGGGTCGGGTCCTTCAGGCCGGCGCGGGCCCGCCGGATGGCGTCCGAGACCGCGACGATCGCGCGGTCCTGGCCGATGACCCGCTCGTGGAGGTAGTCCTCCATCCGTAGGAGCTTGTCCTGCTCGGTTTCTTCGAGCCGCGAGACCGGGATGCCGGTCATCTGGCCGACGAGCCGGGCGATGTCCTCGGCGGTGATGATGTTGTCGGCCTCCGGGTGCTCTTTCGCCCACTCGGCCTTGCGCTCGTTGTACTCATCCTGCAGGCGGATGACCTCCTGCTTGATGCGCGCCGCGCGCTCGTAGTCTTCCTTCTGGATAGCGGCCTCGGTCTCATCGCTCAGCGCTTCGAGCCGCACCTGGAGGTCGCGGATGTTGTCCGGCAGCGACTGGGCGTCGATGACGTGCTTGCTCGCGGCCTCGTCGATGAGGTCGATGGCCTTGTCGGGCAGATGGCGTTCGGTCACGTAGCGGCTCGATAGCCGGGCGGCCGCTTCGATGGCGCCATCGGTGATCTCCACCTTGTGGTGCGCCTCGTAGCGCGGCTTCAGCCCCTTGAGGATGGCGATGGTGTCATCCACGCTCGGCTCGTCCACGTAGACCGGGGCGAACCGCCGCTCGAGCGCGGGGTCCTTCTCGATGTGCTTGCGGTACTCGTCCAGCGTGGTCGCGCCAATGGCGTGGAGTTCGCCGCGGGCCAGCGCCGGCTTCATCAGGTTCGAAGCGTCGATGGCGCCTTCCGCGCCGCCGGCGCCCATCACCGTGTGCAACTCGTCGATGAAGAGGATGATCTCGCCTTCGGACTGCTTGACCTCGTCCATGACGGCCTTGAGGCGCTCTTCGAACTCGCCGCGGAACTTCGAACCCGCGACCAGCGCGCCCATGTCGAGGGCGAGCAGTTTCTTGTCCTGCAGGTTCTCGGGGACGTCGCCCGCGATGATCTTCTGGGCCAGGCCTTCGACGATAGCCGTCTTGCCGACGCCCGCCTCGCCGATGATGACCGGGTTGTTCTTCGTCCGCCGGTTGAGGATCTGCATCACCCGGCGCACTTCGACGTCGCGGCCGATGACCGGGTCGAGCTTGCCGTTTTTGGCGAGTTCGGTGAGGTCGGTTGAGTACTTTTCGAGTGACTGGTAGCGGCTCTCCTGCGTCTGGCTGGTGACCCGCTGCTTGCCGCGAATGTCCTGGAGGGCGCGATAGATGCTCTCCTTGTTGACGCCGAACTCGGCGAGCAGGCGCGTCGAGCCGCTCTCCTCGTTGTCGGCGATGGCGATGAGGAGGTGCTCGACGCCGACGTATTCGTCCTTCAGCCGCTCGGCCTCGCTGTTGGCGACTTCGAGCATGCGGACGACTTCGGGGGTCGTGTAGATCTGGACGACGTCGTAGGCCAGGGTGGGCAGGTCATCAACCTGCTTGCCGACGCGCTGGCGCAGGCGGGCCATGTCGACGTTGAGTTTCTGGAGCACCTGTTCGGCGAGGCCGCCGTTGAGGGTGACGAGCGCGGCCAGCACATGCGCGACGCCCCACTGGGAGTTGCGCTTCTGGCGCACGATCTCCTGCGAGTTTGCCAGCACCTGCTGGGCCTGCTCGGTGAATCGGTCCTGTCGCATCATTGTCTGGATTCCTCCGTGGAACCTTGGGTTTGGAAGGGAACGCCGGGCTTTCGCGCCGCGCTTCGTCGTGGTTCTCTGCTGGCGGGTTAACTCCCCCGGTAGGGCGCCGGGAGCCGGGTGCTGCGCAGGCGATCCAATTCGGACCGGGTGGCCGCGAGTTCCTCCTGCAGCGCCCGGATCTGCTGGTTCATGCGCATCATGATCTCGGCCCCGGCGAGGTTGACGCCGAAGTCATCGATCCAGCGTTGGATCTGGCGGATCCGCTCGATGTCGCTGTTCGAGTACATCCGGATGTTGCCGCCGGTGCGTTTCGGTTCGACCAGGCCGGCGCGTTCGTAGTAGCGCAGAGTTTGCTGGTGCATGCCAACGAGCCGGGCTGCGATCGAGATGACGTAGATCGGCTGGTCGTCGTCACCGGCGAAATCACCGGGGATACCGCGAGTCCGTGCCATCCGTCACCTCCCTTCGTGGTGTGCTGTGGCGGCCGCGCGAGCAGCGCGCATGGCCTCAAAGTGGGCCTTCTCTTCAGGAGTGAGCGTGTCGGGCAGTTGGATTCGCGCCTTCACGTAGAGGTCGCCGCGCTGGCCGCTGCTGCCAAGCGCCGGCATGCCTTTCCCGGAGAGCCGGAACTGGCGGCCGTTCTGGGTGAGCTCCGGGATGCGGAGCGCTACCCGGCCGTCGATGGTGGGGACGGTGACCTCGCCGCCGAGCACTGCATCGAGCAGTGGCACATCCACCTCTGCGTGGAGGTCGTCGCCTTTGCGTTCGAACCGGTGGTGCGGGAGCACCGTCACCACCAGGTAGAGGTCGCCGGGCGAGCCTTTGCCCGCGCCCGGACGCCCTTCGCCAGCCACGCGAACCCGCGAGCCGGTCTTTACGCCCGCCGGGATGCGCACCTCGATGCGCCGCGGGCGAGTCACCGTGCCCATGCCTTCGCAGGTGTGGCAGATTGCCCCGGCGACGTCTCCCGAGCCACCGCAGGTTGGGCAGGCCTCCGGCGATTGGAGGTTCACCTGGCGGCTGGTGCCGTGGTAGGCCTCCTCCAGGGTTACCTCGATCGGGGTTTCGATGTCCTGGCCGCGACGGTTGCCGCTGGCCGCACGGGGACCGCCGCGTTCGCGCCGGAAGAAGTTGTCGAAGATGCTGCCGAAGTCGCCGAAGCCCTCGGCGCCCTGGGCCGCGCGGAACCCGCCGCCTCCGCCGCGCCGCTGGGCATCCTCAATCTGGTCGGCCATCTCCCAGCGGTCGCCGTACTTGTCGTACTTCTTGCGCTTGTCGGCGTCCGAAAGCACCTCGAAGGCGGCATTGACCTCTTTGAAGCGAGCCTCCGCCGACTTGTCGTTCGGGTTCACATCAGGGTGGTGTTTGCGGGCGAGCTTCCTGTAGGCGGTCCGGATGTCCTTTTCGGACGCGTCACGCGCCACGCCCAGTGCTTCGTAGAAGTCCCTTGCCATGCCTCGCCATCATATGGGATTGGGAGCCTCGTTACAATCCAAGCTATCTGTAAAGTTGACAACGCGTTACGCAGACTACTTGCTAAGTGTTCAGTGGCTATGGCATGATGGCTGAGCACACCAACTCCACACACCCACATTCCCCTGGAGGAACCTATGGCAACCGCTCTCACCCGTTGGGACCCGTCCGGAGAGTTCGCAGCGATGCGCAACCTGATGGACCGGTTCTTCGACCAGCCCCTCGGCCGCCTGCCCTTCCGCGGCGGCGAAGACCTCGCAACCGCCAACCTCAATCTCGACGTTGTCGAGACGCCTGACACCTTCGTCATCAAGGCGGCCGTCCCCGGTGTCGATCCCAAGGACGTCGAAATCTCCGTCGAAGAGGACGTCTTGACCATCAAGGGTGAATTCAGCAAGCAGGAAGAGACGAAGGAAGAGAACTACATCCGCCGCGAGATCCGGACGGGCAGCTTCCAGCGCCAGCTGCGGCTCCCTCCGACGGTCGAGCCGGAGAAGGCCGAGGCAACCTTCGAACACGGCCTGCTCACGCTCTCTATCCCGAAAAAGGCGGAAGCTCGCGCCCGCTCCATCAAGATCACCCCGCAGGGCGTGATCGAGGGGGGCAAGAGCGAAGCCCCGTCCCAGAACTGAGCCACGCGGCCGGCTCGCTCTCCCGGCCGGCCAACAGGAAGGCCCCTCGATTCGAGGGGCCTTTTCGTTTGTGCGCGACGCTGGCGGGGCAGCCGTCAGACGTACGGGTGGTCGTCGAACTTTTCGCCGCCGGTGAGGTGGATGGCGGCGCCCCAGAGCGCCAGCAGGCCGCTCAGGCCGAGGCCCGCCGAGAGCGGCGCAAGCAGCACGCTCGCGCGCAGCGTAGAAACCGCCGCCCAGGCCGCCGCCACCGCGACTGCGCCGAGGCCAATCCCTCGCGCCGCCATCTCTGGCGAAGGCAGGCGGAAGCCGCGCGCGGTGTCGGCGTTGTGGAAGGCCGCGTGCTGATCGCCGCCGTGGGTGTGGTCGTGGCTGCCCTCGTGTTCGTCCACGGGCGATTCGTCGTGCTGCACGCTAGTTCCGCTGGTCCGGCGGCAGCATGTTCGGTATGCCGTCTTCGATGGGGTACCGTTCGCGGCAGGCCTTACAGATGATCGTGCCGGTCACGATTTCGCCTTCCTGCTCCTTCTCTACCTTCAACTCAAGATCGCCCTTGCACATCGGGCAAATGAGGATGTCCATCAACTGCTGTTGCATGCCCCGATGGTACGCCCGCGCGCCACGATCGGTCGACATGGTTGAGTCTTGGCGGCGCGCAGCCCAACCTTCCCCGCAGTGAACTGGCTCGATGTAGTGCTCGTCGCCGCCATCGGGTTTTCCACCTGGTCGGGCTTTCGCAACGGCTTCATCCGCGAGCTCGTGTCGATCGCCGCGGTCATCCTCGCCATCCCCGTCGCCGGCATTTTTTACGATGACATGTTCCCGAAGGTGGAACCGATCGTCGACAACGAAAACCTGGCCGCGCTCATTTCGTTCGTCGCCATCCTCGTGGGCGTGGTGGTTGGCGGGCAGGTGGTCGCCCACTTCCTCAAGCGCACGGCGGAGATCCTGAACCTCGGCGTGCTGGACCGGCTGGCAGGCGCGGCCTTCGGCTTCCTCAAGGCCGTCTTCCTCGCCCAGGCGCTGCTCCTCGCGCTTGTGACCTTCCCGGACCCGGATATCCGCAGTTCGGTCGATGGCTCAACCGTGGCAAGCGAACTGATCGCGACCGCCCCGCCAATCAAGGCGTTCCTCCCGCATGCGTTCGAAGAGGGCCTCGACCTTTTCCACGACCACGTGAAGGGCCTCGACGACCTGCTGCCGGGTGAGACGCCAACACCCGCGCCGTCCCGCTGAGGGGGTCGGGAGGAATACAGCCCACCGAGCCTGGTTCCAGTGAGGTATCCTGACGCCGTGAAAGTCGGTCCGGTTGAAGTTGACGGTCGTGAGTTGGCGCGCGTCTGCGCCAAATGGAACGTGCGCGAGCTCGCTCTCTTTGGCTCGGCGATCAGGGACGACTTCGACGCGGATAGCGACATCGACTTGCTGGTGGCTTTCGATCCCGCCGTTCGCTTCAAGATGCTTAAGATGGCGGAAATCCGCGCCGACTTCGGGGCGGTTTTTGGTCGCCGCGTGGACGTTGTGGAGCGTGCGGCTGTGGAGGAGAACCCCAATTGGGTTGTGCGCCGCGCCATACTTGAGTCGGCCCAACGCCTCGATGTCGCCTGATTCTGGGACACTGCTCGATATGCTCCTTGCCTGTCGAAGGATCTCGACATGGTTGGCGAACATGGACCTTGAGTCATTCAGGCAGGACGAGAAGACGTTTTTCGCTGTACAGCACCAGTTCATGATCCTGGGTGAGGCGACGAAGCGGCTCTCGACTGAGTTCCGCGAAGCGAATCCCTCAGTCTCCTGGAGGGAGATCGCCGGGCTGCGTGATGTTCTCATCCACGGCTACCACCGCGTCTCTATTGCCGACCTGTGGCAGACCGCGACGGAGTTCATTCCGCCGCTTCAGGCGTTCCTCGAGTCCGTCGGGGAGGTGAACGGACTGTGATGCCAACGTCGCAAGACTTAGCTTCGACTGCGCCATCCTGCTGAGGGGAACGGGGAGCAGCAGGTATACTGCGCTTATGACTGCGAAGCAGATGCTCCTGGACTATGTCGCGCAGCTGACGGAAGAAGAGGCGATCACGAAGTTGCCGCTCCTCACGGATGCCGGGCCGCCTCCGCCGTTGACGAGTGAACAAATCGCTAGCATCCACGCTGCTCTCGCCAGCCTCGAGGCCGGCAACCGGGTTCCACACGACGATGTGAAGCGCCGCTTCGGCCTTCACTGAGGTGGCGATTTACTGGTCCGAACTTGCGCTGAGTGCATTTACCCGCATTGGCGAGCGCGTGGAAATGACCGCAGGGGAAGCAGCCGCACAGCGCTGGCGGCAACGAGTGAGTGACCGCCTTGAACTCGCGGCACTGCTGCCGTACGCCAGCCGGGTCGTTCCCGAGTTCAACGTGCCCACGTATCGAGAGGTCTTCGAGGATGCGTACCGGATTCACTATCGGGTGGTAGGGAACGACATCGAAGTGGTCGCGCTCTTCCACGGCGCGATGCATCTCGGAGAGTAAACAACGACTCCAGGCCGGGCATCGCGGCTCGATCTACTGACCAGCGGTCGACCTCAAAAGCCCTAACTTAGCCCCAGCCGCATCAGCTGATCGTCGGGCGCTTCGATTTCGAGGAGCGCCTGCCGGAGCTTGTCCGCCAGTTCGCGCTCGAGCGGCTTGCCGGCGAGGTTCTCCTCCTCGTTCGGGTCCTTGCCCGGCTCGTAGAGGTGGTTCCCATCGAACCGTGTGGCGGCCCAGAACGGCAGCATATCCCCGGGTTGGAACGGCTGCCGGATCACTGGGACGCGCGTGCCGGGCATGCGGTCCAGGAACGCGCGTTCGTCGGGTCGCGGCAGTGTCCGCGGTGGGTTCGGGATGTGCACGGGCATCGTCGTCCAGCGGTTGCTCCACATGGAAATCGGGAAGTTCCCGTCTTCGGGGGCGCGCGCATACTTCGCTTCGTTGTCGACCAGGTGTACTTCGCGGCCCCAGACGCCGAGCAGCGCCCACTCGCGCACGGCCTTCGCTTCGCCCGTAATGAGCGGCACGAGCGATTTCCCGTGGATACGGTGTTCCGGTTCGACCCCGAAGATGTCGCAGAGCGTCGCGAAAATATCGACGCTGGTCGTCAGTGCGTTGCACGCCCCCGCTTCGACACCGGGCCAGCGGACCATCAGCGGGATGTGCCCGAGCGGCTCGTAGATCGGCACGGCCGGCTTGCCCCAGATGTCGCGCTCGCCGAGGTAGTGGCCGTGGTCCGTGCACACGATGACGGCGGTGTCATCGAGTGCGTTGTTCCGTTCGAGCGCCGCCATCACTTTGCCGAACCAGTGGTCGATCATGGTGAGCTTGCCGCCGTATTGCGCGCGCACCTGGAACGCCTGCCGTTCGTTGAGCACGCCTTTGCGCTGGGCCGCCGCGTGGTATGGCGGCCAGATGAGGTGGGCGCCCTGCCAGGTATCGTCGTACATGCTGGCGTAGGGGTCGGGCGTATCGAATGGCTCGTGGGGGTCGAACTCATCGACGAAGAGGAAGAACCGGTCGTGCGCGCCGGCGTTGTCGTCGACCCAACGGGCGGCGGCGGCCATGGTCTTCGGCCCGGGGAAGTCCTCTTCGCTGCGGAAGTAGCCGCGTGAGTTGTCATATGGCATCCAGCCGCGGCCGAAACCGGGCGCCCCAAGCCACGTCGGGTCCGGGCGCGTCTTCCAGAGGTCGCCCTCGTGGCCGCGCTGGTAGTCCCAGGCGCTGAAGTCCACGTGGTAGTTCTCGCCGCCGAGTTCGAAGAGGTGCGGGTGGTCGGAGATGAGCTGAGAGGTCACCCCTGCGCGGTGGAGGTGGTAGGTGATCGCGTCCTCCCAGATTTCGATCGATCCCCACGGCCGCCAGAGGAAGTCGAGCGCTCCGCAAAGGATGTCGTGGCGGGCGGGCATGCAGGGAAGCGAACCGGCGTAGTGCTTCTCGAAACGCAACGCCCCCGCAGCGAAGGCGTCCAGGTTCGGCGTCGCGAACTCCTTCCCGCCGTAACTCCCCAGCATGTGCCGGTTCAGGCTGTCGAGGAGGATGACAACGACGTTCTTCGGGCGGGCGGGAACAGCCGGTTGGGGTGCGCTTTCCATAGCCGCGAAGTCTACTCGTCCGCCGTCAGAGGCGTCTTTACCTTGCCGCTTCCGGCCCCTGGAGAAAGCCCGCTCAGCGCTTCCCGGCGGGTGTAAGGTGGGTACAGGAGGTGCTGCCATGACGACAGTTACGGAGACCCCTGAACAGGCCACCGAACGCATCGACGAGCTGCTCGCGAAGCTGGGGAACGAGGAAGGCACGGTGCGCCACAATGCCCGCGTCGCCCTGGTCATCGCCGGGTTCGCCGCCGTGCCGGGGCTGATCGAGAGGCTCGAACACGGCAACAGCCATGCCCGCTGGGAAGCCGCGAAGGCCCTCACCATCGTGCGCGATGAGCGGGCGACGCCTGCGCTCGTCCAGGCGCTGATGGATGAGGTGCCGGGGGTGCGCTGGCTCGCCGCCTCTGCCCTGGCTACCCTCGGCCGTGGCTGCCTCGAACCGCTCCTCCACGGCATGCTCGACCATTCGCACTCGGCCTGGTTCCGCGAAGGCGCTCACCACGTCCTCGTCCAGGTTGGCCGCGAAGACCTGCGGGAACTGGTCGGGCCCGTCCTGCGGGCGCTCGAAGGCATCGAGCCGGGAGTTGGCGTGCTGGTGCCCACGCACCATGTCCTCAAGTCACTCCACGCGGACGTTCCCGGACCTGCGCACTAAGCACTGGCGTTACGGCGCCCACATGCCCCGGCCGGCTTCGCGCGCTGCGTGCTGCGCGGCGAGGAACCGCTCGACGTACTTCACGTCCGGCGGGAAGGTGTCGACCGTCGCCAGCCCGGCGAGGACGAGCGCCTCGTTGACCATCGTGCCGTCGGGGAGCCAGGCGTAGCGAAGCAGACGGTTGTAGCGGTCGTGTTCGGAGACGTCCCGTTCGAGGCAGACCCGCCTGCCCGCCAGCAGCCGCATGTTCTCGCGTGATGCTTCCTGGCCGAACGGCTGGACGGGCACGCCGGGCGCGACTGTTTCCGGCGCATCGACGCCGATATAGCGCACCGGCTGGTTCGCCGGCCCTCCGTCGAAGTCCACGCGGATGGTGTCGCCATCGGTCACGCTGCGGACCGTCGCCCAGTCGCAGTGGATCTCTGCGGGCAACGCTGGCGTAGGCGTTCGCGTCGCAGCCCGAGTAACTGTCGGTGGTCCGGCAGTACCGACTGCGGGCGCCGGTGACGCGCCGCCCGTGCAGGCCGCAAACGCTGCGGCAGCGATGGCAATGCTGAGCCATTTCACTGCCAGCGACGATAGCACCGAACGCGACACCTGCCGCCGGGAAGGCAACGCCCCGCAGTCCATGCGGACCGCGGGGCGCGATAGGTGCGTCGAAGGACGAGGGTCAGGCCTCCGGCGTGAACCTCACCGGCAGGTGCTTCACGCCGTTGATGAAGTTCGAGCGCAGCCGCTCGCCCGGGCCGTCGAGTTCGATGTCCGGGAAGCGGCGGAACAACTCCTGGAACATCACCTTCAGTTCCTTCCGGGCGAACCCGGCCCCGAGGCAGAAGTGCTCGCCAATGCCGAACGCCAGGTGGTCGTTCGGCGTGCGGGTGATGTCGAAGGTGTAGGGGTCGGTGAAGATCTCCTCGTCACGGTTGGCCGAGAGGTACCACATGAGCACCTTGTCGCCGGCCTTGATCGGCTGGCCGCCGATTTCAGTGTCCTGCACGCAGGTGCGCGACATGTGATGGAGCGGCGAAACCCAGCGGCAGATCTCTTCGACCGCGGAATCGATGAGGGTCATGTCAGCGAGGAGCTTCGCCTTCTGATCCGGGTTCTCGCAGAGGGCCTTGAGGCCGCCCGAGATGGCGTTCCGGGTGGTTTCGTTGCCAGCGAGGATGAGGAGGAAGCAGAACGCGAGGATGTCCTGCTGCGAAAGCCGCTCGCCGTCCACTTCCGCTTCGAGGAGGATGGAGACGAGGTCGCCTTCGCGCGGGTTCTGGCGGCGGTCTTCCATCACTTCGGCGAAGTACTGGAGCATGCGCATGCGGCCCATCATGGCCGTCTGGCGGGCCGCTTCGGGCGAGCCGCGCTGTTCCTCCGGCACCGACGTCTGGTATTCGGGGTCACTCGATCCGAGGACGCTGTTCGTCAGTTCGAACATGAGCGCCCAGTCCTTCTTTTCGAGGCCGAACATGCCACAGATGACTGCCAGCGGGAGCTGCGACGAGACCTCGGTGACGAAGTCGCAGGAGCCCTTCTTCGCGATGCCGTCGAGGATCTCGTTCGTGATCTGGCGGATCTGCCCTTCCATCGCGTTCACAGCGCGCGGCGTGAACCCCTTGTTCACCAGGCGGCGCATCTTCACATGGCGCGGCGGATCCATGGTGATGATAGAGACGTTCCCCTGGCCGGCAGCCGCTACCTGGGGCGCGGTCGCGGGGTCAGCCAGCAGTTGCTGGATGTACTCCGGCCGCAGGCCCGGGCCGGCGATGCCCTGGCTGGAGATGAAGATCTCCGGGTGGCGCGATACCTGGAGGATGTCGTTGTAGCGGGTGATCGACCAGAACCCGTTGGTCCGGTCGTTCCCTTCGTTCCAGTGGACCGGTTGTTCACGGCGGAGGATGCGGAGGTGGTCGTGCGCCTCCTCGCGCTCAAACACACCCAGGCTGTTGAGGTCGATCTCGTTTACGGTTGCGGCAGAAGTCAAACTGGTCTCCGGATAGGCTGTTTTGTGGAAAGCGATACGATACCGTAGCGTAGCGTAAGCTGTCGAGAGGTAATTTCATGGCAGGCCCGCTTTCAGCTCCAACCGAGCCCGGCCTTGACCCGCGTGTCGCGCGATCGCGGGCCACGGTGCTCCGCGCTGCCGCCGCGTTGCTCATCGAACAGGGGGCCGCGGGCGTCACCATCGAAGGCATCGCCGAACGCTCAGGAGTAGCCAAGACCACCATCTATCGCCACTGGAAGAGCCGCTCGCAGCTCGTTTTCGACGCCTTCGAGAGCATGCTTCCTTCAATGCCGGCGCAGGACTACGGCCCCACACTGCGCGGCCAGCTCTGCGGCATCCTGAACCAGCTGAGCCGTGGCCTCACGCAATCTGAGTGGGCGCCGGCGGTGCCGCCGCTCATCGACGCCGGCGACCGTGACCCGGAGCTTCGCCAACTCGTCCAGGCGTTCCTCGTCGTCCGCATGGAGCGCTGCCGCGAGGCCCTGCGCGGGGCGATGGCCCGAGGCGAACTGCGCCGCGACCTTGATGTGGACGTAGCGATTGGTGTCCTTGCCGGGCCGGTGTTCTATCGCCGCCTTGTCAGCCGCGAGCCGCTGAGCGAGGCATTCGTCGCTGAAGTAGTCGACCAGTTCCTCCGCTCGGGCGCGCCCTGAGGCGGCGGCTGCATCACCGGTATGACGGGCAGTTCGCGCGCCTGTAGGATTCGCGACTATGGCACGTGAAGTTGCTCCGCCCATGGGCTACCAGTTGCTCATCGGCCTCGATATCTACGAACGCGGAGACGGCTTCAGCCGCTCCCGGGTCACCGTCGGCCCTGACCACATGAACCCCCACGGTGTGGTGCATGGCGGCGTGCTCTACGCCATGGCCGATACCGGCATGGGGGCCGCGCTCTACTCCCGCCTCAGGGAAGACGAATCATGCGCGACCATCGAAGTGAAGATGGTCTACATGGCGACGGTCCGCGAAGGCACCGTCGAGTGTGAGACGCGCCTCATCAACAAGGGCCGCCGCGTCGCCGTCCTCGAATCCGAAGTGAAGCTGGGCGAGCGGCTGGTGGCGAAGGCGCTCGGCACGTTCGCCATCTTCGAGGCCTGAACCCGCCCCCGGCAGCGGCGCCGCCGAGACGCAGGCCGCCGGACTTTGTACCGTTGACTGTCATGACAAAACCTTCGGAAACGTCGCCACAGGCGATCAATGACGACTGGGTGCGGCAGGTCAACGTCCGCCCTACCGACTACGACAACTTCCGCGGCGACGTGGACCAGCAGGAAGGGCGGCTCTTCGGCGGGCTCGTCCTCGCCCAGTCGGTGGTCGCCGCTGGCCGCACCACCAGCTTCGGCGATATCCACTCGCTCCATGCCTACTTCCTCCGCGCGGGCCAGCCGAAGGAGCCGATCGACTACGGCGTCGAACGTATCCGCGAGGGCCGCAACTTCCTCACCAGGCGGGTGACGGCGCGCCAGGCGGGCCACACCATCTTCGAGGCCTCGGTCAGCTTCGTCGCCAGCGAACAGGGCATCGCCCACCAGGAGCCGATGCCGGAGGGTCCGGAACCCGAGCAGTGCGAGGAATGGTGGAAGTCCATCGCCATGCCTCGCATGGCGATCACCGACGACCCGATGGCGAAGCGGATGAGCCGCCGCTGGAACAACCCGATTGACCTGCGCGCGGCCAGCAAGCCGACGAAAGAGGGAGGCGGCAGCCTGCCGATGCGCATGGTCTGGGGCCGGATGTCTGGCACGCTCCCGGAGGACCCCATTCTCCACGCGGCCGCCATGGTCTTCCTCAGCGATAGCGGCCTCATCGCCACGGTCGCCCACCACTACGGCATCTGGATGCCCGGCGGCGCGTCGGCCAGCCTCGACCACACGATGTGGTTCCACCGGCCGCCACGGTTCGATGACTGGATCCTGTACACGAGCGAGAGCCCGGCCGGCCATGCTGCCCGCGCGGTCATCTTCGCCGGGATGTACAACCGCAGCGGCGAACGCATCGCCAGCGTGGCCCAGGAGGGTATCTTCCGGAAGCCGCCGGCCTCCTGACCAGACCGGGGCGAATGGAAACGGGCCTGCCAGGGATTTCCCGGCAGGCCCGTTGTTTCGTTCCGGCTGTCCGCTTACTTGACCGGGAACGGCAGGTCGAACGCCTTGTCGTCGACGTTGTTCGAGATCTTGGTGGCGGTCAGCTTCGATGTCCCCGCCAGTTCGGCGTAGGTCATGATGCTGTCCTTTTCATCGAGGCAGAACGTCGTCACGCTGTTGTCGGTCTTGTCCTTCGCTTCGAAGCAGCGAGACGCCCGGCCGGCGATGGTGCGCTTGTCCAGTTCCTTGATGTCCGAGTTGGAGCGCGCCTCTTTCAGCGCCTTCTGAACGTCGATGCCCTTCGTCAGAGCGTCGTCCACACCCTCGCTCTTGGTGCAGGTTCCTCCGATGCCAAAGTCGCTGCAGGTGTAGGTGTCCTTGCCGTCGGTGATGAACGAGAAGCTGCCCTTGATGTCGCCGGCGCTGAAGCTGATCTTCATCGCCTGCTTTGGCGGCTTGCTCGCGATGGTCGCGGTGCCCTTCTGGACCTGGCCCTGGTTGGTCATTTCGATGTCGTAGTCGGCCATGTAAGTCTTCTTCGTGGCGTCGGTCGTCAGTTTGTCGAAGATCGAGCCAGCGTCCTCGGCTGTGGGCAAAGCAGCCGCCTTCGTGGGTTCGTTCGCTGCTTTCGTCGGCTGCGAGGCGTCGGCCTTCGTCGCGTCCGAGGCCGCCGGTCCCTGGGTGGCCTCGTTCTTGTTGCTGTTGCTGCCCGAATCGTCATCATCGCCGCCACAGGCGCCGAAGATGAGCGCGCCGGCAAGGGTCAGCGCGAAGAGCGATTTCAATTTCAACATCCATCCTCCACAGGCGCGTGCTTGCGCCACTCTTCATCGTCGGAGGAAACGCCGGTTGCCACTACCGACAATCTGTCAACGGGTGAAGGACGATTTCGCAAGCTGCCGTAGAATCCGGCGGTATGAGTGAACCCGATACCCTGCTCGACAAGGGGATGCGCGAGCAACTCGCCGCCTACCGCGCAGCTATCGCCGGGGGAATGCCCCGGCTCGGCTGGAAGGTTGGCCTGAACGACCCGGCTGCCTACCAGCGCCTGGGCCTCGACGGGCCTATTGCCGGGTGGCTCAACGGCCGCCGGCTCATCCGCGAAGTCGAACCGTACGTTCCTCCGGCGGGCGCGAAACCGCGCATCGAAGCTGAGACGGCCATCCTCGTCGGCGCCGATGTCGCGGCGGGGACGACCGCCGCCGAGGCGCGCGCCGCCATCTCCGCGGTCGCCCCGGCGATCGAGTTCGTCGATGCGACGAAGCCGCTCTCGCCCCTTGACGCCCTCCTCGCCAACGACATCCTCCACGAAGCGGTGATGATTGGCTCGAGCCAGCCGCTTACCAGCGCTGGCGGCCTCGTGGCTGCGGGGTTCCCGGCAGTCACGAAGAACGGCGAACCCGCGGGGCCGCCGATGCCCGGCCGCTATCCCGATAACCTCGGCGAAATCGTCGCTTCCGTGGCGGCGACGCTCGGGCGCTACGGCGAACATCTGCTCGCGGGCGACTGGATCATCGGCGGGTCCTACATCAATCCGTTCGACGTGGCCCCCGGCGACCAGGTGGCTGCTGACTTCGGTCCGCTGGGGACGCTGGCGTTCCGGGTGAGCTAACCCTCGCCGCCGAGGACAACGACCATCTCCTCCGCGCCGTGGATGCCGCGCACGAGGATCTTTTCGACGTCCGCCGTCCGGCTCGCGCCCGTGAGGATGAGCGCGTCGCCATCACCGAGGTAGTCCTGCAGGTTGTGCGGGAACGCCACAATCGTGGTGCGGTCGACTTCGACGACGACCCGGCTGGCGGCAAGGATTGGCCTGCGCGAGGCCGCTTCGCCGGTGAGCAGCACGCTCCCCGTGGAGGCGATCGCCGCCGTCGCCCGGAGCCGGCTGTCGCCATCGCGCGGTTCTGCGCTGCTCGCCACCGTCACACCGAGCTGGGCTGCCCGCTGGGTGAAGAGCGCCGCGCGGTCTGCCGGAGGCGGTTCGGCGATGGCTGCCTCGGGAATGACATCGCGACGGGCCGCGGCCGACGTGAGGAGTTCGGGGTTGTGGTCGAGCGACGGGTCTGGGAGCAGCCGCGGGTCATCGCGCAGGGGGCCCGGCGGGCGAATGGCCCGCCCGAAGGAGCGCAGCCCGATGCGCGTCAGTGCGGTCGCGGCGCGCGCACGCGTGGCCCCGCCGAATGCTGCGGCGAAGCCCTTCCAGGCGAGCCGCTCCTTCGCGTCCGCCACGTGGTGGTCCTTGACCGCATCGGCCCGGAGGTCGAGCAGCATACGGTGGATGGGGATGCCGACCGGGCATTCCTCGGTACATTGCCCGCAGAGGCTGGAGGCGAACGGGAGGTCCGCATACCGCCCGTCGGGCCAGAGCAGCGGCGAGACCACCGCACCGATTGGCCCCATGTACGGCGACCCGTACGAAAGGCCACCGGCCGCGCGGTAGACCGGGCAGCCGTTCATGCAGGCGCCGCAGCGGATGCACTTCAGCACCTCGCGGTAGCGCGGGTCGCGGAGGATGCGCGACCGCCCGTTGTCGACGAAGACCACGTGGCGCTGCTGGCCCGGCAGCGGGTCCGCGAGGAAGTGCGTGAACGAGGTCAGCGGCTGCGCCGTTGCGCTCGGCGCAAGGACCTCGAGGATGGCCAGCGCGCCCGCTTCGTCCGCGACGACCTTTTCGATGCCCGTGATGGCGATGTGCAGCTTCGGGTGGCTTGCTCCGAGCGAGACGTTCCCTTCGTTCTCGACGATGGTGATCCGCCCCGAACTGGCGACGACCGCGTTCGCGCCGGTGATGCCGGCGTCGCAGTCCTGGAAGAACGCGCCAACTGCGTCGCGCACCACCCGGCTGAGGCGGACCGGGTCGTCGTCTTCGAGTTCGATGCCGGTGCGCTCCAGCATCTCCTTGATGCGCGTGCGATTGAGGTGCAGCGCGGGGGCCGTGATGTGGCTCGGGCCGCGCCCCTCGATGTCGACGATGTACTCGCCGATATCGGTTTCGAGGACCTCCATGCCGCGCGCGCGAAGGGCGTGCGTGAGGCCGACCTCTTCGCCCACCATCGTCTTCGACTTCGCCACGCGCTTCGCATCGCCGAGCAGTTCGGCGACCTTCGCGGCGGCGCCGGCAGCGGTGGCGCAACGGTGGTAGCCAATGCCGCGCCGTTCGAACTGGGCGCGAAGCTGCTCGTGCAGTTCGTCCAGGTGGTCGATGGCGTAGGCGCGGGCGTTCGCGGCCCGCTGGCGGGCATCCAGAGGCCCCCGGGCGAGCATCGCGTGCGCATCGTTGACGAGCTTGCGCATGATCGGCGTCACCGTCGCTGACGGTCGTTCGAGGCGCATTTCGCGGCTGGCGCGCTCGTGGTAGGTCCTCACGAAAGCGCCCTCGAGAGCAGCTCGGCGAGCGACCAGCCTTCGAGCTGGATGCCGATGCCGCGCGCGCCGGATTCGAGGTGGGCCAGGCACGAGTAGTCGGCCGAGACGAGCACGCGCGCGCCGGTCACCGCCACGTCGTCGAGCTTGGACGTCATCATCGCGACCGAGATTTCGGGGAGCTTGGCCGAGAACGTGCCGCCGAAGCCGCAGCACTCCTCTTCGTGGGCGAGGGAGCGCACTTCGAGCCCTTCGATCCGGCTGAGGAGCGAACGGACCGCGCTGCTGGCGTGCAGTTCGCGGCGGGTGTGGCAGGAATCGTGGTAGGCCACCACACCGTCGAGCCGGAACGAGAGCCTGCCGAGGTTCGGGTGCGCGGCGACGTAGCTGGCAAAGTCAACGAACCGGCTGGCGATGCTGGCTGCGCCGGCGGCCCGGCGGCCTTCGAACAGCGGAGGCAGGTAGTGCCGCACCATCGCTGTGCACGAACCAGAGGTAACCACGACGGTTTCGAACGGCTGGCCCGCCTTCAACAACTGGCGGCCGGTCGCACGCGCTTCAGCCCGGAACCCGCTGTTGAACGCAGGCTGCCCGCAGCACCGCCCGTCGAGGAGGGTCACGGTGTCGCCGAGCGTTTCGAGGACGTGCCGGGCGAAGTTGATATCGCCCGGGCGAAGGGCGCTCATGTAACAGGGGTCGAAGAGGGCGACGCGGGGCATGCCGCATTGTAGCCGGACATCGCGCATGGGCGGCGAGCGGAGATGCCCCCGCCGGCCCGGTATAGTCCGGGTTCAGTTACCACAGCGAGGGGTGTGCAACTTGGCCGATATCACCATTTCCATCCGCGACAACGGTCCCTACCTGGTGCGTGGCGGCGTCACCGTCGCCGATGCGGAGGGCAAGAGCTACGAAGTGCAGGACGTCATCGCCCTTTGCCGTTGCGGCCACTCCGGCAAGAAGCCCTTCTGCGACGGCACGCACAAGACCACAGGCTTCGAATCGGCCCCGCGCGCGGAGTAGCGGCGTCAGGCCCGCTCCAGGAACTCGATGCGGTTGCCGAAGGGGTCGGTCGCATAGAAGCGGCGGTAGCCGGGCAGTTCGCGGTCCGTTTCGGTTGGGACGCCTGCGGCGTCGAGGCGAGCGCGGAGGGCATCGAGGTCTTCGACCAGGAGAGCCGGGTGACGTCGTGAGGGCGCCACGGTTTCTTCGACCCCGCAATGGATCTCCTGCATGCCGCACTGGAACCATGCGCCGCCGCGGTCGCGAACGCTCGCCGGCTTCTCCAGTTCTCGCAGGCCGAGCAGCCCGCTGTAGAAGCCGCGCGCCCGGTCTTCGCCGCCGGGAGTAATCCCAAGCTGGACGTGGGCGATCCCGAAGATGGTCATCCCTGCACCCCCTGCTCCGAGCGTAGGCGAGAGGGCCATCCTTGCCCAGATCGCCGCTGCGCTTTCTATGAACCGCTTCACGCTGGGCGCCCGGCGCGGCCGAAATCGGCCGGAGGTAGGAGACGGCGGAGGCCGAAAGACCGTCCGCGAATCATCCCCTGTCGGGAGTTGGGGAACCGGCCCCGGACGTGACACTTCTTATGGGCCCGCCGCGGCCCAGGGAGGTTATCCATGTCACTCTTTTCACCGGACCGGTTGGCGCGAAAGAGCGCAACCCACCCGTGGATCACCCTCGGCATCTGGCTGGTCGTGATTGTTGGCGCGCTCGGCGCCGCATCCCAGATGAAGTTCACCCCGGGGTTCGATGTCCGCGGGTCCGATTCGGCAAAGGCCGACGACATCCTCGAGGGCAAAATCCTCGGCAAGTCGCCCGCCACCGAGACCATCGTCATTCAGAGCGATTCGAAGACGGTCGACGACCCCGAATACCAGGCGTTCGTGAACGGCCTCACCGGCCAGGTGCGTGGCCTCGAGAAGACCGTCGCCAGCGTGACCAGCTACTACGAGGCTGGCGAGGAGTCGCTCGTTTCGAAGGACCGGCGGACCACCATCCTGCCGGTTTCCCTGAAGAGCACCGTCGTCGATGCGCCCCAGGAAGTCGAACCGCTGCTCGAAACGCTCAAGGAGAACCGCGAAAGCGGCTTCACCGTCCTGACTGCCGGCGACGGGTCGATCTGGCACGACGCGCAGCACCAGTACGAAAAGGACATGGCTGCCGGCGAAACCATCGGCATCCCGATCGCCATCATCATCCTCGTCATCGTCTTCGGCGCGGTCGTCGCCGCGGGCGTGCCGATTATCCTCGCGCTCCTCGGCGTTCTCGTCGCGGTCGGCGCGACGGCGCTCATCTCGCGCGTGTTCGCCATCGATTCGATCACCATCAACATGATCTCGATGATCGGCCTCGCCGTCGGCATCGATTACACGCTCTTCATCGTCGAACGCTTCCGCGAGGAGCGCCTGCACGGGGTCGATCGCATCGACGCCATCGTGAACTCGGGCGCCACCGCGAGCCGCGCGGTCCTCTTCTCCGGCATCACGGTCATCATTGCTCTCGCCGGGCTGTACATCGTCCCGACGGCTGTCATGGGCAGCCTGGCGGTTGGAGCGATGACGGTGGTTGTCGCCGCGGTGGCGATGGCGCTCACGCTCATCCCGGCGGTCCTCGGCCTCATGGGCGACCGGATCAACTGGCTGACCATCCCGGGGCGCAAGGAGAAGCTCCAGGCCAGCGACGAAGCCGGCTTCTTCGGCAAGACGACGAAGCTGGTGATGGCGCACCCCTGGGTCTCGGCGGCGCTCTCGACCGGCCTGCTCGTCGCGCTGAGCATCCCCTACTTCACCATCAATATCGGTTCGACGGGTATCTCCACCTTCCCGCAGGACCTCGACAGCGTGAAGGCGTTCAACATCCTCGACCGTGAGTTCTCGGCGGGCCGCATCGACCCGGTTGAGGTGGTGGTCGCCGGCCGCGCGAACACCCAGGACGTTTCGCTCGCCGTCACCCGGCTCCGCGAGCAGGTTGCCAACGACCCGGCGTTCGCCGAGATGGGGACGCTCCAGACCGGCGAGAACTCCCAGTACGGCTACGTCGAAGTCTTCCTGAACGGTGATGCTTCGAGCCCGGAGGCGATGGAAGCCCTGCGCCGCCTGCGCAGCGAGTACGTGCCCGCGGCCTTCAAGAACATCGCGACGGACGTATACGTTGGCGGCGGCACGGCCAGCACGGTCGACTACATCGATGCCATGAACACCTACCTGCCCATCGTCATCGCCTTCGTGCTGGCGCTGAGCTTCATCCTGCTGCTCATGGTGTTCCGCTCAATCGTCATCCCGCTGAAGGCGATCATCATGAACCTCCTCAGCGTGGGCGCGGCCTACGGACTCATCGTCGCCGTCTTCCAGCACGGCATCGGCAACGAATTGTTCGGGTTCCAGCAGTCCGACCAGATCGAGGCCTGGCTGCCGGTGTTCCTGTTCGCGGTCCTCTTCGGGCTCTCGATGGACTACCACGTGTTCCTGCTGAGCCGCATCCAGGAGACGTTCCTGCGCACGGGTGACAACACCTATGCGGTGTCGCACGGCCTGCGCTCGACGGCCCACATCATTACCGGCGCCGCCGCCATCATGATGGTGGTGTTCGGCGGGTTCGCCGCGGGCGAAATGGTGGCGCTGCAGCAGATGGGCTTCGGCCTCGCGGTCGCCGTCTTCCTCGACGCCACGGTCGTCCGGACAGTCCTCGTCCCGGCCAGCATGGAACTCCTCGGTTCGCGGAACTGGTACCTGCCTGCCTGGCTGAGCTGGATGCCCCGCATCTCGGTCGAAGGTCACGCGACGCCTGCCGCGCAGCCGTCGCCAGCGCCGAATTTCGAGTACGTCCCCGGTTTCGGAGCCGACTAACCCGGGCGTCAGCCCCGCGCATCTCTCCGCGAAGCCTCGCCACACGGCGGGGCTTTCGCGCGTCTGCAGGGGTTCGAAGACCGGGAGCGGGCGCTCAGCCGGAGAGCATGGCCTCTTCGGCGACCCGGCTCTCGCCAATGACCGCCTCGAAGAGCCGTTCGACCGCCTCGCCATCGAGCGGGCCGTGGTTATGCGACACCATCAGGCGGATGATCGCGGCCTCCCGTTCGGGCACTTCGATCGGCAGGCCGAGCCGCCGCTTTTCGAGGCCGATCTCGATGGCGTAGTGGGCGCGTTCGTTGAAGAGGCGCAGCAGATCCTCGTCCACCCGGTCAATCTCCGTCCGCCAATGCTCGATTCTGCGCGTTCCGTCCATGCTTCGAGGATAGCAAACGCCCCGGGTACGCGGGTTCCGTGCCGGGCTAGACTGTCTCTCACAGTTATCTCCTCGAGGTCGCCATGAAAGCTGCTGTCTATTACGAAACCGGGGCGCCGTCCGTCTTCCGCTACGAAGAACTCCCCGACCCCCAATGCCGCCCGGGCGGCGTCGTCATCGACATCCAGGCAATCGCCATCCAGGGCGGAGACACCCTCCACCGGCTCGGCGGCGAACTGGCCACAAAGCCCCATGTCGTCGGCTACCAGGCAGCGGGCATCATCCGCGAAGTGGGCGACCGCGTGACCGACCGCAAGCCGGGCGACCGCGTTGTCGCGACGATGCCGTTCGGATCGCACGCCTCGATGGCCTCGGTCGCCAGCGGCTCCACCTACCTCGTCCCGGACGGCCTCGACATCGAGCTGGCGGCGGCCGTCCCGGTCGAGTTCGGTACCGCCCACGACTGCCTGTTCGAGTTCGGACACCTGCAGCCCGGCGAAACGGTGCTCGTGCAGGCTGGCGGCGGCGGCGTTGGCCTCGCGGCCGTGCAGCTGGCGGCCCGTGCCGGCGCTACCGTCCTCGCCACCGCTTCGACCAAAGAGAAGCTCGAACGGCTGAAGCAGTACGGCATGACTCACGGCATCAACTACCGCACATCGGACCTCGTCGAGGAGACGATGCGCCTCACCGGTGGCCGCGGCGCGGACCTCATCGTCGACCCGGTCGGCGGGAAGGCGCTCGAAGGCAGCGTGGCCTCGGTCGCCTATCGCGGCCGCATCAGTTGGGTTGGGAACGCCAGCCGCGAGGGCGTCGCCGACCTGGGCGGGCTGTTCGCGAAGAACGCGACCGTGACGGGTGTGTTCCTCGGCGCGGAGATGGCCGCGAACCAGGCACGCTGCCGGGCGATGATCGAACAGTTGCTCGCTGACGTCGCGAAGGGCGAACTGCAAGTCGTCCTCGACCGCAAGTTCCCGCTCAGCGACGCCGCCGGCGCCCACGCCTACATCGAAAGCCGGGCCGC
This sequence comes from Dehalococcoidia bacterium, assembly GCA_020853755.1. Taxonomy (GTDB): domain Bacteria; phylum Chloroflexota; class Dehalococcoidia; order Tepidiformales; family Tepidiformaceae; genus Amarobacter. Next base: position 100,701 of record JADYYG010000017.1, on the reverse strand, counting down.
CTTCGGCCGCGTGCTGCTCATCCCGTAGGGCGAACTACCCGCGAAACCACGAACAGCGCTGCGGCCATCGCGAGGCAGGCCAGCCCTGCCGGCGGCAGTGTCAGGCCCGCACGGAGGACGCCCGTGGCGAGGATGAGGACGCCCGCGGTGGCCAGGTACCAGCCGCTCACGCGGTAAGCCGGGTGCCCGTGGTGGCGCGGCGCGAGCAGCAACTGCCAGGTCCCCGCGATGGCCACGCCCAGGATCCCGAGCCGGAACGCCCAGAGCAGTCCGCCCTGCGCTACCGAGAGGTCGAGCGCCTGCAGGCGGCCGGCGAAGCCGACGAGTGCGAAACCGGTGAACTCATTGGCAGCGAAGGGGCCGGGGCCGTGCGCCCACGGCAGGAAGAACCCCGCGATCGCGAGCGGGCCAACGCCGAGCCGCAGCAGCGCGGCCCGGCGTCTCCATGGCGCGACGCTACTTATCGACGGTGAGGATGCCGGAGAGACGGACGACGCCGCGTTCATCGACACCATTGATGATAAGCCCTTCGAGCGCCCGTTCGGCCTTCGAGAGGTCAGCGGGGATGCCGCCCTGCGCCAGCCGCAGGACGCGTGCAAGGTCGATGTAAGCGTATGTCCCCAGGCCGGACGGCATCTGGCTGACGGTCTCGTTGTACTTCGCGAGGCTGCCGAGGCCCGGTTCCTTGTTCGCCAGCACACGTTCGACGCCCGCGGAGGTGCCGAGCACGAGGTTGCCATCGAGGAAGGCGTAAGCAGAGTCATCGCCGTCCGCGTCGCGAAAGGTCGTCATCTCGCTATTGCCAACCTTGCGGGTCTCCGGCTTGCTCTTGCTCGCAGCCGCGATCTTCTTGAGCAGCGCCTCAGCCTTCGCCTGGTCCACCTCGGCGATGACGGCCCCTTCACCGTCGTCGTTGCCGTCCGGGAACCAAACCGCGACCACTGTCTCGCCGTTGAGCAGCTTGATAACGTCCTCGAGGCTGTCGATGCCGAGTTCCTTGCCGGCCTCGCGCATCGCATCGTCGAGGGAGTCGTACTCGCCCTGCTCGCGGATGGCTTTGTCGATCTGGGGCCGCGCTTCGGCCATCACCTTCTCCCAGGTCTCGGCGATATCGACCGTGCTGAAGAAGACGCCGGTGTCCGCGGGCACGTACTTCACGAGCGTGGACTTGCGCGGGGCGAGCATCGGAGCGAGCGGCCCGGCCTTGCCGAGGCTCGCCTCCTGGAACTCGAAGCCATCCTTCTGCGCGCCGATGACGAAGGCGGCTGGCTTGAAGATGAGGTCGCTCGTACCAGCTTCATCGAAGGCGGCCTTGATGACCGGGTCGTTGAGCAGGAATTCGCCGGCCATGTTCCCCGCGTTCAGGTACACGAAGCCGAGGAAGTTGCCGGTCAGTTCGTCGCGCAGCTTCTGGAAGTCCGAGACGCTTGCGAGTGACTTCTTGTCGCCCTTCGAAACGTCGATGACAGCCTTCATGCTGTCCTCATCGAATGCGATGACGAGGTGGTCGCCGATGACCGCCGCGAAGCCGCCAACCATCGCGTGGTAGGCCACGCCGGCGTACTTCTCGTCGTCGAACGGGCCCGCCTGGTCCTCGATCACCTCGAGGGCCCGCTTCGGGTCGTCGCAGCGGACGATGACCGCGCCCTGGGCGTTGAGGTCGTCGAGTGAGAAGCCCTGGACGTAGAGCGCAGCGTTGCCGCCAAGGAACGGCGCGACATCGTCTTCCCAGTCGAGGCCGGCCGTGTCCGCGCCGTCCTTCAGGTCGCCTTCGGGGTCGTCCGCGCCGAGGCGTTCGGCCAGCCGGAAGGTGTTCACCCACTGGCTCGACGACAGGTCGGTATTCAGGGCGAGGTAAATGCCCGCATCCTCGGGCACGAGGCTTGCGGTGGTCAGGTTCACTTCGCTCGCGCGGCTCGAAGTGAACAGGATGGCGCCGCCAACGATCGCGGCGACAGCAACAAGCCCCGCCGTGACGGCGAGCCCGATGAAACGCTTGGGCACTGATTCCCCCTCCGTTACCGGAAGTATCGGCGGCTTTTGGCTTCCAGAGCATGAGCGGACTCACACTTCACCCGGAACTCTCCGCGCGCATGTCCGGCGGGTTTGCGATGCTTGTGCGATGGACGCTGCCAGCCACGGCATCTTCAAGCGCGTCATCTCGGCGCTGCTTCTGCGCTGCCCGCGCTGCTGCCAGGGTTCGGTGTGGAGCCGGCCGTTCCACATGCGCGAACGCTGCCTCGTCTGCGGGCTGCGGTTCGAACGCGAGTACGGCTACTTCACGGGCGCGATGTACGCGAGTTACTTCATCGGGGTGTTCGCCACCCTGCCCGTCTGGATGTTCATGCTCCTCACGGGGTACCGCCTCATCCCCATCCTCGTGGTCGCGAACGGCATGATCATCATCGTGACGCCCATCTCGTTCCACTACTCGCGGGTCTTCTGGATGCACATCGACTGCTACTTCAACCCGAAGACGTTCGAACGCAACCCGGGCGAGGACGGGGCCACCGGCAGTGCCTGACTGGGTTTGCCGGCCTGCAACGAGCGAAGACGCCGAGGCCATCGCCGACCTGTACGCAGCATCAGGCATCCCCGGCGCACCCGCGCTCAGCGGCCAGGTCGATGTCATGCTCCAGACCGGGCACGCCTTCCTCGTGGCCGACGATGACCCCTACCTGGATGCGGCCGTGCGCTTCCGCGACGACGAAGGTATCGGCTGGTTCGACCTGCTGGTCTCGGCTCACGCGCCGGCGGGTGTCCGGCTGATCCGCGCGGTCGAACGGGTCTTCCAGGATCGCGGCCTGCGGCTCGCCCGCGTCTGGACGCCGGAAACGGCGGGACTCCCGGCCTATTTCGCGCGGCTCGGCTATCTGCCCATCGGCCAGCGAGCGGCCGATGGCGGCGAAATCGAACTCCTCCTCGAACGGCGGCTGCCGCTGCTCACCGTGCGCGAACAGCGCCGCTCCGACGCAACCGCCATCGCGGCGCTGACTGGCGAGGACCCGTGGTTCTTCGAACAGGGCGCCCGGCCGGGCTGGTTCGTCGCCTCCGACGGTGACCGCCTGGTTGGCGTGACGAGCGTGCGCGACGCAGGGCGCGGCCTCGCCCGAGTCGTGGCCCCGGTGCTGGCGCCCGGCTACGAAGGCCGCAACCTCGAACTCTGGCTGCTCGAACGGGCCGCGCTCTTTGCAGAGACGAACGGCTACCACACGGCGGAAATGCCCGCGGAGCCCGGGTTCGAACGACTCAAGCGCGAACTCGAAGACCGCCGCTGGTTCCGCGACGGCGATGCCTGGCGGCGTGTCTTCTTCACGCCCCGGGACGAAATCGAAAACGACTGACCGTTAGCTCGCGAGCGGCAGGCGCACGATAAACCGCGAACCGCTCCCGGGTGTCGATTCGACCGAGATGCGCCCGCCGTGGGCCTCGGCGATCCACTTCGCGATAGCGAGACCGAGTCCCGTACCGCCAGCTGCTCGTGTGCGCGCGGTGTCGGCCCGGACGAAGCGGTCGAAGATCTTGTCCTGCTCGGCCACCGGGATCCCCGGGCCGGTATCGGCCACCGAGAGTTCGGCAGTCTTCCCGTGGGCGGCGCAGCGGACGGTTACTTCGCCGCCTTCGGGCGTGTACTTGAGCGCGTTGTCGAGAAGGATGGCGGCGAGCTGGCGCAGGCGGCCGCGGTCGCCGATGACCTCCAGTGGCTCGCTGTCGACGGTCAGGCGGATCTGCCGGGCATTGGCCACGGCTTCCATGTCGCGCCCGAGGTCTTCGAGCACCGCCCCGAGCGGGACGGTCTCCCGGGTAAGGTTCGCCGCGCCTTCATCGGCGCGCGCCAGCGTCAGCAGGTCCTCGACGAGGCGCGTCATCGCCTCTGCTTCGGCGGTGATCGCGTCGACCTGGTCCATGTTCGCGGCGAGGGTCTCATCGGGGTGGCGCTGGAGTACTTCGCCGTTCGCACGCAGCACTGCCAGCGGCGTCCGCAACTCGTGCGAGGCGTCCGACACGAACCGCCGCTGCCGTTCGAATGAGACACGGATAGGCCGCATCGCGAGACCTGCCAGCCAGAAGCCCCCGGCCGCGGCAGCGAGGATCCCTGCAGCGCCGCCGCTCGCGAAGACAAGGGTCAGCGTGCGCAGTTGGTGGTCTCGCGGCTCCAGCGACCGCCCGATGTGGACGAAGCTGCCCGGGCCGATTTCCTCCGAGAGGATGCGGAAGTGGCCGTCCTTCGTTGAGATGTCGCTGGTTTCGGCGTGCTTTTCGGCGTCCTCGCCAAGTTCGTGGAAGTCCACGTCGTCAACGTCGATGTCCCGCGGGTTGAAGGTAACGTCACCCTTGCTGTCGGTGTAGATGATGAACACATCGCTCGGGATGCCCGGCGGCAGGCGGTCTCTGTCGCCGTCATGGTCGTCGCGCGAACCGGGCGCGCCCGGGTACGGCCGCATGCTCTTCATCGCCAACTGGGCCTGATCGAGGCTGTTGTTGATCTCGTGGTCGATGTCGCGGCGGATCAGTTCGTAGGCGACGGCCCCCGTGCTGAGGAGGGTGACGGCGAGGGCAAGCGTGAACCACGCGGCGAGGACGAGGCGGGCCCGGCGGAACATCAGTCCGCCCTGATGGCGTAGCCCATGCCGCGGGCTGTGCGAATCAGCTTCCGGTCGAACCCGCGGTCGATCTTGTTGCGCAGGTAGTGGATGTAGATGTCGACGACGTTCGACTCGGTCGTCGAGTCGTAGCTCCAGACGCTGTCGAGCAACTGGCTGCGGCTCATGACCTGGCCGGGGTGCCGCATGAGCGTTTCGAGGAGGGCGAACTCGCGCGCGGTAAGCTCGATCCTGCGCGAGCCACGCCGGGCTTCGCGCGCCGGGATGTCGAGTTCGAGGTCGCCGACGGTGAGGATCTGCGTTTCCGCCGCCGCACCCATCTTCGCGCGGCGGCTCAGGGCGCGAACCCGCGCCAGCAGTTCGGCCAGGGCGAACGGCTTCACGAGGTAGTCGTCGGCGCCCGCGTCGAGCCCGCGGACCCGGTCCTGGATGCCGTCCCGCGCGGTGAGCATGAGGATCGGCACGGTCGCGCCGTCGCGCCGCAGCCGGCGGGCAATCTCGTAGCCGTCGTACGAAGGGAGCATCACGTCGAGGAGCACGACGTCGTACTCGCCCGAAGACGCCCGTGAGAGGCCGTCCGCGCCGTCGGCCGACCAGTCTGTGGCATACCCCTCATCGTTCAGGACGCGGCGGACAGCCGTGGCCAGGCGCGCTTCGTCTTCGACCAGCAGGATTTTCATGTACGTCCCATTCGACCACAGGTTTATGAGACCTGCATGAGAAAGCCATTGGCCGGGAAGGCCGTTCTTGAGCCGCGGAACCGCCGCCTCGGGTAGGATGCGCGCAGTTCACCCGGAGCCATCCCCATGCCCGCTGCCCGCCGCAAGCCCGCCGCCCGCAAGCCGTCTTCCCGCCGAACTTCGAGTTCGACCGCGCGCCGCCGAAGTCCCGCGAAGCCGGCGGTTCGCCGGTCGCGCACGAAGACGGTCCGGCGACGAGTGACGACCCGCACGCGCCGAACCACAAAGCGGACAGCTCGCCGCCAGACGATTGCGCTCCCCGGCGGCATCAACCTCAACATCGGCGGCGGCGGGATTAGCGTGACCACGCGCGGCGGCCCGAAAGCCGGCGGCTGGACGCTGCCCGGCGGCTACACCCTCGGGAAGTAACCGGTCAGAGCTTGAGGCCGAGCAACTCGCGCGTCACCGTCCCGTCCTTCACCGTCACGTTCACCCAGGTGATGCGCAGCTTCGTGCGCTTGCCGTTCGCTTCCACCCAGACCTCGTCACCCTTCTCCCAGCGGTAGTCAGAGTCGAGGTCACAGAGGTGGTCGCCTTTGCTGCCCGAGAAGGCGTCAGCTTCGTAAAACGCGGTCTTCATAGCGGCGGAGTGTACACGGGGCGAGCCCGTCGAGCGGCTACACTGCGGCAATGCTTGAACGAATCGACCACCTTGTCTGCCTGGTCCCGGACCTTGCCGTCGCCGCCCGTTACGAACAGCTCGGACTCGTCCTCACCCCTGAAGCGCACCATGCCGGGATGGGCACGGCGAACCGTGCCTGCTTCGTGGGGGCATCCCCGGAGAACGCGGCCTACCTCGAACTGCTGACCGTCACTGATGCTTCGCGGGCGAGCGCAGCGGGCCGCCAGGACTACGTTGACGTGCTTGGGCGAGGCGGGGGCGCCGCCGCGGTGACGTTCGGCGTGAGTGACATCCGTGCGGCCGCCGCCTCGGTTGAGGCTGCCGGGTATGCCGCACCGGTCAGCGCCGTCCACCGCCCGGATGGTTCGAAGGTCTGCGACATCGCCCGCATCGACAGCCGTGGCGCGCTGCCGTTCGCCGTCTCGCTCATCGCCTACCCGGAGACGTGGGACGCTCGCTTCGAGCGTTCGAAGGCGGCGGGCCGGTTCGCCCACACCTTCCCGCTCAAGCGCCTCGACCACCTCGCCGCGATGGCGCCCGACCTCGACGCCGCACGCAGCTTCTGGGCCGATGTCCTCGGCGTGCCTGTCCACGGCGAAATCCGTACCCCGGCGATGACCATCCTTCAGCTCAAGGTTGGCGATGCCATCTTCGAACTGCTCGGCCCGGCTGGCCCGGAGAGCCCGATGGCAGGCCGCCCGGCCGCGCTCGCGAGCATGGCTGCCTGGGAAGTTTCGGGCCCGCTCGACGAGGCCGTCGCCCTCGCCCGCGAACGCGGGTTCACCTGCAGCGACGCGGAGGCAGGAGTCATTCCCGGAACTCGCCGGGCAAGCATCCCCGCGGCCGAACTTGGCGGCGCTGGCATGCAACTGCTGGAGTACGTATAGGGCAACCGCTCCGTCACGCCGGCGTCACCCGCTTGCTCCCTTAGGGGAATCCCCTGAGGGACGAGAACCATGGTGAAATCCCGCAGCCTCGCTCGCGCTCGCCGTGGAGAAAGGGGAAAGGCTCGATGGACACCCGCCCGATCAGCGCCGTCATGGCGATCGCTTCGTACCAGCTCCCGGTGGCGCGAGACTCTTCGCCGCACGGAGACCTCCCCCTGCCCGCGCCTGCCCCTCGTGATTCGGTGGAGATCAGCGCGGAGGCCCGCAGGCGTGCCGCCGAGGCTGACAACGTCCGTCTCTGGGGCGAAGTACGGTTCGACCCGCCGCACTACGACGACCCGGACCTCCCCTGGGAAGTGGCCCACCAGGAATGGATCGACCTGATGACGCGTGTGTTCGGTCAGAGCGAAGAGGAAGCGCCCGCGGCATAGTCCTGCAGGGGACCGTCAGCCCGTCTTCGAATCCGGGCCGTCGCGATGCACCACCACGGTGCCGTCGTGGCGGACAGTGAGGTCGGCCGGTGTCGTACCGGCGTACTCGGCAACTGCTTCCATCGCCTCGTAGAACGTCGCGAAGATGATCCCGCGGTGGCCCTTGGAGCGTACCTCCCACCCCGCTTCAACCCGTTCCATGTGCAGTTCCAACGGCTGGAACACGGCAACCCTCCAGCGCCTGAGCGGTGTCGCGTTGATGACGCGACTCCCTGATCCGCATGCTACCGCCGCAATGGATGGAGGGCTACCGCCACCCGGCCAGCGTCACCCGGCCGGATGGCCCGGCGCCTCAGCCCTGGCCGAAGAACGAGAACAGCTCTGGGTACTTCTTCAGGCTCGCCCCGCCATCGATGTAGAGCGTCTGCCCGGTCATCAGGGTCGATTCATCCGACCCGAGGTAAACGAGCAGGCTCGCGATGTCCTCCGGTTCACCGGCGCGGCCGATGGGGGCCTCGTGGATGAAGGCGTCTTCGAGGCCGGGGATTGCCAGCATCCCGGCGGTCGCGGGCGTGTGGATCAGGCCGGGGCCGATGGCGTTCACGCGAATGCGGTGGCGGCCGAGTTCGAGCGCCGCCACCTTCGTGAGCATCGCCACGCCCGCCTTCGCCGAACAGTAGGCGGCGAAGCCCTCCGTCGCCTGGATCGCGTTCAGGCTGGCGATGTTGATGATGCTGCCGCCGCTGCCCTGGGCGATAAAGCGCTTCGCTTCGTGCTTGATGCAGAGGAACGTCCCGGTGAGCGAGATGCCGAGCACGCGATCCCAGTCTTCGAGCGCGTACTCCTGGATCGGCGAGAAGCCGCCGATGCCGGCGTTGTTGACCGCGATGTCGAGCCGCCCGAACCGGCGCACGGCCTGCGCCACCATCCGTTCGACGGCCGCCTCATCCCGGACGTCCACCTGCGCGCCGTCGGCGTAGTTGTGGCCGAGCTGGCCGATCAGTTCGCCGATAGCGTCGCTGTTCGTATCCGCGATGATGACGCGGGCGCCTTCGGCGACGAACCGTTCGACCGCGGCCTTGCCGATGCCCGATCCGCCGCCGGTGACGATCGCGACCTTGCCATCAAGCCTGCCCATGGCTCCTCCGTTCCGAACCCGGCCCGGGGCCGGCGCTGCCTACAGGTGCTTGCGGTAGAAGGCGAGCGTCTTCTCCCAGGCGTCCTTCGCCGCCGCCGGGTTGTACTGCGGCTCGGGATGCTCATCGTTGAAGAAGGCGTGCTGCGTGCCGGGGTAGGTATGGAACTCGTGGTTGATGTTCCGCTTCGTCATCTCCGCTTCGAAGGTCGGGATGTTCGGGTTCACGAAGTCGTCATGTTCGGCCCAGAGTCCCAGCACCGGCGCTGTCAGCCCGTCCCAGTTGTACTTCACCGCAGGGTGGCCGCCGTAGAAGTCGACGCAGGCGCCGACATCGCCGTTGCTGTTGCAGGCTGCGAAGAGCGAGAGCGCGCCGCCCATGCAGAAGCCGACCGTGCCGACGGGGCCGCCGGTCTGGCCTTTCAGGTAGGCGACGGCGCCCTTCAGGTCCGTCTCGGCGCGCGGGATGTTGAGCGCCATCAGGAGCTTTCCCGCCTCGTCCGGCTCGGCGGTCACGGTGCCGTGGTACATGTCCGGCGCGAGGGCGACGAAGCCCTCGGCGGCGAAGCGGTCGGCGATGCCCTTGATGTTGGCGTTCAGCCCCCACCATTCCTGGATGACGACCACGCCCTTGCCGCTGCCGCTGGCCGGTTTCGCCAGGTAGCCGCTCGCTGTGCCGCCGTTCGCGGCGAAGGTAACCATTTCTCCCATGCTGACACCCCCGGAGGAATCACGTGTTGAACGCGCCTAGCCTACGCCTCGCGCCCGGAGCCGTCAGCACCTCCGTCCGTTCGAAGTCAGGCGTGTACGGGCGACGGGAGGGCCGCGCCGCGCAGGAGCGCTTCAGACACGGCCTGCCGTTCGCCGTCGTTCCGGATCACCAGGATGGGTGTGCGATGCGCGAAGGCTGCGAGGTCCCGCTCAACGCGAGGCCCCGCAATCGGGGCATACGTCCGCCGCAGGATGCCGAGGACGATCCGCTGGTGGATCGGCGGGCGCTCCTCAACGGGCGCGGCGGCCGGGGATGGCTGGTCGATGACGACCACGAGTCCCGCGGCGTTGATGAGCGGCCGCAGGGCCGGGGTGTACCCGGTTTCGACTACCCAGCGTTCCTCTTCGGCCACACGCTGGGGCCAGGCGTCCGGGTCGTCTGCTGGCGAGGGTTCGTCGATGGCGATGCGCTCGGCCCGGATGGCAGGTGCGAAGTCCTCGGAGAACGGCTTGCCCGGGTCAGGGTTGATGACGAGGAGGCGGCACAGGGGCTCGCCTTTCGGGACCCCGTCAGCCTTCAGCCGCGCCTTTAGCGGCCCGGCCTGGCCGGTGTCCGTAAGGACGGTGCAGAACGCGCCCCGGGCCGCTCCTTCGGCCAGCATCGTGAGCCAGGCGCGGCGCTGCTGGTCGTCGATCTTCGGGTCCTTTCGCAACCCATCGGCGAAGGCGAGCGCCGGGGCGTCGGAACTGAGGCCGCCCGTCGTCGTGACGATGGCGACGCCCGGCTGGGCGAGTTGTTCGAGCGACTGCTGGTAGCGTTCGCGGGTGTGGAGCGCGTCGCTGAGCGTGTCAGCGAGGCGGTTGGCGAGCGTATTCGGCGCGCCAAAGACGATGGCGTCAGCCATTCAGATCGTGCCTTTCCCCCCGGCTTCCGCTGCGCCGGCATCGCGCAGGCGGTAGCGGAAGTCGCAGTGCGGTGCACCCTCCATCCGCGTCTGGGTGCGGTCGAAATCGAGTCCGGGGGCCATCCCTTCGAACATCGCGAAGTCACGGTTGCAGGACAACAGGAATCCGAGGTCTCGCGCGCCCATGGCCTCGTACATCTCCATGAACTTGCAGCGCGTCACGTTGAAGCCGAAGGCCTGCTCGCTGTCGTCCACGACATCGACGATGAGCGAGCCCTCGCGAAGGACGCCGGTCTGGAAGCGGTTGGCGAGCGCAGCCATGGAGTCGATGTTCGCGGCCCGGGCGGCCTCCTGGCCCTGCGCGAACGCGAGCTCGCGAATGGTGCTGCCAACCACCCTGTTCACAGCCTCTTCGCCGAATTCGGCCTGCATTGCGCGGATGAGCGGGACGAGGACGCCCGCCTCAATGCGGCGCCGTTCGAGAAGAGGGAGATCGGTCATCGTGAGCCTTCGTCCTGGAGGTCTGCGAGCGCGAGGCGGATCTCCTCGCGGACAGAACTATCGTGTTCCTCTGTCAGCGCCCTTTCAAGCACGGGGCGAACCCTTGACCCCGCGGCGCAGCGGTTCGCGAGATGGCCGATGGCCCATGCGGCATGCCCGCGAATCAGCGGCGAAGCATCGTGCAGCGCCCCGGCCAGCGTGGGAAGGTCGTCAGCTGTGCCAACGTTCCCGAGTGCGATGCAGGCGTTGCGGGCGAGGCCGTCCCGCTTCGCCCGCATGATCGCCCGGCCACGGAAACGTTCGAGGAACGTTTCTTCGGTGAGCGCGAGCAGACCGGCCAGTGGCGGGTGGGCCTCGTCCGGGCCGGTGGGTTCGAACTCCGCGCAACTTTCGAAGCGGGACTGGCCGACGGGGCAGGTGTCGAGGCAGGCGTCGCAGCCGAACACCCAGTCGCCGAAGAGGGGGCGCAGTTCGCGCGGGATGGCGCCCCGGTTCTCGATCGTGTGGTAGCTGATGCAGCGCCGCGCATCGACCACACCGCCGTCCGGCGCGATGGCGCCTGTTGGGCAGGCCGTGATGCAGCGCGCGCAACTGCCGCATGACTTGCGGATCGGCGCGTCCGCTGGGAGGTCGAGGGTCGTCGCGACCACGCCGAGCATGACCCATGGCCCGAAGCCGGGCAGCAGCGCCATGGTCGACCTGCCGCGCCATGCCAGCCCGGCCAGTTCGGCGTACGGCCGTTCGAGGAGCGGCCCGTAGTCCACGGTTGCGCGGGCGTCTGCACCGAACTCCTCGCGCAGCCGCCGGGCGATGCGGCGGAGGCGCTTTTCGAAGACGCGGTGGTAGTCGCGCCCGCGGGCGTAGCGGGCCACCCGCCCACGCGCGCCTGCCGCAGGGCCGGGTTCCGGCTCGGGCGAGTGGTTCGGCAGGGCCACAACGATCAGCGAGCGCGCTCCCGGGAGGAAGCAGTCCGGGTCGGTCGCCCGTTCGAGCCAGGCGGGGTCCATCCAGCCCATCCCGGCGAGGCGGCCCGCGGCGAGGGCGTCGTTCGCGGCCTCGCGCACCGCAGGCACGGCCGCCGCCGGGGCGATCCCGGCCAGTTCGAACCCCTCGGCCCGGACGGCGGCAAGGACCGCTTCGCGCAGTGCATCGCTCTCCATCGCACCAACCTTACCGCGCCCGGTTCGGCGCCGGGGCCACATTGGGCCCTCGCAGGCGCCGAACTGGAGCATGGCGATACGGTCTCCGGCCGCTACGCTGGTATGAATGCACCACACGCCTCCGCCCCGGCACCTTCTCCTCGCTGTCGCCGTGGTCGCCGTCTGGGGTATCAACTTCACCGTTATCAAGGTCGCCTTGGGCGACTTCCCGCCGCTGATGTTCGCCGCTCTGCGCTTCACGCTCGCCTTCCTGCCGGCCGCCTTTTTCCTCAAGCGGCCCGCCGTGCCGATCGGGACGTTGGCCGCCTACGGCGTGTTCATCGGGGCCGGGCAGTTCGGCCTGCTCTACGTCGCCATGAAGTCGGACATCTCGCCGGGGATGGCTTCGCTCGTACTCCAGACGCAGGTGTTCTTCACCATCGGCCTCTCGATGGCGCTTGCCGGCGAACGGGTGAAGGCCTACCAGGTCGCGGCGCTCGCGCTTGCTGTCGCGGGCATCGCTGTCATCGGCGCGAATACCGGCGGCAGCACGACCGCGAAGGGGCTCGTTCTCGCCCTGCTGGCGGCCTTCAGCTGGGCCTGCGGCAACATGGTGAGCAAGCGCGCGACAGACGTGAACATGCTCGCCTTTGTCGTCTGGTCGAGTGTCTTCGCGCTGCCGCCGCTCTACGCGCTCACGTTCGTTTTCGAGGGCTGGGGCGACGTGCATGCGGGGTTCGAGGCTGCCAGCTGGGAGACGTGGCTGGCGCTGGTCTACCAGTCGGCCGGCAATACGATGTTCGGCTACGGCATCTGGGGCTGGCTGCTGGCGAAGCACCCCGCCGCCGCGATCACGCCGATGGCGCTGCTCGTGCCGGTCTTCGGCATGGCCTCGGCGGCGCTCTTCCTCGATGAGCCGCTGCCCGGGTGGAAGCTCGCGGCGGCCGGGCTCATCATCGCCGGCCTGGCGATGAACGTGGTCCTCCCGCGGCTGTTCGCGCGCAGGACGAACGAAGCCCTCGCTGCCGTCGAAGCCGGGTAGCGGCAGGGCCGGCGGCCGTGCCGCTGACGGCGCGATTCACGCTGGGGCATCGGATACGGTGATAAGGTGCACCCATGCATTTCCGGGACTGGGAGCTCCAGGCGCTTGACCTCCTCGGTGAGCCCTTGGACGACGTTCAGCGGTTCTTCTTCGTTAGCCGGTACTTCGACAACCTGCCGGCCCACCTTTGTCTTTACCTGCGCCATGCGCGCCGCCTGACGCCAGCAGACCTGCCAGGTGTTGCTGACGCATGGGAATCCGGACAATTGACCCAGGGCGAGTGGGATGACGTACACGACATCGATGTGGTTGTTGCCGGAACGCCGGTCTCCGCTGCGGCAACGCAAGAGCTTCACATGGCGATCCAGCTCGAACTCCGAGTCGACCTACCGGCAGTGGAAGACATCGCGCGGAGGGTCAATCTCCTGAGGAAGTGCGGCGCTACGGTGCGTGCTGCCGTGGACGGACGATTCATCACGCCTGACGCTCAGCGCCTCGCTGAACAGCTCGGTGTTACCGTGCTGGTCAGCAAGGCTGCGCCGGCGGCTTAACCCTTCTTCGCGTCGAACCACTCCCGGAGCGCCGCTGCGTTCTCGCCGACCTTCCGCATGGCCGCCCCGATCTGGGCCATCAATTCCGGCGCGTCTTCGTAGTAGTTTCCGTCGACCTGGAACTCGACCTGCGCCATCGCTTCGGCCACCGGGCAGTCGCCCTTCCGGTAGACCAACGGGGTCTCCGAGATGGCCCACGGGTAGCCACGCCCGAAGTAGTCGTGCTCCTGGAAGCGCTTCCGCAGGTAGAGCGGGACACGGACATAGACGTTCCCGTCGACGCGCTCAGCTTTCAGCGCCTGCACGAACTCGTCGCGCGAAAGCGGGATGACGCCCGGCCGGTAGGTAAACGGGATGTTGTAGTAGGCGTGCCGGTCCGTTTCGAGGAGCGGCGGCGGAATCTCCAGGAACGGCAGGTCGCGCACGCTTTCGTAGAGGCGCAGGGCGTTGCGGCCGCGGGCGAGTGTCCAGCCTTCGAGGTACTGGAGCTGCGAGTTCGCCATCGCCGCCGACATGCTATGCATCCGGTAGTTGAATGCCAGGCTGTCAATCTTCTCGCGGAATTCGGGCAGTTCGAGTTCCGCGTACAGCCGTTGCGGGTGCGTGCCCATGCTCATCGCCCGTTCGTACACGGCGCGGTCGTCGCAGATCAGGATGCCGCCTTCGCCGCCGGTCAGGTTCTTCGAAGCCTGCAACGAAAACGCTCCGACCGTGCCCCATGACCCAAGGTAGCGGCCGGCATGCTTGCCGCCGTGCGCCTGCGCGGCGTCTTCGATGACGGCGAGGCCGTGACGGTTCGCCACCTCCATAATGCGCGTCATGTCCGCCGGGAACCCGAAGATGTGGACGACCACGATCGCCTTCGTTCGCGGCGTGATGCGCGCCTCGATGGAATCCGGGTCGAGCGTGAACGTGTGCGGATCGATATCCGCGAAGACCGGGATGGCGAGGTTCTGGAGGATGCAGCTGACGGAGGCGCCCCAGGTGAACGGTGAGGCGATGACCTCGTCGCCGGGGAGGACGCCAGCGCCGTGAAGCGCCAGCATGAGCGCCGCCGTGCCGCCGTTGACGGCCAGCCCGTACCTGCGGCCGTGCATCTCGGCGAACCGGCGCTCGAAATCCCCCTGCGTACCCTCCGCGCCGACCGGGCAGAGCGTCTCCTCGGTGATCACCTTCGTGATGGCGGCGAGCGTTTCGGCATCGACCAGCGGCCAGGGCGGCGTGGGGGCGGAGACGGCGGGTTCTCCGCCGAGGAGAGCGGCGCGTTCAGGCATGCCGGCGAGTATGGCCGTCACCTTCGCGCGCCGCAATCAGCGCCGGTTGTAGCGGCTCCCGGCCACGTCGACGCCGTCGGTCATGATGCATTCGACTGCATCGGCGGCCAGTTCCACCGCCTCGTCGAGGAGGCGCTTGTCCTCGCCGTGCGGCGCGCCAAGCACCCACGGGCCGACGTGCTCCGGGTCCCATGTAGGTTCGCCGTTGATGTGCGGCCGGCCGATGCCGACGCGGATCCGGACGAACTCGAGGCCCTCGGCCTGGCCGATGCTCTTGAGGCCGTTGTGGCCTCCGTGCCCGCCGCCAGCCCGGATCCGCAGGGCGCCAACGTTCAGGTCCAACTCGTCATAAAGAATGATGGTGTGCGCGATGTCCGTGCCGGTCCACTGGAGCGCCTGGGTGACTGCGCGGCCGCTCAGGTTCACGTAGGTCTTCGGCTTCACGAGGGCGATGCGCTGCCCTTGCAGGTCGCCGACCCCGATGGCCATCAGTGAGCCGGTCGTCTTCGGCTGGGTGTGGGCGCGTTTCGCGAGAGTGTTGATCACCCACCAGCCCACGTTGTGGCGTGTCCGCGCGTACTGCTCGCCGGGGTTGCCGAGGCCGACCACCAACCAGTCCGCCGCGAAGCGCGGCCCGCCGCCGCCGAGAAGCTTGCGAAACGCCATTCGCACCATCGTGGCAGAGACGCCCGTTTCGGGGGACTCCCCGCCCGCACAGCTCAGTATGGAAGGCCCTCGAGGCCGAACAACGTCCGCGCGTAGCTCGCTCGCCCGAGGTGCCCGTTTCCGTGCCCGATGAGCCCGTGGAGGATGGCCTCTACCCGCGGGATTGGCCCCCACGGCCGGATGACCTGCACTTCTGCGAGGTAGGCGTCGCTCATGCCGGCGATGCGCGGTGTGACGGCTTCGCGGACCGCTTTCGTGTACAGCTTGAACTCGGCAGGCTCGGGGAAGCGCATGCTGTAGGCGTCGTCCGGATCCTGCCCGGTACCCTGGTCCACCTTCGGCAGGTTCCAGCGTTCATGGAACGACTGCTGGAGCCAGGCCGGCTGCTCCCGTTCGAAAACGAAGTGGATGATGTTGTCGATCGTCCGGACCACGTGCCAGACGTCCCAGCCGATGCTGTTGGTCACGCCGCCGCGGGTGTCACAGAACTGCTCGACCGTGAGGCCCTCAACGGCACGGTCGCAGTAGAGCAGCACGCGGTTCGTCACGGTCGAAAGCTGCGCCTGCATGGTTGGCGCGTTCCCCATGCCGGGGAGGTTGGGGATGTTCGGGCTGGTCATGGCAGGCCTCCGCAAGTAGTGGAGGCGATTCTACGCGGGTTGCCTCAGGCGATTCGGCGCATGATGGCGAGGGCGCCCTTCTGCCAGGCCACGCGGTGGGTCACGCCGGTGTCGTAGCGGCCCTTGTTCTCTACGTACCAGTCCCAGGCGCGGATGAGCGCTTCCGCGTTCGAATACTGCGGCTGCCAGCCGAGCAGGCGCTTCGCCTTGTCCACTTCCACGTACGAATCGCGCCACATCGTGCCGTAGTGCCAGGCGGCGAGGGGCGAGAGGTGCGCCAGTTCAAGCCCGCGGAGGGCGAACTCGCCAGGCCGCGCCGGCAGGTGCCACAACCTCGAACCCGAATTCGCGTGGTCGAACAGCGCCTGCATGTCCTGGTTCAGGGTCTGGTAGCGGTCCGCGCCGATGTTCATCGTCTCGTTGGCCACGCCTTCGACCGTCGCCGCCTTCACGATGCCGTCGACGAGGTCGGTCACTTCGAGCAGCTGGTAGTGGTTTTCGCCGTTGCCGAGGAGTGGGATGCGGCGTCCCTCGGCGATCCATTCGAAGAGGATCTCGAAGACGCCGAGCCGCCCGGTGCCGAGGAACGTCTTCGGCCGGATGATGTTCACCTCGAGCCCGCGCTGCTGGTACTGGTGGCAGATCTTCTCCGCTTCCACCTTGGATGAGCCGTAGTGGCCGAGCGGGATCATCGGCGACTCTTCGTCGATGGGGTGCACCTTCGGCACGCCGTAGACGGCCGTGCTGGAGATGAACACCACGCGCTTCACCCCGGCCTGCAGCGCCTCGTGGAGGACGTAGCGCGTGCCGCGGACGTTGGAGGCGTAGATCTTCTTCTTCGACACCTGGATGGGCAGCGCCGCCGCGGTGTGGATGACGTGCGAGACGCCTTCGAGCGCAGCACGGATGGCCTCGCGGTCCTGGACGTCGCCGTCGATGACCGTCACCTGGTCCTTGATGTCGTCGTCATCCGGCGGGAGGGGCGCGATGTCGAAGAGCACGGGGTGAATGCCGTCGGCGATGAGCCGCCGGGCGATGTGGGAACCAAGGAAGCCAGTGCCGCCGGTGACGAGCCAGCGGGCCTGCGAATCAGCCATGAGGGCGAACCTTCGGGAAGGGGATCGTTCTAAGGTTCGGCCCTGCACCCGGTGGACTCAAGCGCACGGGCGTGGCCCGGGTCAGTTCGCCTTTCCTAACACGACGATGAGGGTTGCGAAGATCCGGCGCCCGCCTGCCGCGTCGGGATTGCCGGAGACCGAGACCTCGTGACCGACGACGGGCGACCCGGCGAGGACGTCCTCGAGCGTCAGCCCGCTGTCGCCGACGCGGATCGTTGTCGTCCGGCGGACCACGACCGGGCTCACGCCGCGATCGGTGCGAACCATGTAGACGTTGCCGGTCCGGCCAGTCACCACGCCGCGAACGTTTTCAAACTGCGGGCTGGTGACCTCTGGCGCGGGGGTAGCGCTGGCCCCGGGCGCTCCCTCCAGCCGGAAGACGCCCTTCGGAAGGTCCGGCGCCTCGACGACCCGGACGGTGGCGCCCACCGGGTGCGGGTTCTGGGCGAGGAACCGGTCCATGGCTGCCTTGTCGATGTCCACGAGCAATTGCTCGCGCGGCGTCACGAGGAGGATCCGCGCGTGGCTCCCGTCCGGCGAAAGCGCGAGGACGCGGACGAGGCCGGTCAGGCCTTCCCGGTACTGCTTGAGCAGTTTCGGTGTGGCGCTGGCTTCTGGCGGAGGCGTGGCGTTGCCCGCGGCCACAGCCAGGTTCGATGCCGCAATGGCGCGCCGTGCCGTCACCACACCGCTGACGAGCACGGAATCGCCCGGCTTGAGCGTGGCGAGCGTGCGCTCCCCGTGTTCGTCACTCACGGCCGTCTGGTCCGTCACCGCGACGGTGATGTCCCCAAGAGCGGGCGACTGCAGCGTCACGGTGTTCCCATCGTTCGCCGAAACGACGCCATCGACCTGGACGTAGTCATCGACGGTGAGCGCCGAGGCCGTTTCGACCGTACCGAATGGCTGGATGAGGACGAGCGCGAAAACCGCAACGACCACTGCCGCTGCGATGGCCCCGCTGAAGGCGAACCCGCGCCGCCCGGTGAAGCGCGAAAGCAGCCCGCCGCGCGATTGGCCCACGGCGACAGGCTGGCGAACCGGCGGCTGTTCGGCGGCGCGCGCCTGGGCGAGGGTGCGCTGGAACCGCGCGCGGGCAGTCGGCATGGCCGCGTTGGCTTCCTGGGCTACCTGCGTGGCGTTGAGCTTGAGCGAAGCTGCAGCGGCCAGCAGCGGCGCGAGTCGGACGCGCTCCTCGGCAGTCGCATCATCGGGGATGCGGCCGGTTTCGAGGCTGCGTTGGAGCAGTGCATCGATGCGGTCGGGGTTCATCCGCCACCCCCTTCGGTGTAGGCGGCGCCGCCGAGGGCGCGCTGCATCGCGGCCAGGGCGCGGCGCTGGAGGTTCTTCACGGCGTCTTCGGAACGTTGCATCAGCATGGCCGTCTCCGCGACCGACTTATCGAGCAGGAAGCGAAGCTGGAGGACCTCTTTCTGGTCTCCCGTGAGCTCCTGCATGGCTTCGAGGAGGTCCCGCCGCAGTCCGATGGCGGCGGTGTCGTCCGGCGCGGAGAGTTCGAGCGAGTCGTCGAACTCGTCGTCGATGCCGCGGCGGCCAAGCTTCTTGATGTAGTCACGGCAGAGGTTGCGAGCGATGCCGATGAGCCAGCCTTCGATCGGGACGCCCTGGTAGTTGAAGCGGGCGGCGCTGGCATAGGCCACTTCGAAGACCTGCGAGGCGATGTCCTCGGCCTCTTCGGCTGAGCGCAGGCGGTAGCGCACGAACGCGAAGACGCTGCGGTAGTGAAGCTCGAAGAGTTCTTCCCATGCAGCCGCCTCACGGGCGACAGCGCGGCGTGCAAGCGCTTCGGCGTGCTGGGAGCCTTCAGCCGGCGGGCCATCTGTCTCGACCTCGGTATCGCGCACAGCGGATTCACTCTACGAATGGCGCAGGTACCACGAAAGGTGACGGCCGGGCCGTTGGAAAATGCCAGATACTCGCTTGCCGGCGCGTCCTCAGGCGTCGCCGGAGAGCAGGCGTGTGATCGGTTCGACGCTGAGGTCCTCCGGCGGCACGGTCACGCGGCCGGTATCGCGCAACTCTTCGAGCATGACCCGGATGTCGTGGAAGTGGCGCAGCATGACGCCGAGGTGGATGTAGACGGCGAACCCCATCGCCTGCGCTTCGTCCGGGGTGACGAGCCATGAGTTCAGGAGTTGCGGGATGCCGTCGAGGTCACGCGCCGCGCGCTCGACGAGTTCCCGCGTCTTCAGGCCGTCCATGAACACCATGTCGGCGCCGGCCTCGCGGTACCGCTTCGCCCGCGCGACCGCGTCGTCCCAGCCGTTCGGCTGGAGGGCGTCGGTGCGGGCGATGATGACGAGGCCGGGGTCGCTGCGGGCAGCGACGGCGGCGCGCACCTTCAGCACCATCTCGTCCGGCGGGATGACGCGCTTTCCTTCGAGGAAGCCGCAGCGCTTCGGCCAGTCCTGGTCTTCGATGTGCAACGCCGCGACGCCCGCGCGTTCGTAGAGGCCGACGGTACGGGCGATGTTCGATTCGTTGCCGTAGCCCGTGTCCGCATCGGCGATGACCGGCACGGCGACCGCCGCTGCGATGCGTGCTGCGTTCGCCGACATCTCACCGAGGCCGATAAGGCCGAGGTCTGGCAGCCCGAACGAGGCGGCCGTCCCGAAGCCGGTCATGTAGACGGCTTCGAAGTCCGCCGCTTCGGCCAGCTTCGCCTGCACGCCATCGAAGACGAACGGCGCGGTCACGCAGCCGCGTGCCATGAGGGCCCGTAGCCGGGCGCCGGCGCTCGTCACCGGGTGAGTGCCGCCGTCTGAGCTGAATCGAGGTATTCATCGAGGCGCGTGATGCGCCCATCGGCGACCTGCGCAACGACACAGGCCGGGATCGAAAACGCCGCGCCTGAAGCGGTCGTGCCGCAGGTGGTGTGCTGCTGCACGAACCCGCTCCCGGTGTCGAACCGGCGGACGTCTTCGTAGCGGAAGTCCTGCATGTTCTTCGTGATCCAGCGCAGCGCGCGGAGGTTCTGCTCGGGGGTCATCTCGATGCCGTCGTTGTTGTGCCAGATCACGGCGTTAGGCGCGTAGCAGCCCGCTACGGCGTCGATGTCGCCGCGCGTGATAGCCGCGAAGAACTGCTCGCAGAGTTCGAGGTTTGTTGTCATGGGTGAATCCTACGCCGGTGCGGCAAGCGGCAGGCGTGCAGAGAGTCCAGCCAGCGGCGCCCGCGGTCATTTCGCACGGGCGCCGCTCGCGGATTCGAAAGCCTAGGAAACGAGCGTGCCGAGGATACGCTCGACCTGGTCCAGCGGGCCCTGGGGCATGCTGATGCTCGGCAGGTCGACGCCGAGCTGGCGGCGCTCCTCGATGCCCGCGGCCACCGTCTCGAGGTCGCCCCAGATGGCGGTCTCTTCGAGCATGCGGTCGCCCATCGCGGCCATCAGTTCGGGGTTCGTTCCGAATGGCGGCGGCTTGTGGGTCTCGGCCACCTTGCGCATCGCAGCGACTTCTTCGCCGAAGCCGTTGCGCGTCAGCATCTCGTGGTAGAAGTCGCCCATGTTGGTGACGTACCAGGAGATCGGGCCGGCTGCCTGCATCTTCGCCTTCTGCTCATCCGGGTTGATGACGACGGTCAGCGAAGCCACGCACTCGACCGCATCGCCCGGCCGGCCTGCTGCCGTCGAGGCCGCGGCCAGCGTCTTCTTGCCGTCGAGGAACTTCGACTTCGGCCAGTAGATCGGCATCCAGCCGTCGGCCACGGTCGCCAGCGATTGCATGCTCTTCGGCGAAATGGAGGCGACGTAGACCGGGATGTGCTTGCGCACGGGCTCGAAGAGCAGCTTGAAGCCACGCTGGAGCTTGTAGATCTGGCCGTCGTAGAAGACCTTCTCGCCCGAAACCATCATGTTGATGATTTCGATGTACTCCTTCGTGCGCTGGATCGGCTTGGAGAACTTCTCGCCGTGCCAGTGCTCGATGACCCGGTCGCCCGAGGTGCCGAGGCCGAGGATCATGCGCCCGCCGGAGATCTCGTCGAGCGTCGCCGCCGTCATCGCGAGGACCGCAGGCGACCGCCCGAAGACCGGCGCAATGCCCGTGCCGAACTTGATCTTGCTCGTCTGGAGCGCGATCTGGGTGAGGAGGGAGAACTGGTCTCGTCCCCACGTTTCGGCCGTAAAGACCGCCTCGACGCCGACCTCTTCGGCGACCTTGATCCGGTTGATGATTTCCTTGTTCTGTTCCGGGCTCCCGGTGAAGCCGACAGAAACCGCAAGCCGCCTGGGCATGCGTCACCCCGCAGTCAATAGAGATACGTCCGTTGCATGGAAGGACGGACGCCAATCTACCAAACGCCGCCAAGGGGCGGCAACGTCAGGCGAGGCTCGCGCGTGGCGGCGCTTCGCCGTGGGCATGGTAGTCGCAGGGGTGCGCGAGCACCGAGTTCATCAGCATCTGCGGCAGTTCGGCGAGGATGTAGTCCGTCTTCAATGGCCCGTCCGGGCGCCGCCAGATGAAGTTCCCGTTGACCGCGAACATCAGCGTGTAGCGCAGGAAGCGCGGATCCCGGTCGATGAACACGCCGGTTTCGATGCCGGACCTGATGACTTCGGTGAGGAGCCGCTCGTACTGGCGGTCCACCCCGCGAATGCGGGCGCGCGCGTCGTCGGCCAGGCTGCGCGGGCGGCCGGTCATGAGCGTGCTCCGGTTCAGGGGTTCCATGCCGACACTAATCAGGTCGCGCAGCGCAGCGAAGAGCGTGCGCTCCGGTGGTTCGCCCCGGGCCATGATCGCGTCGAGGCGCTCCGCGGCGCGGGTAACGGCCTCCACCACGATCTCGGCGTAGAGGTCTTCCTTGCTGCGGAACTGGTAGTAGATGACGGCGCGGCTCGTGCCCATGCGGGCAGCCACGTCTTCGAGGGTCGTCGTCGCGTACCCCTTCTCGATGATGACCTCGGCCATGGCGAGCATGATCGCGCGCCTGCGGGCCAGGGTTCGTGCCGGGTCCTGCACCCGGTAGCCTCGCAGCCCAATCTCGTCGCTCATCGTGGCGACGGACCTCCCGAGCAGAAATCTTGACAAGGGTAGCATGCGCCGCATAGATTCGGCGTTGCTGACTAAACACGCCTGTTTATCAGGACGGGTATGTTCAGCGGCGTTCTCGAACCTCGGTCCGGCCGTCTCCAAGGGCCCGGACCGCGGCGAGCGAACCTGGGCACGGGGCAAGTACCCGGCCGTGGTGTGGCTCCACGAGCCGGGACTTCGCCCAGGTCTTGCAAATCAATCTGAAATTAATGGCAACCCATACCCTGTGCGGCGAACGTACTGAAGCCAGGATGGATGTATTGCGTCGATAGGTAGTATTGACCAGTAAAGTCCGGTCAGGGTATACACCGCCCTGAAGCGGGAGGGGGCACAGCTATGGAACGAGAAAACTACTGGCAACGGCGGCTTCAGCGGCGCAGGCTGCTCGGCGGAGCAGGCGTCACCGCCCTCGGTGCGACAACGTGGGCGCTCGCTGGTTGCGGCGACGATGATGACGACGGCGGCTCCGGCGGCGACGCCGCGGCCACCGCAGCCGGGGTAAAGCCCGGCACCGCTACCGCGCCGACACCGACGACGGCCGGCGAAACCATCAACAAAGACGGCGTCGGCAAGGCCCGCCAGACCGCGATCTTCGCTTCCATCAATCCCTATGCGGGTCTCGATAGCGGCCTCCTCTGGGGCTTCACCGTCTTCGACCACCTCTGGTACACCCCGCTCGATACGGGCGTTCGCGAGAACTTCCTTGCCGCCAGCATTGAGCAGCCGGACCCGCTGCATTTCACGGTCAAGCTGCAGGACTCCGTGTTCCACGACAAGGCGCCGGCGAACGGCCGCGCGGTGAAGGCCTCGGATGTGAAGGCGAGCTTCGAGAGCGCCGCCAAGCAGACCAAGATCTCCAACAGCTCGTGGTGGTCCCAGGTCTTCGACCACATCGAGACGCCGGACGACAAGACGGTCAACTTCGTGCTCAAGGCGGTCGATGCCTGGACCTTCAGCTCGACGAACGCAGGCAGCCCGATTGCCAGTTCCATCCTCCCTGAAGAGATCGCGAAAGACCCGACGTTCATGGACAAGGACCTGGTCGGGAGCGGCCGCTACCAGTTTGTGAGCCATCAGAACGGCGCGAACTTCAAGCTCCAGCGGTTCGACAAGTGGCGGATCAAGGGCGAGCCGTACCTCGCCGGCATCGACTACAAGCTCATCCAGGAACAGGCCGCCGCCCTTGCCGCTTTCAGCGCCCAGGAGATCGACGGCGTCGGCCTGAACAACAAGCTCGAACGCGAAGACCTCGTGAAGAAGCACGGCGACAAGATCGTCGTCGACGCCGAAGACTCCCGGGCCGTCTGGTTGCTGCAAACCCGTGCCGACGGTGGCTTCGCGGACCAGCGTGTCAGGCAGGCCATCTACCTCGCCCTCGACCGCAAGCAGATGGTCGACCTCATGAACTTCGGCGAAGGCAAGATGAGCGGGCCGGTGCCCCCGGCCTTCGGCGAAGCGCTTCCAGCCGCCGAGATCACATCGACGTACGCCAAGAGCGACCCGGCGGAAGCGAAGAAGCTTCTCGCGGCCACCAGCTTCGACGTCAACCACGAGTACGAGATGAAGTACCCGCTACTCGGTGACCGTTACCAGCAGTTCGCCCAGATCGCCCAGTCGCAGTTGCAGAAGAATCTTGGCCTGAAGATCAAGCTCGTCCCCGAGGACTTCGGGAAGTGGCTGGCGCAGTCTCTGTACGGCTCTCAGTACGACGGCTTCATCTGCTACCCGACGCTCAATTACGACGACCCCAGCTCCTACATCGGCGCATACACCAAGCAGATTGGCGGGCGCCCGAACTGGGCAGCGTTCTCAGACGACGAACTCGATGCCCTGGTCATCAAGCAGAAGACGATCCTCGACGATAAGCAGCGCCTCGCCGCCGTCCAGGAGATCCAGCGAAAGGCCTACGCCAAGGCTGCGCCGTTCATCCCGACCTTCATCGCCATCACGAACACCGCAAACTGGGCGTACGTGAAGGGACGCGTGATAGGCCGCGGAAGCTACGGGCTGTTCAACGGCAAAGTGTATATCGACAAGGGCTGAGCGTAGCTATGCGCCAGTACGCCCTTCGCCGGCTCGCCTACATGCCGCTCATCGTGGTCGTGGTCTCCCTGATCACGTTCTTCACGCTGCGGCTGCCCTTCGCCACGGATCCGGTCACCCTCTACGTGAACCAGAACACCACGCAGGAGCAGGAAGACGCGATCCGCGCGGACCTTGGCCTCGATAAGCCGGTGCTCGAACAGTTCGTGGTCTGGGTCGGCGACCTTGTCCGCGGTGACCTTGGCCACACCTTCCGCAGCAACCAGCCGGTCTGGCCCGAAATCCAGCGGCGCTGGCCGGTCAACCTCGAGATCCTCGTGTTCTCGGTGTTCTTCAGCACGGTCCTCGGGGTCACCTTCGGGGTCATCACAGCGGTCAAACAGAACTCGGCGGCGGACTACGGGTTCCGCGTGTTCGCGGTCTTCGGCCAGTCCATCCCCGAGTTCTTCCTGCTCATCCTGCTCATCGTCCTGCCCTCGCTCTGGTGGAACTACTCGCCGCCCGTGGGCGGGCACGTCTCCATCTTCGAAGACCCGGTGAAGAACCTGCGGCTGTACCTCCCGCCGACGCTCCTCCTCGGGGTTGGCGGCGCCGCTGCACTCATGCGGCTGACCCGTTCGACGCTTCTCGAGGTCTTCCGCCAGGACTACATCCGTACGGCCCGGGCGAAGGGGCTCTCCGGCAACAAGGTGATCCTCCAGCATGGCCTGCGCAACGCCCTCATCCCCATCGTCACCCTTACGGGCGCGCACGTGACCGCGCTGTTCTTCGGATCCCTCATCCTCGAACAGATCTTCAGCATCAACGGCCTCGGCCAGTTCTTCCTCGTCTCGGCCATGACGGCGGACTTCCCGGTGGTTCAGTTCCTCGTCTTTTACACCGCGGTCGTCGTGGTCACGATGAACCTCCTCATCGATCTCTCGTACGCGGTCATCGACCCGCGGGTGAAGTACGCCTGATGGCCACGCAATCCGTCACCGCGCCCCAGACCTTTGACTGGGCCCACGTCCCCAAACGGCCAGGCTTCGCCCGGCGTATGGGCCGCCTGGCGCGCCAGCACCCGGCCGGCGTGTTCGGCCTCGTCATTCTCCTCCTCTTCGTCTTCCTCGGGCTCTTCGGCAAGCAGATCGCGCCTTACCCGGCCGACGAACTGAGCGTCGGCCTGCCCCTCCAGGG
Organism: Dehalococcoidia bacterium; assembly: GCA_020853755.1. GTDB lineage: Bacteria > Chloroflexota > Dehalococcoidia > Tepidiformales > Tepidiformaceae > Amarobacter. The sequence continues at coordinate 75,485 of JADYYG010000017.1, read as the reverse complement.
GCCATCCAGCGCGCACCCCTTCGGCCTCAACCAGAACGGCCAGGACGTGTTCAGCCGGGTGATCTCCGGCGCCCACGTCTCGTTCGTCATCTGCTTCTGGGCCGTCTTCCTCGGCGCCGGGATGGGCTCATTCCTGGGCATTCTCGGCGGCTACTTCGGCCGCTGGCTGGACTACCTCATCCAGCGCTCCGGTGAAGCGTTCGCGGCGTTCCCCAGTCTCGTCCTCTTCCTGATGCTGCGGACGGCGTTCGGGCCGACGCTGAAGACGATCATCGTCGCCATCGCCATCGGGGCGCTCTTCGGCGGCAACCGGGTGCTTCGCGGCCAGACCATCATCGAGCGCAACCAGGTCTACGTGGAGTCGGCTCGCGCGGTGGGTTGCAGCGAATGGCGCATCTTCATCCGCCACGTGGTCCCGAACGTCCTGCCCCTTGTGGTCGTGATCATGAGCGGCACGGCGGGCGCCGCAATCCTCGCCGAATCCGCGCTCGCCTTCCTCGGCCTCGGGCCTGCTGATGTCTCATGGGGACGTGACATGAGCGGCAACAACCTCTCCATCGCGCGGACGGGCTACTGGCACGTGGTCGTCTTCCCCGGCATTGCTATCAGCCTCGTGGTCCTCGGCGCGAACCTGCTCGGCGATTCGCTGCGCGATATCTGGGACCCGCGGCTCAGGAAGTGACGCTGGCGAAACTCGCCGGGTCTACCCGCGACCGGATGAACAGGATCACGGCGCTGACAATGGCGACGAGGACGATCGAGAGCGGGAAGTGCCATGCGGCGAACTCACGCCCGTTCGTGGCCCAGAGCGCCCCGAGCGTGAGCCCGGAGCCGATGATCACGCCGCTCGTGTAGACCATGTTCGCCCGTTCGGAGGACTTGTAGGCCAGCCCCGAAACCCACAGCGCGATCGCCGGGAAGCCCGTCGCGATCAGGTAGATGAGGGCGACCGCGATGGCGAACAGCCAGCCCTGGTCCGTCGCCCCGCCCACGATATGCAGCGCAAATGCTGCGGCGAATGCTGCGAGGGTGATCCCGATTCCTTTGACCGCCTGGAACATAGGGGCAGGATATCACCCGCCGGCTGGAGGGAACGTAAGCGCCCGCAGTTGAGCGGTCCCGGCGATGGCCGCCGTCTCGGTGCGCAGGATGTATGGCCCGAGAGTCATTGGGAGTGCGCCCTTCCGCCGAAGCAGTTCCAGTTCCTCCGGTGCGAGGCCGCCTTCCGGGCCGGTCACCAGCGCGAGGTGGCCGGAACGCGGCAGCAACGGCGCCAGTTCTGGCGCGCCGCGGCCGTGCTGGTCGGCCACCACGAACGCCCCATGGAAGGTTTCGACCATGCGGGACAGCGGCTGGGGCGGTTCGAGCACCGGCAGCCAGAGCCGCCCGCTCTGTTCGGCCGCTTCGACGATGATCCTGCGCCAGCGCTCGCCGCGCGTGTCCGAAGGCGCGTCACCGCGCTGCGAATAGGCCGCGTTCACCAGCCGGATGATGTCGGCGCCGGCTTCGACGCACTTCTCAATGGCGGTTTCGAGCCGGTTCGCGCGGATGACGCCGATCCAGGTTTCGAGTACGACTGCGGGCGGCGCCCCCTGGCGCGCCAGCCCTTCGACCGTCGCGATGCTGTTGCCGCGAGCAGTGCTCGTCAGCCGCGCATGCCACTCGTGGCCGTCGCCGGCGAAGACGAGGAACGGGTCGCCGGGCGCCAGCCGCATCACGGTCGTCAGCCGCTTCGAGGCTTCGCCCCCGAGGGTGAGCGGGCCAGGCCCAAGAGGACCGGGATGGTACAGGCGCGGAACGTGAGCCACGGGCGAAGGATACCGCCGGGACCGCTCAGGCGGCTTCGCTGCGCGCCTTCAGACCGTTGGCTTCCATCTCGAGGTTGGTCGTGATGCCCTTGCTGATGAGCGGCTTGAAGATGGCCGCCGCGAACCCCTGCGTCTCGATCGCGAGCGTCACCCGGCTGTGACCGGCGTCGAGCGGTTCGATGGCATGCTCGCCGATGGTTTTCGTGCCGCGGACGCTGGTCACCCAGGTGAAGTTGTGGCCGGGGTTCCACTCGGTCACGCGCCAGCGGGCCGAGGCCTGGCCGCGCGCCTTCACGACCGCTTCGGCGCCCACGCCCGGGCTGGCCCGCATCCCTTCGACGGTTTCGATGGAGTCCGTCCAATCCGGCCAACGGGGCACGTCCGAAAGCACCTGCCAGACCCGGTCGGCCGGTGCGGCGATGTCGATGGTTCGTTCCCAACGCGGCATGGAGAAGCTCCCCTGGTTGCGGTTGCCCGCGTGTTTTCCTCCCATCGTGGGCCGCTCGGGTGGCGCGCCGCATCGGGCTTTCGAATGAGCCGCCGGATTCAGGCGCTCCCGGACCCCAGGTGTTCGGCGAAGAACGTCTCGATGCGGCGCCAACTGTCTTCCGCGGCCTCCGCGTTGTATCCCACCTTCATCGGGCCCCACGAACTAACCTTCGCGAGGGCGCCCTTGTGGTCGCTCATGTAGCTGTGCCCGGCGTCCGGGTACGTCTGCACGTCGTGGGGCACGCCCAGCGCGGTGAGGTGGCGTTCGAGTGTTTCGCCGCCCTTTCCGAAGACTCGATCCCGGCCGCCGAAACCGGCGATCACCGGGCAGACCGCTTCGATCTCCTCTGCGGACTTCGGGACCGCGCCGTAGAACGCGGCGGCCGCGCCGAGTTCGCCCCGGGCAGCGAACAGCAGGGCCAGCCCGCCGCCGAGGCAGAAGCCCAGCACGCCGATCCGCGAGGCATCGACTTCCGGGCGCGCCGCCAGCCAGGCCCGGAGCGCTTCGAGGTCATCGAACACGGGCCCTTTCCCCGAGCGCAGACCCTGCATGGTGCGCACGATGCAGAGCGGCATCGGCCCGCGCGTGCTGAAGAGGTCTGGAGCGAGCGCCACGTATCCCATACCGGCGAGGCGGTGCGCCTTCTCCCGCATGTCGGCGTTCAGGCCGAAGACCTCGTGAATGACGATGACGGCCGGGCGCGGGCCGGGCTCACGCGGCGAAGCCAGCGCCGCGCGCATCTGACCCGTTGTCACCGGGATGCGGGCGCGTTCCATCGGCGGATTCTACCCGCCCGCGGATGCGCTGCTACTGCCCGTCGGCCGCCAGGCCCACGCTGATGGCGCAGCCGCCGATACCCCAGCAGTTCGCCGGCTTCGGCGGTTTCGGAGTCGCCGTTGGGGTGGCGGTGCCGGTCGGCGTGGGGGTTGGCGTGGGAGCTTCCTTCGAGCAGCCGGGCGTGCCAGGGCCTGTGTTCGGGTTGTAGATCGTCACCTCGTCGCCGAATTCGGACTGGACGACGTAGTTGCCGCCGAAGGTGAACGACTGAGCCCCGCTGATCGCGCCCGGTTCGAGCGTTTCGTCGAACATTGGCGGGCTGCCGCCCACTTCCGGGTGAAAGATCCGGATGGGCACCTTGCCCACGTTCTTGAACTGCACTTCATCGTTGCGGACGATGCTGCAGAAGCGCGGGTTGAAGCCCCCTTCGTTGACCTCGACAGTCCATCGGGTGACTGCCGCGGCCGGAGTTTCGCCGCCGCTGAAGACCGCCAGCGTGACGGCGCCGCAAAGCGCCGTAACCAGCGCAACAGCCGCGATGAGCGGCCGCAATGTGTTTGAACGCATCCTCAGGCCCCTTTCAAGGCCCCACCCCACCACGGGCGGACTTACCGTAACGAACGTTTCGCGAAGGGAAAAGCGCCCGGAAGCCCCCGGTTAATCGCGAGCTGCCACCGGCAGGCGCAGGCAGTAGGGGTTCAACCGGCAGGGCGGCTGCGGCGGCGAGTAGTTCGGGTCCGGCGTGCAGATCGGCTCCCAGTACTGCACATAGACCGGCGTCACGACCGTCATCGAATGCGACAGGTTGTCGGCGTCGAAAAACTCGGTCGTGCCGCCGTGGGGGATGATGATCTCGTTCGAGTACTCGCCGGGTTTGATGTAGCCAGTATCGAGCAGCGGCGGGTCGCCAGTGACCACACCAGGCCGGATGACCCGGAGCGGTTTGGAGCCGACGTTCTTGAAGCGCACGTACTCGCGGTTCATGCGGCAGACATCGGGGTTGAAGCCGGCTTCGCTGACCTCGACCGTCTGGACCGTGTAGCCGCGGGCAGGGGTGCGAACGGCCAGCAGTGCGGCCGCAAGGATTGCGAGCAGCGCGACGGCTGCGGTGACCTGGGCAGTGCGTGACACGGATGGAAGGCTACCCGAGCAGCCGCTTGCGGGCACCCCGCCCAGGTTCGTGTCAGGAGTTGGGAGAGAATCGCCGCAGAGGATTTGTGGGAGACGCGAACAGGCCCCGTCGAAACGGGGCCTGTTAGATACTCACTGGTTTCGGAAGAAATGTGGGTTCTTCCTGACCGGAGCTGACCGTCAGTATTCCGGGACACACATCGTTCGCCGCCCGAGGGGCGAGACCGGGAACGCGGCACACCATGCGCTTTTCTTTGCGTCCGGTCGTTTCAATTGTGCGAACTTCGGGGATGTCAGCCCGAGACGGTCGTTGTGCCCGGCCTGCTAACGCAGGCCTTCCCTCTGCACAATCCATACTCCAAAGACGGCGTGAAGCTTGTTACGCATTTCGCAACCTCCTGCGCCTGTGACCCTGCCGGTTTCCCGAACCTCTTCAATTCGGGCAGCTCGGAATCACTCTGTCCTTATCCAAAGTACTCCTCCTAAAACGCTTGTCAAGTGGGTAAATCAAGGGATTTCAGAAATTGTTGAGAAAGCCCGAAACAGGACGACCAGGGCACAGATCCCCGCCCGCGGGGCTGCAGCGAAAGCTTCGGTGCGGGCGCCGGAGAGTTCAGGCCGGGCGGCGAATCGTGCGCAGCAACACCAGGTGCGCCGACACCCCAAGGGCAATCGCGATAAGCGCCAGCCGGATCCAGAGGTTGTCGATGAAGTACTCGCTCAGGCCGATGCCGCCCCACAGCCAGAGGAGCGAAACCACCTTCGTCCCGAGCGTGGCGCCCTTCTCTTCGCGGTACTCGCGGAGGCTCTGGCCGAACAGCCGGTTCGTCGTCATCCAGCGGTAGGCCGAATGCGAACTCTTGCCGTAGCAGCCGAGAGCCATGAGGAAGAACACGGTCGAGGGCAGCAACGGGAGGAAGATCCCCAGCACGCCGATGGCCACCAGCAGGGACCCGAGCGCGATGAACGCCCAGCGCACGAGGCGGCTCCGGCTCGGCGCGCGCAGCGTGAGCCCCTGCGAACCTGTCAAATCTGCTATTTCGGTTGAAGTCACCTGGCTCACGGCCGGTTTAGTATGCCACGGCGTCGTTCGCTTGCCTATCCGAGGGAAAGACCAGAGCCGGACGATGCGGCCGGTTAGAACACGACTCGCCGCAGCTGTGAACCCGCGTAGACGAACGCCTGCCCGTCGCGCATCGCGAAGGCCGTGGCGCCGGTGAACTCTTTCGCGCGGTACTGCCGGTCGAACGTTCCATCCCGCGTCAGGACGACGACCCGGTCGTTCGCCGAATCGAGCAGCGCTAGCTCGTTCTTCGATATCGGTTGTGCTGCCTCCGGGACCACGAGACGCTTGTCGATCCCCGCCTGGGAGAGTGTGAGCGCGACCTGCCCAGTAATGAAGCGATGGAGCGTGCCGTCGGCGTCCGCGGTCACCACTTCGCTGTCCACCATCAGGCGGCGGGCGTTCGCGAGGTCACTGCTGGCCAGTGCCTTCACCGGCGCGTTGGGGAAGCCGTCCGCCGTCTGGGAGAAGCGGTAGACGGTCGTCTTTGCGGCATCGAGGACGTAGAGGTCGCGCCCGAAGACGGCGATGTCCGAAACCGCGAGGTTCGCCGGCGCGGCAAACGCCAGCAGGTCGAGGCCGTTCGCCGGGGAGTAGGCCCAGAGGTGGTTGGCGGTATCAGCGATGAGCAGCACCGGCCCGCCGAGGTCGCTCTGGTCGAGCTGGGCGATGGAGACCGGCTTCGCCTGCTTGAGGTCCTTGTTTTCGATGTAGACGCTGGCCGGTTCGCCGCCCGCGAGGGGGACGCGCACCACCTGGGCGGAGTTCACATCGAGCAGGTAGGCATTGTCAGCCGAAAGCGCCAGCCGGCTGACGGCGACCGGCTTCGTCCCGAACTGTTCGAGCGAAGCGACCGTCTCCACCGACTTCGGGGCTTTCACGTTATCGAGGACGGCGAGCGAGCCGGTCACCTGGGTGAGGAGCGGGTCCGCCTGGCTGCCGCCGCCGAGGTCGCGCGCTTCGAGGAGCATGGCCTGGGCTTCGGAGAGCATCTCGCGCTTCGCGCCGGGCTCGGACTTCGAAGCTGCGCCGGTGATGCGCTCCTGCGCACCGTCGACCAGCGCCTGGACGCGCCCGTGGTTGTCCTGGTTCAGCATGCGCGGGACGGTCACGATACCCGCGATAAGGAGTAACACGGCAAGCACGCCAAGGCTGACCATCCACGTGGGCGGGAGCTGGCTGCCGAGGGCGCTGCGGTTGCCGAATGCGCCGCCGCCTTTCCAGCGGCCGCCCATGTTGTGCCGTGGCCGCACGAGAGGGGCGCCGCCGGCGATGGCCGCGCCGGATTCGTTCGCCAGCGCCTCGGCGAGTGGCGCGCTGCTGCTGTTTCGCGCCCGCGTGGCCGAGGCCATCGTGTCGACCATTGGCAGGTCTTCGGTCAGCAGTTCCGGCGCCGCCACCGGGCCTGCGTTCGGGACGAGGCCACGAGAGAAGCTTTGCGCCTTCTTTTCGCGTGGGCCGGCCGGTGTGCCGTTGGCTTCGAAGCTGGCGCTCGCAGGGGCTGCCGATGCGGACGCTGGAGTGGGAGCTTCGGACACACGCCAGGCCGGCCTCCGCGCTGCCTGGGATTCGGCGGCGATGGTGGCGACTGCGGCGCGGGAGCGGGCTGCCCGGGCGGCACCCTCCGCCGCGATCCGCGTGAGTGACTGGCTGGATTCGCCGGCGACCCGGAGGAGCGGCGCTGGTGCGCGTTCGACTACGGCCGGGATGACCACTTCGATGGGTCGCCGGGGCGTGATGTCGAGGAGTTGCGAACGGGCGTCGCGGGCCGCGGTCCCTTCGTCGCTTTCGATGAACAGGCTCGGCTGGTAGGTCTCTTCGTCACCCGGGTGGCGAGTCGAGGTGGCATCGATGACCACTTCGTCCTCGGCGTCGCCGCCGTTCGTGCGGGTGGCGTGCTTCGCCGGGCCGGTCACGAGGACGACCGTGACATGCCGCATCTCCTGCACCCGCCGGTAGAGGTCCGGCAGCACCTGGTCGGCGGGGAGCTGGAGGATGCCGGTGAGGAGGTCTTCGTCGACCTCCCGAAGCGCCGGGCTGGAGATGAGCAGCAGGCGGTCGTCGTCGTCGAAGTCGAGCTTCGTGAGTTGCGGTTGCGCCGGCGCGTGGCCAAGGGGCTCGGCGTGCTGGAACTCGGCGAAGTAGCCGGTCACCGTGCCGCGATGGAGGTGGTACGCCGCCGAAGGTCCGGCCTGGGCGAGCACTGCCTGTGCGCCGCGCCGTCCGAATGCGCTCATCCCGAGGGCGACCCGGTGCTGGGCAATGCTCTTGCGGTTCCAGTCTTCGAGCGCGTGTTCGGCTTCGACGAAGAGGCGGCGGAGCGAGCCGGTCAGGCTCATGTCGAGGCTGGCGAAGGAGTGCCCGAGCGCGGAGATCACGTGGCCGGCGAAGGCTTCGCCCGCGGGCGTCGTGCCTTCGGCAAGGATGAACAGCTCTGCGCGGTCGTCGGCGGGGCCTTTGCCGTGGAAGACTCCGGCGTTCGGCCCCCGGTCGACCGGCTCTCCATCAACGATGGCGAACTGGCCAACCTGGAGGGGTTCGGTCAAAACGGACCGTCCTTTGCTGCCAGGAATGGACACGGGAAGGCTGAGGGCAATGCACCCCTACCCGAATCGTTCGATCCCGGTAAGGCCCCCGCCTGCACCGAAACCACAGCATACCACCGCGTTTTCGCAGTAAACCAACCCTCTGCGCGCCCGTCAGTGAGGGTTTCACCCGGTTTTCAGCCTGCCTGTTCCCCTATGTCACCCCGTTACACTCGAACGCCGTTCGGGGATGCGGGCCGCGCTCATGAGCCTTGGACGGCGGAGATCGCGGCCTGCTAGCCTTCTCCCCACTTGTTTCCTGGAGCTTTCGATGGCACTCCGAATCGGCCTCATCGGGGCGGGCGCGAACACCGCCAGCCAGCACATTCCCGGCTTCCGGCGCTGCCCGGGCGTCGACGTCACCGGGGTCGCCAACCGCACTGAGGCGAGTTCGCGACGGATTGCGGACCAGTTCGGCATCGCTACGGTCTTCAGTTCGCCGGAAGCGCTTTGCGCGTCACCGGACATCGATGCGGTCTGCATCGGGACGTGGCCGTACAAGCACCGCGAGTTCACGATCATGGCGCTCGAAGCGGGCAAGCACGTGCTCTGCGAAGCGCGCATGGCGACCGACCTCGAGGCCGCCGAAGACATGCTTGCCGCGAGCGAACGGAACCCGGGCCTCGTCTCCCAGCTCGTCCCTGCGCCGTTCGATTTCCGCCTCGGCCCGACGATCACACGGCTCATCGCCGAAGGGGCGCTCGGTGACGTGCTCGAAGTTGCCGTCACGCTGCTCAACGGATCCTCGCTCGATGCTTCCGTGCCGCTCCACTGGCGCCAGCGGGCCGACTATTCGGGCAAGAACGTGATGATGTTCGGAATCTTCGTCGAGGTCATCCAGCGTTGGCTGGGCGACCACCGCGATGTCCTCGCCAGCGGCGACATCGTCGTGCCCCGGCGGCTCGATACGGAAACGGGCGCCGAAGCTGAGGTCACGGTGCCCGACGTTTACGTGGTCACGGGCCACCTCGCCCGCGGGGCTCGCATCACGTACCACTTCAGTTCAGTCGCGGCCGGCGGGGATGCCAGCACCATCACGGTCTTCGGTTCGAAAGCCACGCTGCGCTGGAGGATGGGCGACACGGCGGTGATCCATCCGCACGGCGGCCAGCCCGCGGAGGTCACCCCCGATGCCGGCACCGACCGCGGATGGAAGGTGGAGGAGGACTTCGTGGCGTCGATCCGCGACGGCGCGCCCGTGAAGTTGACCAGCTTCGCCGATGGTGTGCGCTACATGCGCGTCATCGACGCTGCCCACAACAGCTACACCGGCGGCGGCGTCCGGACGATCTGACGCAGGCGTTCGTTTAGAACGGGTCCTGGGCGCGCTCCCAGTCCTCGTCGAGCCAGTCGATGCCCGTTTCGGCCACCTGTGCCGCCTCAACGCAGCGGTCGCGCCAGTCGCAGAAGGTGCACGCCGGGCCGGGCGTGGCAACCCATTCGATCGTTGCCGCGATGGTCTGCACCACGCGCATCAGGTAGTCGACGGTGCGCACGGCGTCATCGCGGGTGAGTTCGCGAACGCGCTGCTGGCCGCTGCGCAGGTTCCAGCCGATGGCCCGCACCGTTGCTGCATGCGGGAGCTGCCTCCCCGTTCGCAGGACGAGGTGAGCCATATCGAGCTGGCGGTCGACCTTGTCATCGAGGTCGAACTTTCCCGTCTTCCAGTCGATCAGTTGCCAGCGGTCGGGCCCGAGCCGGTCTGCGCGGTCCACCTTGGCGCGGACGGTGATGCCGCGGGTCTTCGAAGGCACCCATGTGTCGATTTCGGCGAAGCGGTCCTCGCTCGCGATCGACTCGTGCGCTTTCACGCCGTTCGCGTAGATCTCGAAGGCGAGCGTGTGGTGCTCGGTTCCCGGCCCGGCAATGGCGTGAGACGGCATCCGCAGGTAGAGCTCGAGTTCGTGCTCACCGTCGCGAGGGTCGCCCGTTTCGCAGAGCTTCTGCATCGCCCGGTGGACGCCGTTGCCGATGAGCGACGCCGGGCTCTCTTTCTGCGGCGGCCAGTCTTCCTGGCTCACGTACGAGAACCAGTACCGCTTCCGGCAGCCGTAGAAGGTCTCCAGCTTGGTGTACGTCAGGCGGAAGAGGGCTGGGTCGGACTCCATGCCGCTCATCGTACGAGCCAGGCAAACCATCTCCAACCGGTGACGGCGGTCTGGCGCTCGCTCTTTCCTCTTTCAGCCCAACGGTGCTGAATATGCCCGTGACCGCGCCACTCTCCGGGATCACCGTCATCGAAGCCGCGAACTACGTCGCCGCGCCGGCCGCTGGCGCGCTGATGGCTGACCTCGGCGCGACCGTCTACAAGATCGAGCCGCCCGGCGGCGAAGTGATGCGCGGGGTGGTGCCCACCGGCGGCCCCGGCAACATGCCATTCAACTTCCTGTTCGAGCTGGAGAACCGGGGCAAGAAGTCGGTCACCATCGCCCTCGATGCGCCGGGCGGGCCGTCGTTGCTGCTTCGACTGCTGGAGAAGGCCGACGTCTTCCTCACGAACTTCATGGCGCCACGGCTGGAGAAGTTCGGCCTGACGCCCGAGGCGGTGCTCGCGGCGAATCCCCGGCTGATCTACGTGAGTGTCAGCGGCTACGGCATCACCGGCCCCGATGCTGCGCGCCCAGGGTTCGACTTCTCCGCGTTCTGGACGCGCTCGGGGATCATGAGCCTCGTCGGGCACCCCGGCGCGCCGCCGGTGCTCAGCCGCATCGCCCAGGGTGACCACACCACGGGCATCAACGCGCTTGCGGCCACGCTTGCGGCGCTCCGCCTGCGGGACCTCACCGGCGAGGGCCAGGTCGTCGAAATCAGCCTCCAGCAGACCGGCGCGTATACCATCGCCACCGACCTCTCGCGCACACTGGTCGATGGGACGCAGCCGAAGGTGATGGACCGTACCGCACCAGATAACCCACTCTTCAACACCTACCCAACGCGTGACGGCAACTGGATCCTGCTCGTCCATATGACGCCGGACCCCTACTGGCCGAAGCTCTGCGCCGCCCTGGGGCTGACCTCGATGGCCGATGACCCGGACTGCGCGACGATGGCCGCCCGGCGGACGAACGGCCGCGCGCTGGCCGCCGCCATCGAGGCCGCGTTCCTCCAGGATGACCTCGCGAACTGGGCGAAGAAGCTCGATGCGCACGGCCTCATCTGGGCGCCCCGGACCGAGCTCCCGGACGTGGTCGCCGACCCCGCGTTGCGCTCGCGTGACGCATTCCAGCCGTTCGATACTCCCGGCGGGCGGTTCGAAACCGTCGGTGCGCCGTTCGTCATCCGGGACGCCGATGTCCGCGTCCGGGGCATGGCTTCGGAAGCGGGCGCGGACACCGCCGAAGCGCTTGCCGCCGCTGGACTCAGCGAGGACGAAGTCGCCCGCCTCGCCGAGCAGGGCGTCTTCGGGTAGGTCCGGAAACGCGAAGAGACCGCCTTGCGGCGGCCTCCCCGGTGTCGTTGCGACGGAAGCGGTCGTTAGGCCTTTTCGCCGGTGAAGGTGCCGCTGCCGAATGCTCCAAACTGGACGTTGCCCGAGATCGAGTTGCCGGCGACAGTGCCGCTGAACTTGAGTTCGAGCTGGCCCATCGGACCGGCCACGGTGGACGAGAAGTTGGCAGCGTCACCTTCGAGTGTGCCGCTGACCGCGCTCGTGCCGGCGTCACCGACGAAATTGCCGCCGATGGCGTTGCCGCTCGTGGTGAACTCCGCCTTCACGGGGCGCGGCCCCATCGGCGAGTTCATGGTCAGGTTCCAGGTTCCTTCGAGTGCCATTGTTGATTCCTCCGAGGTATCTCGGCCGGGAGTATTGCACATCCGAACGCCATTCGGAAATGGCCGACGGTACAGGACTCTTGCCCGATTAGCCGCCCTGGTTCAAGAGGACAGGGTTGAAACCCTGCATGCCGCGGAGCAGGTTCACCTCGCCACGGTGCCCGTTCAGGTGAATCACGAGGTGGAGGTTGATCGACTCCCCGATGGTCTCCGTCTTCTCGCCCAGCTTCACTTCGCGCTTCAGGCCCTCGTCGTCGAGCGAATCGAGGAACGCCATCGAGAGCCCGGCGACCTTCGCCTGGTATCCCTGGAAGGCGTCGAGCGCGCCGAAATGGATCTGGGCGGCGTCCTCGGTGGACTGGCCTGTGCCGAAGCCCTTCTCCGGGAGTCCGGTTTTCGCGGCCCAGCCGCCGGCCTCCCACTCGCTCGGCTTGCCCTGGAAGATCTGCTGGAAGAACAGGTCCTCGATGCGGGCCGCGTGCCACATGCACCAGGCGATGGAGTGCGACTGCCCTTCCGGGACGAAGTGCACCTGCTCCGGCGTCAGTCCCTCCGGCGCGCCGCGGAACCCCCGGTGGACGAACTCCAGGGTCTGCTTCATGAAATCGGTGGCTGCCACAGCTATCCCTCCTCTGCTGGCGTTCGACTATACGCAGCGCCAACGGGCTTTGCGACGGGCCATCCCTACGCTGCCACAGCCCTACAATGCCGCCATGGAACTGTACGACGTGATGCGCACCGCATTCGCCGCCCGCGAATTCACCGATGACCCCGTGCCCGATGAGGTGCTGACCAGGATCTTCGACCACGCCCGCTTTGCCCCCAGCGGCGGCAACCGCCAGGGCGGCCACGTCATCGTCGTCCGCGATCAGGCGACGAAGGACGCGATCAGCGAGATGACCGTCGCCGGGGCCCGGCGTTACACCGCCCAGGTGCGGGCCGGCGAGAACCCCTGGAACACCTGGGTGCCGACCGCCGTCTCCGATGAAACGATTGCCGCCACGCGCATCCCGTCGTACATGCTCGAAACGGTGCGGCGCGCACCGGTTGTGATCGTGGTCGCGGTGGACCTGCGCGTCGTCGCATCTGTCGACCAGTACCTGCCGCGCGTCGGCCTTGTCACGGGCGGGTCCATTTACCCGCTGGCCTGGAACATCATCCTCGCCGCGCACAATGAAGGGTACGGCGGTACGTTGACCACCATGCCCATCGCCGAAGAGCCGCGGCTGCAGGAAGTGCTGGGCCTCCCGCCGCATATCGCCGTCGCCGCCATCATCCCGATGGGCCGCCCAGTGAAGCGACTCACGAAGCTGCGCCGCAAGCCCGTCACCGAGTTCGTGCACCGCGACCGCTTCGATGGGGAGCCCTGGTAGGCGGGCCCCACCGGCCCGCCTGACGAATTTTCGCGAAGACCCTCCAGTTATGGCGAGCGTCTGCCGATACTGACAACGGGGTATCAGCGTGTCCATGCCTTCCAAAGCTGCAGCAATCGCCGAACGCAGGCGTCTTCTCCGGGTTCTCATCATCGACCCGGATGTCGAAGACGTCCGCCGCGTGCGTGAGTGCCTGCAGGCCGGAGGGGAGTTCGTCACTCATGCCGCCCGCACCGTTGCCGAGGGTGTCTCACTGCTCACGGATGGTATCTTCGATGTCGCCCTCGTCGACTCGACGACCTGGAATGAAGGCGGCAGCGAACTCGCCCAGCATCTTCGGGAGCACCGCCACGACGTCGCCGTCGTCCTCCTCACGGGCGGCGAGAACGAACGGGACGCGCTCCCCGCGCTCAAGCTCGGCGCCCACGATTTCATCAGCAAGGCCCATCTCGAAGACGGACAGCAACTGGTCCTCCGTATCGAAGGCGCGTTCGAAGAGAACCGCAGCCTCCGCCGCCGCGACACCATGGTCCGCTGGCTCGAACGCGAAGCCCGCACCGACCACCTGACCGGTCTGCTCAACCGCCACGCCTTCGATGAGCGCCTGCGGGAAGCGTGCGAGAACGCCCGCGCCGGCCGCCAGCCGGTGACGCTCCTGATGGCCGACATCTGTGGCACCCGCATCGTCAACGAAACCTACGGCCACGACTCGGGCGACGACATGATTCGGCGGGCCGCCCTCGGCATCTCCCGCTGCGTCCGTGGTGTTGATACGGCGGCCCGCATCGGCGGTGATGACTTCGGGATCATCGTCCCGGACGCCGACCTCGCGGTTGGCCGGCTCATCGCCCGGCGCATCGCCCACGAGATCGAACGGCTCAACGCGTCAGAGTGGGCCGACCAACTGCCGGTGACGGTGACCTTCGGCGTCGCCACCGGCATCGGCGCCGAACCCACAGAGTTGTTCGCCGCCGCGGATCAGCAACTGAGCGACTACAAGACACGCCGCCCGGCCATCGCGGTCTTCCGCCAGCGCGAAGACTCGAACGGGCCGTTCGTGGCCTGAGGCGCACCATGCTCGGCAAGCTCAAGAAGCAAGACCAACGCACACCACAGGCACAGCAGCCCAGCGATGGGCTGGACCCCGAAACCGGGCTGCTCGACGCTGCGGGCTTCCAGGCCGTGCTCGAACGCCAGCTCGCCCGCGACCTGCGCTACGGCTCCACCAGCGCCCTCGCCCTCTTCGAAATCGCGGTGGCCGAGCGGGACGCGACCGGGCCGTTGCCCTCGCCAGCGCCGTTCGTCGCGGGGGTGTTGCAGGCCGCCGTGCGCGGCGCCGATGTGGTCGCCCGGGTTTCTCCGGTGATGTTCGCCGTGCTGCTGATCGAGGCGAAGGCTGAGGGCGCAGCCCAGTTCACGGAGCGCGTGCGCACCCGCATCGGCTCTGCGCCCTACGCCCGCGATGCAAGTGGCAACTCGCTGTATGTGCGCGCGTGGGCCGGGGTCGCCCCATGGCAACCCGAATTCGAGACCGTCGAACGGTACGCCCGAGCCGCCGAACGTTCGCTGATGGCGACCTACCGCGGCTACGAAGCCGCCCAGGAGTGGTTCCGCGGCGAAGGCCTCAACAAGCCGTTCTCCGCCTGATCCGCGCTGCGCGTGCCGGGCAGCGTACACGCTCTCTCACACGGCCAATGCATGACGGCGCACCGTCCCGCGCATTCTCCTGTTCTACCCCCTAGCCGGGCGTTCTGGTACGTTCACGGGTACCCTTTAGGACTGATACATGGGTGAACTGGGGAGTCTCCTGACGCGGGCGCGCGAAGCTCGCGGCCTGACGCTCGAAGACGCTGAACGCGACACACGCATCTCCCGCCGGTACCTCCAGGCGCTCGAATCCGAGCAATTCGAGGTGATCCCGGCGCCGGTGTATGCCCGCGGCTTCCTCCGCAGCTACTCCCAGTACCTTGGCATCGACCCCTCCGAAGCGCTCGCGATGTTCCCGCGCGAAGAGGACCCTGAATACCAGCGGGCAGTCGATGCCGCTTCCCCGCCGCAGCGCGCCACCCGCGAGAATCCGGTCAGCGGCCAGTCCGCTTCACGCCCATCGTGGCGCTCCGAACAGCCCGCGGTTCGCGAACCGCTCCCCGAGAAACCGGCCGGCCGCCAGCCGCCGCCAAAGCCCGTAGCCGCGCCCCGCCCGTTCCCGCGGCCGGTTCCCCGCGCGGAAGAATCCCGCGAACCCGGCTGGGAGCCGGTCATCGGCGTCGACATCGGTGTGCCGAACCCCGCACGCAAGCTGAAGACGGATCCCGCGGCCCAGACGCGCTCGCTCGTCGTGGCCGTCGTCGCCATCGGCGTCGTCGTTGGCGCCGTGCTGCTCGCGCTCCTGATTTCGAACCTCGGTAACGACAACGCACCCCCGGGCACGTCCCCGGACCCGACGAAGCCAGCAGCCACCGCAAGCGCCGCAGCCGCGGCCTCGTCGCCATCCGGCGTGAAGATCACGCCGGGCCAGGT
Source organism: Dehalococcoidia bacterium (assembly GCA_020853755.1). GTDB lineage: Bacteria > Chloroflexota > Dehalococcoidia > Tepidiformales > Tepidiformaceae > Amarobacter. Next base: position 59,967 of record JADYYG010000017.1, on the reverse strand, counting down.
GCCGACGCTCGTCGGGCTGCCCGAAGCTACCGCGAAGCAGGCCCTCGCTGAAGCCGGCTACAAGGTGAGCGAGTTGCGCGCCAAGGCCGCCGGGTTCGAAAAAGGCACCATCGCCGACCAGCAGCCCGCCGCCGGAGCGGCCCTCGCGGCCGGCGGCACGGTCCAGATTGTGATCAGTGAAGGGCAGTAATGGCAGTTCCCCGTACCTACCACCTCGTCACGCTGGGTTGCCCGAAGAACGACGTCGATAGCGAACACCTCGAGCGCCTCCTCACCGGCGGCGAACTGCTCCCCGTCATCCAGCCGGGCGACGCCGACGCCATCATCGTCAATACCTGCGGCTTCATCGAACAGAGCCAGGAGCAGTCGATGGAGACCGTCGAGCAGTTGGCCGCGGCCAAGCGCGACGGCCAGGTCCTCATCGTCGCCGGGTGCATGACGCAGCTCTACGGCCGCCAGGTGAAGGAAGAGCACCCGGAGGTGGACCACATCTTCGGCGTCGGCCAGTGGCAGGACGTCGCCCGCCTCCTCAGCGTCGATGTCGACGCCATCCACGACATCCCGGAGAGCAACGTCAAAGTCTCCGGGCCGTCCGCCTACCTGAAGATCTCCGACGGGTGCGATGCGCCCTGCGCTTTCTGCGTCATCCCGAAGATCAAGGGCGGCCTGCGCTCTGCTCCGGCCGGCTGGCTGGTGAAGGAAGCGCAGCGGCTGGTGGCGGCCGGTGCGAAGGAGCTTGTGCTTGTCGGGCAGGACACCACGGCCTGGGGCGAAGACCTCGGGATGCCTGTCGCGAGCGGCATCCCCGGCCTCCTCGAAATGCTTTCGGAGGCGGTCCCCGATACGTGGCTGCGGCTAATGTACGCCTACCCGAGCCGTGTCTCGCCGAAACTCATCGAGACCATGGCCTCGCTGCCAAACGTGGTCCACTACCTTGACGTGCCGCTCCAGCATGGCAGCGAAGCGGTCCTCCGCCGGATGAAGCGCCCGAGCAACCTCGAAAAGGTCCATACGTTCATCCGCGACCTGCGCGCGGTCATGCCGGACATTGTCCTGCGCACCTCGTTCATCGCAGGGTTCCCCGGCGAGACCGAAGCCGAGTTCAACGAACTCCTCCAGTTCGGCAAAGCCATCCACTTCGATCACGCCGGCTGTTTCACGTATTCGCTGCAGCAGTGGACCGGCGCCTTCGAGATGGCTGAACAGGTCCCCGACGAAGTGAAGCACGAACGCCGCGACCGCTTCATGCGCCAGCAGCGCAAGATCGCGGCGAAGCAGGCCCGCCGTTTCGTCGGCCGCGAACTCGACCTGCTCGTCGAGGGGACCGGAGAGGACGACGACGGCGACCCCGTGGTGGCCGGCCGCACCTACCGCGAGGCCCCCGAAGTCGACGGCCTCGTCTTCGCCTTCGGTACCGCGGAAGCAGGGCAGCGCGTGCGCGTCCGTATCGAGTCCTCAGAGGAATACGACCTCTTCGGGAGAATTGTGTAGAACCCCTTCCGGGTGAACACGAGCGCAGGTAAGCTACCGGGCGATGCCGCGCCACTCCTTCGCGCCCCGATCAAGGCAAACACCGTCTCACAGCCCCGTGAAGTCCCCGGCGAAAGCGCCCCAGCGCGCTCCGCAGACCGGCGTGGCGGCCACGCCCGAGACTGGCGGGCTGGTCGACCTTCAGCGCCTCGCCGGGAACCGCGCCGTCCAGGCTGCCATTACGACCGTGAACCCGCCGCCTGTGCGCCCGCGCCAGGCCACGCCAGTCCAGCGCCTCTGGAGCCGCACCGAGTTCAAGGAAAAGACGAACGCAGGGTTCCTCGCCGGGCGCGGCAAGACGATGAAACAGATCGACGCGCTCCTCGGCGAATACGACGAGATCAAGAGCTCCGGCGGCCAACTGACTCCCGGCTCGAAGCAGGACCGGGCGATCAACATCCTCCACGAGATCGTCGAAGACATCGACATCTGGTTCTCCACGCACGAGGGCGACAAATCGCGCAGCACCAAGCGCATCCCGGGCCTCGTCAAACTCCAGACCGACGCGCGCAAGGAAGCCGCGGATCTCACCGCCATCCGGGCCAAGAGCCGTGAGTTCATGGGCCAGAAGGAAGAGCTGGTCACCCGCACCGAGAACCAGTTCAAGACGCAGATGGAGGGCAACTTCTCCTCCATCCTCACGAAGCTTGGCCCCGTGTTCTCGGCCGCGGCCCCGGCGAGCGGTGACACCGGCGAGATCGAGATCGCCGTCAAAGTCCCGGTCGACCCGTCGGGGACCGGCTACCTCGGCTTCCGCATCAAGGCTTCCGTCGAACGCCTGAAGAAGAAGGCGATGAAGATGCGCTTCGAACTCGCCGTCGTCGGCGGGGCGAAGATCGGCAACGTCGCCGAAATCGGCGGCGAACTGGGCATGTACCTCGAAGCTCAGGGCGGCACGCCCGAACAGGCCCTCGAACTGGTCTCCTACGGCGTCTATCGCCGTTTCCGCGAATCGAGCGTCCTCCCCCGCGAGATGGCCAACTTCATCTGGGGCGGCTCAGGCACCGCCGTCGGCTGGAACCGCTCCGAGAAGTGGGCCGCCAAGGTGGAGAAGGAGAACTTCAAGGACAAGGCGACCTTCACGCCGGGGGATTCGGACACAGCCGGCGCCTACGTCGAGACCGGCGGCCTCGCTGGCGTGAAGGCCAAGGGCGGCATCGGCGGCGTCGTCGATGCCGAAGGCGGCGGGCAGTTCTCCACCGGCCAGAAGTACGACTACAGCTCGGTGAAGGGCCTGAAATCGAAGCACGGCGAAGAACTCGGCAAGGCGATGAAAGCGCCCGCCGTCCGCGGCGCCCAGCACCACCTCGGCGAGAGCATGCACCACCTCGAGTTCGGCTTCTCGGCCACCGGCGGTCCGTTCGCCGGCGCGCTGAAGGTGGGCATCGACTGGTCGACCCAGATGCGGAACAAGGGCGCCGCCCGCCTCCAGGCGGTGAAGGTCGGGCTCGAAGCGTCCGCCTCCCTGCCGATGGAGCAACTGGTGGCAGGCGGCCTCGGCGGCTATGCCACGGCTATCGGCGCGAGCGTGGCCCGAGGCATTCGCGCCGCGGCCACCGGCGCTTCGAGCGACAAGAACACCGCCAGCCAGAACGTCGGCGAAATCGTCGGCGGCTGTGAGAACGGCGCGACCGCGATCACCCAGATCGCTCACGTGCCGAAGGAAGCCTTCGTACCGAAGTTCGAAAGCGGCCAGCCGCCCCCGGGCTTTGCCGCGCCTGTGGACCTCAAGCTCTCCGTCCAGGGCCTCTATGACTTCTTCGAGAAGAAATGGGTGTTCGAATTCAAGCTCGAGTACATCAAGAACATCAATGTGAACGCGGGCGTGTTCGAGATGAAGGTGAAGCAGGGCCAGCGCCTCCTCCGCGTGACCTACGACGGCGGCGAGTGGATCGTCGACTGAGCGCGGCGTCGGAGGCTTTGTGAGCACGTCAACCAGCCACTTCGCCCTCGAAACAGTGATGGAGATGGAAGCGCCGAACGGCCGGCCGTTCGAGGTGTCGGCGGTGGACCTCGCTCTCGACAGGACCGATGGCGTCCTGGCCGAAGCCCGGTTCACGTTCACCATCCGTTCCGGCGACTACGGGCGGCTGTTGCGGGAGTCGCTCTTCCAGCTTTCGCCGGAGAATCGGGGGCCGCTTGCAGCCGGGTTCGTCGCCGACGGCGACGTCCAGGTGGAGGCCCGCCTGGAGGACAGCCTGCTGCCCCAGGTCACCCTGCTCGGCGATGACATCCTCACGATAGGGGCGGCCTTCGCCAGCCTCCCGGGGGGGTCGCAGCTGCTGGCGACCGAAAGCTGGTGCGCCCTCTCGGTGACCAAGGAGGTGCTGCGAGACGCAGAAGGGGGCAGCCTCCGGGAGGGCTACAGCACACTCCACGCCTCACGCGGCGCCGGCCTCAGCCTCTCCATCCTGGCCGTTGCCCAGGCGGGCTTCGAGGAGGCCGGCCAGGACTGGTACGAGACCCTCGACGATGACGTCATCCGCGCCGATGTCACCGGTGAAAACGGGACCTGGGCCATCTATGCCGTCGCCCGCGAGCAGGAGGGGCGGTGCACGCTCTACGCCCAGGCGCCGTGGAGCACCCCGGCCGGCTGCCGCGCCGAAATGGCCGAAACCATCACCCGCATCAACTACGGCCTGCCGGTCGGCAACTTCGAGATGGACTACTCCGATGGCGAGGTTCGCTTCAAGACAAGCGTCGATGTGAGCGGTGGCCGCATGACGATGGCCCTCTTCGAAGCGCTTCTTCGCCGGAACATGGTGGCCATGGACCAGTACCTCCCCGCGCTCGAAGCCGTCCGTGACGGCCGCCAGAGCCCGGAAGAAGCTGTCCGGGCCGTCGAGGAAGACGCCTGAACCTTCGTCTGCCATTTTCGGGCCGCGGGCGTAGCACATTCGAAACACGCTGGCGGTATCCTCTCTCGCGAAGGGTGAAGCCCACCATGAAGGGGTTGCGATGAGCGAATCCGCTGACTACGTCATTTCCGCCTGCCGCGAGAACGACGTGAAGTTCGTCCGGCTCTGGTTCACGGATATCGTGGGCGCGCTCAAGAGCTTCGCCATCACGGTCGAAGAGCTGGAGAAGTCGCTCGAAGGCGGTATGGGCTTCGACGGCTCCAGCATCGAAGGGTTCGCCCGCATCGATGAGTCGGACATGATCGCGTTGCCCGACCCGGCGACTTTCCAGCTGGTGCCGTGGCGTCCTCGCGAATCCGGCGTCGGCCGCATGTTCTGCGACATCTACCACCCGAACGGCGAGCCCTTCGAAGGCGACCCGCGCTACGTCCTCAAGCGCCAACTGAAGCGCGCAGCCGACCTCGGGTACACGTTCTACGTCAGCCCCGAACTCGAGTATTTCTACTTCAAGGACTCCTCCGGGACGGAGCAACTGGACCGCGGCGGCTACTTCGACCAGGTTTCCGATTCCGGCAGCGACCTCCGCCGCGAGACCGTGCTCACCCTCGAAGCGATGGGCATCGAGGTGGAGTATAGCCACCATGAGGTGGCCCCCAGCCAGCACGAGATCGCCCTCCGCTACACCGACGCCCTGACCATGGCCGATGCAGCGATGACCTACCGCCTGGTGGTCAAGGAAATTGCCCTCGCGAACGGCGTCTACGCCACCTTCATGCCGAAGCCCGTCGCGGACCAGAACGGTTCGGGCATGCATGTGCACCAGTCGCTCTTCAAGGGTGAACGGAACGCGTTCTTCGACGTCGATGACCCGTACCACCTGAGCGCGGTCGCTCGTGGCTACATCGCCGGGCTGCTCCACCATGCGCCGGCCATCACGCTCGTCACCAACCAGTGGGTGAACAGCTACAAGCGTTTGCTGCCCGGCTTCGAAGCGCCCGTCTACATGAGCTGGGCCCGCCGCAACCGCAGCGACCTCATCCGCATCCCGGAATACAAGCCTGGCGCCGAAACCCATACGCGCATCGAGTACCGGTCGCCGGACCCGGCCTGCAACCCGTACCTGGCGTTCGCGGTCATGCTGGCGGCCGGGCTCGACGGCATCGAGAACGAGCGCCAGCCACCACCGCCGGTGGAGGAGAACGTTTTCGAACTGACGGCGGCGGACCGCGAAGAGCGCGGCATCCGCACGCTGCCGGGCAGCCTGATCGAGGCCATCGAGGTCGCGGAGGCGTCGCCGTTCCTGCGTGAGGCGCTCGGCAGCCACGTGTTCGAATCGCTGATCAAGAACAAGAAGATCGAGTGGGAGCGCTACCGCCGCCATATTTCGGCGTTCGAACTGGCCGAGTACCTGCCCATCCTGTAGGCGGCGTGGCGCCCGTCGCAGGTTCGGTCTACCATGCCGCCATGCCACTCTACGAGTTCATGTGCGCGAAATGCGGCAGCCGCGACGAGGTGTTCAGCCGCACGATGATGGCCGAGGTCATCCCGCCTCCATGCAAGGATGCCGGCAGCGAATCCGGCCACGAGATGCGCCGCATCGTCAGCAAGTTCGTCCGCCACAAGACGCTCAGCGACCAGATCGACGAAGCGGAAGCGAAATACGGCGCGGAAGTCGATGCTGCCATGGGCTCGGCGCCGGACGTCGGCAGGTACGCCCGGCGCTATGAATCCCTCGCCAAGGACCTCCCGCCCGACTAAGCCGTCTACCCCAGCGCCTGGAGGTAGTGCTCGGCGGAGATCGCTGCGGTCGCGCCGTCGCCGGCCGCGCTGATGAGCTGCCGCGCCGCCTGCGTCCGCAGGTCGCCGGCTACAAACAGCCCCGGCACGCACGTCTTCATCGAGAGGTCGACCATTGCGTGGCCGCCAGCGTCGAGTTCGACCATGCCCTTGAGCAGGTGGCTGTTCGGCGTCTGGCCGATGAAGATGAAGACGGCCGCCGTCTTCCGCTCCGAGAGCTCGCCCGTCCTCACGTTTTTCAGGACCACCCGCTCCACGCCGCCGTCGCCTTCGATGCGTTCGACCGTGGTGTCGAGGAGGAAGCTGATGGCCGGGTTCGCCTTCGCCCGGTCCTGGAGGATGCCGCTCGCCCGCAGGGTGTCGCGCCGGTGGACGATGGTCACCGACTTCACGTAGCGCGTCGTGAACAGCGCCTCGTCGAGGGCCGCGTCGCCGCCGCCGACCACGATGACGTCCTGGCCGCCGAAGAAGGCGGCGTCGCAGGTGGCGCAGTAGCTCACGCCCTTACCGACGAATTCGGCCTCGCCGGGGACGCCGAGCTTGTTGTAGTCCGCCCCGGCGGTGACGATGACCGACCGCGCGCGGTACATGTTTCCGTCGGCGACGAGTTCGAAGCTTCCGGTATTGAGCCGGGTGAGCGAATCGACGAGGGCGTACTCCACGCGTGCGCCGAACTTCTCGGCCTGGCGCAGGATGTTCTGGCCAAGGTCGAAGCCGTTGATGCCCTCGGGGAAACCGGGATAGTTTTCGACGAGGTCGGTCGTGGCAATCTGGCCGCCGGTCACGTTGCCTTCGAAGACGATCGTCGAGCGCATGCCGCGCGCTGCGTAGAGTGCGGCGGTCAGGCCCGCCCCGCCGCCACCGACGATGGCGATATCAAACGTGTCAACCACGGAACGCTCCAATCAGAAGAAAAGGCCGGAGGCATGCCCCCGGCCTTTTTGTGGTGTGCGGATATGGCTTGCGCCGGGGTTCAGGCGAGAGCTTCCTCGAGGCGCTTCTTGATGTCGCTCTTCGGGCGGAAGCCGACCACGGTGCCCTTCAGTTCGCCGCCCTTGAAGATCAGCAGCGAGGGGATGCTGCGGATGCCGTGCTGGGTGGGCACGTTGGCGTTCTCGTCGGTGTTCATCTTGAAGAAGGTGACTTTCTCCTTGTACTCCTGCGAGAGCTCTTCGACGATCGGGCCGACCATGCGGCACGGGCCGCACCACGGCGCCCAGAAGTCGACGAGGACCGGAAGTTCAGACTTCAGGACATCGGCTTCCCAGGTCGCATCGGTTACTTCTCGGACGTCGGACATTGTTTGATTTTCCTTTCATGGCCCTGATCGACGGGCCATTGCGCTATAGCCACACGATACCCCCATGGGGTATGCTTGTCAACAGCAGGAGCAACCTCATGACACCAGAAGAAACCAAGAAGCTGCTGGACCGCCTCGCTCGCGTTGAGGGTCAGATCCGTGGCCTGCGCAATATGCTCGAAGACGGGCGTTGCTGCGAGGATGTGTTGACACAGTTGCTCGCCGCTCGCTCTGGCCTCGAAAGCGCCAGCGTTCTCGTGCTCGAAAAACACCTGAGCGACTGCGTCCTCAACGATGCCACGATCGCCGACGGAACCGTGGACCGGGTTCGCGAAACGCTGAAGCTGTGGAGCCGCCACACCTCGCACATCGGCTGACGTGTTGTGTCCTCCGAGAGCGGGAGGGCCGTTTAGCCGATGATCCGGCGGGCTCGCTTCGCTGCTGCCGTGTCGACCACCTTGCCGCCGTGGCGCGCCACCCAGAGCCCTTCTTCGCGCGCCCGTTCGAACTTCTCCAGAGCCTGTTGCGCCTGCTCGCGCACCGCATCGTGCGGGGTGAAGGCGGCGTTCGCCGAGGGCGTCATGCGGCCGTCGGGCAGGATCGCGCCGGCAAAACCGTACTGCGAGAGATAGACCAGCTCGAGACCGTCGCAAACCACGAGCGGCAGTCCGCCGAGGGCCCGCGCCGTCGCCACCACCTGGCCGCGCGCGTAGGCGAGGCGGTCGCCCTTCTGTTCGTCCCGCGCTCCGATGTCGTGCGCGTAGTTGCGCGAATGGAAGACGATGCCGCCCACGCGCGGGGCAGCGCCTGCGATGTCGCCGCAGCGCATCAGCCCGCGCGCCGTATCGACCACCGGGAAGACGAGCGTGTCCCCCGGTTCGACCCCTGCCTTTAGTTCGAATTCGCGCAGGAGCACGGCGAGATCGCGCACGTCCTGTGGTTCGACCGCGTGGGGAACGAGGACGCCCGCAAGGTTCGGCGAGACAACGGCCTCGATGTCCTCGCGGGTGAGCCGGGTGCGCGGATGGTTGACCGTGACGAGCGCCGCTTTGCCGGCTTCGGCCGCCTTGGCGATGCCGGCGACGGCTGCCGCGCGCAGCTCGGCCACCGGGCAATCGTCGTCGGCCAGCGTAAAGAGGAGCGCGTCCGCCTGGCTGGCGAGGGCGTCTTCTAACCCCGGCCCATTGGCTGGCACGGAAACAATGCTTCGGAGCGGCAAATTCAGACCTTCCCGCCGATGTATCCACCAACAATAATGGGCGGCGGCTGAAGTGTCGCGAGGTTGAGGTCCTGCTTCAGCGCCATCATGCACTGCAGATGGTCCAGCGCATGGCGGTACATCAACTCGGCGATCCACTGGCAGGTGACCGGCCCCCAGCGGGACTCGTTGTGCATCTTCACCCAGGTCAGGTCGTTCAGGTCCCGGAAGATGGCGAGTTCTTCTTCACGAATGCGCTGGAGGTCCGAGTACATACCCTCGAGCGACTCCATCGGCCGGTAGCGCTGGTCGTGCCACTGCTTCCGGCTGTAGTCGAGCGGGTCGAGCATGTCGGGCACGGTGGCCCAGCGCAGGAGGGGCAGGTAGACCTGCTGCTCCATGTCCCGCAGGTGGGAGAGGTGCTCGTGCATGGACCATTCGTAGTCGGCCGGTTTGTAGGCCGCCTGTTCGATGGCCGTGCCGCGAATAATCCAGCCGACGTCTTCCGTGACGGCGCGCAGACGGGCAGTCAGCTCCGCCCGGTAGTTCGCTGTAGCGCTCAAGCGAAAGCCTCCGTATGCCACCGGTGCGCAGTATAGGGGCTATCGATCACCAAAGCTAGCAATTATTTGGGCCTTTTTTTGCATTGACCCTGCGCGCGCTCCCCGTGGTAGGGTTCCCGCGATGAGCCGGGTTCGAACCTCAGTGATCGATGGCCTCCTGCTGCCGTGGAAGCGCCGGTGAAGGGAGCTGTTTGGGCCAGCCTTGCCGCACGAAATCCAGCCATCCGCTTCCTTGATGTGAACCTGCGCGGCGCCGGGCAGGTCATCTTCCAGGACAACCCGCTGAGCGGTGCGCTTTTCCTCGCGGCTATCACCGTTGGCTCGCTTCGGGCTGACGCCCCCGAGGTCATCGCCGGCGCGGTGGCCGGCCTTGTGGTCTCGACCCTAACGGCGCTGCTCCTGCGCGCCGACCGCGACTCGCTTGGACAAGGGGTGTTCGGCTTCAACGGCGTCCTCGTCGGCGTCGCCGCAGCCACCTTCCTCGAATCCTCGGCGGCGATGTGGCTGCTGACCCTCGTCGGCGCAGCTGCTTCGACTGTCGTCATGCTGGCCGTTTCGAAGGCGCTTGAGGCGTGGAAGTTGCCCGCGCTCACCTTCCCGTTCGTGCTGACCACGTGGCTCGTGCTGCTCGCGGCCTACGCGTTCGAAGCCGTCACCATCGGCCCGATGGCGCCGCCGGCACTCGTCGAAAGCGCAGCGGCCCACCCCGCGACCGGCGACGTCGACCTGCTGCCGGCGTTGCTCAAGGCGCCCGCGCAGGTGTTCCTCATCGACGACTCGGCGGCGGGTGTGCTGGTGCTGCTTGGGCTGGCTGTGGGAGCCCTTCCCGCCGCGGCGGCCGCTGCGCTCGGTTCCGCTGCGGCGCTCGCGGTGGCATTGGCGCTCGGGACCGACCCGACAGCCACTTCCGCCGGGTTGTACGGCTTCAGCCCGGTGCTGACCGCGGTCGCCGTCGGGTGCGTGTTCCGGAAGCCCTCATGGCGTGTTGCCGCGTATGCCCTGTTTGCGACAGTCCTCACGGTCATCGTCCAGGCAGCGCTCAACACCGGTCTGTCGCCGGCGGGTATCCCTGCGCTGACCATGCCGTTCGTGCTCGTCACCTGGCTCTTCCTGCTCGGGGACCGGGAGACGGAGTAGGGGTTAGCCCTCCCGGCCCGCCGCCCACGCCTTCGCGGCCTCCCGAAGGATGCTGGTGGCCTGTTCCATGCAGCGTGCGGGGTCCGGTTCGCGGCTGGCCAGGGTGACCACATCGACGTCCGGCGCCGCGTTCGCCCGGCCGGCGAACACCACCGCCGGTTTGCCTGCCTCCGCTGCCAGTTCGAGGACCCGGCCCGTGACTTTCCCCTGCTGCGACTGGCTGTCGAAGCTCCCCTCACCGGTAACCACGAGGTCGGCGGCGGCAAGGCGAGCGCGGAGATTCGTCGCTTCGGCGACCATTTCGAAACCGCTCGCAATATGCGCGCCGAGGAAGGCCACGAGACCGGCGGCCAGCCCGCCCGCGGCGCCTCCGCCCGGCAGCGAGGCGATATCCACGCCGAAATGGAGGCGCAGCACCTGCGCGTAGCGGAAGTAGGCGGCCTCCAACTGGTCGACCTGCTCCGGGGTCGCGCCCTTCTGGGGGCCGTAGATGCGTGCCGCGCCGTTCGGGCCGCAAAGCGGGTTGGTGACGTCGGTTGCGACGACGATCTCGATGCCTTCGAGTAACGCCGGGGGCTGCCAGGTTACCTGTTCGAGGTCTCCGAGGGCGCCGCCGCCGGGCGGCAGTTCGCGCCCGGCCATATCGAGGAACGTTGCGCCAAGCGCGCGGGCCATGCCTTCGCCGCCGTCATTCGTCACGCTTCCGCCGACGCCAATGATGATCCGCGGCGGGCTCTGCTGGGCCGCGTCCAGCAAGAGTTCGCCCACGCCGAAGGTGTCCGCGCCGAGCGGGTCGTATTCGTGCGGCTTGACGTGGAGGACGCCGTTCGCCTGGGCCGCTTCGATGATGATGTCGCCGCTGCTTCGCACGCGGAGGTAGCGGGCGAGCACCTTCCGGCCCAGGGCATCGCGGACGATCGCCGCCATCGTGTCGGCCTTGACGGCCCGGCGCAGGGCGTCGAGCAATCCCGGGCCGCCGTCCGAGAGCGGCAGGATATCGAACGACCAATCCGGGTGCGCCGCCCGCAGGCCCGATGCGATCGCCATCGCCGCCTCATCTGCTGCGAGGCTCCCTTTGAACTCCTGCGGGGCGACGAGGACGCGCATGCTCAGAACCCGTTCTGGTAGATGGACCAGGCCGCGAGGATGACGATGGCGATCACGTATCCCCAGCCCACGTTGCGGATGAACCGGAGCCGGCCACGCGCGCGCTCGTCACGAAAGAAGATCGCCATGACCAGGGTGATGGCGAAAAAGAGGACGGCCGCGAGGATGAGGAGGGCCTTCATGCGAACCCTCCTCCCGGAGATTCAGCCGGCAACGCACCCTCGGAAAGGCTCAATGGCTCAGGCGTCACTGGTGACGGTGCGCTTCGTGAACCGCCACTCGCCGTCGGCGCCCTTGACCAGGCTGTCGTTGTAGATCGCGGTGACGAGGAGGCTCGCCGGGGGCTGCTCGCCCGGGGTGAGGCGGTAGAGTCCCAGGTAGCACGCCCCGGTGGCGCTCGTGCCGTCGCCCTCGAGGACGAGGTTGTTCGTCCAGTGGCGGGCCTTCATGCGCGTGGCGAACGCCGTGCCGAAGCCCGTGAGCTGTTCGGTCCCGCTGAAGGTGCCGCTCCCTGAGACGAACACGCCCTCTGGCGTGAAGGTGGCGGCCCAGCCGGCCCCGTTCCCGGAATCGATCGCGTGGTTGTAGCGCGCATAGAGCTGCTGGATGGCGAGTTGGTCTTCGACTGAGAGCGGCAAAGGTTTACTCCTGTTTCCGCAATGCAATCCCGCTTGCGGTGTGTGCCGTACGATATGGCAATCCGCCGACAAGGACACCCCGATGAGATTGCGCGTGCTCACGCTGCTTCTGCTGAGCATCCCGGTGCTTGCTGCCTGCAATGACGCTCGAACCTACCCCAGCGATAAGGGCGATGGCGACTACGACCTCGCCGCCATGGCCCTCCGCGTCACTGATGTCCCGAAGGGCTTCGCCGCCCAGCCCATCGATGATGCCGCCTTCGACAACGAACGCTGGGCGAACGAAGTATTCGACACCGATGACCCGGAGGCGAAAGCCGCCCAGCTCGACGCCCAGGGACGCCTGACCAACCACGTCGCCGCGTTCGCGCCGCCGAGCCTCGGCAAAATCCTCTCGATCACGGCGGTCTCGACGCTCTACACGAACGAAAAGGCAGCCGAGGAAGCGATCGACCGCTTCGCCTGCGGCCTGCCGATTAATGAGAGCGTGCCCCTGACACCGTTCATCACGCCGAAGATCGCCGACCAATCGACTGGCTTCTTCATCAGCCAGGAAGGCGGCAGCGGCCTCAACTTTATCGATACAACGATCTGCTTCCGGACCGGCCGGATCGTCCACGCGTTCCAGCAGACGAGCATCCCCGGCGTCGAAGACATCGCCGCCGCCGTCCGCCTCGCGGACCGCTGGCTCGGGCATATCAACGATGTGTTCGACGGCAAGGCCGAGCCTGCGGACGAAGAAGAGACGCCGTAGGCCCGGGTTCGTACGCCGTCAGGCCTTCTGGCGGATGACGTAGAGCGTGCGCCCCTTCGCGCAGAGCTTGCCGTTGTCGTCCTTGATTTCGACTTCGGTGACGGCGAGCGTCCTGCCCTTGCGGATCATGTTTGCTTCGGCGGTGATACGCGGCGTCATGGTGGGGCGCATGTAGGTGATGTTGAGGTCGGCGGTGCCGCCGGCTTGTTCATGGGCTTCGAGCGACGGGATGAGGGACTCGAGCATGGCGATATCGATGAGCGCGGCGAGGATGCCGCCGTGGATGCTGCCGCCGATGCCGCTGGGAACGAGGTCGTTGCGTTCGAGGGCGATGCGGGCGTAGCCGGGCCGCGCATCTTCAAGAGTGATGCCGATCTTCCCCCAGAGGGGGTTCGTTTCGAATCGGCGCTGCTGGTCTTCGAAGGTCATTCCGCGAGGGCGTGGGTCCATGGGCGGCGATTCTACGGGAGGCGCCCGCTGTGGGCGGGGTGGCCTTCGTGACTGGCGCTGGTGGAAGTGAAAGCAGAGGCCGCCGTACGGCGGCCTCGCACCCTATCGACGACACGATAGGGGGATTAGCCAATCCGCCCAGCCCGTTCCCTAATTCAGCCGGAACGTGTCCTCGTCTTCGTCGTCGTCCGCATCGCTGTCGCTGTAGACGCCGGCCGGCGAGCCGCGCCAGACCGTCACCACGAAGTCCTCGCGGTAGGGGTCGGCGGTCATCACGAGCTGTTCGTCGGTCGCGTCGATCAGTTCCTGGATGCGCTCTTCGTTGGCATCGGCCGTGGTGCAGAGCGTCGCGTAGACGTTCGACCCCTGGTAGTGCAGGTCGATGCGGCCGACGATGCCGCCGTCTTCGAGGATGGTGTAAGACTCGGAGTGTGGAGTGCGGCACTCCCGTTCGAAGCTAATCACAGTGGCCGTACCTGTCCCCTTCCGATGATGGTCCATTTATAGCTGGTCAGTTCGCGCAGGCCCATGGGCCCGCGGGCGTGCATTTTCTGGGTCGAAATGCCGACCTCCGCGCCGAGGCCGAACTGCGCGCCGTCGGTGAACTGCGTGCTCGCGTTCACGTACACCGCCGCCGAATCGACCGCGTCGAGGAACTCCATCGCGTTCTCGTAGTTCTCGGTGAGGATAGCGTCGCTGTGGTGGCTGCCGTACCGCTCGATGTGCTGCACCGCTTCGTCCATCGAATCGACGATGCGTACGCCGACGCGCAGGGCGAGGTGCTCAGTCGACCAGGTGGCCTCGGTCGCGGGCTCGACGGCCGGCGCGCCGCAGCCTCCGAGGATCGCCCGCGCCCGCTCGTCGGCGATGAAGGTGACCTTTGGTCCCCACTGTTGGGCCATCCGCACAAGGAAGGCCGGCGCCGTGGCTTCGTGCACGAGCAGCGTGTCGACGGCGTTGCAGATGCTGTACCGGCGCGTCTTCGCGTTGTCGACCACCGTCACTGCCTGGTCGAGGTCGAGGTCGTTGTCCACGTAAATCTGGACAACCGCGTCGCCGTGGGCGACGACCGGCATCGTGGCCTTGCGCCGCACGTAGTCGATGAGTTGGGCGCCGCCGCGCGGCACCACGAGGTCGACCAGGTCGTTCATTTCGAGCAGTTCGTCGACGTGCGCGCGATCCGGGTCGCTCACCACCTGGACGGCGTTGCCGGGGACGCCGGTGCCGGAGAGGGCCTTTTGGAGGAGTTCGCCAAGGGCGGCGTTGCTGTGGCGCGCTTCTTTGCCGCCGCGAAGGATGGCCGCGTTGCCGCTCTTCAGCGCCAGCACGGCGATGTCGACCGTCACATTCGGCCGTGATTCGTAGATGCAGGCGACGACTCCGAGCGGCACGCGCCGCCGCCCGATGAGCAGGCCGTTCGGCAGCGTGCGCGAATCGAACACCTCGCCGACCGGGTCGGCCAGCTGCATGACCTTGCGCGTGTCGGCGGCGATGCCGCGCAGGCGGTCCGGAGTGAGCATCAGGCGGTCGACGTAATAGGCGTCGAGGCCCGCTGCGGCGGCCGCTTCGAGGTCTTTCGCGTTTGCCGCGAGGATGGCGTCCTGCTCCTCTTCGAGCAGGGTCGCGATGCGCCCGAGCGCGCGGTCCTTCTCGGCGGTCGAAATGCGTGCGAGCACCCGCGAGGCGGCCCGGGCTGCGCTCGCTGCCTCCCGGATGGGTGAAGCCGTCATCGTCATGGCGAACAGTGTACGGGATCGTGCATAGCGCACCGCCCGGCGATCGCATCGGACCAGCGCAACCACCCGCCTGCCGGTAGGATTCGCGCCATGGACCTCCAGCGCTTCATCCAGGAGTACACCGACGACGTCCACCACGCGGAGAACCCGGAGGCTGCCGGACGGTACATCGCCGACCCCTGTATTCGCCACGAGCACGGCCACCGCGTGGTGCTGACCCTCGCCGAGAATAAGGCGCGCATCGCCGGCTTCCTCGCCCAGTGCAAGAACCCGCGCTTTCGCTACGTTGCCGAAGCCGCGCAGGGCGACCTCTACTCGTCAGCCTACGAATGCGAGTTCACGAACGCCCAGGGCGAGCGCGAGACCTTCGGCAGCATCGAAATCTTCAAGATCGAGGACGGCAAGATCACCGAGACGTGGAACGCGGCCGCCGGGCACGGCGCCTGGGGATGACCTGCCGTCTCATCGCCATCGACCTCGATGGCACGCTCCTGGATTCGACCGGCAAGGTCTCCGCGCGCACCGCGAACGCCCTCCGCGCCGCTCATGACGCCGGGATCGTCCTTGCCCCGGCCACGGCGCGCTTTTACCAGGCTGCCATTCGCCCGTTCGCAGCGCTGGGGATCGACGTGGCCGCTATCGCCTCGGCAGGCGCTGATGTGCGCGCGGCCGGCGGCGCCGTTGTCAGCCAGCGCGCGCTCGAACCGGAGTTCGCAGCGTTCGTGGCCGAACTCTGCGACCGGGCGGGCTGGACCGCCACGCTGGCGACCCCCGAGTGGGCGTACCGTCGCGAGAACCCCCCGCCGGCGTGGGCAGCGAACGCCCCGGAGTGGCTGAAGCCGGTGACCTCGCTGGCGGGCGAGCAGTTTGACTCGGTGCTGGCGGTTCTCGCCGAAGCTTCCACAGAGAGCGAATACTGGCCCGAACTCGAATCCTGGGCGGCCCGCGCGAACGTCTTCCCCGCGCTCGCCTACAACGGCGATGCCCTGCTCACGATCACCGCAGCCGGCGTGGACAAAGGCAACGGGTTGCGGGCGCTCTGCCGCTACCTCGGCATCTCCCCGGCTGAGGCTGTTGCCATCGGTGACAGCGAAGTGGATATCCCGATGTTCGAAGCCGCAGGGACATCGTTCGCCATGTCCGACGGCACAGAAGCCGCTCGCGCTGCTGCGACCCGCCAGACCGCCACAGCAGACGATGACGGCGTCGCCCAGGTCATCGAAGAAGTGCTCGGCTGATGGCACACACGAAGGGCCCTCGTTCGTACTACGATGCGCCCAACACCGCCGTGGAGGTCACCGATGTCCGTCATCTCAGCCAGCGAAATCCTCGCGGAGGAGCCAGAGCAGTACGACTGGGCGAAGATGGTCGACGACCTGAACCGCCTGCTTCGCCTGCGAACCACGCCGATCGGCATGAAGCTGTTCGCTACCAAGGCCGAAATGGAGGCGATTCCTCGCATTCGGCGGCCAACGGAAGTCCATACCACTGACCAGATCGTCGCCCAGGCGGCGCGCCTTGGCTGGACCGTCGGCATCACCGCCGAGGACCTCGTCGGCGCACAGTGCAGCACCGTCATCGGCCTCAGCCCGCGGGATGACCGCTGGCTCTCGGGCAAGAACATGGCCGGTGTCTGGTTCGGCACAATCGAAGACTCGGCGGCGCACCAGGCCGCCATGGATGTCGTCGAGTTCGGCAAGTACGAAGCGATGGCGGTTTCGCCCATCACCAGCGGCCGGCTGGATCCGCCCGACATCTGCCTCATCTACGGGACGCCCGGCCAGATGATCATCTTCATCAACGGTCTCCAGTTCACCGGCTACCGGAAGTTCGACTGGAGCGTCGTCGGCGAGTCCTCCTGCGCCGATAGCTGGGGACGCGCCCTCAAGACCGGGGAGCCCAGTCTCTCGATCCCCTGCTTCGCGGAACGGCGCTACGGCGGCGTGCTCGATGACGAACTGCTGATGGCGCTGCCGCCGAAGTACCTGCCGCGCGCCATCGCCGGGATGGAGCGGCTCTCCGCGAACGGGCTCCGTTACCCGATCCCGCAGTACGGCATCCAGAGCGACGCGCGCGCGGGTCTCGCCAAGAGTTACGGGTAGACCAGGTTCGAACGCCAACCCGGTGACGCCGGCCTCGTCCTTCCGGCGGTGGCGCGCCGCCGCGCGGGCGGGCACACTTGCCGTCACTCTTGAGACGGGGGCCCTGCCGCCATGACCGAAATCACCCATCGCACCATCCGGACGAACGGGGTCAACATGCACATCGCCGAGGCCGGGAGCGGCCCGCTGGTGGTCATGTGCCATGGCTGGCCGGAGTCCTGGTACTCGTGGCGCCACCAGCTCACCGCCCTCGCTGAAGCCGGCTTCCATGCCGTCGCCCCCGACCAGCGCGGCTACGGCCAGACCGACAAGCCGCAGGACATCGCCCAGTACACCCAGCTCCACATGGTCGGCGACATCGTCGGCCTCCTCGATGCGCTCGGCGAGGAGACCGCGACGATCATCGGCCACGACTGGGGTGCGCCGGTCGCCTGGAACTCGGCGCTCCTCCGCCCGGACCGCTTCACTCGCGTCGTGGGCATGAGCGTTCCTTACACCCCGCGCGGCGACTTCCAGCCGACGCTCGGGCTGAAGGCGGCCTTCGGCGAGAACTTCTTCTACATCCTCTACTTCCAGGAACCGGGCGTCGCCGAGGCCGAACTCGAAGCTGACGTGAACCTGACGATGCGCAGCCTGCTCTTCTCCGCTTCGGGCGATATGCCCCGGCCCGACGTCCCGCCGCCGCCACGTCCTGCAGCCACCGCGAAGTTCCTGGACGGTATGGTGAATCCCGAGACGCTGCCTGCCTGGCTGTCCCAGGCGGACGTCGATTTCTTCGTGAACGAGTTCAAGAGCAGCGGCTTCCGGGGCGGCCTGAACTGGTACCGGAACATGGACCGAAACTGGGACATGATGGGCGCCTGGCGGAACGCGAAGGTCACCGTCCCCGCGCTCTTCATCACGGGCGAGAAGGACGTGGTGCGCAGCTTCGCCCCCGAGGACACGATTCGCCAGAACGTCCCGAACCTGAAGGACCTCGTCATCGTCCCCGGCGCCGGGCACTGGGTGCAGCAGGAGCGCCCGGCTGAGGTCAACGCGGCGCTAATCAAGTTCCTGAAAGGGGCATAGGCCGCCGCCGGAAGCCTTCGCTACGCGGCTATACTGACCACATGGCGATTCGACGTCCCAGTGCGCGCGTGGAACGGGTTCCCGTATCGAAGTACCACGGCCGCCGCATGAGCGAAGCGGGATACCTCGCGCTGCCCGAGGAAAAGCCGTACCTGGAATACGTAGACGGGGTGGTGCTTCAGAAGCCTATGGGCGACGAATTCCACGGCAGGCTCGTCGGCTTCCTCGACTACCTCATGTACGGGTACAAACTCGTCCACGGTGGCGACCTCGGCCCCGAACGCCGGGTCCGCCTCCTCGACGGCTCCGGTTTCCGCCTACCGGGCACGGCTTACTGGGCGCCGGGCAGGCCATCGGGCAGCGACAGCACGCCATCCCTGGCAATCGAAGTGCGTTCGAGCGACCAGACAATGACCGAACTGCGGCGGAAGTGCCGAAGCTTCCGCGCGAACGGCGTCGCCTGTTGCTGGCTCATCGACCCGTACGCACGGACCGTCGAAGTGTTCGAAGCCGACCGCGATGCTGAACAGCTGGCGGCGGACGTAGCCCTCGAAACGGCCGTCATGCCGGGCTTCTCGGTCCCCCAGGCTGACCTCTGGGCGGCGATGGAGCGCTGAAGCGTGGCGGCCAGGACTCCCCGGTGACCGACCTCCCGCTCATCACGTCCGAAGACTTTGACGCGCTCGAACCAGAGTGGGCGGCGCTCCACGCGGCCACTCCCGGCGCGAGCCCGTTCCTCCATCCGGCGTGGCACCGGGTCTGGCTGCGCAGCTTCGGGCAGGAGTCGTCGCCGGTGTTCCTCGCAGTGCGCCGTGACGCCGCCCTCATCGGTGTCGCGGCCCTGGACATGGGCCGCGACGGCGCGCGCGAACTCGGCGACCACAACGCCCGCGACTACGCTGGGCCCCTCGCTGTTCCCGGCGAGGAGCGGGCCGTCGCCGCAGGGGTGCTCGAGTGGCTCCGCGAGGATATGACCGGGCGGCTCGACCTCTGGGGACTGCCAGGCGATTCGCCCCTCGTTGCCGCCTTCGAAACGGCCGCCACCGATGGTGGCTGGCGCTATGAACGCGCGCACGAAGCCGTCTGCCCCGGCGTTGACCTTCCCGGTTCGTTCGAGGAGTACGTGGCGGCGCTCTCAAAGAAGGACCGCCACGAACTGCGGCGCAAGATGCGGAACTTTGAAGCCGCCGGCGAGGTGAGCTTCACCAGCGCCACCACCGTTGACGACGTCTCGGCCGCCCTCGATGGCCTCTTCCACCTGATGCGCATCAGCCGCGGCGACAAGGATGAGTTCCTCACCCCGCGGATGGAAGCCTTCTTCCGGGACCTCGGCGCGACCTTCGCCGGACTCGGGATGGTGCGCCTCTCGACGCTCTCGCTCGATGCCGTGCCAGTCGCCATGACCTTCGGTTTCGAACTCGGCGGCGTGACCTACCTCTATAACAGCGGCTACGACCCCGCGTTCGCCCACCTCGCCGCCGGGCTCATCAGCAAGGCGTACGGCATCCGCGATGGCATCGAACGCGGCCAGCGGCGGTTCGACTTCCTGCGCGGCGAAGAGGAGTACAAGCGGCGCCTCGGTGGCATCGATCGCGAGGTCATCAGCGTTTCACTTACGGCCGGGACGTAGCGTCAGCGCGCCTGTTCGCGTGCGGCCGTCTTCGCAGCGTCGGGGCGCGGCTCCCACAGCCCGCACGTCGTCTCGGTGTCATCGAGGAATGGCCCGACGCACTCCGATCCATCGCGAACAACGTGCCGGCAGATGTTGATGAGCCCCTGGCCGAGCCGGTGGCTGCCCATGGTCATCTGGAGGTAGGCGCACTTCGCAGCGAACCGCGTGGGTACGTGGTCATCGAAAAACGAGCGTTCCAAGGCCCTCTAACCATACCGTGCCGGGCGGGCGTGTGCCGAATGACCGCTGCCGGCGATTGCATCTTTCGCGGCGCTCGTCCCTAATGTCGGCCATGCCCGTACCTGTTGGTTCTCCCGGCGCCGCCGCCTCTTACGAAACGGAAGTACTCGTTGTCGGCGGCGGCATTGCCGGGTTGTCGGCGGCGCTTTCGGCCCGTGAGAGCGGCGCGAACGTCATCCTCATCGAGAAAGCGCCCCCGGAGGGCCGCGGCGGCAACACCCGCTTCGCCGACGCACAGATGCGGTTTCCCCACGAAGCCGACGAGTTCGGCGTCCGCGACTACACCGTCGACGACATGTTCGAAGACCTGATGCGCATCTCCCGAGGCCGCGCCAACCCGGACCTCGTGCGCACGCTGTGCGAAAACGCCCGCCAGACCGCCGACTGGCTGACCGCAATGGGCCTCGAGTGGGAAGCTGGCTACCCGCACACCGCCGGCTACCGTCGCAGCCCGAAGTCCGGCGGCCAGGGGCTCGTCGACCTGCTCTACCGCCGGCTCGATGGCGCGGGCGGCGTGGTCGCCTACGAAACTGGCGCGGTCGACCTCATCGTCCGTGGTGACGGCTCCGTCGCCGGGGTGCGCGCTCGCGGGCCGGAGGGGGTCACCGACGTCCTCGCCCGCGGCGGCGTGGTGCTGGCCTGCGGCGGTTTCCAGGCGAACGTTGAGATGCGCGTGCGCTACCTCGGCCGGTTCGCCGATTCGCTCATCCTCCGTGGCAGCCGCTACAACACGGGCGAGGGCCTGCGCATGGCCATCGATGCAGGCGCGCAGCCGGCTGGCCAGTGGGGCGATTACCACTCCGCCGTCCTCGACGCCCGTTCGCCGAAAATCGAGTGCGGCGTCACTGCCCTCTACAACTACCAGATGGGCATCTTCGTCGACCGCTCGGGTCGGCGCTTCCTCGATGAGGGCGAAGACTTCCGCGACCACACCTACGTGAAGTTCTCGAAGTACATCGTCGAGCAAGCGGGCGGTGAAGCCTGGTGCCTCTTCGACCAGAAGGCGTACCAGCGCGAGGAGTTCGCGCGCGCCTGGCGGCCGGTCGGCCCGCCGTTCGAAGGCGCAACGCTGAAGGAACTGGCCGAGAAGATGGACCTGCCCGCCGAGGACCTGATGGACACCGTCGCCAACTTCAACGCTGCGGTGCAGCCCGGCACGTATGACCTCGACCGGCTCGACGGGAAGCGGACGGCCGGGATCACGCCGCCGAAGAGCAACTGGGCGCTCCCGCTCGATTCGCCGCCGTACATCGCCATCCCCGTAACCGGAGGCATCACGTTCACCTTCGGCGGGCTTCGCTGCGATACGAACGCCCGTGTCTTCGACACGCGCGGCAAGGTCATGGACGGCCTCTACGCGGCGGGCGAACCGATGGGCGAAATCTTCTACTACAACTACCTCGGCGCCAGTTCGGTAATCAGGGGCGCGGTGTTCGGGCGGATCGCCGGGGCTCACGCCGCCGGCCGGGCCAGCACGGCGAACTGATCCGCGGTTTCCTTCGCGCGACACTGTCCGGACCGGCTCGGCCCGCCGATACCCCATATATGGCAGTGAAGTTCTGGCTCTGGGGAGTGCGCAACGTCTGTGTTGCGCTGGCCGGCCTTGTAGCCCTTGCCGGGTACCAGGGCATCGCCGACTGGTCGATCACGATGGTAGTTGTGCTTGGCCTGGGGATTAGTGCCGAAATCGGCAACCGCATCGGCCGGAAGGCCCTGCTGCGCCAGCGCCGCAACCGCGCGGCCCGTGCCGCTATCCAGTCGGCCGCCGAACTGCGCGACCGGTTCCGGACGCAGGAGCAGCGCCGGGCGGCCTGAGCGTGGTGACCGAGCAATTCGGTCCCGGCTCTAGTTCACTGTGAGCGCGAGGCGGGTTACGATTCCCTTCCCGCAGGCCTCGATAGCTCAGCTGGTAGAGCGAGCGATTCGTAATCGCTAGGTCCACGGTTCGAATCCGTGTCGAGGCTCCACTTCTCCTCTTCCCGTCACCGGCACAGCTTGAACGGCGCCAGCCCCGCACCGGAAGCCGATGCCCTCCTTATTCGCGGCTAGACTGGCTGTGGAGGTGCGTCATGATCGTGGTTACCGGCGCCACCGGTACTGTCGGGAGCGAACTGGTGCGGATCCTGTCCGCACGCGGCGCGACTGTGCGCGCGCTTTCCCGGCATCCCGCCGAGGGCGCGAAGCTGCCCGGCGTCGAGTGGGTGGCAGCAGACATGAACGACCCGGGCAGCCTGGCTAACGCGTTCGCCGGCGCTGCCGCGGTCTTCCTCCTCAGCGGCAACGTCGATGCGATGGTACGCATGCAGAAAAACGTCATTGCCGCGGCGGTCCGCGCTGGTGTCCCGCGCCTCGTCAAGCTGTCCGCGCTGGGGGCGTCCGACCAGTCGAAGTCGGTCATTGGGCTCTGGCACTACAACGTCGAGCGCGTCCTCGAACAGTCCGGGCTGGCATGGACGAGCCTGCGGCCGCACGCCTTCCTCCAGAACCTGCTCGACCAGGCCGAATCCATTCGCGAGGGCCACATCTACTCGGCTGCAAATGGCGGCAAAGTCCCGTTTGTCGATACCCGCGACGTCTCCGCGGTCGCGGCCGAGGTGCTCCTCACCGGCGGCTGGGAGGGCAAGTCACCGGTGCTTACCGGGCCGCAGGCGCTCTCCTTCGATGACGTCGCCGAGGTCTTGTCTTCCGTCCTTGGCTGGCGCGTCACCCACATTGTTGAAACCGATGACGAAGCCTGGGCCCGCCTCCGCCGGAACGGGCAGCCGCCATGGCTCGTTGCGGGCCAACTCGCGCTCTACGAATACCAGCGCGCCGGCGGCGCCACCGCGAAGACCTCCGATGCCGTCGAACGCATCACCGGAAACCCGCCCCGGACGGTCGAGCAGTTCGTGCGGGACCATCGCCATCTGTTCGTGGCCTGAGCTTCGCCTTCATAAGCCGGTACCGGACCCCGGCTTAGCGTGCCCGGTAGTCGGCCGCGCGCAGTTGGCCGGCTTCATCGATGACATTCGTCTCCATCCCGGGGACAACATCGGTGTTCTGCGCTGACGCGCACCGCCAGCCTTCGGCGGTTTCGTGGACAACGACCGAGAAGACCGTCGCCCGTGCGCCAGGCCGGGAGACGCTGCCAATCGGCGACTGCCCGGTCAGTCGCATCCGGGCGTGGACCACAGCGATCGCCGGCGCGAGGTACTTCACTCGGATGGCGTGAGCGCTCAGGGTGGATTCGCCGAAGATACGGGCGAGGCCGTATGCGTGCGCCTTGCGGATGGCTTCGCGGTCATGCCACCAGAGCCCGGTCACATTCACGAACTCGGCATCGGAGTCAAACAGCTCAGCGATCGCGTCGGGATCGCGCTGATTCCAGGCCTCGGCGAAGGCCGTGGGGACGTCCTCCGGGCGCTCGACGGCTCGTTTCGGCATTGGAAGATCTTACGGCCGGGTCGCGGGTTCGGTACGCACGATTTCGAATCGGGTTCGGACCTAGATTCGTACATGCGTGTTTAAGGCGAACTCCTGTGATGACGTGTCGTGAAGTTCCCCTGTTTCGGTCTGAGCGAGTGCTCAGCCACCATTGACTCTTGATGCGAACACGGGTAGATATCATCCACAGGCTATACCTCCGTATAGCGAAGATAGGCCAATCCTATCGCCGTGTAGCGACGTACAGTCGTTAGCACCAATCAGCAGGGGGACCTTATGGCAGACAACTATTGGGATGGCTACTGGCGTGCGCGCCGTAGCCGCCGCCGCTTCCTCGGCGGCGCGATCACGGCTGGCGCCGGCGCCAGCGCCCTCGCCCTCGTCGGCTGTGGCGACGATGACGATGACAACGGCGGCAGCGGCGGCCAGCTCGGCACCGCAACGCCCGGCGCGAACGCAACCGCGACGCCGGCTGATCCGCTCGCCGGCGGCAAGCGCGGCGGCACCTACCGCACCTACGCGACTGGCGACCCGCCAACCCTCGATCCCTGGGGGAACATCAGCTTCCTCACCAAGGGCTACTCGGCCTACTACTACAGCCGCCTCTTCATGTACAAGGCCGGCCCCGGGATCCCGTACGGTTCCGTGCGCCCGACCCCGGACGCCGCCGCCTCGGCCGAGGCGAGCCCTGATGGCCTGAAGTGGACCGTCAAGCTCAAGCCGAACATCAAGTTCCATGACATCGCTCCGGTCAGCGGCCGGACGATGACGACCGAAGACGTCAAGGCCAGCTGGGATCGCGCCTCCTCCAAGGAGTCGACCAACAAGCCCCAGTCCTCGATGCCGGTCGAAAAGGTTGAATACCCGGACGCGACGACCATCGTCTTCACGATGTCGAAGCCGGCTGCCGTCTTCCTCGACGTCCTCGCCGACTCGAACATCTTCTACATCCTGCCGAAGGAAGCCTTCAACGGCGGGTTCGACCCGGCGAAGACCTCGATCGGCAGCGGCCCCTGGGTTGCCGAGAGCTACCAGCCGTCGGTGAAGTTCGTCAGCAAGCGGAACCCGACCTGGCACCTTGGCAAGCCGGACGGCGCCCCGTTCTTCGACGGCGTCGAGACGGCGATCATCCCTGAGTACGCCAACCGCCTCGCCCAGTTCCTCGCGGGCAACCTTGATGCCTGCGACCCGAACGCGGACGACCTCCCGGGCCTCATCAAGCAGATCCCGGGCGCGCGCATCACCGGCCGCACCGGCCCGACCCTGAGCTTCACCTACTTCGACCCCGCGGCCATGACCAGTGGCTTCGCGAAGGATCCGCGCGTCCGCCAGGCCATCTCGATGTCGATGGACCGGGACGCCCTGATGGAACTCGGCTACAACGTGAAGAAGCTTCGCGATGCCGGCATCAAGGTGGAGACCCCCTGGCACAACCTCATCCCCGCTGGCGAGACCGCATGGTGGATCGACCCGGTCGGCACGAAGATGGGCGACGCAGGCAAGTACTTCAAGTACAACCCGGCGGAGGCCAAGAAGCTCCTCGAAGCGGCTGGCTTCGCCAACGGCATCGACGCCGGCACGTACCAGTACACCGCCAACCGCTACGGCAAGCTCTTCAACGACATTGCTGAAGCCACTGGCCAGTACATGACGGCAGCTGGTGTGAAGACCACGACCGAAGTGCAGGACTACAGCTCCAAGTACATCACCCAGACCTTCATCGGCAACTTCAAGGGCATCGCGTTCGGTTACGAAACGCCGTTCCCCGAGGCCGGCTCGTACCTCACGCGGTTCTTCACGGACAACCCGCAGAACCATAGCAAGGTCAATGATCCGGAGCTGACGAAGATCGCCAACGACGCGACCGCTGAAGTGGACCAGGAGAAGCGCAAGGAGCTCTTCGCCCAGGCCCAGATCAAGAACGCCGAGAAGATGTACTACATCCCCAACGTTGCGGGCGCCGGTACTGGTTGGACTGCCGCCCAGGCCAACATCGTCAACTACACCGAGTTCTCTACCAAGTCCTACGGTGGCGCGGCCGAGGAAATGCCCTGGCGCTGGAAGGCCTAAAGCCTTCTTCCCGGCACAAGTCTCATGCATTCGGGGGCCGCTTTCGAGCCCCCGAATGTGTGTCCGAAAATCCTCTGGAGGCCACCAGTGCAGCGTTATATTTTGCGGCGGCTGTTGCTGATGATCCCGACGTTGCTCGGGGTGACGTTCGTCGTCTTCCTCATGGTCCGTGCCGTCCCCGGTGACGTGATCGACCAGATCCTCGGCGACTACGGCGCGGGTGACGCCGAGACGAAGGCCGCTCTCCGCAAGGAGTACAGCCTCGACGGCAACATCGTCACCCAGTATGTCCGCTGGATGGGCGACGTTGTCCAACTCGATTTCGGCAAGTCCGTCATCAGTAACCGCACCGTCATGAGCGAGCTCCGGCATCGCCTGCCAGTGACGATGGAACTCGGCCTCCTCGCCGTTCTCTTCTCGCTGGCGATCGCACTCCCGATCGGTATCTTATCGGCGATCAGACAGGACTCAGTCGCGGACTATGCATCGCGGAGTTTCGCGATCTCGCTACTCGCCGTACCGGGGTTCTGGGTGGGCCTGATGTTGATCACGATGGCCGGCCGCTACTTTACCTGGGGCGTTCCACCGAAGAACTACATCAACTTCGTGGATAACCCGGTCGGGAACCTGAAGATGATGGCGATGCCGTCCATGATCCTCGGGGCGGCGCTTTCCGGCAGCGTGATGCGCTTCACCCGCTCGGCGATGCTCGAGGTGCTGCGCCAGGACTACGTGCGCACGGCCTGGTCCAAGGGCCTCCGCGAACGCGTCATCATCACCCGCCACGTGATGCGGAACGCGCTCATCCCCGTCGTCACCGTTGTCGGCCTTCAGCTTCCCATCCTCGTCGGCGGCACGGTCATCATCGAACAGGTGTACTCGATTCCCGGGATGGGGCGGTACTACATCGCCTCGGTCAACCAGTTGGACTACCCGGTCATCCAGGCGATTAACGTGATTGTCGCCCTCGTCGTCGTGTTCGCGAACCTCGGCGTCGACTTACTCTATTCGGTGCTCGACCCACGGATCAGGTACAGCTAGATGAGCAGCAGCAGCGAATCCCTCGTCCTCGACACCTACGCCCTGCGGCCGCAGCCGTCATGGCCGGTCCGCTATCGCCGTGCGCTCTGGCGCTTCATCACCACCAAGCCGCTCGGCGCGTTCGGCGGCGCGATTGTCATCCTCTTCTTGATTATGGCGTTCGCCCCGTTCCTCTTCACCACCCAGAATCCGAACCCGAACCCCCCGCCGATCCTCGAACGCCTCCAGGGCCCATCGGCGGCGCACTGGTTCGGTACTGACCAATACGGCCGTGACGTCTACACACGCATCGTCTACGGCGCGCGAACCTCGATTATCATCGGCTTCCTCGTCGTCTTCATCAGCGCGACGCTGGCCTCGGTTATCGGCACCGTCTCCGGCTATTTCGGAGGTTGGTTCGACACGATCGCCCAGCGCATTGTGGATATCGGCATCGCGCTCCCGGGGCTGATCTTCATCATCCTCGTGGTGACGACGCTCACGAACTTCCCGCCGAGTTTTATCGCGGACCCCTTACACCTCGACCCCTCGGCGAGGGTGGTGTTCCGGATAGCCTTCGCGCTCGGCGTGCTTATCTCGCTCGGCTCGTCCCGGATCATCCGCGGCGCCGCCATCTCGGCGAAACAGAACGTCTACGTCGAAGCGGCCCGCGTGGTCGGGGCGACTGACCGGCGGATCATCGCCCGGCACATCTTCCCGAACGTGTTCGCGGTCGTCCTTGTCTCGGCCTCGATCCAGATCGGGAGCGCGATCCTCATCGAATCGTCGCTCTCGTTCCTCGGCTACGGCGTCCAGCCGCCAACCCCCAGCTGGGGGCGCATGCTCAGCGAAGCGCGCGAGTCGCTGGTGCGCAACCCGCACCTCGCCATCTTCCCGGGTATCGCCATCTACCTGGCGGTGTTCTCCTTCAATATGCTCGGCGACGCCCTGCGCGACGTGCTCGACCCGCGCCTCCGCGGTTCGCGCTGAGCCGGCGCTTCGCGGATGCATAACAGAAAGGCGTGCCAGACCGGGCACGCCTTTCTTCATAAAATGCTCGCACGGTATCGCCGGAAACTGTAGACTTGCTCAACGGGCCCCCAATAGCGGGGCCCGGAGTGTGTCCAAAATGCCTATCGTCGTCGTCGTCGGCGGGCAGTGGGGCGACGAAGGCAAAGGCCGCATCGTCGACTTGCTGGCCCGCAAAGCGAAGGTCGTTGCCCGCTACAGCGCCGGGAACAACGCCGGTCATACCATCGTCAATGAACGTGGCGAGTTCAAACTGAACCTCGTGCCCGCGGGCATTTTCTACCCCGAGAAGACCTGCGTCATTGGCAACGGCGTCGCGGTCGACCCGGCCGTGCTCCTCGGCGAGATCGGGATGCTCACGGAAAAGGGCATCGACACGAGCCGTCTCGTCCTCAGTGACCGCGCCCACCTCGTGATGCCCTGGCACGTCGCCCTCGACAAGCTCGATGAGGCCTCCCGTGGGAGCAGCGCCATCGGCACCACCGGCAAGGGCATCGGCCCCTGCTTCGTCGATAAGGTGGCCCGCCGTGGTGTCCGCGTCGCCGACCTCCTTCGCTCGGAAGACCTTGTGCCGCGCATGCAGACGTCGCTCGATTACGCGAACAAGGTCATCACCGGCGTCTACGGCGCCGAGCCGATCGCCTTCGAACCGTGCTATGAAACCTACCGCGAGTACGGCTCGCGGCTGGCCCCCCACATCGCTGATGTCCAGGAGATCGTGCTCGACGCCCACAAGCGCGGCGAATACGTGCTCCTCGAAGGCGCGCAGGGCTCGCTCCTCGACCTCGACCACGGGACCTACCCCTACGTCACCTCCAGTGTCCCGAGCAGTTCAAGCAGCGGCGCCGCTCTCGGCGTGGGCATCGGCCCGACCGATATCCAGCGCGTCGTCGGTGTCTTCAAGAGCTACTCCACGCGCGTGGGGAACGGCCCCTTCCCGACGGAACTGTTCGACGACGTAGCGACTCAGCTTCGCGACCATGGCAAGGAAGACGGCCGCGGCGAATACGGCACGACCACCGGCCGGGCCCGCCGCATCGGCTGGCTCGATGCGGTGGCGGCGCGGTACAGCGTTCGCTTCAACGGCCTCGCGGCCGTCGCGCTCACCCGCCTCGACGTCCTCGATAACCTGAAGACGATCAAGATCTGCACGGGTTACGAACTCGACGGCAAGATCATTTCGAGCTTCCCGTCGCGCGAGTCGACCCTCGAACGCGTCAACCCCGTTTACGAGGAACTCCCCGGGTGGGAAAGCCCGACGACCGGCGTCCGCACGTTCGACGATCTCCCGCCGCAGGCACGCGCCTTCATCAAGCGCGTCGAACAGCTGCTGGAGTGCCCGGTGGATCTGATTTCCGTCGGGCCGAGCCGCGAACAGGCGGTCATCGTCAACCCCATCTTCTAAGCGCTGCTGCGAAGTGGCCCCATAACTGCGAGTCCAACTGGCACTCGCGCGGGGCCACTTTCGCCGCGTACCGTCAGCGAATGACGACGACTTCACGCTCCTACGCTCCCGTTGGCCCCGTCACCCTGGAAGGGCAGCACGTCCGCCTCATCCCGCTCTCCCTCGATCACGTTCCGGCGCTGGCCGCCGCGGCAGGCGAGGACCGTTCGAACTACCAGTGGACCTGGGTGCCGGACGGCGAAGCGGCGACCTGCGTCTACGTCGAAGAGGCCCTCGCGCTCGCCGCCAACCGGGACGCCATCCCCTTCACCACCACGCTCGCGGCGACCGGCCAGGTTGTGGGCACAACCCGCTTCGCGAGGTTCGAATACCACGCCTGGGAAGCCGGGAGCCGGTACTTCCGCGGCTCGACGGTCCCTGACGGTGTCGAGATCGGCTGGACGTGGCTGGCTCATTCGGTTCAGCGTACGCTGGTGAATACCGAGGCCAAGTGGCTCATGCTCCGCTACGCGTTCGAGGAGCTCGGGGTGCGCGTCGTGCGCCTGAACACTGACCGGCGGAACGTCCGCTCCCGCGCCGCCATCGAGCGCATCGGCGGCAAACTCGACGGGGTGCTGCGCGCGAACCGTGCCGCGACCGACGACACGGTGCGTGATTCGGCTGCCTACTCGATCATCGAGAGCGAGTGGCCCGAGGTGGATGCTGCCCTGCGAGCGCGCCTCGCCCAGTAAGGCTGGCACCCCGCCAGTTCGGCTTCGTAGGCCGAAAGTGGCCCTACAACCTGATGGCAAATCACCCTAGACTGGGTGCCACCTTCACACGTAATGCGGGCCCGCGGCCCGGAGGAGTCACGATGTCACAGACTGGAACCTGGGCCGTCAAGGTCGGCCTCGCGCAGATGCTCAAGGGCGGCGTCATCATGGACGTCGTCACCCCCGAACACGCGAAAATCGCCGAGGAAGCCGGCGCCTGCGCCGTCATGGCCCTCGAACGCGTGCCGTCCGACATCCGCAAGGACGGCGGTGTCGCCCGCATGAGCGACCCCGAGATGATCGCCGGCATCATCGATGCAGTGACCATCCCCGTGATGGCCAAGGCGCGCATCGGCCACTTCGTCGAGGCTGACGTCCTCCAGGCGCTCGGCATCGACTACATCGACGAGTCTGAAGTGCTGACCCCGGCCGACGAGACCCACCACATCGACAAGCACCAGTACAAGGTGCCGTTCGTTTGCGGCTGCCGGAACCTGGGCGAAGCGCTCCGCCGCATCGGCGAAGGCGCGGCGATGATTCGCACCAAGGGCGAAGCCGGTACCGGCGATATCGTCGAGGCCGTGCGCCACATGCGCACCGTCCAGGACGAGATCCGGCGCATCAAAAACATGGCCGACGAGGAGTTGTACACGACGGCGAAGGAACTCGGCGCGCCGCTGGAGCTGGTGCTCCAGGTGAAGCGCGAAGGCCGCCTGCCGGTCGTGAACTTCGCTGCCGGTGGCGTTGCCACCCCCGCCGATGCGGCGCTGATGATGCGCCTCGGCGCGGACGGCGTGTTCGTCGGGTCCGGCATCTTCAAGTCGGAGAACCCGCCGGCCGTCGCGAAGGCAATCGTCGAGGCGACGACCCACTACCAGGATGCTGACGTGATCGCCCGGGTGAGCCGCGGGCTGGGCAAGGCGATGCCCGGCATCAGCGTCTCGTCGCTGCCGGAGAAGGAATTGCTCGCGACGCGCGGCTGGTAGGCGCGTTTGGCTCCCCCCGGCCCGGGCGGCACAATGGGCCGGATGGCAGCGCTCGCACCCGGTTCGAACATCCAGCCGATCTATGAACTGCTGACCGCCTCGACCGGCTGGCGGAAGTGCATCATCACGCCCGGGCGGCAGGCTGCCGCCTTCGTCCCGTGGGAGAAGTTCACTGCCCAGCCGATCCGGCTGGCCCGCGGGACGGCCATCAAGGTGGTGACTCGCGCCGGCAAGAACGAGCACACCGTGACGCTCGACCCGGAACGCTGGGCCGAACGGTTGAGCGAGGCGCTCGAAGCCGGGCCCTGCCACCTCGATGTCCTCGGCGGCGAGGTCGACTGGCACGCTCGCCGGACGCGTGCCGGGCACTGGCTCGTGAGCAAGTCGCGGCCGTCGCTGCCCGCTGCCGGCGAAGCCCCACTGGCGGCGCACGACCGGGCGGCTCATCACGCGCTCCGGCTCGATTCACAGGCTGTGCGCGCGCTCTTTGTCGAACTCGGCCTGTTCGCGCCGAGCGGGCAGCCGCGCAGCGACATGGCCGGCAAAGTCCAGCAGGTTCAGCACTTCGTCGAACTGCTCCGGACGCTTGACGCCTGGGGGCAGGACCGCGTGCGCGTCGTCGACGCTGGCTGTGGCAAGGCGTACCTGAGCCTCTCGCTGGCGCTCTGGGCGCGCGAGTCCGGCGCCGCCGTCGAACTCGACGCCGTCGACTCATCGCCGGACGTGGTCGAAACCGTCGCGCGGATTGCGGCGTCCGCCGGGCTGGCAGACGTGCGGACCCACGCGAAGACCATCGCGGAGTTCGTATCAGCCGAACGCGAGCCGGTCGACCTGCTCGTCAGCCTCCATGCCTGCGACACCGCGACCGACGAGGCGCTGGCCGCGGGCGTCCTGCTGGGAGCGAAGGCGCTGGTCCTCGTGCCCTGCTGCCACCAGGAACTGAGCGACCAGATGACCGAAACGGTGAAAGCCGGCGCCGCCCCGGCGCGCGACGGCTGGCAGGGCGTTGTTCGCCACGGGCTGCTCCAGCACCGGCTGGCTGACATCGTGACCGACGCCCTCCGCGCGGCGGCGCTTGAAGCCCTCGGCTACCGCGTCGCCGTCGTTGAGTTCGTCAGCCCTGAAGCCACGGCGCGCAACCTGATGATCCGCGCCGAACTGCGCCGCCGCCGGGACCAGCGCGCCGAAGCCAACGCCCTCGCCCGCTACCGCGCGCTGGCCGCGCAATGGGGAGTCCACCCGGCGCTCGAAAAGCTCCTCGGCGAGCGCTGGCCCGCGAACTAAAGTCGCAGCGGCGTCACTTGCACGTGGCGGGGCTGAAGGCGTTACCTGCCGCGCGCTGGGAGCATGTCCGCGTGCTCGTATCAACCAGCAGGTGGCCCGCCTTCGAGACGGACACCGGGTAACGGTCGAGGTTCGGCCCGTCGGCATCGAGGCGCGCCCCAGCCAGGTCGTAAATGGCGCCGTTGCAGGTCTCCCGGAGGACGACGCTCGACCCGCGGGCGGCGTCGCTCATCCGCGCGGCAAGCGTCTCCTTCGGCACGGCCAGCGCGCCGTTCAGGTCCGTGATCTGTACGCGGCAGCGTCGAGCCTGGTTCGCGCGGTTCGCCGCATCGAGGTCTGAGAGCGCGAGGAAGCTGCCGTCACGCAGCCGTACGAGGTAGAAATTGTGCTGGCCGTTGTACTCGATGTTGCCCGGGGCATATGCGTCCGGGACGTCGAGCGTGACCTGCCCGCTGTTCGCGCCGGATTCGAGGAACTGGATGAAGAAGACGGCCCCGAGAATCACGATGACCAGGGCCGCAGCGGCGAAGAAGCAGCCAAGGAATACCGGCGGGCGTA
The DNA here is from genome assembly GCA_020853755.1 of Dehalococcoidia bacterium. Classification (GTDB taxonomy): domain Bacteria; phylum Chloroflexota; class Dehalococcoidia; order Tepidiformales; family Tepidiformaceae; genus Amarobacter. The sequence continues at coordinate 27,290 of JADYYG010000017.1, read as the reverse complement.
CGGTTTCGGGGGTCGAATCGATGGTCACCGGGCTACCGCAGTGACGCCGCGGCGGTCGCGTTCGTCCCGCTCAGCATGGTGATTCTGCGCTTACGCAGGGCTTCGGCGCCGCCATCGAGCGCTTCGGCGATGATGGCTTCCAGGGCCAGCGGAAGCTCCGATTCGGTGACTGCCCGGTCGACGAGCCCCCAGCGGACGGCCGCCGCCATACCGATCGGCTCGCCGGTCAGGATCATCGAGGCGGCGATGCCGGGCGGGATGATCCGCGGCAGCGTCTGGGTGCCACCCGCGCTCGGGATGTAGCCAAGGGTGACCTCTGGCAGCGCGAAGGTCGCACCTTCGACCGCCATGCGGACGTCGCAGCAGAGCGGCAGTTCGAGCCCGGCGCCGAAGCAGAAGCCGTGCAGGCAGGCGATGGTCACGCAACGGTGGTTCAGGAGCTCCCACCAGACGTCGCGGTTGTGGCGGGCCGAGCGTGCGGCAATCACCGACGGAGCGGTGCCGAACTCCGAGATATCGGCGCCGGCGCTGAAGGCCCGCCCTTCGCCGCGAAAGACGATGACGCGAACGTCCGGGATATCCCGGCAGGCCGCGAGGTGCTCCCAGAGTTCGTCGCGCATGGCCATGTTGATGGCGTTCAGGCGCTCAGGCCGGTCGAGCGTGATCGTCGCGACGCCCCGATCGTCGATCGCCAGGCGGACGTTGCTCATGGGCGCAGTCTAAGCATTCAATGTGCCCAAGACGACCTCAGCGGGGGAGGGCGATGCCGAGCGCGGCCTCGAGTTCGTCGAGCGCGCTGAGGGTGTCGTCGACCTTGATGGTGTGCATGCCGAGCGCGCGCGCGCCCTTCAGGTTCGCGCCCAGGTCATCGAGGAAGACGGCGCGCGACGGTTCGATGCTGAGCCGTTCGCAGGCGATCTGGTAGATGCGCGGCTCGGGCTTGCGGACGCCTTCGATGGCTGACTCGACGACGACGTCGAAGAGGCTCTGCACGTCGATGCCGGAGGTGCGGGTGGCAGCCGGTTCATCGCGGACGACGTTGTTGGTGATCGCCCCGAGTTTGACCTTGCCGCGGAGGAAGCGGACGGCGTTGACCACCTCGGTGCGCTCGCCAAAGCCCTTGAAAAACCACTCCATGAAGAACGGGCCGGTGGCGTCCGTGCCGGAAGGGCGCACGTGCTGGTCGAACTCATCGGCGAACGCTTCCCGCGAGAGTTCGCTGCGTTCGAAGCGGGACCACGGACCGTCTTCGGGCGCGAAAATCGCCCAGCGCACCTCGTCGGGGATGCGATGGTCGATGCAGAACTGCTTGATGCGCGTGACGGGGGAGTGGGTGAGCACTCCCCCGATGTCGAAGATGGCCGCCTGGTATTGAGTCACAGGCCAATCGTACCGGCTTCGCTACCCGGAGACACGGCTGCCCGCCGCTTAGCCATTGACCCCGAGTTCGTTCCGGATCAGTTCGCAGATCTCAGAGGCCGGGCCTTCGCCCTGGAGGTTGTTCTGCATCCGGTTGATGGTCACCGCGATGCTCAGGCCGGCTTCCGGGTCGGCGAAAGCGGTCGACCCGCCCGCGCCGGAGTGGCCGAACGCCGTCTCGCGCGGGCCGGTCACGGTGTTCACGCCCATCATCTTGCCGCCGTTGAAGAAGCCGATGCTCTTCCGCATCGGCATAAACAGTACGCGATCCGGCTCCCGGGTCTGGATGGTGCTCATGAGCCCGATGCGCGCTTGCGACACGAGCCGCACGCCGTCGATCTGGCCGCCGTTTGCCAGTGCCGCGTACATCCGGGCAAGGGCACGGGCTGTGAAGTGGCCGTTCGCCGAGGGAATGCAGGCCTGCCGGACTTCCATGTCATTGAAGTTCAACCCGGAGTCGCGCGGCATCGCCTTGAAGAAGTCGTGGTCCGGAGGGACTGCCGCCATGGGGCTCTTCGCGGCTTCCTCAGGCGTCAACTCAGGGGGCGTCTGGAGCGTGGCCAGGCGGTTTTCGAGGCCGTCCGGGATGCCCACGTAGAACGAGTCGGCCACGCCGAGCGGCTCCGCGATCTCCTCGCGAAGGACGTCCTTGATGTGGCGGCCGCTGGCCCCCTGCACGATGCCCCCGACGACCCACGCGTAGGTGAGCGCGTGATACCCGGTCGCTGTGCCGGGCGCCCACGCCGGCGTCCCGCTGGCGATGTAATCGATCGCGCGGTCCCAGTTGAGCATGATCTCGCGCGAGGGCGCGGTGTGGAGTCCGGCCTGGTGGCTCATCGCCTGGGCGACGGTCACGTTCTCCTTGCCCTTCGCCGCGAACTCCGGCCAGTACTTCGCCACCGGGGCCTGGTAATCGATGAGCCCGCGGTCTGCGAGGATGTGGAGGGCCAGCGCCGCCGGCCCCTTCGTGGTCGAAAAGCTGCTGAAAAGGGTGTCCCCGTTGACCGGCCGCGGGTCGTCTATGCCCATCTGGCCCGCCCAGGTGTCGACGATGAGTTCGCCGTTGCGGTAGGCGGCCACCTGGGTGCCAAGCTGTGTGCCCCGCTCAACCTGATTTTCGAGCAGGGCGTGGACTTTCGCGTTGAGGGCGGTCTCGGTGGTGGTCATGCAGTCTCCGGAACTTCAGGTGAACCGAACTATACGGACGCTCGCCTAAAGTGCGCGGTAAGCGGGCGGCCGCCCACATGGCCCCCTGCGAGGGCGAAGGGTACCCTTTGCCGCATCCTGCCCGGGAAGGTGATGCATGGCCGATCTCTACGTTGGCAAGAAGTTCAATGCCGCGGACAAGTCGCTCGGCGACCCGTTCATGCTCGATTCCGGGGACCTCACCACCCACGGCATCGTCATCGGCATGACAGGCTCCGGCAAGACCGGGTTCTCCATCGGCATCATCGAAGAACTGCTGAAGAGCCGCGTCCCGGTCATCGTCATCGACCCGAAGGGCGACATGGGGAACCTCGCCCTCGCCTTCGACCGCCTCGCGCCTGACCAGTTCGAGCCCTGGGTGGATAAGGACGAGGCCACACGCGAGGGCAAGACCACCGCCGAAATGGCGGAAGCGGCAAGCCAGCTCTGGACGAAGGGCCTGCACGACTGGGGAATCGAAGCCGCCGACGTGGCCGCTTACACGAAGGGCCACCGCATCCGCATGTACACCCCCGGCGCGACGGCCGGCATCCCGCTGAACCTGATCGACTCGCTCGAAGCGCCGGGTGTCGATTTCGAAAGCAACGAAGAGGAACTGCGCGATGAGATCGACTCGGTGGTGACGGCCCTCCTCGGGCTCGTGAAAATCGAGGCCGACCAGGTCAGCAGCCGCGAGTACATCCTCCTCTTCAGCCTCATCGAGAACGCATGGCGGCAGGGCCAGAGCCTCGACCTCCCGGCGCTCATCGGGCAGGTCGCGAATCCGCCGATCGACAAGGTTGGTGCGCTGCCGATGGAGGCGTTCTTCCCGCAGAAGGACCGCAACGGCCTGATGTTCGCGCTCAACAACCTGGTCGCGTCGCCGCCATTTGAAGTCTGGCGCCAGGGCGAACCAATCGACATCGAGAAGTGGGTGCGGACGCCCGACGGGCTGCCCCAGCTTTCGATCATTTACACGGCGCACCTCGAAGACGACCAGCGCCTGTTCGTCACCTCGCTCGTCCTGAACAAGCTGAAGACGTGGATGCGGAAGCAGCCGGGCACGAGCGAACTGCGCCTGCTGTTCTACATGGACGAGATTTTCGGGTACTTCCCGCCCTCCGCGAACCCGCCGACGAAGAAGCCGCTGCTCACGCTGCTGAAGCAGGCCCGGGCGTATGGCGTCGGCGTGCTCCTTTCCACCCAGAACCCGGTGGACATCGACTACAAGGGCCTCGCGAACATGGGCTTCTGGGCCATCGGGCGCCTGCAGACCGAGCAGGACCAGAACCGCGTGAAACAGGGCATCGAAGCGGCCCTCGCCGATGCGGCTCACGATGTCCCGTTCGAACAACTCATCGCGTCGGTCCAGAAGCGCGTGTTCCTTGTCCACGACATCCACCGCAGGGCGCCGGAACTGGTGAACTCGCGGTTTGTGATGTCGTACCTGCGCGGGCCCATCACCCGTGACGAGATTCGCCGCCTGGGTGAAGACGTCGCGGGCGCAGCGCTCCAGAAGGCTGCGAGTGCGCCAGCAGATGCCTCGGCGGCGCCGGCAGCGCCTCCGCCGCCCGTTCCCACGGCAGCTCCGCCGCTGCCCGCGCCGCTCAAGGCGAAATACTTCAACCTGCGCGGCGGCACGATGGCGGAGCCGTATGTCATCGTCCGGGCAGCGGTGCGCTACAAGTCAGGCGAAGAGATGCAGAAGACGATGGGCTTCCGGCTCACGCCCGAGATGGCGGCCGGCGAGTTCACGGAGCAGGATCCCCTCGACCTCGACATTGACCGGCTGACCGATGCGCCGCCGCCCGGCCTGAGCTACGGCGACCTCCCCGGCTTCGTCGCGGCCACCGGTGGGGCGAAGACCATCGAACGCACCCTCAAGGACCGGCTCGATGACCGCCTCGCCGCCACCCTGCTCTACGACCCGCAGACGAAGCTGTTCTCCCTCCCGGGCGAGGACTCGGCCGCTTTCGCCCTCCGCGTCGGCACGTCCAGCGGCGTTTCGACCAGGCGCGAAGCGCTTGACACGAAAATCGCGAAGCTCGAACGGGACATCGCCACGCGCTCGCAGGAGATCAAGGGCCGCAAGTTCGAGAAGTGGATGTCGGTGCTGTCCGCCATCCTCGCGAACCTCAACGTCTTCACCGGCAAATCGAAGCGCGTGAAGACGACCGGCATGGGCGGCGTGTTGACGAAGAACCGGATGGAAAACACGGCTGAAAGCCGGAAGGAATCGCTCGAAGCACAGTTGCAGCAGCTCCGGGACCAGCGCGCCGCGCTCGATGCGCCCGATATCGCCCGCTTCGAAACGCGCACCGTGAAGCCGGCGAAGACCGATGTCTCCATCGTCCGCTACGAACTGACCTGGGTGTACTGACAGCCGGCCGTCGGGACTGTATCCGCGGCGAGTAAGCTGATGCGATGCGCTATGCAGCGTTCCTCCGCGCGATCAACGTGGGCGTCCACAACCGCATCAAGATGGCGGACCTGTGCGCCCTCTGTGAGGCCGCCGGCTTCGACCGCGTGACGACGTACCTGCAGTCGGGGAACCTCGTGTTCGAATCCACGGACGGCCCGGAGGAGACGGCCCTGCGGCTTGAAACGGCGCTTGTAGACCGTGGCCTGCGTAACGCCGCGGCGATTGTCCGCACGGCTGACGACGTTAGGAACCTCGCCGCCTGCACCGCCTTCGAGCCATTCAGCCCGGACGCCTACACGCGGTTCGTCACGCTGTTTCGCACCGAAGTGCCGCCCGGCGCTGCGGACATGGCTGCCGGCAGCGAAAGCGCCGTCCTCCTGCGCGACCGCGAACTGTTCTCCGTGCTGCCCGTCGACCGGCCGCCGGGATTCGACCTCAACGGGTCGCTCGAAAAGCGGCTGAAGGTGCAGGCCACCACCCGCTACTGGCACATCGTCCAGGAGATGAACCGGCTCGTGCAGGAGTGACCGCTACACCGGGTCCGGTGGGATGGTCCCGTCCGGGGCCTGGCGTTCGGTGCCGCCCCAGCGTGTTCGGCGGAACTGCTCGGCGTACTCCATCCCGGCTTCGCGGCCGGCCCGCAGCGCCCCGCGCCGCACGGTGTGGTCGATGTAGGCGCGGTAATCGTGGGGGTCGAGCCCGGTGATTCGAGGCACGTCGTACGGCGCGGATTCGATCGCGATCTGGTGGTCGCGGAGGGTCAGCACCATCTGGCTGTCGTAGCAGCAGAGCGCGTCAATCTTCTTCTGGATGGCGGCGTCTGAAAGGGCCACCCGCTTGTTCACGTCCACCGGGTTCTTGGCGAAGTACCACACCTCCGGCACATAGTACGGCTCGAGACCGCCCGCCAGTTGTTCCGGGTAGTAGAGCGGGAAGTGGGCGAACGAGGCGGCTTCCATCGCCGCCCAGCTCACCGCGCGATGGTCCGGGTGGTTCTCGTACGGCGCCCACGGGTCCCAGGTGAAGACGATACCCGGCCGGTGGCGGCGAATCGCGTCCATGAATTGCCCGCGGAGCGTGGTGTGCGGCGTCTCGCAGAGAAAGCCGTCGGGGTAGTCGAGGCAACTCACGCTGCGCACCCCGAGGACCTGCGCGGCCGCGTCCGCTTCCTTCAGCCGCAGACCGAACATCTGCTCCGTCGACAGTTCGAAGGTGCCTCGGCTGTTATCGGTGGCGATGAGGACATCGACGTCCCAGCCACGTTCGCAAAGGAGAGCGATGGTCCCTCCCGCGAAGAACTCCATATCGTCGCCGTGAGCGGTGAGGACGAGCGCGCCGGGCATGAGCGCCTCCGTGGCAGGGTGTGACCGCCGAATCTACCGGCGTTGCGGTCCGAAGGCGAGCGCCACGGTCACGACACGGCGCGCAGGGCTTCGACTGCCGCGTCGGCGAGCAGGCCGTCGGCTCCTGGCGCGAACGGCGTAACGCCCGCTTCGTAGCCGCCCTGTTCGTACGCTTCCGGCCGGCAGAAGTAGCCGGGGTAATCGTTCGCGTACGCGACGACCAGCAGGTTGGCCAGCCCCGACCGGTGGCGAATGTCCTCGCCGGTCTCGTAGAACACCTCGCCGGGGAGCGCCACGAGGTGCAGGTTGTCGCCGAGGGCGAAGGCCTGCACCGTCTGCTGGCGTGTCTCCCCTTTGCCGCGCACGCGAAGGAGCGACAGTCGCTCACCGCGAGCCGCGCTCAGGCGAGCCATGGCCTCGCGGCGGGCATCCGGAGAAAGCCCCGGGCTGGACGCCCGGAACTCTCGTTCGAGTTCGTCGAGCTGAGCGGCTATCAACGAGTCGTCCGGTCCCCGGCGGTACGGCGCTGCGAAGCTGCGCGAGGCCACCCGCAGCAGGCCGGTCACGAGCGTGCCTTCGACCGCTTTCGCCGTGTGCTCGTCCCAGCGGATGTTGTCGCCCTGGTGGCTATGCCCGAGCGGCCGCAACTCCTGCGAGAGTGCCGCGGCTTTCGCGCCGGCAATCGAACCGATGCGGCGGACGTTCGGGAAGTCCTGGCGAGTCCACGCCGGGTTAATGTTCGCGCAGGCACCGTTGAAGAAGAGCGCCTGCGAACCGCCGCCAATTACTGATTCCACCGTCCGGCAGAGTTCGCCGGGGTAGTCGGCCGTGATTTCGAGGTTGTCGAAGTTGAGGACGGTGGCGTGGCAGGCGTAGCGCACCGCCGTTGCGATGTTCCGGCCGTCCGGCGTGTCGGCGGCGACCACGTCGAGACGGGTGTCAATCGGCCAATCGGGGTGACGCCGGTTCTGGGCGAAGCTTGAAAGATGTGCTGTCCCGTGCTTAAGGACCCCTTCGACCGCGTTCCGTTCGGCCACGCGCACGGCGCCCGCCACCTTGCGTGCCAGTTGTTCGACCAGCGAGGCCTCGCCGCGCCCTCTGACGCCCGCGGGGCCGGCGTGGGTGTGCGTCGCCGAAAGCATCACGTTCGAAGCCGGGATACCCGGCCGTTCGGCGATCAACTCCTTCGCCCGTTCGGCCAGCCCGCTGCCGATGCCGATCAGGTCGCACACGGCGAGCGCGGCCTGCGTCGTTCCGTCATCGAGGTAGAGCACCCGCGCGAACAGGGGGTCATGCACGCCCAGGGACACATCCGTCCGGCCGCCGTACCCGTCGAGCGGGGTTCCCACGGGCGGCGTGATATCGATGGTGGCGGCGCCGATTCGCATCGTCCGCAAGCCTACACGCAGCGGCAGGGCGAGTCAGCGGCAGCCGGCATGTCAGCGGAAATGTTGCATGCCGCTGTGGCGCGTCGTAATGTGTTTGTGCTGGCACGGAGTGCGAAGCGAGCACAGCCAGCCCCTCCACCTTTTCTCCCGGCGCCCAGAGAGCAACCAAAACGGGCGCGGCAGATCTTTCGCTCAGCACTTTTTCCCGTCCGTCCCCGGACATCACTCTGCATCACCCTGGTAGTCCCCATTGGAAGATACTGAAACGCAAGCCCAACTCATGAGCACGAATGGCCACAGCGCGGAGATCGAAGCCGCGCCTGCGCCTCGCCGGCGGACCACCCGCGCCAAGGCGGCTCCGCCGCCCGAAGACGTCGTGGACGTCGCAGCGGTCGTCGCTCACGAAGCCGCCACCACCGTTGCCGCCGAATCGAGCGACGACGGCGCGCCGGCCCCCCGCGTTCGCCGCACCTTCAAGCGCGAACCGAAGCCGGAAGCCGCTGAAGGCTCTCCTGAAAACGAGTCTCCGGCCGCCGGCGCGAATGATGACGCTCCGGCCGCGGAAACGACGCCTCCCCAGGGCCGCGTCTTCCGCCGGGAACGCGACGAAGCCGCCGAAGGCGCCGACTCCGCGCAGCCCGGCAGCCGCCGCGATCGCGACTTCCGCGAGCGCGAAGGCCGTGAAGGCCGTGGCGAACGCCGCTGGGGCCGTGACCGCGGTGACCGCGAACATCGCAGCGAGCGCGCTGAGCGCGTCTGGCCCCCGCAGGATGGCGGAGACTACTCCCCGCGCGAGGATCGGCCGTCCCGCCAGGAGCGCCAACAGCAGAACCTGCCGCAGATGGCTCCGTTGAACATCGCCGAACTCGAACAGAAGTCGCGCGAACAACTCGCCGAACTGGCCATCGAGATGGGCCTTGAAGAAGCGGCCGTGCTCCGCAAGACCGACCTCATCTTCCGCCTCCTCCAGCACCAGGCCGAAGCCCGCGGCAACGTCTTCTCGGGCGGTTTCCTCGAAGTCAGCGACGACGGGAACTACGGCTTCCTCCGCGGCGAATCGATGCTGCCCGGCCCGCACGACATCTACGTGTCGCAGTCGCAACTGCGGCGCTTCGCCCTTCGCGCCGGCGACTACGTGACCGGCCAGGTTCGCCATCCCAAGGACAACGAGAAGTACTACGGCCTCCTCAAGGTCGAAGCGGTGAACGGGATGGACCCGGAGACGGCGAAGCGGCGCCCGTTCTTCGAGAACCTGACAGCGATCTTCCCGAAAGAGCAGCTCAAGCTCGAAACCACGCCCGACAACCTGACTCACCGGCTCATCGACCTCATCGCTCCCATCGGGCGCGGTCAGCGCGGCCTCATCGTCAGCCCGCCGAAGGCCGGCAAGACGATGCTCCTCAAGAACATCGCCAACGGCATCGCCACGAACTACCCGGACGTGCACCTCATCGTCCTGCTCATCGGCGAACGGCCGGAGGAAGTGACCGACATGCAGCGCAGCGTGCGCGGCGAAGTGGTCAGCAGCACCTTCGACGAGCCCGTGGAGGACCACACCCGCGTCGCCGAGATGGCGCTCGAACGGGCCAAGCGGCTGGTCGAGGGCGGCAAGGACGTGGTCATCCTGATGGACTCGATCACGCGCCTGACGCGCGCCTACAACCTCGCGCTGCCGCCCAGCGGGCGCACCCTCTCCGGCGGCGTCGACCCCATCGCGCTGTACCCGCCGAAGCGCCTCTTCGGCGCCGCCCGCAAGTGCGAAGAGGGCGGTTCGCTCACGATCCTCGCCACCTGCCTCGTCGATACGGGTTCGCGCATGGACGAAGTCGTATTCGAAGAGTTCAAGGGCACCGGCAACCTGGAACTGCGGCTCGACCGCAAACTCGCCGAGCGCCGCTTCTACCCGGCCATCGACGTCCAGGGGAGCAGCACCCGCCGCGAAGAGCTCCTGCTCGACGAAAGGACACTTAAGGGTGTCTGGCTCGTGCGCCGCATGACAGCTATGATTTCGCAGAACTCGCCCAATCAGCTCGAGGCAACCGAACGGCTGCTCGAACGGATCGCGAGGACATCGACCAACGAGGAGTTCCTCGGTTCTCTGAAAACCGAACTCTAGGGCAATCCCCTAGGGGCCCCGCATCCCGGCTTCTCAGGAAGACCGGGATAGCCTGGGAGGGAGGCAGCGAGCAAGGTTAGGCTGGCTCAGCCTGTGAACGACGGCCCCCGCCGCGTCACCTGACCGAACGCTTTATGAGTATCGACGGTTCCCGGGCACGGTCGCACGCGCATTCGCGGCGGCATGGGCGTTTCACCGTACACGGCCTCGTGGTCGCGCTTGCGGTTGGAGCCGTCGTCTTCGCCAGCCAGTTCCCGAACTCCTCCAACGCGATCTCCAGTACGACCGTCCCCACCTTCAGCCTCTCGGGGATGGCCGGCACGACCCAGACCCACAGCCTGACGGCGTTCCGCCCTTCTGCGAGTACCGGGACGATGGACTCGGTGGCTACGACGGCCATGCGCACCGATGTGCTCGCGGAGCGCGCCGTCGGGGCTATTTCGCCGAATGCGTCGCTCTCCTCCGGCGTGGCTGCGGCCGCTGCGACGTCGGGCGAAGTGGGCGCAGGGGTCAAGCCGCTCGCCGACATCATCGACCCGCGCAGCCCGATCATCGAATACCGCACCCAGGGCGGCGACTCGATCAGCGGCATCGCCCAGCGTTACGGCGTCTCGATGGACACCATCCTCGCCAACAACCCGACGCTCGACGCGACGCACCCCAACCTCATCCAGCGCGACATGGTCATCATCATCCCGCGCAAGGACGGCATCCTCTACAAGGTTGCCTACGGCGATACCGTCGACAAGATCGTGAAGCAGTACGACAACATCACGTCGGACACCGTCGTTTCGTACAAGCCGAACAACATCAGTAACCCGAACAGCCTCGAACAGGGGCAGTACGTCCTTCTCCCCGGTGCCACGATTAAGCCCCCGCCGCCGCCGCCGCCGCCACCGCCCGCAACGAGCCCTGGCAACCCGGGCAGCGGCCCCGGCGTGGGCACCGGCTCGGCTGGTGACACCCCGGCAGCATCGGGCGGCAAGTTCAAGAACTTCCCGCTGGCCGCCTGGCACGGCATCAGTGACCCGTTCGGCGTCAGCCGCGGTGGTGGCTCCTACCACACCGGCATCGACCTCGACATGTACGGGTTCGCCTTCTCGCCCATCTTCTCGGTGTGCGATGGCGTCGTGATCGACACCGAGTACCTCACGTACTCTTACGGCTACCACGTCATCGTGGACTGCGGTGACGGCTGGACCACGCTGTACGCCCACATGAGCCAGATCAACGTGACGCCGGGCCAGCGCGTCTCGGCGGGCAGCACCCTGGGCATGACCGGCCTGACCGGCTTCACCACCGGCCACCACCTCCACTTCGAGGTGCGTTACAACGGCGGCTACGTGAACCCTGCGCTCTACCTGAACTTCTAGCCCGTCCCTTCCCGGTTCCTTTCCCATGCGCGGCCCGTTCTTACCGAACTCTCAGATTTGCGTGCTTCACTGGGGGCATGTTCCTCTCGAGGGTCACTCCCGGGCCGTCCGGGGCCGCCCTGTGCCGCCGGGATGACGCGGCGAAACTGGCCACCTTCGCCGCCATCGGCGTCGTCTGCACCGTGGCCTTCGCACTCCTCTTCTCGGCTCTGCGCCATGTCACCGGGCCCATCGGGTCGAACATCGGCGCCTACACCGCTACAGTCGGCCTGAACTTCACCGCCAACCGCCGTCTCACCTTTCACGCTCAGGATGGCGACCTGAAGACGCAGGCCGCGGGTTACGGCGCGGTCTACCTGTTCGGCCTTGGGGCGTCGTCCGCGGCCCTCTGGGCTGCACTCGAGCTCTTTGGACACCCCGTGGGCCGGGTAGAACTGGTGCTCGCGCTGGCCGCGGGGGTGTTCGCCACGGTCCTCCGCTACCTGATGCTGAATCGTTGGGTGTTTGTGGAGCCCGCCCGTGGTTGAAGCGCCGAAGGTCCGGGTCCCTGCGCTCGCTCGGCCCTGGCCGTCCGTCCGCGCACTCACCCTGGCGGAGCGCCGCTGGATCGAAGGGGCCTCGCTTGCGCTCACTGTCGGCCTTGCCCTCCTGTTGAACACCTGGCGCCTCGATGACGCCGGCAACGGCAATACCTACTACGCCGCCGCCGTCCGCTCGATGGCCGCATCCTGGCATAACTTCTTCTTCGCCTCGTTTGACCCCGGCGGCTTCATCTCGGTCGACAAGCCGCCGGTGTTCCTCTGGTTGGGGGCGCTCTCGGTGCGGGTCTTCGGTTACTCTTCATGGGCCATCCTCCTGCCGAGCGCGGTCGCGGGGGCGGGGTCGGTCGCACTCCTCTGGGCCATCACGAGGCACTACTTCGGTGCGCTCGCTGCGACCATCGCCGCCCTGGCGCTCGCGGTTTCGCCGATCTCGGTGGCGGTGAACCGCCTGAACCTGCCCGAACCGTTCATGATCCTCGTCCTCATTGGCGCTGCCGGGGCGACGCTCCGCTCGCTCGACTCGAAGCGTTGGTGGTGGGCATGGATTGCCCTCGCCGGGGCCCTTGTGGGCGTCGCTTTCAATATCAAGATGCTCGCCGCGTGGATTCCGGGCCCGGCCTTCGCACTGGCGGTGGTCGTTGGCATGCGCGGCTTCGGCCGCCGCGAATGGGTTCGAACGGGCGCGCGGCTGGCCATCCTCGCCGCCGCCACCTTCGCCGTCTCCGCTTCCTGGATGCTGGCCGTCGATGCCGTGCCGGCCAGTGACCGCCCGTACGTCGGCGGCAGCCAGGACAATTCGGTCCAGAATCTGATCGTCGACTACAACGGCCTTGGACGGGTCGACGGCAACGAGTCCACGCGTCCCGGTGGCCAATCCCCTGCGAACAATCGCGGCGGGTTCCCCGGCAACACCGGCCCATTCAACCGGAATGGCGGCACAAACGCGTTCGGTGGCAACGGAGCGCCCCCTGCGGGACCGGCGAACGGTCGCGGCGGCATCATCGCCGGCACTCCCGGGCCCTGGCGCATGTTCGATGACGCGAACGGGCCCCAGATCAGCTGGCTCCTGCCGTTCGCTCTCCTGCTCGCTCCGCTGGCCTTCTGGCGCTGGCGAAACTCGCCCGCCGGGCGCGCCGCGGTGGTCCTCGCGGTGGGCTGGGTGCTCCTTTTCGGGCTTGTCTTCTCCTACGCCCAGGGTATCTATCACAGCTACTACACGTCCGCACTGATGCCCGGGATCGCCCTCCTGGCCGGCGCGGGTGTCGTCGCGACGATTGACCTTGCCCGGCGTGACGCCCGCTGGATGCTCGCGTCTCTCCCCGCCGCCTGGGCGACGGCCATCGTCCAGGTGCACCAGGGCGGCCGTGTGCCTGACTTCTACAACGCTGTTCCTGAGGTGGCCGCAGCCGTCGTTGCCGTCGCAGCCATCGCCGCAGGTCTTTTCGCGCTGACCCGCAGAAACGTGTTCGTCGCCCCGGCCCTCGTGGTCTGCGCCGCGGCGCTGTTAGCAACGCCTGCCGCATGGTCTTCGTACGAAGCGCGAAACGCCTCAATGAACACCACGCTCCCACAGGCCGGCCCCCGCCAGGGCGCCGCCGGCCGTTCTTTCGGCTCTGAAGCCTTCGATGGCGGAGTCGCCTCGCTGGCGAGTTTCCTGGAGGCGAACGGCGACGGCTCCGCTCGCTGGGACCTCGCCACCACGAGCGCCCAGCAGGCCTCCACCCTCGTCGCCGATTACAACATCTCGGTGATGGCGATCGGCGGCTTCAGCAGCAACGACCCGACGATCACCGTGGACGAGTTCGCCGACTATGTGGCGGACGGCGATGTGCGTTACGTGCTCGCGAACGAAGGCGGCGCCAATCGCGGAGGATTCTTGCCCGGCGGCCAGAGCCGCGGCGGGAACGTGCCCGGCGGGAGCTTCAGCCGGGGCGGACAGTTCCCCGGAGCCCCGCCCCCCGGACAACCAGCCTCGCAGACGCAGCCGGCCGCAGCGAAGGGTGCTGCCGTCGTGATGCAGGCCGTTCGCGCCGAATGTTCCCCGGTCAGCGGCGAAGCCGTAGGCCAGTACGCCGGGAACCTCTACGACTGCGCAGGCGCCGCGGACCGGCTCCACGCCTACAACTGACCTCCCGGCGTAGAATCCCGCTCGCCGGGGGTGTCCGGCGAGGGTTGCCATGCCAGCGGCGCTTCACGGTGTGCGGGTGCTCGAACTCGCGGAAGGCGTGAGCGGCCCCTACTGCGGCAAACTTCTCGCGGGTCTCGGCGCCGATGTCGTGAAGCTGGAACCCGCCGCCGGCGACAGCACCCGACACGAAGGTCCGTTTCCGGGCGATGTTGGGGATCCGGAGCGCTCCGGGCTTTTCCTCCACCTCAATACGGGCAAGCGCGGTGTCACCGGCGATGCCGAGTTGCCCCGGCTGTTGGCTGACGCCGACGTAGTCATCGTCGGCCTGCGCCCGGCCGAACTCGCCTCCCGCGGCATCGACTTCGCGGCGTGGCAGCGGGCCTTTCCGCGGCTGGTGATCGCCAGCGTCACCAGCTTCGGTCTCGAAGGGCCCTATGCGGACTACCTCGGCGGCGAACTCGTGAGCTATGCCCTGGGTGGCTACGCGATGCTGACGGGGTCCCCCGACCGGGAGCCGCTCAAATCGTACGGGTCGCTCGTCCAGTACCAGGCCGGGGCGCAACTGGCCCTCGGCGTGATGGCGGCGTTGCTCGCCCGTGACGTTACCGGCGCCGGGCAGATTGTCGATTGCGCTGCGATGCAGGCCGCGACCTTCCTCCTCGGAGGAGTGGAGCAGGGTGCGCACTTCTACGGCCGCATCGCCCGGCGAAACGGCACCCGCCTGCTCGGCTTCCCGCCCGAGCACTCCTACCCGTCGACTATCCGGCCCTGCGCCGATGGGTTCGTGCATTGCCATTCGAACAACCGCTACCTGGACCTGCTTGCAGCGCTCATCCCGCATCCGCGCCTGCTCGACCCCGAAGTGCTGGCGACGATGATGGGTTACGCCGACGAAGTCGACGCCATCATGGACGAGTGGCTCGCGACCCGGAACCGCGAGGACATCGTGCGCCAGGCCCAGGAACTGCGCCTGCCGTTCACCGAGGTCCGCGAACCCGGCGAAGTGATGGCCGAGGAGCACTACCGCGCGCGGGGAAGCTTCGTCACCGTGGAGCACCCGGTTGCCGGGAAGGTGCTCCAGCCCGGCGCGCCCTTCCGCATGTCGGCGACCCCCTGGGTGACCGGCCCGGCGCCGTCGCTCGGGCAGCATACCGGCCAGCCGTGGGCGAACGTTCCTCCGCTGGCGGTAACGACTGCGCGCCGGGGCCCGAAGCCGCTCTCCGGCCTCCGCGTCATCGACTTCACGAACGCGGTTGCCGGTCCAATCGCGGCGTTTATCCTCGCGGACCTCGGCGCCGAAGTCATCAAGATCGAAGCGCCGAACAGCCGCCCGCCGGTCGCCGCCGGGACCGCGCCGCTGCTCGAAGGGGCCGATGCGCCTTCGTACAACCGGATCATGACCTTCAACGAACTGAACCACGGCAAGCGCAGCCTCGTCCTCGATGCCGCGACCCCGGAGGGCCGGCAGGTCATGCTGGACCTCGCCGCCCGTTCCGATGCCCTCGTGCAGAACTTCGCCCCGCGCGTGATGGGCAACCTCGGCCTCGGCTTCGAACAATTGTCGGCGGTGAACCCGCGGCTGGTCATGGCCTCGATGCCCGCCTTCGGCCTGTCCGGTCCACTCAGCGACCGCATCTCCTACGGCCCCGGCGTCGATGCGATGAGTGGCCTGAGCCACCTCACCGGGTACGCGGATGGCCCGCCGATGAAGCCCGGCAACTTCTTCTGCGACCAGCAGGCGGGCGTCCTCACGGCCTTCGCCGTCTGCGCAGCGGTGCGCCACGCCGAGCGCACCGGCCAGGGCCAGCACATCGAACTCGCGATGATCGAGGGCGAGTTCCAACTGCTCGGCGACGCCTACATCGATTTCGCGATGAACGGCCGCGAACGCCGCCGCACCGGCAATGACCACCCGGCGATGGCGCCGCACGGCGTCTTCCCGTCGGCCGGTGAGGATGCCTGGGTGGCTATCGCCGTCGAAGACGATGCCCAGTGGGCGACGCTCGCCGGCATCATTGGCCGGGGTGACCTGCAGGGCCTCGCGCTCGCCGAGAGGAAGGCGCGGGCGGCCGAAATCCGGCAGGCTGTCGCGGGCTGGACGTCCGTGCGCACACACTACGAGGCGCAGCAGGCACTCCAGGCTGCGGGCGTCCCCGCGGGGGCGGTCCTGAACGCACTCGAACTGCTGGCCGACCCGCAGGTCCGCGCGAACGCCGGGTTCGAATACGTCGAAACGCCGGGCGTCGGGCCGACGCCGTACCCGCGCGTCGCCTTCCGCCTGCGAGGGACACCCACGCCGGTTTCCGGCCCGGCGCCGGGCTTCGGCGAAGGGAACGAGTACGTGCTCGGCGAGGTCCTCGGCAAGGACCGCGCCGCCATCGAACGCCTGCTTGCCGCGGGCGTCATCGCAAGCGAGCCCCATGGCGCAGGGCACTGAGGAGGAGCAATGGAACGAGTCCTGGTCGAGTCGGCGGGAGGCGTGCGCACGGTCACGCTCAACCGTCCCGAGAAGCGCAACGCAATGGACGCGCAGATGCTCGCCGAGTTGTCGGCCGCCTTTGCGGACGCGCCGCCGGAGAGCGAGCGGGTCACGGTCATCCGCGCGAACGGTCCGGTCTTCTGCGCCGGGTTGGACCTGAAGGAGCGCGGCGAAGGCGGACCCATCCGCGGCGCCAGCCCGATCGAGGGCGTCCTCCACGCCATCGAGCTATACCCGCTGCCTGTCGTCGCTGTCGTCCAGGGTGATGCCATCGCCGGCGGCAATGAACTGGCGCTGCACTGCGACATCGTCGTCGCGTCGACCGCGGCGCGGTTCGGCATGTCGCTGGCACAGATCGGCCTCGCGCCGAGCTGGTTCCTCGCCAAAAAGCTGCTCGAAGTCGGTGGCCCCGTTGCTGCGCGCGAAATCCTCCTGCTCGGCGATCCGATCCCGGCGGAGCGAATGCACGCGCTGGGCCTGATCGCACGGCTGGCGCCACCGGAAGGCCTCGAAACCGCTGCCACCACCGTCATCGACAGGCTGGCCGCCAACGCCCCGCTTTCGCTGCGGGCGATGAAGGCGCTGCTCGTGCGGGAGATGGCCTTCCGTGACGGCATCCCCCACGCCGACGTCGACGCCCTCGTCGATGCTGCCCGGACTTCGAACGACGCGCGTGAAGGGATGGCGGCGAGACTGGAGAAGCGCGCGCCGCGCTTCACAGGGGCGTAATCTGCGCACAATTCGTTGGCGCGCCGCCCAGATGGGCGCGCCGGGAGGAAACAATGTCCCTTCGCACAGGATTGCTTGCGCTTCACCGCAATGAGGCGGGTCACGTTTGGGCCAGCGGACCGGCGCTGCTCGGGGCGGCTGGCGCTATCGCCCTGGGGTTCGGCGCAGCGAACGACACTGGCTGGCTGGCGATTACCGGCGGAATAGCCTGCGGTATCGGTATCCTGGCCGGCTCCCTCCTCCACCACGCCCGCTTCGACTGGCAGACCTGGAAGCGGCTGGACGACCTCGAGAAGAAGTAGCGTTCGTCCCGGGTGGCCTTCCTCAAGCACTGCCGCGGCGTAGACTGCGCGGCTATGAAGCTTCATCTCGATAAGCCATGGCTCCCGCTGACTGCGGAGGAGGTGGCGCGCCTGCCCGGCCAGATGGGCGTGTTCCAACTCGCGGACGAAGGCGGGAGCATCGTCTACATCGGGTTTGCGGGCGGGAAGAGCCTGTTCGGGCTGCGCAGCGAACTCGAGAAGCGCCTCGGGGCGGCTGCCCAGTTCCGCTTCGAAGTGAACAACCAGTACCAGACGCGCTGGCGCGAACTGCTCATGCTCCACCAGGCGGCGCATGGCGCGCTCCCTGCGCTCAACCAGGACGAACGAACGCCCGCACTCGGCAGGCTGGGATAATCGCCGCATGGACCTCGAACTTTCGGAAGAACAGAAACTGATCACGGACACGGTGCGCCGCTTCGTCCGCAACGAAATCGTCCCGCTGGAAGCCGACCTCGACCCGGATGGGAGCGAACTGAACCCTGAGGACCACGCCCGGCTCGTGGCCCAGGTCCGCCAGATGGGTTTTTACGGCCTCGACATCCCGCCCGAATACGGCGGACCCGAGGTTGACCTTGTCACCCGCACCCTGATGGCGATCGAGATGGCCCAGCACCGGGCCGGCCTCTACGCGCCCTGCTACGGCGTCTTTGGCGGCGCGGGGCTGGCCCAACTGTTCGAAGCGAATGAAGACCAGAAGCAGCGCTACCTCTACCCCACGCTGCGTGGCGAGAAGCACGGGTTCTTCGGCCTGACCGAACCATCGGGCGGCAGCGACCCGGCCCGCGCCATTCAGACCACTGCCGTCAAAGACGGCGACGACTGGGTGATCAACGGCGGTAAGATCTTCATCAGCGGCGCAGATCAGTCAGACTATGGCATCGTCTTCGCCCGGACCGATTCAACGCAGGGACGCGGCGGCATCACCTGTTTCATCGTCGATGCGGATTCGCCGGGGTTCCACGTTCGCCGGGTGGTCCACACCCTCCGCTCCACGCATTACGCAACCGAGTTGCAGTTCGAAGACCTGCGCGTGCCCGCGGCGAACATCCTCGGCGAGGTCAACAAGGGGTTCGGCATTGCGAACGACCGCCTGAGCCGCCAGCGCATCCCGTATGCGGCCGGCTGCATCGGCGTCGCGGTGAAGGCCCAGGAGATGGCCATCGCCTACGCGAACCAGCGCGAAACCTTCGGCGACCGCCTCGCCACCCGGCAGGGCATCCAGTGGATGATCGTCGACAACGAGATCGACATCCGGACGAGCACCTGGCTCACGCTGGCGGCGGCCCACAAGGCGAACCGGAACGAGCCGTACCGCACCGAAGCGGCGATGGCGAAGCTGGTGGCCAGTGAAGCAGGCGGCCGTGTGGTCGACCGTGCGATGCAAATCCATGGCGGCTACGGGATGACCAAGGACCTGCCGCTCGAGCGGTGGTATCGCGAAATCCGCATCCGCCGTGTGGGCGAAGGCCCGAGCGAAGTCCAGCGCCTGATCATGGCGCGGGATTTATTGGGCGGGAGTTTTCACTGAGCTTGCGATTTCTGGTTTAAGCCAGTGCGGGGAGGTGTGACACTGGAGTCCCCGGAATGACACGAGTTGGGGAACCGTCGTCGGCTTCCCTGGTGGGCGAGATCCTCTGCAAACCATGTGGGACAATCCCAACTATGCCAGCCACTGACGGACTCCCTGGCCAGCTGACGTCGATCCCAAGACCACTGCTCTCAGCCGTCTGGACCACCGTCGCACTCCTCCTCATGGTGGGGTGCGGCGGAGCGTCCGAGTCGGATGCGAATCCGACGTCTGCCGGAGACAGACTGGCCACTCTCGCGGCGAGCGTAACCAGGGCCGTTGAGTCTCGCGATTCGGCCCGGTTGGTGGAGAAGCAGGATCTGGCTGGTATGCCCTGTGCTGCCGCGGCAGGGCCCGGGGCGCTCCTCTGTCCTTCCGGCGTGGCTGCCGGGACGATAGTGCCCGCACTGATACAGGACAGCGGCTGCAAGCGAAACTACGCGGCGAGTGAGGCAGACCAGCGGGCGCTCTGGGAGGGGCTGCTCGAACAATCGTGGACGCAGTACGCGGTCGCGCAAACGGGCGGCGCCTGGGGCGACATCACTGGTGTCGAGGCGGTCATCATCTTCGAGGTCAAAGGATCGCCGGAACTCGACCTTCAGGTCGGGGTCACCAACGAAGGTGTGCGCGCCATCGCCCGCGGTTGTAGCGGCACACCGGAACTCGACGCCGCCCGCTTCAGCGACTTCCTTGTCCCGCCGCCCGGCCGCTGACCGCCGGGACTCGCTCTGCTCGCCGCTTCAGGATCCCCCACCAGGAGAGCTTGGGCAGCAGCCGGCCCTCACACTGGTACATCGTCCAGCGCTCTTTCGACTGACCGGGGGGAAGGTCCCGAGTGGCTGGTTGTGGTGGTCGAATTCGGCCATCACGAGGATGGGCGCGGGGTTATGCCCCCGCGATTGGCCGGTCGTGGGGGGCGTCGGCCCTCGCCCCGCGGAAGTCGCGGAAGGGGCCATCGCGCCATTCCAGCGCCGCCTTCAGGCCCTGCTCGCGGAGACGCTTGTTCCATTCCTGCGCTGCGGGCCGATGCTTGCTCATGGCTTCGACGTCCGTGCCTGACATGAGTGCGCCGCGGATGCCCATCGCTTCGTACTGGCGGTTCACCGAGCGCTTCGAGTACATCAGCATGTCGTTGTCGATGTTGGCCATGCGCCGGGCGAACGTCTCGGTGAACTGGGCCAGCTCTGGCGAAGGAACGGCATAGGTGGCCCAGCCCATCGCCGCCATATCCTTGCCCGAAAACGAGTCGCCGACGTAGGCAAACTCGCGAGCCTTCGTCATCGGCAGGTGCCACGGCGCCCACATAATGTCCATCGTGCCCATCGCCCGAACCGGCGGGTACCCGATCTGGGCGTCCTCGGCCACGATCCGGAAGTCGCAGAACGTTGCCAGTTCGGTCCCGCCCGCGAGGCAGTAGCCCTGGACCTGGGCCACAACCGGCTTCGCCAGCTCCCAGATGGTCCAGTTCGCCAGCAGCACATGCCGCGACCAGTCGTAGTGCGCAGGGTGCGTGGTTCCCGTGTCGGGCAGGCCCGAACGGGGATGGACGAAGGTCGACCCTTCGGCGGCGGCGCGAGACGGCGAGAGGTCGTACCCGGCGCTGAAGGCTCGCCCGTTCGCGCGCAGAACGATGACGCCGACTTCGCGGTCCGCCTCGGCCTCCTTCATCGCGTGGAAGAGTTCGCCGCGCAGATCGTTCGAAAGCGCGTTCAGCTTTTCGGGCCGGTTGAGGGTGATGAACGCCAGCCGGCCGTCGGTCTGGTAGAGGATGTGCTGGTATTCCATGGGGGCCTCCGGAGGCAGGAGCATGTGCTCGCGAGCACGCACCGGGAGCATACCCCTTTCGCGGAGCGGAAACCCAGTCCAAAGTAAGTTGCAAAGTGCAACTAACAACGGTAGAGTCCCGGGAAACCGCCTCCGGGAGTTTCGCCGATGTCCTCGCCCGAGTCCGCCGTCCTGTTCGACGTCGCCGATGGCGTCGCCACCATCACCCTCAACCGGCCCGACCAGATGAACACCATCAACGCCGAACTTTCGGGCGGGCTGATGGACGCCCTGAAGGCGATTCGCAGCCGCGACGACATCCGCTGCGGCCTTATCACCGGCAACGGCCGGGCGTTCTGCGCCGGCGCCGACCTCCGCAGTCGTGCCGGCGGCCCGGCAGCGGCCAGCGGCGTCGCCGGCCTCTTCCGCACCGACGATGCCGTCGGATTCCACGAGTTCGACGCAAAGAAGCCCATCATCGGCGCGGTCAACGGCTACTGCCTCGGCGGCGGGTTCGAAATCGCCCTGAGCTGCGACCTGCTCATCGCCTCAGAAGCCGCCCAGTTCGGCCTGCCCGAGATCACGCTTGGCTTCTTCCCGCTCGCCGGTGCGCCGGTCCGCCTGCCGCGCTCCATCTCCCGGGTGATGGCGAACGACCTGCTCTTCACCGGCGAACGGATCGATGCGAAGACGGCGCTTTCTTTCGGTATCGTCAGCCGCGTGGTGCCTGCCGAAGAGCTGCTTTCCACCGCCAAGACGATGGCCACGAAGATCGCGGGTTATGCCCCGATCGCGGTCCGTTCCATGCACGAACTCGTCCGCCGCCAGGGTGACATGCCGACAGACGACGCCATGCGGCTCGCGGCCACCATGCGCTGGGCCGTTGGCCAGACCGAAGACGCGAAAGAAGGCCCCCGCGCCTTCGCCGAAAAGCGCCAACCGGTCTTCAAGGGCGAGTAGCTACCCCTACTCCCGCCAGAGGTGGCGCTGGTGCCAGTGGACGTCGTGCCAGGCGCCGAACTTGTAGCCCATGTGCTCGTATCGCCCGGCCTCGACGAATCCAAGCGACCGGTGCAAGGCGAGGCTCGGTTCCTGGCAGCCGACCACGCCCGCCATCACGACGTGAACGCCCATCGCGCGCGCCTCGTCGATGACGGCCCCGAGGAGTGCCTTGCCCACGCCGCGGCCTCGCCAGGCATCGGCGATGTAGATGGATTCGTCGGCGGTGGTCTTGTACGCCTTGCGCGGGCTCCACTGGGAGAGGCAGCACCACCCGGCGATTTCGCCCCCGGCATCAGCGACGAGAACCGGGAACCCGGTGTTCACGTGGGCGTCGAACCATTCGCGGCGTGCGGCTTCGCTCACGGGCTCGATGTCGAAGGTCGCCGGCGAGGTGGCCACGTAGTGGTTGTAGATGGCGTTGATGGCGGCGAGGTCGGCGACCATCGCCGGCCGGATGGCGAACGAAACCGTCAGCGTGCTCGTGGATGGCATGCTCACGGTCTACACGCCCCCGGTTTCGAACGCGTTACGCGGCGATCAGCCGTTGCTTGCGCCGAGGTACTCCATCGTCCGGCGGTACTGGTCCTCCGCGATGTGTCCGGCCGACATCAGGTAATTCGCGATCTGTTCGAGTGTGAGGATGCTGATGAGGTTGATGCCCGCGTTCTTGAGGGCCTGCTTGCCGCCCTCCTGGCGGTCGATCAGGGTCACTGCATCGCGCACCACGAGCCCCGCATCGCTCAGCGTGGCTGCCGTCTGGAGGATGCTGCCGCCGCCGGTGATCAGGTCATCGATGATGAGGCAGCTCTGCCCGCGCACGTAGATGCCTTCGATCACGTTCGCCTTATCGGTCGCCGGAGGGTGGATGTAGATCATCGGGGTGGTCACGCTGAGCGAGAACGCAGTGGCGACGTGCAGGCCGCCGAAGGGCACGCCTGCGACCAGCGTGAACGGCTGGACGTGCGGGTTCCGCATCGACATCAGCGCTTCGAGTTCTTCCTTGATGATCCTGGCGCAGCGGGCGAGGGCCTTCGGGTTGCTGATCAGGCGCCGTAAGTTGACGTAAATGGGTGAATGGACGGCGGTCCGCCCGAGGGTGAAATCGCCGAACCCGATCGCGTCGAGTTTCCAGAGTTCTTCGGCGAGCCAGAGGTTGCCGGCGGGTTTGGTGGACTTGCTCAAGACGTACTCCGGAATGGTTCCGACGCGTGCGCCGCAAAGAGCGCGAATCGTCCTCTCTTTCTCTGGGTTTCCACGTTATGTGTCAAGTTTCGTGCGCCAATCGCCTCCTTTGCGCCTTTGAGCGTGGAATTGGCTGACGCGCACAGCGCGCGTTGTGTAGACTCCGCGCGCCGCTCCCTCGCGGCATGATGGAGGCAGGACGTGAAGGCAGCGATTTTCCATGGGCCGAATCAGCCCCTCACGATGGAGAACATCGATATCGACAAGCCGCGCGGCCACGAAGTGCTTGTGCGCACCATGGCGACCGGCGTCTGCCATAGCGACCTGCACTTCGTCGATGGGTTGTACCCGTTGCCGGCGCCGGCTGTTCTCGGCCACGAGCCGGCGGGCATCGTCGAAGCCGTCGGCGACCAGGTCAGCTACGTGAAGCCGGGCGACCATGTGATCTGCTGCCTGTCAGTGTTCTGCGGGCACTGTGAAATGTGCACGAGCGGCCGCCCGAACCTCTGCCGCTCGCCCGAAATCCGCCGCGGGCCGGGCGAACCGCCGCGCCTGAGCTGGAACGGGAGCCCCGTCGGTCAATTCGCCAACCTCGGCTCCTACGCTGAGCAGATGCTCCTCCACGAGCATGCGGTCGTGAAGGTTCGCAACGACGTCGACTTCGCGAGCCTCGCCCTCATCGGCTGCGGCGTGACCACCGGCGTCGGCGCGGTGCTGAACACGGCCCGCATCGAAGCCGGCTCGTCGGTCGCGGTGTTCGGCTGCGGTGGCGTCGGCCTGAGCGCCATCCAGGGCGCTCGCATCGGCGGCGCGCGCATGATCATTGCCGTCGATACGGTGGAGTCGAAGCTCGCCAAGGCCCGCGAACTCGGCGCCACGCACGTCGTCGACGCCTCCTCGCACGACCCCGTGCAGGCCATCCGCGACCTGACCGGGGGTGGCGGCGTGGAGTACTCCTTCGAAGCCATCGGCAACAAGCGTGCCGCCGAGCAGTCGTTCGAGTGCATCGACCGGGGTGGCACGGCCACCATCATCGGCATGATCCCGGTCGGCACGAAGATCGAACTCGATGGGCCCGCGTTCCTCGGCGAGAAGCGCATCCAGGGTTCGAGCATGGGTTCGAACCGCTTCCGCAAGGACATGCCGCGGTACATCGACTTCTACCTCCAGGGCCGCCTGAAGCTGGACGAGATGATCAGCCGCACCGGCACGCTCGAAGACGTAAACGAGGCGTTCCGGGCGATGAAGGCGGGCGAAGTCGCGCGCACGGTGCTGAAGTTCTACTAACGCTGGCCTGCTTTCCCGAGGAGGGTTGATGAACCGGATCGAAATCGAAGCCCGGCTCAGTGGCGACCGCGCATGGCTCATCGAAAAGCTCGCCGCTATGAGCCAGGACGAACTGTTCGCGCCGCGCACTCGCAGCGAGCATGACCCGGACAAGACCTGGTCGTACGCGGACCACTTCGTCCACACCACGCTCATCGAGCGGAACTGGAACGACATGTTCCGGCGGCGCCTGGCCGGCGGGCAGGGTATGGCCCGGCGCCAGAACGCCGACGGCTCGCCGCAGACGCAGGAACAGATCATGGCCTGGCTCCACGGCTGGACCGAAGGCTGGGCATCCGAGCACCGCGGCAAGCCCCTCGACGAACTGGTGCGCATCGGCGCAGAGACGCGGGCAGACACGCTTCGCCTGCTTTCCGAACTCAGCCAGGAGCAGTTGGATTCGAAGATCCCCGGCGCCCCGTGGGCCGACGGAACGGTCGGCGGGATCATGGCGGCCAACGCCGACCACGCCCGGATGCACTACGGCTATGCGAAGGAAGGGCCGCTTTCGGGCTGACTGGCTGGCAGTTTATTCGCCGACGGCCGCCTGGAGCACCGGTTCTGGTGCGGCCGCCTGCGCTACCGCCGTGGAGATGCGGCGGCTGATGATCATCGTTGCGACGGCCGCCATGCCCGCGAGGATGAACACGCCGCCGAGTGCCGGACCGTGCCAGCCGCCCGCTTCGCCCGCCGCGACGATGCCCCCGGCCACGCCAACGCCGATGGCGGCGGACAGCGTCTCCGCGAGCTTCATGCCGGAAGCCGTTTCGCCTTCGTGGCCGGGCTCTGTGCCTGCCATCATCTCCAGCGAGAACGTGGGGTAGGCGATGCCGATGCCGAAACCTGCGATGGCCCAGGTGACGGCCACAGCTGGCCCGGGAATGGCGTCGCTCAAGCCGATGGACGTTGCCGCCACGCCAACGGCCACGAACACCGCGCCGAAGGAAGCGCGGGCGGCCCGTGACGTAGTTGTCGCGAACCGTTCCTGGAGCCACGAGCCTGCCGTCCAGCTCAGCGTCGCGCTGGTCACGGCGAGGCCGCCGGTGAACGTGGAGTACCCGCGGTACGTGGTCACGAGATACGGGATGAAGGCATCGGCGCTGAAGAAGGCCATGTTCAGGAAGCCGTTCCCGGCGATGGCGGCGGGCATCCCGCGCCGCAACTGGAGCGTGCCCTCGGGGAGAAGCTGGCGCAGCGCCGGGAAACCTGCCGCAAAGCCGATGACCACGAGCGGCGCCCCGATGAGCAGGTTCTCGCTGGCCACGCCGCCGAGCGCGATACCGCCGCAAAGTGCGAGCCGGATGGCCTGGGGCAGTCGCGAAGGCTGGAGGTTCGGTGATTCCGGGGGGCCGAGCCGCCGGATCTGGGGAAGTGTGAGCGCGGCTGTCAGGGCCAGCAGCGGCACGATCATCAGGAAGGTCGCGCGCCAGTTCACCCACTCGGCGACGGCGCCGCCGATGGCCGGCCCGATGAACCCCGGGATGACCCACGCCGAAGCCAGCAGGGCCAGCATTCGCGGCCGCAGCGACTCAGGGTACCCGCGCCCGATGACCACGTAGACGATGGCCGGCAGTGCTCCCCCGCCGAGGCCCTGGATGATTCGCCCGAGCACGAGCACGTACATCGACGGCGCCAACCCGGCCACGAGGAGCCCGGCTCCAAACAGCGCCATTCCGTAGCCGAGCGGCCGCGCCGGGCCATAGCGGTCGGCTTGTTCGCCGGCGTAAGCGATGCCGACCACGGTTGCAAGCAGGAAGCCGCTGAACGCCCAGCCGTACAGTTCGAGGTGGCCGAGGTCGCGCTCAGCCTTCGGCATCACCGTGCTCACGGCGAGAGCCTCGAAGGCAACGATGGTGACCGCCATCAGCAGGCCTACGGTGAGGCCCGCGCGCTGGCCGCTGAGCACGCCCCCGGAATCGTTCATCCGGCCATTGTGGCGGGATTTGCTGGGCGCTGTCGCGTCTGCTGCGAAGGAGGGTGTGACGCCGGCCACACGGCCGTAGCTCGGCGAATTTGGGGCCGGCCAGCGGGGATCGGCCCATTTGTTCACAAACCCTGTACCGGATGGACTGGTAATCCTCGTGGATAGCCCTATCCTATAGATCCATTGGTGCGGAATGGGTGGGAGGACAGGATGCGGATCGAAGTGATCGAGTACGAACTGACGTGCGCGGTGCACGGCGCTCACCGGCTGCTGGTCCCAGTCGAAGTGCCCCGGCCCCACGTCTGCGCCCACTGCTACCTGCCGGCCGACCGCCGGGAGCTGCGCCGCTTCATGATCGACGGCCCGTTGCCAACCGCTCTCGGCAACGAGGCCTGGGTCGGGTAAGGATCCCGTTCGGATTCGGGCAGCGCGAACCCCGCGAGGGTGCTACTGTCCCGCGCGGAGGTGATCCATGTCGTCCGCCGAAGTCTACCTGTACGGGCACCTGCTCGGTGTCTTCATCCTTGTTGGCGCTGCCGGGTTGAGCACCGGCGCTGGCATCGCACTGCCGCGCTCCGCCAGCGCCCGCACCGTCGTCATGCTGACGAAGATGATCCGCTACTCCGAACTCATCGGGACGTCGACGGGCATCGTGCTCGTGCTCATCTTCGGGTTCGCACTGGTCGGCGAACTCGACTACTCGATGGGCGACCCGTGGATTTCGGCCACCTTCGCGCTCATCATCGTGGTCCTCGGGCTCGACCACGGCTATCTGCTGCGCCAGGCGCGCAAAGCGCACGACATGGCCGAAGCGCTGGGCGACAAGCCCGTGAGCGAAGAACTGAAGGCGCAACTCAACAACCCGATGACCGCGGCCGTTGGGATGCTTCTCGATGTCTCCCTGCTCGTCTTCCTCTGGTTGATGATCGCGAAACCCGGCGCGTAGGCGGGCTGATCAGGTCCGAAGACATGTGAGACAGTTCCGGGAGACTGGAAACTGTGTAAACAATTGCGTAGACCCTCGTACCTCACGGGGGGTGAATCAGCGAGGGAGTCCCGGGAATAGAAGGGGGGTGCC
>JADYYG010000016.1 GCA_020853755.1 Dehalococcoidia bacterium | reverse complement strand
GTCGAGCCGTCTTTTGTCGGGCTCATCAGCCGTCGGACGCCCTCGGTGGTGCGCGACCAGGCTGCGAATCCGGGCGAGACGGGAGCTGAGTTCG
This sequence comes from Dehalococcoidia bacterium, assembly GCA_020853755.1. Classification (GTDB taxonomy): domain Bacteria; phylum Chloroflexota; class Dehalococcoidia; order Tepidiformales; family Tepidiformaceae; genus Amarobacter. The sequence goes on along the minus strand of JADYYG010000016.1, from coordinate 6,856 downwards.
TGGCGCTGAAATAGAAGCGGGTCGGGGGGGGCGCGGTATAGGTGATGACGAGGTTGGGGTCTTCTGTGGTTCCGTCCCATTCGGCCGGCCAAGCGCGAACATATTCATCTGCGGCCGGGCTGGTTCCTGCCACCACCCTGTCGGAGACAAGCACCAACCGAGTTGGCCCCGTGAGGTTGACGCCAGTCTGGAAGTTCGTCCCATCCTCAGTGAACGTGTTGTAACCAGTCCCCCACCCGCCGGAAGTTGCAAACGTGGCAACGCGGGTCAGAGCGGAAAGAGATGCCCCAGCGACCCAGTCTCCGGTCGTAACGGTGGCACCAGAGTCAAACAGCCGGGCTTCAGCCGTGAAATCGGTGTCGGAGTGGTCGTCAATACCGTCTAAATTCAGAGAGACCGCACTTACAGTTGCACCTGCGCCGAGAGGCGAGGTGTCGAAGGACAAGAACGTCTCTTGCAGGTAGTACACGAACAAGAGCCGTTGCCCTATCCACAGTTCATTACCTTCAACTGCGGAGCCTAGATCCAGTGTCCCTGAGCCCGATCGAGCGGTGGCGTAAGTCGCGTCTGATGAACGCACGAAATCATCAGCGGCATCCGAATAGACGGTGAGTGTCGCCATCTACTTGCGCCTCAGCGCGTGGCGAATCGCGTCGGCCAGGATGTACCGAAACGCCCCCTCCGGGTCTTCCTTCCCGTCGTGGATCACAGGCGGGTTGGCGAACTGGAACGGGTTGGCGCCCTTTGGCAGGCCGGGATGCGCCACGGTGGTTTCGAGCAGCCCGTTCGGAAGCCGCACCGGTTGGGTGAACGTCACCGTGACCCCATCCACATCGATGGTGAGCGCCTTGCCTTCGAGCGCGGCAACGTGCGCCTCAGCTTTCGCCGAAGCGCGCATCCGCCGGTCCGCGATACCTTCGAGCATCGCAGACAACTGGCCCCGCTGGATGGGGCGCTCATCAGGCGTTGGCCGCGTCATGCCGCCGACAGAATCCCGCTGGCGTTGAGCTGGATGATGAGCGAGTCGCCCGAGAGGATCGTCACGTTCGCCGGGGCGGTGTCGAGCAGGCAGTAGCAGACCAGCGGGTCACCGGCCGGGGTGTCGTCATAGATGACGCAGTACCGGGCGACCGCGTTGCCGCCGGAGGCCGAGAAGGTGATGTCATCCGCGTCGAACGTCGTGGTGGCGCCGGAGCGCGTCCACGTCGGTGTGGTAATCGTCACCGTCACGCTGTTGGCCGCCTGGTTTCCCGAAACGTCCGCGAGTTCGTCATCGGTGGAGGTGTTGGGCGTCCACGATGACGTGACGAGGAGCGCCTTGAACGTGTCGGTGTCGAGGTCGATGAGTTTGTTGCCCACCTTTTCGATGAAGCTCCCGAAGACCGTCCACGCCCCGACCGTCGCGCCGGCGATGTAGGGCACGCCCAGTGCCGCGCAGAGCTTGCGTTCGAGCCGTTCCCGGAGGGCGGCTTCGATTGCTTCGATGGGGTGTTCACGTTCGATGATTTGCAGCATGTTGCCCTCCGTGGCTATTCGTACACCGGGTAGTAGTCGATTTCGAAGGTGTAATCCTGTGTGCCGGCGCAGGTGATGCGCAGGTTGTTCGTTTGGCCGCCCTCGAGCCGGAACGGTGGGATCTGCAGCGCGCCCAGGGTCCAGCTCGCGTAGTCGTCGCTGTACGTCGCCCCCGCGTCATCGGTGAACTCGAAGGTCTGGAACTCGGTGTCGATGCGCATGATGTCGTCGGCGCTCGCCGCATCGCGCGTGCCGGTCAGGCTGTAGCCGTTCGTCAGGTTCTCGATGACGACGTTCGCAAAGCCCGCGGCGGATTCGGAGATGACGCGAATCGTCATCCAGTAGACGGGCCCGGTGCCGGGCACCACGACCGCGAGCGTGTGCGGGCTGTCGGTGACCGCCTCGCTCACCGCCTCGGCGGTATCGCCCATCCAGTACGGGCCGCCGCGGAAGGTGGCGAGGAGTTGCTTGCGCAGAACATCGCCGGTGCGCCAGCGCTGCGAAGGCTTGGCCGTGGCCCGGAAGTAGCCCCAGCGTTCGACGTCCGCGCCGAGTGAGTCGCGGCCGACCGTCCAGAGCTTGCCGGTGCCGAAGCGCCGGAGCTTCGCGAGCACGTCATCGACGATGGCGTCGACGTCTTCCGGCGCTTCTTCCACGGCCTCGAACGAGAGGCGCACGACGATCGGCTTGAGCGGCGCTTCGCCATCGCCGATGGAGTCCCACGTGCCATCGACGCCGCTGAGGTTCTCGTCCGGGGTGTCCATGTCCTGGTCGATATCGACGGTGAAGCCGGCGAGCGGGAAGGTCAGGACCTCACTGCCGTCCGAGGATTCGAAGCGGGTTGGGATTCGTGGCTGGTACATCAGGCTGCCCCCATCGCCCGCAGCGCGAAGCCGACGCCGGTGAGGCTGCTCTCGGCCTGGGCCTGGTTCGTGGCGACGACCTTGGTGTCGTAGAAGTTGATGGTGGTCGATCCGCTGCCGGGGTCGCCGACGCCCGTCTTCCGGCCCTGGCTGTCATAGTTGCCCACTTCCCACGGGTAGACGTACTGGGCGCCGTCCCAGACCGTGCCGTTAGGCCCGGCCTCACCGATGGCCTTGTCGTTGGTGCGGATGTAGCCGTACTGCCCGCCGCCCTCGTACTGGGTGGTGTAGTCGCCCGGCGTGCCGGCCGCGGTCTTGTCGCCGCCGGCGGCCGGAGAGAGCCGCTTCACGTAGTCGGGGACGTTGTCGTAGAGCGACTTGATGGACGCAGCCATCCCGGAGACCGCGGGCACAACGACGTCCTTAAACCCGGCAACCAGACCGTCCGCGAGGCTGACGCTGATGGCGTAGCCCTGCGGCTTCAGAAGCGTCCGGTCGACCGACATCGGGCCCTTGAGCGACTTAATCTTGTCGCCCCAGCCGGAGACCTCGCCCCAGACAGCCTTCGCACCGTCGACGAGCCCGTTGAGGAGGCCCTGGGCGATCGACTTCCCGATGCCGTAGAGGATTTCGCTCGGCCGGTCGATAACCTGCCAGATGAGCTGGATAGTCTTAATGAAACTCTCGATTTCGCCGGCGACGACCTTGATCCCGAGTTCCAGAGCCTTGAACGCTACGAGGAGCGTCAGGTTGATGAACTTCACCAGCCCATCTAGCGCCAGCAGCGTGCCGGCGATGAAGCCAACGAGGACTATGCCGAGGAGCTTGCCCAGCGGCTCGATCACCGGTGCAAGCGGAGCGAGCGCGGCGCCGAGTTCCTTGAATGCGCCGCCTAGGCCGATAACACCCTCCTTCAGAATTCTCCCGTGCTCCGCAGCGTCCTTGAGGAGTTGATTCGCGATCGGCTTGAGGAACTCGACCGCCGGCTGCAGCTTGTCCGCCAGCGCTCCCCACGCCGCCGCAAGGTCATTCGTGGACGTTTTCCCGTCGTTGTTCCGGTCGCTCAGTTCTTTGACCTTCGGGGTGAGGTCCTCGACCTTCTTCGTGAGGTCCTGTGCGTCCGCCGCAGCGTCTTTCAGCGCACCCCAGCCGATGTTCGCGAGCGCGCGCAGCGGAGCCTCGAGCTTGTCCCAGGCAAGCCCCGGGAGCTTCGCCAGGGCATCAGCCCCGTCTTTGAGCGCCGCCCAGCCGATCCCTCCCAACGCTTTCAGTGGGTCACCGAGCTTGTCCCACGCCAGACCGGCCAGGCTGGCAAGCCCCGCCGCGCCATCGCGGATGGCTTCCCACGCGATACCCCCGAGCGCCTTTAGCGGACCATCGATCTTGTCCCACGTCAGCGCGGCGATATTCCCGAGTGCGCTGGCACCGGATGTGAGCGCGTCCCACGTGTAGCCGGCGATGAGGCCGAGCGGCCCGGAGATCTTGTCCCAGCCGAGCGCAGCGAGGGCCGCGCCCTTCGACGCGAGCGTGTCGACGAGTGGCGTGAACTCGATGAGCTTGAGGACCACGGCCGTGAAGGCAGGCAACACGAGGTCGCCGAGTTTCACTTTCCAGTCGGCCCAGATTCCGGCGAGGATGCGCATGGAGTTCGCGGCGCCTGAGTTCGTCCGGTCGAAGTCGCCCATGGCCTCGCCCGCACCCTTCAACATCAGGTTGTATGTGGCGGTGGCCTTCTCCTGGGCGGTCAGTTGCTTGGCGTTCTTCTTGCCCGTCTCCGCGAGCGCCTCGGTCTCGACGGCCGCCGCGTTGATGGTCGGCACGAACTTCTGCAGCGCGTCGTATTCGCCGCGGAAGGCGGCCTGCTGGGCCTGCAGGACCTCAGTGATATCGGCGTTGTGGAAGCTGGCGAAGTCCGAGGCCAGCTCGGTCATCTTCTTCGACATGCTGGCCGCGACGGGAATGCCGATGCCTATCTGACTGAACATGTTCCCGAATGCGCTCGCCGAATCCAGCGCCTGTTGTTTCGACTGGCCGAAGTCGCGAGACGCGCCGCTGGCCCACTGCTCAATCTCTTTCGCTGAGTCCTTGAACACCGTGTTCGACTTCGACAGCGTCTCGTTGAAGTCGGATGCCGATGTTCCGAAGCCCATGAACAGCCCCGGGAGCTTGAGCAACCCCTGGCCAATGACGAACCCAGCAGCGATCTTCCCAACGTCGCCGAGCGTGCTCCCGAACTTTGAGGAACTCTTCGCCGCCTCGTCGATCGTCTTGTCGAACTTGTCCGCTTCCTTCGTGACCGACTTGAAGACGGCGCTCTGTTCGTCCTTCCCCGAAAGGAGGAGCCGCAGCTCAGCGACGGAAACCATTGCGGGCCCCCTTCTGGTTCTGCGATGCACGAGCGCGTTCGCGGCTCAGGTGCTGGGCTTCTGCGGCCATGAGGAGGCGGGCGTCCTGGAGGACGCGCAGCGGCAGCCCGACGTAGTCGTCGTAGCTACTGATGACGCCGTTCTCACGAAGCCAGCGCATCTCGCCTAAGTACCCAAGCTCGGCTGGGAAACTTCCGTGGCCGGCTCCGTAGTAGGCGAGGAGCTTTCGTTCGAGGCTTTTTTTTCCGGGTCATCCATAATCCCGGAGCGGCTCTGGACCTCACTGGCCAGCCAGTTGAACGTGTCGAGGTCGAGTTGCCTGACGGTTTCGAGGCTGATGGGATGAGGTTCGCTCCAGGCGGTGATGACCGCCGCCAGCACGTCGATGGTAATCATCGAAACGAGCGAGCCGTCGCGCATGAGCTCGGTATCGCCCGCGCTCAGCGGGAGGCGGACTTCGACCCAGGCGCCGGGTTCGGTGGGATGGGTGAGACGGACTGTTTTCTTTGAGACGAGCAACGTGAAACCTCCACAAGGTTTCGCGCGGCCCTCAGCTCAAGGCTCTCGGCTCAATGGCGAACTGCGGACAAGGATGCGGCTCTTTGCCACGGTTGCGGTTTCGAACTCCCGCCGCGGCGCATCGACCATGGCCACGCGCATTTCGCGGCCGTCAGCGCTCGCCCACACGCGTTTCCGGCAGACCGGGCACTTCCCGCGGCTGAGCCCGGTGGCGATTTCCATCACCACCGGGGCAGGAGATACGCCGCGGCTCTCGCAGTTCGGACAGCGCACCGCGTGGAACTCCATCAGGCGAGGCTGTTCACGGACGGATGCCAGAGCGTGACTTCGAGGAAGTTCGTCAGGTCCGTCGCTTCGACGAGCGCCATCTCGACGATGTCCTGGCCGTCCTGGCTGCCAATCTTGAAGAGCGTCGGCTTCGCGTGACGGTAGAGACCGTCAATCGTGAGCAGCCGGCCACCACCACCATCGACCTTCACCTGCACCGCGCGAATCGTCCCGGCTTCCGCGGCCGTGTTCTCGGCGGCGTACATGGTCGGGTCCAGGAGCGCGGTCACGGTCAGGTCGGCGGTGACGTTGTTGGCGTCGATCTGGTGCTTCGTGAAGTCGAGGTCCGTGCGGCCCTCCGCCGTCAGCAGAGGCATCAGGCCGTTGTTGTGCGACCACTGCCAGCCGATGACCTGCTCGGCCACCAGTGTGTCGCCGGCGTTCGCCCAGAGGGCATCGAGGTAGATGCGAGAGAGGGCGCTCACGCCCACCTGGGGCGTCGGCAGGGTGAGAGCGGCGGTGACGCTGTTGGTCTTCATGCGCCGCGCGAAACCGGAGCCGCTCATGCGCAGGTGCTCGCCTTCGGCGTAGCTGAGGCTCATCTCCGAGAGCATCGCGTACAGCGCGCGCTCTTCGATGGTGTTCCCGTCGCCGTCGCTCATCAAACGCTCGAGCGTGACGGACTGCTGCGCCGGGTTTGCGTTCGGCGTTCGCGTCCACACCCACTTCCAGAGGTCCGGACTGCCCGGCACGTAGGTGAGGACCGGCGCGCCCTTGAGCGCGAGCGTGAGCCAGTGCGGGAGCTGCTCCCACACCACCGGCTGGTCGCTGAACGAGAAGCGCGTGCCGTGCTTCGTCGGCGTCGCGATGGAGGTGTTGCGGATGAGCATGCCGTTCGCCAGGCGTGGCATGTACATGGCTTCGTCGTCATCGCCCCACTCGAGCTTTTCGAGGGCGATCTTCGAAGTGGCGGCGGCCGCGGTGCCACGCGCGAACGCGCCGGCGGTGGTGGTGCCGAGCGTCGCCGCGTCGAAGATGTTGGTCCCGGCCGTGAAGGTCTCGGTGGTGGCGATCGAATTGCCGGCCGTGCCGGGCAGCCGCGCCGTGAGGACGCAATCGTCCGAGACGAACGCGGCCGCGCTGACGGACGGGTTCGGGTCGTTCCAGCCGTCCGTGCCGTTGATGGCGGCGACGATGTTGAGCTTCGCGGCGGCTACATCCGCGCCGACGTTGACTTCGCCGGCCGAGTTCGCGCCACTCGCCTGGACCGTGTAGACGGTGCCGCCGATGGTGAAGGTGTCGGCGGCGGTCGGCTGGGTCTCAACC
>JADYYG010000015.1 GCA_020853755.1 Dehalococcoidia bacterium | reverse complement strand
TGTCGAAGTCGTCGCCGCCGAGGTGGGTATCGCCGTTCGTGCTAAGCACCTGGAAGGTGCCCTCGCCGATTTCGAGGATGGAGATATCGAACGTGCCGCCGCCAAGGTCATAGACCGCGATCAGTTCGTCGCCCTTCTTGTCGAGGCCGTAGGCGAGCGAGGCGGCCGTCGGCTCGTTGATGATGCGCAGCACTTCGAGGCCAGCGATCTTGCCGGCGTCCTTCGTTGCCTGGCGCTGGGCGTCGTTGAAGTAGGCCGGGACGGTGATGACCGCTTCGTTCACGGGCTCGCCGAGGTAGGCTTCGGCGTCGGCCTTCAACTTCTGGAGGATCATCGCGCTCACTTCGGGCGGGCTGTACTGGCGCTCGCCGAGCTTCACGCTGGCATCGCCGTTGGCCGCCGCCGAAACTGAATACGGCATGAGCTTGAGGTCGCGCTGGACCTCCGGATCATCGAGCTTGCGGCCCATGAAGCGCTTGATGCTGTAGACCGTGTGCTCCGGGTTGGTGACCGCCTGGCGCTTGGCCACCTGGCCAACGAGGCGCTCACCGCCCTTGGTCACGGCGACGATCGACGGGGTGGTGCGCGCGCCTTCGGCGTTGGGGATGACGACGGGTTCGCCGCCTTCCATCACGGCCATGCAGCTGTTCGTCGTCCCCAGGTCAATACCAATTACTTTTGCCATCGTTGTTCCTTTGTTCCCTCAGTTTTCGTTGCTTGCCGTTGCCGGCCCTATTCGCCGCTGCCGACGATGACCATCGCCGGGCGGATCACTTTCCCCTGCAGTTCGTACCCCTTCTGGACCACGTGCAGCACCTTGCCGTCTTCGCCAGGCTGGCGGCCGATGGCTTCGTGGCAGGCGGGATCGAACTGGCCGTCCTCGGCCTTCACTTCAGTCACGCCCATGGCTTCGAGCAGGCGGCCGAACTTGGCGTGGATGGCCATGATGCCCTGCACCCAGTTCAGCCCGGCCAGCGTCGAATCAACCGAGCCGACCGCCCGGTCCATGTCGTCGAACACGGGCAACAGGTTGATGACGAGGGCCGCATTCGAAAGCCGTGCCGTCTCCTGCCGCTCCTGCTCCACGCGCCGCTTGAAGTTCGCGAAGTCGGCCGCGGCGCGCTGCCAGTTCTTGTAGTAGGCCTCGGCCTTTTCGCGTTCGGCCGCGAGTTCGCCGGCTTCGGGTTCGGCCACGGCAGCATCAGCCGATGCTTCCGCAGCTTCCTCGGCCGCGCGCGCCGCCGCCCGCTTGTCTACGAACCGGACCTCTTCGTCCGTACCATCACTCATGTCCACCTCCGTTGCGATTCGCCACCAGCTGTCCGCGGTCAGCGTTGAGCCGGCAGCTGAAAGCTCTCCCTACGCCTCGTACCATTCGCGCATCAGTTCGGTCAGGACATCGCTCACGTAGCGCACGTTTGCGACGGCTTCGCCGTACTGCATGCGGGTTGGGCCGAGGATGCCGACGACGCCGCCGGCGCCGCCCTCGGGGCCGTACCGGGCGAGCACGAAGCTCATGTCCTGGTAAGGACCCTCCCTGTTTTCGTCGCCGATCACGACCGCCACGCCTTCCTGGCCGAATGACCCGGAGGGGATGGCGCCGCGCAACCGCCGCTCGTCGACCGCTTCGAGGGTGTCGAGCATGCGGTCGCTATGCCCGAACTCGGGCTGGCGCAGCATGTCCCGCACACCTTCGACGATGGGCGATTCAACCTGCGCGGCCTGTTCCTTCAGCATCAGGTCCGTCAACGCCGCGACGACGGCCGCTTCGACGGCCCCGGGCGGTTCGGTGTTGGCGTCCTTCACCGGGAACTCCGCGACTGTCTTGCCGCCGAACTCGGTGTTCAGCCGCGCAGCCAGCCGCGTCAGCTGCTCCTGGTGGGCCGCCACCGGAAAATCGATCACTCGCTGGTGCACACCGCTGTCATTCGTGACAGCAACCAGCAGCGCCCGGTTCTCCAGCAGTTCGACCAGCTGCAGTTGCTTCAATCGCACCTCCAGCAGGCGCGGCTGGGTAACCAGTGCGACGTTGCGGAGGTTGTTCGCCAGCACGCTCGCGGCCAGCCCGACCCATTCTTCGAGCTGGCGCGAGGCCTGGTGGAACTGGTGCAGGATGGTGAACTGCTCCTGGGGAGTCAGGTCGCGTTCCTGCATCAGGCTCGAAACGTAATACCGGTAGCCCCGGTGGCTGGGGATGCGCCCCGCCGACGTGTGCGGGTGTGTGATCATCCCCTCTTCTTCGAGGGCGGCCATCTCGTTGCGCACCGTCGCGCTCGAAAGGCCGAGCTGGTGGCGTTCGACAAGGGACTGCGACCCGACAGGTTGAGCCGAGCCGACGAAGTCATCGACGATGAGGGCGAGGATGCGCGCGCGGCGCTCTGACAACGTCATTATCAACCCTACTATGCCACATTGGCACTCTCATGTGAAGAGTGCTAAGGGGGTAGCAGGGAGATTATAGCAGGGGGCGGAATGGGGGGGTGTACCAGGATATCGTGCGGCGAACAGGAGTTCTAATTGCCAGTCACGGCATTCGTTCCCGGTCTTTCTGGTCCTGAGAGTCTGGACGACGCGCTCGATCTCGGTCGTCCTGCAGACCAGGTGCGGATAGCCGCCGCACATGTCTCGACTCAGATGATCCTGTCACTCGAGTCAGGTTTGAGACAGGCCCAGCAAGTCGAAATGCAGGTGGGGTTGGACCTACTGCCCCAGAACGCTGCGCTGCTCCGGCTGCATCAGATCTCTCAGAGCACCGGCAGAAGTATCCAATTGCTTCAGAGCCTTGATGGGTCGATCTTCCATCCCAAAGTCTATGCCGCGTGGCACGGTGACAGGCTGAGAGCCGTGGTTGGTTCATCCAATGCCTCGACTGCGGCCTTCGGATCTAACGTTGAAGCCAACCTCCTGGTCACAGCCACACGGGGCGATGCTGAAGCGCAGGCGGTGGAGCAACTCCTGAACGATGTGTCTGCAGCTTGCCTGCTGAAACTATCATCGAGACGCATGCGCGCCTGGAATCTCCCTGCCGATCGCTTGCCGGTCGTTCGGCCAGCGTTGAATCGTCGGTCAGCGATTGATCCCGAGGTCGTCGAGGCTGCGATCTCAGACGGCTGGACCGATGACCCGAGTTTCCGGAGAGGGACGGTCTCGATCAGTTTCCATCCGAAGTTGCAACCGCTTTTCTCTAAAGCCGACGGAGTCGGACAAAAGATGGGAAACGTACATATCCCAAGCCAGTACTGGGCCACTATCGATGAGATCGCGGATAGATACGGTTCAGATCTCCTCCTGTCCTGGCGGTTCGTAACGGACGAGGGAGCAACGCTCTTCGCGCACGACGAGGTTCGACCATCCGGTTTCCGTGTAAGCGGCCGCCCTCGCCCAGGGAAGACAAGTAACCACCGGGCGATCACCGCACCTCCAGATGAGGTCGCCATCCCGGCTGTGCGCTGGCTGCGGTCCATCGGTATTACCGGCCACGAGCAGGCGAACGTCACATACCGCCTGGACGCAGATGCGACCCCGCCAAGGCTCTGGCTCGTATATGAAGTGCACGCCCCCACGAGCGCATTCGACGCTACTGAGGTGCTTCGATGAGTTCGTTCACCTTTGTCGATCTCTTCGCTGGCATCGGTGGCATGCGGCTCGGGTTCGAGCGGGCCGGGGGTGAGTGCATCTTCACCTCGGAGTGGGACACCTACGCCCAGAAGACCTACTCGGCCAATTTCGACGGCGAGATCTTCGGCGATATTACCCGACTCACAAATATGGAGGACTGTCCGGAACACGACGTGCTCGTAGCGGGGTTCCCGTTTCAGCCGTTCTCTATCGCAGGGGTATCCAAGCACAACGCCCTTGGCCGTGCCCACGGGTTCCAGAACAAGACCCAGGGGACGCTTTTCTTCGATGTCGCCCGCATCATCGATGCCAAGCGGCCAGCCGCGTTCATGCTGGAGAACGTCAAAAACCTGGTCAGCCACGACCGAGGGAGAACATTCGAGACAATCCTCGACACGCTTGAGAATGACCTCGGGTACGACGTCCACTGGAAGGTCATTGATGGTCAGGCTGCGGTGCCTCAGCACCGGGAGCGCATCTATATCGTCGGCTTCCGGATCCCGACACCGTTTAAGTTCCCGGTGATCCCGAACACCCGAGTTGCTCTGCAGGACATCCTGGAGCCCAGTCCGGAGTTCAAGTACACGCTGACCATCAATCTCTGGAACTACCTCCAGGACTACGCCGCGAAGCATCGCGCGGCCGGCAACGGCTTCGGCTTCGGTTTGGTTGACCCCGAGGACCCAAATGCCGTGACTCGAACGCTCTCGGCGCGCTACTACAAGGACGGCTCGGAGATCCTGCTTTCCCAGGGTGACCGGCTGCCGCCCCGGCGGCTCACACCACGTGAATGCGCACGCCTCATGGGCTTTCCGGATGACTTCAAGATCCCCGTGAGTGACACTCGTGCATATAAGCAGTTCGGCAACTCGGTGGTTGTGCCTGTTGTCGAGGCTGTTGCCCGGGAGATCACGCGATGGCTTCGCCCACGCCAGATCGAGCTCGCGCCCCCGAGAGAGCTGGTAACGGGGAGGCTGCTCGAAGAATCGAACGCATTCGACGCCGCCTCCTGAGGTGGGGCCGCGCGAACTTCGCGGATTACGCATGGCGCACCGAGTCAGATCCATGGCTGACCCTCGTGGCGGAGATGCTCCTCCATCGGACGCGGGCCGCGCAGGCGGAGACGGTCTTTCTCCGGCTTCGAGAGCGATTCCCAACAGCCGAAGCACTCGTCGACGCCGGGCCGGGGGTTGCCATGGAAATCACGTCGCAAACCGGACTCCACTGGCGCGGGCCGCTGCTCTACGAGACCGCACGGCAGGTGGCAGTTGCCGGAGGATCGCCACCTGAACAGTTGGCAGGATTGAGGGCGCTCCCCGGAGTGGGGCCGTACGCGGCGGCCGCGTGGCTCAGTATGCATCGTGGTCAGCGAGCGGTGATCATCGACAACAACGTTGCCCGATGGCTCTCCCGGCTGGAGCGCCGCCCGTACGACGCAGAAACCCGACGAAAGAGATGGGTCTACTTGATGGCGGATGCCCTCACGCCTGGCAGGGTCTTCCGAGACTACAATTACGCCGTGCTGGATTTCACGATGCACCTCTGCGTGCCCCGCAAGCCCCGATGTGCCGAATGCCCAATTCGATCTGAATGCCATTTCGGAAACTCTTCCTTACGGTTGGGCATACTTTGACCAGCCAGATGTCAACAGTCTGTATGACCTGATCTCCATCGATGCTGCTGTCCTGGAGTACGGCATCTCCCGGAGCACCATCTTCCGGCTGATCAAAGAAGGGTTGGCCCGGTACCGCCGTCAGGGCGACCGCAAGACGTACGTCTCACGGAGCCAGCTTGAGGAGATGACGGCGTTCCGCCGCGTGGACTGACTCCACCCCAGCAATCCCCAATCCCCAATCCAAAATCCCACCTCCCCCTTACTCTTCCGCGCGCACCGGGGCGAAGCCGAAGTAGAGGAAGGCGTGGAAGGCGAGGGCGATGCCCCAGCTGACCAGCGGCCAGAAGAACCACGTCGAGTCGGTGACCAGTTCGGCGTCGATGATGAAGAAGCCGATGCCGGCGACGGCGAAGAGCAGGGCATGGCCGCCAAGCAGGCCGCCAAGCAGGTAGCCGGTGTGCAGCGCGAGGGCCATCCCCCACCCCCACGCGGGCCACAGCACCCACCACTGTCCGGGCGTCGTCAGGACGTCGATGACGAGGAGGACGGCCATGACGAGGGCATAGAGCCCGGCGTGGGCCAGCCACACGCGGAGCTGGATGGAGCGTTCGCGGCGCGCCGCCGTGGTGATGCGGCGCCCGGCCACGCCCGGCCAGGTGACCGCGGCGGTGACCGCATGGTCGAACGATTCGCCCCACGGTTCGCCGGGGCGCGCCGGTGATTGCAGTGTCCACTCGGTGATTCGGCCGCAGAACCAGCCGCCAAAGCTCAGCAGGTGGAGCGCCGGGACGACGAGGGCGATGCCGGCGAGCACGCAGAGCGCGGCCTCCCACGGCGTATCGATGGTCACGCCGTACATCGGCCGTTCGACCCCGAAGAGGAGGTTGAAGGGCACGATGAGGAGGTTGAACAGCGTCCCGAGGATAGTCGTCGCCCAGAAGAACCCGGCGATGCCCATGGGGAAGCGGAGGAGCAGCAGGAAAGCGAGCGTTCGCCACGTGTACGGGTTGCGCAGGCGCGCTTTGATCCGCGCCCAGGCGTTCAGGTCACCTTCGACGCCGAACGGCAACGGCCGGATGCGCGCGCCGAGGAGGGTGTTCGCGAACAGCCGCTCGACCGCCGCGTTGTAGCACCAGAGGTACATCGTGATGATCAGCAGCGGGATGCCGACGACGGTAACGGCCAGGCCGGCGCCAACAGAGAGCAGCGTGACCAGCGCGACCCAGGTGGCGATCGAAAACGGGAAGCCGGCGAGCAGGTAGAGCGTCCGCAGGTAGGTGGACCCGCGCACGGCGACGCCGAAGAAGCGTCCCCCCGGCCCGGGCGCGAAGGCGTCACTCATGCGGCGGTTGTTCCTGGGCCGGGCCTCATCGGTTCGGATCATACTGGCGGCGCCCTTGCTGGCGGCAGTCGCGTTCGGGTTGCGCTTGCTACCCTTGAGCGAAACTGTGAATGCCCCGAGGGTGCCCGCTATGCGCGCTGTCGTCATCACGAAACCGGGTGGTCCCGAGGTCCTCCAAATGCAGGAGGTCCCGGACCCTATCGCCGGGCCGGAGGACCTGCTCGTCCGTGTCCGGGCCACCGCGCTCAACCGCGCCGACCTGCTCCAGCGGCAGGGAGGCTACCCGCAGCCCGGCCCGAAACCCGCATTCGAAGTCCCGGGTCTCGAATACGCCGGCGAGGTCCTCGCGGTGGGCGCACGGGTCGAAGGCTTCGCCGTGGGCGACCGGGTGATGGGCTTGCTCGCCGGCGGCGGCTATGCCGAACAGGTGGTCACGCATCACCGGTTGGCGATGAAGGTCCCGGCGAACCTCTCCTGGCAGGAGGCCGGCGCCACCCCCGAGGTGTACATCACCGCGCATGACGCGCTTCGCCAGTGCGGCCTCGTCTCGGGCGAAACCGTGCTCATCCACGCCGCAGGCTCCGGCGTGGGCGTCGCCGCCATCCAGATAGCGAAGGCGATGGGCGCCTCGCTCGTGGCCGGCACGGCGGGCAGCGCCGCCAAGCTCGAACAGGCGCAGGCGCTCGGCCTCGACGTCGCGGTCAACTACGGGGAGCAGGACTTCGCGGCGGCCGTCCTCGAAGCGACCGGCGGCCGCGGAGTCGATGTCATCCTCGATGTCATCGGGCCGGAATACTGGGAGCGGAACATGAAGGCGCTGGCGTTGCGCGGGCGCGTCGTGCTCGTCGGCATGCTCGGCGGCGGCGCAACTGGCGTGAGCCTCGGGCCGCTGATGGCGAAACGCGCCTCGGTGCGGGGCACCACCCTGCGCGCCCGCCCGCTGGAAGAGAAGGCTGACGCCACGCGCGCGTTCGAAAAGAGCGTGCTCCCGCACATCGCCGCTGGCCGCGTGAAGGTCGTCGTCGACCGCGTCTACCCGCTGGCCGAAGCGGCGGCCGCGCACGAGTACCTCGCTTCGAACCAGAACTTCGGCAAAGTGGCCCTCACCGTCCCGTGAGCGGCGCCCTCCCGGCGGACGGCGACCTTGGCGCGTGGCTGGCCGGGCTGCGGCCGGGCATGCCGGAGTTCGCAGCGACGGCCCGCGCGGCTGTCTTCCTCCTCGCCCGGCACGAACGCGCCCGCGAGACCTTCTACGCGGACCTCTGCGAAGTGCTCCTCCCGCCGGGGCTCAGCGTCGGCAGCGTGGTCGACCTCGGCTGTGGCGCGGGCAACCTCGCGTTCGAACTGGCCGAACGGACCGGCGCGCCAGTGACCGGCCTCGACAGCGACCCGTGGCTCGTACGCTGGGGCGAACGCGTGGCCCGCGGCGGCACGTTCCCGTTCCCGGTGCGGCTCGATGCCGCCCGCTTCGGCGTCGCGACGATGGAGAACGAACCGTCTGCGGAGAGCGTGCGCTTCGTCCTTGGCGACCTCCACCGGCCACCGTTCGTTGAGGGCGCGTTCGGGCTCGCCTGCCTGGTCAATGTGCTCGATTCGCTGCCAGACCCGGCGGCGGCGCTCGAACAGGCCGCGGCGCTCGTGCGGCCCGAAGGGTGGCTGCTGTTCGCCTCGCCGGACTCATGGCATCTGAGCGCGACCCCGCGCGACCGCTGGCGCATCACCGCGGGGGACTGGGACGCGCTCTTCGCGTCGGCCGGCCTCGAAACCGTTCGCTGCGCCGATGACCTGGAATGGAGACTGAAAGACACCGGCCGGCTGCACCACCTGTACCGCGTCCACGGGCGGCTGCTCCGGAAGGAATAGGGCTGAAGCGGGGAACTAATCCGTCATCCTGCGCGAATAATCCCTTGACGAACGAGAAATATCGAATACCGTCTCTGATTGAGGGACTAGTCCCTCGGGAGGGTGCGTGAGCCCCAGCTTTGAGATCACCTCTGAGCAAGACGACCGGGCGATCGCCGATCTCCGCTCGCAACTGTACGCCGCGCGTATGCTCATCCCGCGCGGGTTCGAGCCGTACTTTCTGAAACGCGCCCGCTATCGAAGCGTCCACACGTCGACGGTCATCGAAGGCAACCAGCTCTCAGAGGACGAAGCCGTGGCGGCCCTGGTCGAAGGCGGCGACTCGACGAGCACCGATGTCCTAATGCTCCAGAACCTGGACAGCGCCTACGACCTTGTGCAACAGATCGCGGAGGACCGTTCCGTCCGGATCGACGAGGGACTCATCCGGGCGATGAACTCGGTCATCCTCCGTGGGCTGCCCGCGGCGAACTCTCGCGGGCGCTACCGCCTCGGACCGAGCCTGATCGTCAACTCGCAGACGCGGCAAGTCCGCTACCGCCCACCCGCGCCAGAGCTGGTCCCCAGCCTGATGGCCAGCCTCGTTGACGAAGTCCAGCGATGGATCGATGAGGATACCTACGCCGGTCCGGTGGTGGCCGCCATGGCCCACTTCGGCCTCGTTTCGGTGCACCCGTTCGACGACGGCAACGGCCGGACGGCCCGGCTCCTTGCCGACATGATTCTTCAACGCACGGGGTGGTCCGGCGACGGGACGCTCTCGGTCAGCGGGGCGATCCTCGACATGCAGCAGGAGTACTACGACGCGCTGCTGGCTACACAGGGCCAGGACTTCGTTGCCCGCATCGATGTCACGCCGTTCGTTGAGTTCCACACCCGGGCCCTCGTGCAGGCCGCAACCAGCCTCGAGGAAATGGCGGTCAGCTTCAACGAGCGCATGCACCAGTGGATGGACCATGCGGGCCGGGCCGTACACCCCCGACAGGCGCTCGCGTTCATGTGGATGCTCGACGTCGCCCCGCTCTCCACGACCATCTATGCGGAACTGACCGGCACGTCAGCCTCGTCAGCCCTGGCAGACCTCGGGGAGATGGTTCAGAAGGGATGGGTCGAACGAGCCGGAAAGGGCAGGAACACGCGCTACCGGGCGACGCCGGCATTCGCCAACGAGTTCGGGCGGTTTGGGCAGCAGGCAACGTAGAGCGCTCGCCCGAACCTTCGGAACCCGGAATTAGATGATGGCGGCGCTGGGTGCGAGTTCGCCCGCAGGAGCTTCCGGCGCTTCGGGGGCTGCTTCAGCCTTCGGCGCGCGCTCCATGTGTTCGAGGCCCTGCATGCTGAAGCCGAGATCCCCGAGTTCGCAGAGGAAGCTACAGTAGGTGAGCTTCAGCGCGCTCGTAGACTTGTTGGCCGAATAGAGCAACTGGCAGCGCTTGCATCGCTGCATCGCCAGGGCCTCGGCATTGCGCGCGGGCAACTCCGGCTGCATCGGCTCGTCACGATCTTCGGTCGTAGCGTTCATGCTGCTCGAACCTCTCCATTTCAGTATGCCCCATCGCGGCGGAACGCGCGCGAGCGGCCTTGACCTTTCTAACGAAGCTCCTACGGCTGTCGCAGTCACCGGCCGGGCACAGGTTCGGTCCGCGCAAACTTCATGCTTTGAGCGAATTTATCGCTTGACTGCCTGCGCTCAACCTTGCTAGCTTGGTCGCACGGGTAAAGGCGGAACGCTCGCGCGGTCCGCGGAACGCCTGTGGAGGACGCTGGTCGTGGTCGCCCACAATCCGCAAGCGCCCGGCAGCCTGACGGTGGCTCGCCGGTTCCGGTTGGCAGCCCGCGAAATCGTGGGCACCGCCGTGATCATGGTGGCGTATTTCTACCTTCGCGGGATCCGGCCAGACAACATCGACGGCTCGGTGAGCCGCAGCCTCCGCCTCATCCAGTTCGAACAGAGCATCGGCGTTTTCCAGGAAGTCCGCTGGCAGGCTGCCTTCCTCGGCCACGGCTGGCTGATGTCGGTCGCGAACGTGGTCTACGCCTGGGGCCATTACCCGGTCATGCTCGCGATTGCGCTCTGGCTCGTCTTCAAGGACCCGGTGAAGTTCCGCTTCGTCCGCAACGTCCTGTTGGTCTCCGCGACGATTGGCATCCTCTCCTACTGGATTATCCCGGCCGCGCCGCCGCGGCTGATGGAGCACTACGGCTACGACTTCGGCTTCATCGACACGGTCCACGGGGCGACGAGCAACGTGAGTTACTTCCAGCCGGGGCCGTTCGTGAACGACTACGCGGCCCTGCCGAGCTTCCACTTCGGCTGGATCCTGCTCTCTTCGATGGCTATCTGGACGAACACCTCCAACCGCTGGGTGCGCGCGGGCGCGGTCGCGATGTCGGTGACGATGTGGTGGGCGGTGACGGTGACCGGGAACCATTACTTCTTCGACATGGTGATGGGCGGCGTCGTGGTCGTGCTCTCGTGGCTGTTCGTGCGGGCAATGGGCGATGTCCACCTGCGCCATCTGCCGAAGCGGAGTTTCCAGCAGGTCCGCTCGTTCCGGCGCAATCCCGAAAAAGGGAACCGCGCCCAGAAGTAAGCGGACCGCCGTGCAATCCACACAGCACGCGGCGACCTCCCAACCGTTGACCAACCCCAACCCCTCATAGATCCGACCGTCAGGGAGGCCACGCCTCGTCCACCACAACCCTGTTCGCGGTAGCGAGACACGCATCGGCCGAACTTTCACCATCGTGGCAATTGCAACCATGCCCTCGCTTACGCGCAGGCCCTGGCGAAGACGGGGTTGGCACCAAAGACTGAGCACCCCATCCGCAAAGGCCCGACCGTCAGGGAGGGCACGGTCATCCCGGCAAACACGTTCGTGGCAGCACACCCGCACAGGGAACCGCGCACGGCAGTAAGCGGATCGCCTCCCAACCAACCCAGCACGCGACAGCCTCCCAACCATTGACCAACCCCAACCCCTCATAGATCCGACCGTAAGGGAGGCCACACCTCGTCCACCACAACCCTGTTTGCGGCAGCGAGACACGCATCGGCCGAACTTCCACCTTCGCGGTGGCTCGAACCACGGTGACCTCGGCGCCCATGTTCACGCCAGAGCGGGAGTGGTTCGGCCGGGGGGATGCTGTCTCACTTGGGGCGCGATCCGCTTACTGCCGTGCGCGGTTCCCTTCTACGCACGGGCCTTCGCGAAAGCTGTGGAGGCGTCCCCGTGCGCGAGTCTCCGGGCACGGCGAGAGGGCCGCGGTGACCGCGGCCCTCTTCCCGGCGGGAGGCGCCGGTCCGTCAGGCGAGCTTGAAGCGCGCAGTTGCGGCGTTCAACCCGGCCGCCATGTCCGTCAGGCGGCTGGCCGTGGCTGCCAGCTCTTCCGACTGCGCGGAGAGCTCTTCTGTGCTCGCCGAAACTTCTTCAGCTGACGCCGAAGTCTCTTCACTCGTGGCCGAAACCTGGACGATGGCCTCGGTCACCCGGCTCGTGCCCTGGGCCATGTCGCCGGCGCCACGCGCCGACTCCGAGGCCATCGAGGCGATGTGCTCGGCGCTGCCGACGATGCGGCCCGCGCCCGTCGCGAGGTCGCCCACTTCGTGTGCGATCTCCTTCATCCGGGCAGCCGACTGCTGGACGCTGACGATGATGCTTTCGAGCGCGTCGCCAGCCTGGCTCGTGATGCTGCGCCCGGCTTCGACGTCCTGGACGCCGACCGCCATCGCCTGAACCGCTTCTTCGGTGCCGTTTTGCACCTTCGCGATGAGGTCCGCGATCTCCTTCGTCGATTCGCTCGAGCGTTCGGCGAGGGAGCGCACATTTTCGGCGACGACCGCGAAGCCGCGGCCCTGTTCGCCCGCCCGGGCCGCTTCGATGGCGGCGTTGAGGGCGAGGAGGTTCGTCTGCGAGGCGATCTCGTCGATCGCCTTCACGATGTTCCCGATCTGCTGGCCGTATTCGCCGAGCTGGTCGACGGTGGACGAGGCCCGCCCGACTGCCGCCGCAATCGACTCCATGGAACGCACGGCTTCGCGGACAGCTTCCTGGCCGTGCTGGGCCGCGGTGCGCGACTCCTCGGCGGCCGAAGCCACTTCTTCCGAGGCGGCGGCGACGAGCTGGATGCGCTGGCCAATCTGGGTCGCTTCGTCGCGGGAACTCGTGGCCGAATCCGACGAGGCGGCGGCGCTGGCTGCCAGTTGCTGCGACCCGGCGGCCACCCGTTCGACTTCCCGCGCAGAGTCCTGCGAGAGCGACGAGAGGTTGACGGCGCTGCGCGTCACTTCGTTGATGGCGACGGCGATCTGGCCCGTCGCAGCGGCCATCTGGTCCGAGTTCTCCTGGAGCGAGGTCGCGGCCCCGCTGATGGAGCTGGCGCCCTGCTGCACTTCGCGGATCAGCTCGGAAAGCGTCGTCCGCGATTCGTTGTAGCTCGCGATAGTCGAGACCATGAGCGTGATGAGGTCGTTAACCGTGGCCGCGGCCTGCCCGATCTCGTCGGCGCCAGGGTTTGCGATGGGCTGAGTGACCGGCTGTACCGGGATACTCAGATCACCGGCGGCCAGCGCCTTGAACCCGTGCTCGAGGTCGGAAAGGCAGTGCCCCTGGAGGCTCCTCAGGCGATCAACGACCGCTGCCGCGCCTGAAGTCACGGAACGTGCGAGAAAGAACGCGATACCAAGCCCAAGCAGCGCGGCGGCGATGGTCAGACCAATGACCAGCGTGCGTGCCGACGAGCCCGCGCTCTCTGACCTGTCGCGCGAGGCCCTGGCCAGCTCGGCCTCATCCTCGCCGGCCTGGTCAAGCAAAGAATTCTGCTCTACCACGAGCGCCATCTGACCCTGCTCGAGAGCCCACCCTTCCTGGACTTTTCCACCGCCGACAAGTTCGATGGCTTTGGCCCGGGTGGCTGTGGTGGCGTCCACACGCTCCTTGAGTTCCGCGTAAGCCTTCTGCTGCTCGGCGTTGCCCTGCTGCATGACTTCGCCGTACTCCGCGAAGGCTTTCGAACCTTCGGCGAGGTCCAATTTCGCTTCCTCTACCGCTTTGGCACGGGCCGCATCGTCCTGGGCGAGCACGGCAGACCGCATCTCCCGGGCGAACGAGATGTAGTACCGGTTGGCCAGAAGCACGTGCTGTACGCCAAGCACGTTATCGGCATACATCGTCTCAGTCCGAGACACAGCCTCATTGAGCCGCATCAACCCAACGCTCGCGACAGCAACGAGGAAAAGGATGACGATCGCGAAGCCGCCCATGAGCTTCGCTTGCAAATTGAGTTTCATTTCAGAACCTTTCGGAGGCACTTTGAGACCTTGTAGACACGGCATTGCGTATCCATTTGACATAGTCGTGTTTGACAGTTGGTAAACCACCGGGCTGAGGTCTGACAGGAGGTATGGCTTCAGTCCTGTCCAAGAGCACAGGGTGGCGGTAGCGTTGGGCCTTTCTCGTAGCCCTGGAGATGGTCATCCTTGCTGGAGTTACGCGTCGTACTGCGTCATCTGCTCTCACCGTGAGGAAGTCGCTATGGCTGCGCTGAACCTCAGTTGAAGATTCGATTTCGTTAGCTCCGAGCGAAATAGGGATTACCCGCACATAAGGCGAGTAGAAAGCATCAGAAATGTACTTAGGATAATGATAAGTTTTGATATAGGGACGCTCGTGTCACCTGAAAATGCCGTTGCCGGGGCGATACCAGCCCCGGCAACGCAACGAGAGGGGTGCGCGGTCCGGTGTCCGGCTTACCCGCGCCTGCGAATGGCGAACGCGCTCAGCGCGATGGATCCAACAGCGAACCCGCTCATCACCACGAGGTCCTTGCCCAGGTTCGTGCCCGGCAGGTCGGTCAGCGTCGCCCGCACGCCGTCAGCGGCGTAGGTGGGTGGCGCGAGTTTCGCCGACTGCTGGAGGACCTCCGGCAGCTGCGAAGCCGGAAGGATGACCGGCGAGAAGAAGAGCACGTAGAAGATGATGAGCTGGGTGGTCGCGTTCACCAGTTGCTGGTGCGGGCTGAACATCGCGAGAGCAACCCCAACGCCCGCGAGCGACAGGATGCAGAGCACCGTCACGGCGAGGAAGGCGGGTTCGAAACCAAACGAGAGGCCGTACACCCAGGCACCGAAGCCGAGCGTGAACGCGACCCCCGGCAGCGCCGTTATCGCGACCACGGTGATGAGCGCGAGGAGGTAGGCCTCGCGGCTGACCGGCATCGTCAGGAAGTACTCGATGCGGCCCTCCGCCTTCGACTGGGCCAGCAACTGCGGCAGCATCACGAGGCCCATCGTGACGAACGCCTGGACGGCGCACCCGGTGACGAGGAAGGTGGCCGACATGTCGGAGATGTTGGGGATGAGGTAGCCCGTCCCGAGCATGAGCCCGACGCCGAGCATCACCTGGATGATGGCGATCATCCACACTTCATCGCGCATGGAACGCAGCTGGATGCCGAGCAGGTCGCGGTACTGGCTCACCACATTCATGAGACTGCCTCCAGCTGGCGGGAGGGCGTCATCACTGCCGCGTAGATGTCGTCGAGGGTCGGCGGGCCGATGCGGAAGTCGCTGAGGAAGCCGGCTTCGCGTACCGCCGTCAGCCAGTTGCTGACCGCCGGCAGGTCGCGCTGGTCGAACAGGTATGTGCCGGAGTCGGCGTGTTCGCGGGTGAGCGCCGGGTGAGGTGTGACCGCGCCGGTGAGCACGAGTTCGAGCCGCAGCTTGTCGGTCACGAGGGAGCGGAGCGCGCCGGGGGTGCCTTCGCGCACGATGCGGCCGCCGTCGATGATGGCCAGCCGGTCGATGAAGCGCTCGGCCTCGGCGAGGTTGTGGGTGACGAGGAGCACGGTGGCTCCGTTCGCGCCCAGTTCGCCGATGGCGTTCCAGAGCAATTGGCGGCGGATTGGGTCGACGTCGTTCGTCGGTTCATCGAGCACGAGGAGGCGAGCGGGAGCGGCGATCGCGGCGGCGAACCCGGCCATCCGCCGGACACCGCCAGAGGCAGCATGCATCGAGGTCTGGAGGAAGGGTCCGAGGTCCAACTGGCCGGCCAGTTCGTCGCGGCGGCGGCGGGCATCGGCCGTGCTCATCCCGCGCAGCCGGGCCGAGTAATCGATGAGTTCGCCGACGCGCAGGGAGAGGAGGTCGAACTGACCCTGGGGAAGGAAGCCGATGCTCGCGCGGGCGAACCCGGGGTCGGCTACGGCGTCCCGGCCGTCGAGGGTAATCGTGCCAGAGGTGGGCTTGAGGACGCCCAGCACCTGGCGGACGAGCGTCGTCTTGCCGGCGCCGTTCGGGCCGAGGAGGCCGTAGATCTCGCCGGGCCGGAGTGCGAGGGAGATGCGGTCGTTCGCGAGCGTGCCGTTGCGGTAGCGCTTCACGAGGTCGCGGATTTCGAGGACGGGCGGTGCGCCGGGGTTCAGCGTCATCGGGCGGCCTCCACAGGCGCGGTGCGGCGCAGGAGGTCGGCCAGCGCCGCGATTGCGGCCTCCGGGTCATGCACGCCCGGCTCCATCTCGGCGAAGGCCTGGAGCCCGGAGATGCAGGCCGCCCCAAGGAGAGCGACCGCGCGAAGGTCGAGGTCGGCGCCGATTTCGTGGTAGCCCATGGCGGCGAGGAGCCCGGCGGCGACATGTTCGACCGTCTCGGAGGGGGTGTTCGAAGCCTGGGCGAGGCCTCGTGCGCCGGGCTGGGCAGAGACGGCTTCGAGCCCCTGCTGAACGAGGGCTTCGAGCGGCGATCTGGTGGTTACGGTCATGGATAACCCTCCTCGGTGCGAGGAGAATAACATGAACCTTAAGAAAATCAAGTCATTGTTTGATTTTCTTTGGTGGTGGTGGGGAGGGTTTGCGGTTGTCCAACCGCCGGTAGGTGCGTGGCGCCGTACCCGCACATCGGCCGTCGCGGTTTGCGGTTGTCCAACCCCCGGTAGGTGCGGGGCACCGTCCCCGCACATTGCCTTCGCGGTTTGCGGTCGTCCAACCCCCGGTAGGTGCGGGGCGCCGTCCCCGCACATTGGCCGTCGCTGTGTGTGGTTGTCCAACCCCCGGTAGGTGCGGGGCGCCGTCCCCGCACATTGCCTTCGAACAAACCCTGTTGGCATGAGCCACGGTCCCGGGAAGAGGTCGCTGGTGAGCCCGGCGCAGTTCCGACCAAAGGATGAGTCGGTCTGTGAGCCCGGCCGCGGAAGCGCACGCACCCTTCGCGAGACACTGCCGGCAGCGGTGACAAGCACGCCGCAGCCCCGCCGTCGAAGGCATGGCGGCGGCTCACCCGAAAGACTGACGCCCGGGACGTCCCCGGTTCGCACCATAAACCGCAGCCTGCCCCCGGCAGGCCCATGCAAGAGCAAAGGAGGCGCCCCAGATGGCCATTCGACCCATCCCTTACCGGCCGATCGCAAGCACCCGCCCGCTGCAGCGCCCACTGCCAACCGTTGCCCTCGAACGCGCTGCGCTCTTCGGCCGCGACTTCGGCATCGTGCTCTCGGTTATCGGCGTGTACTTCTTGCTCCGCGGCGCAGCGCCGGACCGTCTCGGTTATTCGGTCGATGTGACGCGCCATCTCGTTGCGTTCGAACGCGCGCTCCACCTCTTCTGGGAGCCAGAAGTGCAGGAGATCTCCATCCGCTTCTACGCAGTCAAGGAGTTCGCCAACTTCACCTACGCCTATCTCCACTTCCCCGTGCTCGCCGTCGTCGGCGGCTGGCTCTGGTTCCACGACCGGCAGGCCTTCCGCTTCATGCGCAATGTGATGTTCGTCTCGATGGTCATCGGGCTGGCCTTCTACTGGCTCGTCCCGGCGGCGCCGCCGCGGCTGATGGCCGCCCACGGGTACGACCTCGGCTTCGTCGACACGGTCTTTGGCGGCAACACCCACGTCGATTACGCGCAGCCGTCACTCATCCTGAACGAATACGCGGCCATCCCGAGTTTCCACTTCGGGTGGATTGCGATGGCCTCGGCAGCCATCTGGGTGAACAGCCGGAGCCGGGCTCTGCGCGCCGGCGCGGTCCTTCTCACGGTGGTGATGACCTGGGCGATTGTGGCCAGCGCAAACCACCTCTTCTTCGACATGGCGCTCGGCGGGCTGGTCATCGTGGTGAGCTGGCAGGTGGCGAAGCGGTTCGAACGCCCGTCGCGGACGGCCCCGGTGAGCGTGCTCCGGCCCGGCCGCGAAGAGGCGGCAGCCTGAGATTCAGGGCTGCGTGCGCAGGTCAACCGATGCGGTGACCTTCCGGTCCGGATCCCAGCGCAGCGCCACCGGCTCGCCCTCCGCGGGCGTGGGTTCGAAGGCGAAGCTGAGGACGACCGTCGCGGATTGCCCGGCAGCAAGTCTCGCCGGCCCTTCGACAACATTGGCCCAGTGAACCGAGCCGGACGAGAGGAGCAGCGTCCACTCCCGGTCGAGGCGCTCCATCGGGCGGGCGGCGGCCGTGACGCGAACTTCGTAACGCACAGGCCGGTCCTCGAACCGGGCGGCCACGAGCTCGAACGCGCCGCCTGCAGTCGCATGATCCGAGCCGCCCCGCTGGACAACGAGCGCCCCGGCAGCGAGCGCGAGAGCGCCGAGGATCGCCCCGGCCACGATGAGGCGCAGGCTGCCGACGAGCCACCGCGGGATTGCGACGTCGATCACGGCGCCGGGAGGACTGAGCAGGCGCGCGACGCGGTTCACCGCGCAGCCTCCCCGGGAAGGGCCACCGTTGTGCCACCGTTGCCGCCCTCGATGGCGATAGCGATGGCCGTGCGCCCCTCCGGGAGAAGCCGATCCACCGTGATGATCGAACTGCGGTTGTGCCAGGCGCCTTCGCGCACGTCTCGAATGCCAGCGCTCAGCTGACTCTGGTCATCGAGGACGATGGTGACGGCCAGGGTCCGCGGGTCAAACGTCCCGTTGGCTTCGACCAGCAGCGTCACACTCAGCACGCGGTTCTCGATGCTCGAATCGAGGCGAGTCACCCGCGCAGGGAAGTCCATCTCGTCCGCCGAGTCGCCGCCGGTCACACGCCCGCCGATCCACCAGCCAACGGTGATGACCAGCGCGAGCAGGATGAGCCAGCCGGGGATCCGGATCTGTACCCGTTGGTGGGTGGTGTCCGCCACGGGGTGTGCGCTCATGCCCGAACCATACCACTCTCGGCCGGCCCCTACCCCCGCGCCGCTGCCGCCGAACGCACCACGCGGGCGACTTCGGCGGCGAGGGCCACGGCAGCTTCGCCAGCGCCGCGGGCGCGAATCATCTCGCCGTCGAGGAAGCGCGCGATGTACGCCTCCGGTGTCATCCAGCGCGAGTAGACATGCTCATCGTTGATCGCCGCTTCGGCGCCGGGCGGGCAGTCGCCGTTGTAGATGATGGTGTGCGCCGTCCCGTTGCCGGTCTCGTAGGTCATGACATCGACGAGCCGGAGCGAACCCGCAGCGACGGTGATGCCGGTCTCTTCGAAGACCTCGCGGGCCGCCGCTTCGTCTGGCCGTTCGCCGGCTTCGAGGTGCCCGCCGGGGATGAACCAGCCACCCGCGGAGAACCCGCCGGCCCGCTTCATCACGAGGATCTCCGGGCCGCGCCAGAGGACGACCGAGGCCGACAGTTCGAACACCATCGCGCGAGTCTACACCGCGCCCCGGCCGGGGCGGTGGCGAACCATCGCGCGGACTGCCACGATGAGGGCATGCAAACCACCACCGGAACCGTCGTCGCCGTCAGTGTCAGCCCCACACACACGTTCTCGAAACCGGTCCAGGAGGCAATCACGCTGGTCGAGGGCCTCGGCGTCGAAGGGGATGCGCACCTCGGGGAGACGGTGAAGCACCGCTCGCGGGTGAAGGCGGATCCCACCCAGCCGAACCTCCGCCAGGTCCACCTCATCCACGCCGAATTGTTCGACGAGGTGCGCGGCAAGGGGTACGCCGTGAAGCCCGGCGAGATGGGCGAGAACATCACCACGCGCGGCGTGGACCTGCTCGGCCTGCCGGTTGGCACGCTCCTCCGCTTCGGCGAAGCGACCGTTCGCGTGACCGGCCTGCGCAATCCGTGCGCGCAGATCGACGGCTACCAGGACGGTCTCATGCAGGCCGTCCTCCACCGCGATGCAGAGGGCAACCTCGTGCGCAAGGCCGGGATCATGGGCGTGGTGCTCAGCGGCGGCGTCATCCGGCCCGGCGACGCCATCGAAGTCGAACTGCCCGAAGGCGAGTGGACGCCGCTGAAGGTGGTCTGAGCGCCGGGGTTCGAACGCTCTACAGGCCGGCGACCTCGGCGTAGTGCTTGAGCGCCGGGATGACCTTGTCGGCTGTCTCGGGGCGCAGCCCGAAGAGCACACGCTCGACGCCCATCGCCGCGTACCCTTCGATGACTTCCTGGGAGGGCGGCACGCCGAAGACGGAGACCGGGATCGGAGCGCGGCCCGCCGCCTTCGCCTTCTCTTGCAACTCGGCAACCATCTTGCCGAGGACCGCGCCGGACCGTCCGCCGATCGGCATCCAGGCGTCGCCGTACTCGACCACACGGTCGAGCGTGCGCGGCCCTGCGCCGCCGATCATGACCGGCGGGTGCGGCCTCTGGGCCGGCTTCGGCCACGACCAGATGGGGTCGAAGTTCACGAACTTCCCGTGGTACTCGGCCTCGTCCTTCGTCCAGATCTCCTTCATCGCGAGGATGCGCTCGCGGAGGATGCGCCAGCGCAGGCGCGGCACGGTGCCGTGGTTCTCCATCTCCTCCTCGTTCCAGCCGCCGCCGATACCGAAGAGGAAGCGCCCACCGGAGAGGAAGTCGACGCTGGCCACTTCCTTCGCGAGCGTGATCGGGTCCCGTTCGATGACGAGGCAGATGCCGGTGCCGACCTTCAGGGTCTTCGTCACAGCGAAGGCCATGGCGCTGGCAACGAAGGGGTCGTGCGTGTGCGAGTACTCCATCGGCAGGGGCGCGCCGCCCGGCCATGGCGTCCGCCGGCTCGTCGGGATGTGCGTGTGCTCGGGGAAGAAGAGCGATTCGAAGCCGAGGTCTTCGCAGGCTTTCGCGAGCTCGGCCGGCGGGATCGCGTAATCGGTCGGGAACATCTGGACGCCGAACTTCATGGGGCACTCCTTGGGGTGGGCATGGGCCAGGGTGGAGGGATTCTACCAGCCGCTGGGTATCCGCTTTCAGCGGTCAGCTATCAGCTCCAGGGCGGGTACTTCGGCGAGCGTGGCGAGATGCCGGGTTGCCGGGCAGGGACAGGCTTCGGACGTGATGTGGGCCGTTTGCGCTCCTGCTTCGGCTGCCCATGCGATACAGGTGACACTGTCGTCGACGATGAGCGCGGTCGACGGGTCGGCGCCGGCCAGGGCCACGACACGTTCGTAGTAGAGCGGGCCGCCCTTTGATATTCCGACCAGGTCCGGTCCGGCGAGGACGCCCACGAGTTCGCGCACGCCGAGGCCAGTGAGGAGCGCTTCGACCCGCCACGATGGGTTGCCGGTCGCCGTGTGCACGGGCAGGCGCGCCGCCAGCGCCCGGATGGCATCAGCGGCGAACGGGAAAGCAGCCTCGGCCGTCGCCGCGACGTGAACGTCGGCCGCCCGCAACAGGTCGAAACACTGGTCTGGCGCCGGCCGGGCCATCCCGAGGTACTCGGCCATGGCGCCGATGGTCTCGGTCGCCTCCGTCCGGATGCGGGTCATGGGGTCCGTGCCCCAGGTTGGGTGCTGGGCGAAGATCGCCGGAAAGACCGCGCGGTTCGCCTTGCCCCCACGCGCGGGCATCGCCGCCGAGCACAGGGGCGAGCACCTCACCGATGTGGGCGTCCCACATGCCGGGATTAAGGGCGTGGTCGTTGATGACGCCATCCACGTCAAGGAACACTGCGGCAATCGTCATCCGGCAAGCGTACAGGCGACCACCCGCGCACAGGAATGGAGCCGCGGGCCTCCGCGCCCGCTTATTCACCGCAACGCCAATCGCAGGCAACCCAACATTCGCGCACAGGAATGGAGCCGCGGGCCTCCGCGGCCGCTTACTCACCGCAGCTTCACCGCAACGCCATCGCCAGCCACCGGATGTGTGCCCCAGTAAGCGGGGACCGAGCCCCGCGACTCCAGCGGCTGACCGCTTATTCACTCCAACACCCATCGCCAGCCACCGAACACCCGCACACGGGAATGGAGTCGCGGGCCTCCGCGCCCGCTTACCCACCCCAACGCCATCGCCAGCCACCGAATGTGTGCCCCCGGTAAGCGGGGACCGAGCCCCGCGGCTCCAGCGGCTGACAGCTTATTCACCGCAACGCCAATCGCCAGCCACCGAACATTCGCGAACGGGAATGGACCCCAGCCCTACCGCTTCACACGCTCGATGGTGCCTCCGCCGAGGACTTCGTCGCCGGCGTAGAAGGCGATGGTCTGGCCGGGGGTGAGCGCCCGCTGGCGGCGCTCGAAACGGACGACCGCGCCGTCCTGGGAGCACGAAACCAGTTCCGCGGCGGCCGGTTCCGCCTTGTAGCGGGCCTTCGCTTCGAAGTGCGCCCCAACCGCCGGCGCATTGCCGCTCACCCAGCTCAGGCCGCTGACTTCGACTGTGGTGGCGAACAGGCCGTCTTCGGGGCCGATGGTGACGATATTCCGGACCGGGTCCAGCGCGGTGACGTAGCGCGGTTCGCCCGTGGCGACGCCGAGGCCCTTGCGCTGGCCGATCGTGTAGTTCGCGATGCCGCCGTGTTCAGCGATGACGGCGCCGGTCTCGTCCTGCAGTTCGCCGGGCTGCTGCTCGAGGCGGCCGTCGAGGAACGCCCGATAGTCGTTCCCCGGGACGAAGCAGATCTCGACGCTGTCGGGCTTCGCCGCCACATCGAGGCCGAGCCGCCGGGCGTGCGCGCGCACCTCGTCCTTGGTCAGTTCGCCGACGGGCAACCGCAACTGTGCGAGCCGCTCCTGGCCGAGCATGTAGAGGACGTACGACTGGTCCTTCGCGAGGTCGACCGCGCGCAGCAGCCGGTGGCCGCTCTCGCTGTGCTGCACGCGGGCGTAATGGCCCGTCGCGACGAACTCGGCGTCGAGCGCCGGGAGCCGGTCGACGAGCGCGCGGTACTTGATGTGCTCGTTGCAGCGGACGCAGGGGTTCGGAGTGCGGCCAGCGGCGTATTCGGCGACGAAGTCCTTCACGACGTGCTCGCGGAACTCTTCTTCGAAGTTCATCACGTAGTGGCGGATGCCGAGCTGCCCGGCCACGCGCCGAGCGTCATCGATGTCTTCGACGCTGCAGCACTGCTGGCGGCCGCGGTACTCCTCCGGGCGCGTTTCGGTCCAGAGGCGCATGGTCACGCCGATGACTTCGTACCCCTGTTCGTGCAGGAGGGCGGCCGCGACGGAGCTATCGACGCCGCCGGACATGCCGACGACCACGCGGGGGCGCCTCGAATGCTGTGCTACCATGCCGTTGTCTCGAAACCCGTCGAGGCGAAGGAGCTCTTGTTCTGAATCCCGAGTCCCTGGCCCAGCGAGCCGTCGATATCCTTTCCGAGCGCAAGGCGCTGGATATTGCGCTGATCGATATTTCGAAGACGGCTTCGTTCACCGACTACTTTGTGATCGCCACGGCGCA
The DNA here is from genome assembly GCA_020853755.1 of Dehalococcoidia bacterium. GTDB lineage: Bacteria > Chloroflexota > Dehalococcoidia > Tepidiformales > Tepidiformaceae > Amarobacter. The sequence goes on along the minus strand of JADYYG010000015.1, from coordinate 13,075 downwards.
ATCGCCACTCCAGTTTAGTTCGCTGCAGGACTACCTGGAAAAGGAGTTCGCGCCCGAAGGGGTGGATCTTCGCCACCGCGAAGGCAGCGGCGACAGCGGCTGGATGCTGCTCGACTTCGGCGACCTCATCGTCCACATCTTCTCGCCGGACCAGCGGGCGTATTACCGGCTCGAAGAACTCTGGGGCCGGACGAGCCCCGTGGTGCGCTTCGCCGACTGACCGGCTCCTGGGACGCTATTCCCGCGGGAACGCCCAGGCCACTTCGCGCGTCTTCCCCGCCAGTTCGATGCTTGCCGTGCCGAGGTCGTAGTCCGGTTCGCGCTTGCGGGTCTGCTTCCGTTCAGCCAGGTAGCTTTCGAGGGCGCTGCGTGCGCCGGCCCCGACGAAGTGCACCTTGCCGCAGCAGCAGTGTTCGTGCCCGGGTGAACCGTCAGCGGCGGGTCGCGCCGTCGGGACGCACTCGCAGCCGCAGGTATAGGTGACGCCGTCGCCGTCGTCGGTGGTGATGACGCGGAAGTCCGGAGTTGCCATTGGATGCTCCTGCATGTCGTTGCATCCAGTGTAGCGCGGGCGAAGGCACGCCGGGCGCGGCCATCCGCTATCCTTCGCGGCACACGCCAAGGCCACGGAGACGCCCTGATGACCACGACCACCGCCGAACGCCACCTGCTCGCCTTCCTCGACGGCGAAGACAGCCCTACGATTTCGAACCCGATCCACTCGACGGAGGTGGCCGCGCAATACGGTTTCCGCGGCGCGCTCGTTGGAGGCGTCACGGTCTACGGCTGGCTCACGCCGCCGGCCATCGAGGTCCTCGGCGAACGCTGGCTGAGCGACGGCTGGGCCGATGTGCGCTTCCGCCGGCCGACCTTCCCGGGCGAGATGATGACCGCCCGCGTTGAACTCGGCGGCGATGGCGTCGCCGCGGTTGCGATGGTGAACCCGGCGGGTGCGGCTACCGTCGAGGGGACGGCCGGCGTGGGCAAAGCGCCGTGGTTCGCAGACTTGAGCGCGCCCGGCTACCGCCCGGCGGAAGCAAAGCCGGAGTCCGTGCCGGAGCTCACGCTCGATACCGCCCCAAACGGCCAACTCCTGCGCCCGATGCCGGTTCCGTGGAGCGCCGCCGACGCCTCCGCATACGCCGAGAATCTCCAGCAGGACACGACCGGCCGCTTCAACGGCCCGGCGCCGCTCATCCATCCCGGCTGGATCGCAGCGCGGATGACGCCGCTGCTCAAGCACTCGTTCAACTACGGTCCTTCGATCCACGTTCGAACGCAGGTCCAGCACCTCGCGGCAGCGCGGGCGGGGCAGACGTTTACGGTCGAGGGGAAGTTCCTGCGCGCCTATGAACAGAACGGCCACCACGTCGCCGAACTCGACGGGTCGCTCATCTCCGAAACCGGCGAGGAAGTCGCGCGGCTGCGCCATACCACGATTTTCCGGATTCGCCCGCCAAAGTAGGCCGGGCAACTGCGCTTAGTTGCAGGTCACCCCGCCGATGGCGATGACCGTGCTCGCGGTCTGCGCTCCGCTGGGGAAGTAAGCCGTCATCGAGACCGTGTAACAGCCCGGGGACGGCGGCGTGAAGCTCACGCCGGCTTCGATGCTTGTCCCGCCGGGGTACGTCCAGCGGCGGTTGAAGGCGCCCGGCGAGGATGCGTCATACAGGACGATGGCCTGGCCCACGGCCGCAGCGGACGGCCCGCTGATGGCGGCGTGCGGCCCGGCAGGCGTCGAAGTCGGCGGGACCTGGGTCGCCGTCGGCGCCGCGGTGGGGGACTCGGTCGGCGTCGCGGTTGGGGCGGGTTTCGTCGCGGTCGCGGGGACAGTCGTCGCCGTTGCGGGTGCAGTCGTGGCGGTTGCGGGCGCGGCCGTGGCCGTCGCAAGTTTCGCAGTCGGCGAAGCCACCGCGGTAGTGACAGTGACGTTCGCGCCGGGGGTGACCGCCTGGGCCGGGCCAGTGGCGCGTGTCCCGGCGACCGTCGCGACAGGGCCGCTCACGGTCGAGGTTGCTTCCGGCGCTGCCGCGATCAGCCCGTTCTGGTCCTGCTTGTCGCCGCCGCCGGAGAAGATGACCGCCGCAGCGAGCAGGCCAAGCCCGGCAACCACGAGCGAGCCGCCGAGGGCGGTCAGCAGGCGGTTTGTTTCACTCGGCGGTTGCTCGGCCAGGGGGATGTAGGCGATGTCGCGCGCGAACTGTACGACCGCCGCTTCGAACTCGCGCGGCTGCTCGATGTTCGCGGCGTGGCCAGCTTCGGGCAGGCGCACCTGGCGGATCAGGTCGGGCGGGAAGCGTTCGAGGAAGGCATCGGCGTTCGGCGCGAAGTCTGCATCCTTTTCGCCGACGACCAGGAGCATCGGCGCCGAGAGGACCGGGTGTCGCTCCCAGATGTTCACATCGACGACGAGCGATTCGGCGGTCCCGGCGATGCCCGCCGGCGTCAGGCGGTCGAAGTCGCGCGTCAGGCGCTCTTTCGAAAGCGGGTCGAGCCGCTTGCTGTGGGCCGGGTAGAGGCGGGTGCCCTTCATGAAGGCTGTGCCTTCGGCGCGGACCCGCTGAGCCATTTCGAGCATGCGTGGGCGGGCGGTCTCCCGCCATTCGGGGTTGCCCGCCGCCGAACTCGAATTGATGACGACGAGGCCGGCGACCCACTCCGGCGCTTCTATCGTAAGGCGCAGGGCGAGCGCGCCGCCGAGGGAGTGCCCGCAGAAGAGCGCGCGCTGGTACCCCAGGTGGTCGAGCAGCTGAAGGATGCGGCGGATCGCGCGATCCGGCCGGTAGGGCGCCGGGTCTTCGGGCGCATCGGAATCGCCGTGGCCGAGCAGTTCGACGGTGATGACCGTGAAGTGCTCGCGCAGACCCTGGAGGTTGGCTTCGAACGAGGCGCGGCTGGCGGTAAACCCGTGGATCAGGACGAGAGGCGGCGCGGCCTCCGGGTGAGGATAGAGCTCATACCCAATCCGCTCACCGGCGGCGCCGAATACTGGCATACGGGCACAATAGATGCCGCGGACCGCACGGGAAAGACCTCTGCACAAAGACAGACATTGCGCACGAGAATTATCTGAAATGGCACTCGCCGGCAGGGGGTTCCTGCCGGCGAGCAAAGGTGGGCGAACGTTCCCGGGCGGTTAGCCGGCAGCCAGCCGGAAGCGGCTTGTCACGTCGTTCAGGGCCCTGGCGAAGTCCCGCATCTGCGAGGCCGTCGCGGCGAGTTCTTCGGACTGGGCGCTCAACTCCTCGGTCGAAGCCGACACTTCCTCGGCAGACGCGGAGGTCTGCTCCGAAGTGACCGAAACCTGGGTGATGACGTCGCTGACGCGCGTCGTGCCCTGGGCCATCTCGCTGGCGCCCGCGGCCGATTCGGCGGCGAGGCTGGCGATCTGTTCGGTCGACTGGAGGATGCGCTCGGCGCCAGTCGAGAGTTCCTGCACTTCGCCGGCGATCTTCTCCATCTGGTCGCTCGCGCTCTGGACCGAGACGATGATCGCTTCGAGCGAATCTCCTGCGTTCGTGGTGATCGCGCGGCCTTCCTGGACATCCTTCACGCCGACTGCCATCGCCTGGACGGCGTCCTGCGTGCCGGTCTGGACGCGGGTGATGAGTTCCGCGATCTCGCGGGTGCTTTCGCTGGAGCGCTCGGCCAGGCCGCGCACGCTTTCGGCGACGACGGCGAAGCCGCGGCCCTGTTCACCGGCACGGGCCGCTTCGATGGCGGCGTTGAGGGCGAGGAGGTTCGTCTGAGCGGCGATTTCGTCGATGGTGTTGACGATGGCGCCGATCTGCTGGCCCAGTTCGCCCAGTTGGTCGATCCGCTCGGAGGCGCGGTCCACGGCTGCAGCGATGGACTCCATCGAGGCGATGGCCTGGGCGACCGCCTGCTTCCCTTCAATTGCCGAGGCGCGGCTTTCCTGGGCGGTGCGGGCCACGGCGAGCGAAGCCTCGGCTGCCCGCGAAATGCGGTCTCCCATGGTGACGGCATCCTGCTTCGAGGCGTTCGCCGATTCGGCGCTGCTGCCCGCTCCGGCGGCAAGCTGCTCAGAGCCGCTCGCGAGTCGTGAGACTTCGATGCTCGAATCCTGCGCCAGCGAGTTCAGCGAGACGGTGGACGTGGTCACTTCGTTGATCGCGGTCGCGATCTGGGTGGTGGCCTGCGCCATCTGGGTCGACGACTCTTCGAGTTGCTGGGACGACGAGAGGATGGCGACGGCCTTCTCCTGGACGGTGCCGACGAGTTCGTTGAGGCTGCCGACCATGCTGTGGAGCGCGTTGCCGAGGGCGTCCTCGCTGCCGCGCGGGTTAACCGTCACGGCGAGGTTGCCGGCGGCCACTTCGCCAGCCGCGGCCACCATCTCCTTCATGTAGGCCGTCATCTCCGTGAAGGCGCGGCCGAGGTCACCCATTTCATCGCTTGAGTGAGCGTTGACGGAGACGTTGACGTCGCCCCGCGAGAGCGCGGTGGCGGCGGCGGCCGCTTCCTTCGCCGACCGCGAGATAGAGCGGGCGAGATAGACGCCGATACCGAGACCAAGCAGCGCCGCCACAATGGACAGCCCAACAAGGAGCGTGCGAGCGCTGGATGCGCTGCTGGCGGCGTCCTTCTGGGATTGGTTGGCGATGTCCGAGTTGAACACCGAAGTCTCTTCGAGCGCCTTGTTCATGGCAGCGATGGAGGGAAGCATCTGCGTGCCGAGCGCCTGGCCGGCGGTCAGATCTCCCTTGTCGAGCAGGCTGAGCACCTGGCGGCGGTCAGCGATGACCTTCTTCACCGACTCCTCGACCTTGGCCCACTGGACTTCGTCCTCCTTGCTCGCGAAGGTCTGGTGGTATTCGGTCATGGCCGTTTCGGCAGCGACGAGGTCCGTCTCCGCTTTGGCGGTCCACTCCTTGCGATCGTTCGCGTTGTCGGCGAGGAGGGCCTCGTTTTCGTCGCGGCCGCTCGCGTTCATGTTCGCCTTGGTTTCGAGGGCGTAGCGGACGCCGAGGACGTTTTCGAAGTACAGCTTCGTGGTGGCGTCAGCTGTCGAATCGAGCTTCTTGATGCCCATGACGGCCACGACCGCGAGCAGGACGAGAACCACGGTGAAGCCGCCGAGGATCTTATGGATGAGTCTGAGTTTCACGAAAACAAGCGCCTCCCTGTGGCCTCGCGCCGCCCCACAGCTCTCGGCAGGGCGGCGCGGGCGATACTTCCATGGTCGGGTGCACAGGCGGCGTTCGACCTCAGTGGTTCTCCTTAAGGGCGCCGCTCCGCAACCCCTATACCTGTGCTGAGCCCACCCGCTTACCGGCCGGTAAGTCCCGCTCTCACTTCTGTTCACATCGCCGGTACGCCGTAGGATGCGGGCATGGAGATCGACTACCTGCTGCTCGCCGAGCATGCCGAGGTCACCGGCAGCAAGCTCTACCTGATGGGCGGCGGCTGGGACACGATGAGCGTGCCCGAAGCCCCGGCGAACGTCCGCCTCATGCTTGCCGCAGGGGTGCGCGTCGAATGGGACGAGACGAATGCGCCCGTCCCGCTGCTCGTCCGTGTCGATGATGAGGACGCCCAGGAGATCTTCCGGCTCGAAGGCCAGATGAACGTTGGCCGCCCGCCGAACCTGTTGCCGGGCGCGAGCCAGCTCTCGCAGATGACGTTCGCGCTCGCGCTCAAGCTGCCCCGCTTCGGCGGCTACCGGGTGTCACTCACCGCGGGCGCCGAAGCAGCCGCCATCCGCCGCTCCATCCCGTTCCGGCTGGCGCAGGTTACTCGGTAACTTCGAACTTCCAGGCCACGACCTGCTTGAACGGCGCCTGCACGTTGTTCGAATCCTGCACCCCAACCGCCGCGGAGTGGACGCCGACGGTGAGGCCCTCCTTCGGTGCATAGCAGAGGGTGCCGTTCTTCGGGGAGGTGGTCGAATCCACCTTCCAGACGGTGTCGCCGCCCGCGGTCACGTCCTTCTCATCGACGATGAAGCGGAACGCCTGGCCGGTGGTCGGCAGGCCGGCAAAGTCGACATCGACGCAGACGCCCTTCGGCACAAGCGGGTTCGACGTGATGGTCGAGGCACGCGTGACGCGCTCCGCGTAGCCGGGGCTGACCTTGAGGATGTTGCCGCCAAGGACCGGCGCGGGTCCGAAGCCGCCGGTCGCCGCGCTGGTCGGCGTGGCGCGCGGGGTTGGCGTTTCGCGCGGCGCATCGGGGCCATCGCCACAGGCGGCAGCAGCAAGCAGGAGAAGCGGGAGCCCCGCGAGGGCGAACAGTCGACGGTTCATGGGCACACCCGAGGGTAGCATTCGCGCCGCCCCACGGGCCATGCGTCACCTGCACCTTGGCTTTACGGCAGCCCCCGGGGCACGTTCGAGCACATCTTCGAACCCCAGGAGGAAACCAATGGACGACCTCGAACTGACCAGCCCGGACGAGACCGGCGCACCGCCGGCCGAAGAGACCCTCGAAGCCACGCTCGCCGCCAGCCGGGAGGCCGAGCGGGCTGCCGTTGAACGGCTTCGCCAGGCCCTGCTCGCCAGCGAACCGGCCATCGAACCGGCGATGGTCACGGGCTCAACACTGGCCGAAGTGGAGGCCAGCTTCGCTATCGCCCAGGCGCAGGTGGCGCGCCTGCGCGACATCGTGACGAAGGAGACCGCCGGCCGTATCCCGCCGGGAGCGCCGGGCCGCGCCCGCTCCACCGCCCGGTCGCCGTTCGAAAAGATCCGCGAGGGACTTTCGGGCGGGCAATAGCGCCACGCTGCCCGTGGGCCTCGTCAGACTCCGACGGCGAGGTCCGCGGTGTAGCCCGACGTCGCGTCGCCCGTGACCGTGGCCATCTGCAGCGCCCAGCCGTCGCTGAACACGTTGTCGGTCTTCAGGGTGATGCGCGAGAGGTTGCGGGCGCTCGTTTCGTACCCGGCGCCGGCATAGACGGTCTGGCAGACGTCCTCCGGAAGAGCGAGCTGCGACGTGATCGTGGCGTTGCGTGACGTGCTCGCCGCCTGGAGCGAGGGGAAGACCTCGAAGTGGGCGTGTGGCCAGCGGCCGGAGTAGCAGCCGGGGAAGATAGTGTCGAAGACGACGAGGCCGTTCGCGTCGGCCACCTGCACCCCGCGGAGGTAGTTCTCATCGGTCACCCCGGCGGAGTAGAGCGAATAGTTCCCGGCCCTGTCGCAGTGCCAGAGGTAGAGGGCGGCGCCGGGCATCGGCTTACAGCCGTTCTTCGTGTCGACAACCGTGAGGCGGATGGTGAGTGGGACGCCCTCGGCCACGGTTTCCGCAATGCCGAAGCTGGAGCGGATGTCCTTCCGGACGATGCCGACCGCGGTCAGGACATTCGGGCCGTTCGAACCATCCCCCGGGTACGGACCGCCGGTCTCGCTCGGGAGCGCGCCACTGCAACTCGATGCGGGCGTCGCCTGGGTCGGGATCGGGCTGACGACGGCGACGGCCGTCGCCGAAGACCCGCCGGAAGCGGCCGTCGCCACGGCGCCTGCCGAAGTCGCGGTCGCAGCAGGGGTTGCCGCCTTCGGGCTGTCATCGCCGCAGCCGACCAGCGCGAACGCGGCGCCGCCCACGGCCGCGCCGGTAAACAGCTTCAGCGCCCGGCGGCGCTGCATGAGGGTTTCGAGGTCGAACGCGAGGCCGCGGTCGAGGATGCTGCTCGCCGGGTCGTCGTCGTGATGGTCGTGGGCGTGGGCGTGCTTCGCCATTGGTGTCGTCTCTCCCTGGGGCGCCGGTTCGTGCGCCAGCGCCGAGGCCACCATGGTTACGACCGCGGATGAGAACGGGATTGGAGACGGTAAAGAAGTTGGTCGGGGTGACAGGATTTGAACCTGTGGCCTCTACGTCCCGAACGTAGCGCTCTGCCAGGCTGAGCTACACCCCGCGCCGAAGGGGCATGGTAACAGGCGCACGGGTGAGCCACAAAACGAACGCCCCAGAAGCACCCGTGTAAGGTTTCGACGGCCCGGCAGTCTTACCTGCAGAACACACAGGGAGAACCGCCTGACCATGAACTACGAAGCCGCCGCCATCATCGCCCGCTACGAACAGGAAGCCATCAGCCGCCGGGCCGACGTCGCCGCCGCCCTCGGCGGGCTGCCTGCACTGCCGCTGCTGCCGCTCTTCCGGCGCCGGACGCTCAACCCGCTCACGGCCGCCGTGGAAGTCCGCCACGCCCGGGCGGCCGACGACACCCGCATCGACCGCCGTCTGCAGGAGCTGGCCGTTCCGGTGACCCTGGAGAAGAAGGCCTCCTGAGCGGGACCCGGCCAGTCAGTGCGAGTGGTTCGCCGCGCCGGGGCCGTGGCTGTGGCCGTGGTGGCTCCAGCGGCTGGCGGAAGCCGGCCCCGGGGCTGGCTGGGCTGATGCTGCGCCGCGTGTGAACGTGGTCAGCGGCACGGAGATCAGCTTGCGCGCCGCCATATCGCACATCGGGCAGAGCGCCGGGAGATCGGAGTCCTTGAAGCTGCGCGAGACCTCGAACGTCAGGTTGCACGGCTCGCAGGAGTATTCATAAAGGGGCACAGACGGTACGCTCCTGCAAAGACTTGCAATTGCAATTGGATGCAGGATACATGAACGAACCCTCCGCTGTCCCGGTCTCCCGCCCATCCCTCGCCGTCCTTGCCCACGAAGGCTTCCCGGAAGAGCAGCTCATCGATGTGCTCGAACTCTGCCGCTCGTTCGCGGGCTTCCTCGGCCAACCCGTCGCTTTCGGGCGTGGACTCGAAACACCTCTGCATGAAACCCTCGGGGAGCTATCGGCCGGCGCCGGCCGGTGGAACTTCGACTTCGTCGCGCCGCCAACCATGACGGCGGCGAGCATGAGTTCTGCCGACTTTGTCTATACCGAAGACGGGCGGCCGGACTGGGGCGCGATGTGGACCGGGTTCTGCGAACTCGCGCTCTACGGCGGCCCCCCGCACCGCGGCGAAGAATCCGCGCTCAACGCCCGCCTCGAAGGCGAACCCACACCTGGCCTCGACGCCATCCGGGAGATTCGGCGCGGCATCTTCGAGACCACGGGGCTGTTCGCCGAACCGTATGCGCCCGGCTGGCTGGCGGTCACCTGCCACTCCGGCCGGATGGCCGCCTGGCTCGCAGCCTCGATCATCCTCGAGAACGTCGAGGCCCGGTTCGACGGCGAAATGCTGCTCGTCCCCGCGCACGAGTCGTTCACCCTCAAGAACGAGGTGAAGAGCGTTATCACCGTGGTGGCGAAAACGAACCACTACTGGCAGGCGCACGTCGCCGCGCGGGAACAGGCGGCCGCGGCGGAAGCAGCAGGCTAGACCGAGACCCTCGCCCAGAGCCCGATGTGGTCCGATGGCCAGGCGCCGCCGACGGGCGCGTCGAGGCACGTGCCTGCATCGACCGCCTGCAGACCGCCGCCCACGAGGATGTAGTCGATCACCCGGCCGGACTCCCAGGCGGGCGCGGTGCCGGACACGGCAACCCCGGCGTCTTCGTGGGCAGAACGGAACCGCTCACGAAAGGCCGCCAGCGTCGCGCTCTCGGGACGGTCGTTGAGGTCGCCGCAAAGCACGACCGGATCGGAATCCCCGAGCCATGACGTGACGCGCCGGGCCTGTGCGAGCCGCTCTTCGGCACGGTCGCCGCGGTGCTCGAGGTGGGTGTTCGCGACCGTCAGCGGGACGCCGTCGACGCGGACCACCGTGCGCTGGGCAACGCGCCCCTGTTCGCCGATGACCAGACGGCCCCGCGCTTCGAACGGGAAGACGGAGATGATGGCGAGTCCCTCGAAGACACTATGGTAGCCGCCCTTCCGCGCCTGGGCGACGTGATACCGACGCCCGGTCCGGCGCGCGAGCCGCCACGCGAGTTCGCGCGCCTGCAGCCGCCAGGTCGCGGCTTCCTGCAGGCAGATGACGTCCGGGTTCAGCGCGGCCAGTCCGGCAGCGACCAGCGGGGCGCGGCGCCGCCAGCAGTCGTGGATCCCGCGCAGGTTCAGCGAGACGACGGTCAGTTCGGGCATGCGGCGCTCAGTCGTGGAGCCGCCGGCTCCGGCACAGCTTCTTGAGCGCGAAATACATCGCCGCGCGGCCGAGCGCTTGCTTCCGGCGGCGACCCGGTTCCATGGCGAACGTCCCCTCGCGGCGGCAGAACTCCACCAGCGGCTGGACCACCGTGTCCCACGAAAGCTCTTCGGCGACGCCGGCCATGTTCGCTTTGCAGCGCGCGGCGAAATCGCTGTCATCCAGCAGACGTTCGATGCCGCGTTCGACCGCGTCGACGTCGCGCTCGGGGACGGTGATGCCCAGCGGCTCGCTGGCCGTCCGGTCGGCGAGGACGTCGCCCCGCGTACAGAGCAACGGCACGCGAGCCCGGAAGAGGTCGACGTAGCGGGTACGGAAGGCGAAGCGGCTCTCGAGGTTCTCGTAGCCGAGGCAGACGCTCGCGTCCGCTTCCGCAAGGTAGTCATCGATGCGGTCGTACGGCACCCAGCCGCTGCGGAAGAAGACCGTGCGGTCCTTCAGGCCCAGCTCTTCAGCCAGTTCGAAGGCGCGCCGGGTGACGCCCGCGTTCGGCCCGAAGGCGAAGTCCGGGTGGTCGACGCCCATGAACACGAGTTTGACTTCCGGGCGGCGGGCGGCGAGCCGGGCCATCGCGTGGAAGAGCGTGTCGACGTCGTTCCACTCGGTGATGCCGCCGTTCCAGAGGAGGATGCGATCCGTCTCGGCGATACCTTCGACGACCCCGCGGAGGACGCGCGCCTGCGGGTTCAGCGGCCGCGGGCTCACGCCGTACGGTACGAGGTCGATGATCTTCCGCAGCGAGGGGTCGCGTTCGTACACGTCCGAAGGGACGAGGGCGAGGGCCATCATCATCCCGATCCAGAGGTCGCGCTGGCGCTCATCGGCGCAGAACACGAAGTCGGCGAGGGTGAGCTGGAAGTTCAGGTACCAGCGGTTGCTGGCCATCCAGGTCCGCCGCCAGTGGGGCTCGATGTCCCGCTTCGAAAGCTCCATCCATTCCACGTAGAGCGGCGTGAACCCGTCGAGGGCGAAGCGCGTCTTGCCCAGCAGGCGGGCGAACTGGGGCGGGAAGTTCCGGCTGATGGTGACGTCGTGAAGGCTGGCGAGGAAGGTGGCCTCGGCGTTGCTGGCGTAGGGCGCGAGCCGCACCGAAGGCTCCGGCGGCCCGACCGGGTCCTGGCCCGCGGGGATGCCGAGCGTGACCTCCGCCTCCGGCAGCGCCCGGGCGAGCGCGCCGGCGATCTGGTAGGCGCGCACCCCCGGCGAAGCCATCCGCGGGCTGATGACGGAGCGCGAAAGGACGAGGATCCGGGTCATCCCTCAGCACTCCCTTCCGGACGCCGGGCATCCTGTGCGCCGGGGTATCCGGCCATCCGCTGGCGTGCGGCTTCGCGTTCGTGGCGCCGCTTCAGCTGGCGGTCATAGATGTTGAACACGAACCTGCGCACCACGTACGCGCCAATCCGGTAGGCAAGACCGGGAATGCGCTCCCACTTGGTCGAAACGCTGGGGCTCGCTTCGGCGCAGTAGCGCGTGAGCGGCCTGAGCGTCTCGCTCCACTGGAGCGAACTGCGGGCGGCGGCAAGGTTGGCGCGGCACTGCGCCCGGAATGCGTCATCGTCGATGAGCCTGGCGATCGCCTCCGCCAGCGCGGCCGGGTCTTCCTCGGGGACGACGAGGCCCCAGCCGTTCTCCGCCACTTCCTCGGCGAGGACATCGCCGTGGGTGCAGATGAACGGCAGTTCGGCCCAGATCAGGTCGACGAAGCGCGTGCGGTGGCTGTAGCGCGTCTCCAGGTTGTCGAAGTAGCAGCAGACCGAGAGATCGGCCTCCTGGACGAACCGCTTGGCGTCCTCGTGGCTCACCCAGCCCTCTTCGAAGAAGACCGTGCGGTCGAGTTGGCCATTGCGGGCGGCGATCGCCTTCGCATCCTGGAAGCGCACGCCTTTGCCGAGTTCGAGGATGCCCGGGTAGGAGGCGCCGAGGAAGAGCAGCTTGATGTCGTCGCGGCCGAGGATGCGGAGCGCTTCGAGCAGCGTCGCCGGGTCGTACCACTGGATGATGCCGCCGTTCCAGACGATGATGCGGTCGGTTTCGGCGAACCCCGGGCGGACCCCGCGAAGGACGCGCGGCCCGGGCTGCGGGAGTTCGGCGCGGATCCCGTGCGGCGCCGAATCGATGTACCGGCGGAGCGTCGGGTCGCTGTCGTAGACCCGCGGCGAAAGCAGCCCGAGCGAGGTCATCATCCCGACGTAGCTGTCCCGCTGGCGTTCGTTACAGGTGAGGATGAAGTCGGCCATGGTCAGCTGCATGCCAAGCACCGCTCGCGTGCGTTCGACCCAGGCGCGGCGCTGGGCGCCTTCGTAGTGCTGGATGCCGACCTCCATCCACTCCATCGCATACTGCGAAAAGAGGTCGACGACGAACCGCTTGCCGGGGAAGAACAGCGCCACGTGCGGAGGCAGCATCGAACTGATGATGATGTCGTGCCGCCAGACCAGCTGGAGGATGTTGCGCGCGCTCCAGCGGGTGACCGTGTAGGCGCCGTCGGCCGGCTGTTCGAAGTCGAGGTTCGTGCCGGCGAGGGTCACCGTGGCCCCGGGCATGGCTTCGGCGATGACGCGGGCCTGCGCAGTGGCGCGGATACCCGGCGCAGACATGTGGCTTCCCAGGTGGCCGCGGCAGAGGATGAGGATGCGGGCGGGCATGGAGTGCCAAGCGTAACGGGTTCGCCGTCAGCGGTCAGTTGGAGTCGCGGGGGCCATTCCCGCGTACCGGCGCGCCGCTTGCGATTGGCAGCCATCTGGAGTCGCGGGGCTCTGTCCCCGCTTACTGACGCGCACATTCGGCCAACAAAGCAGGGTGGTGGGTAAGCGGGCGCGGAGGCCCGCGACTCCACGGTCCGCGCACGTTCGGCCAACACCGGCCGCCTGCGATCGGCAGCCATTTGGAGTCGCGGGGCTCTGTCCCCGCCTACTGACGCGCACATTCGGCCAACAAAGCAGGGTGGTGGGTAAGCGGGCGCGGAGGCCCGCGACTCCACGGTCCGCGCACATTCGGCCGACAACGGCCGCTTGCGATTGGCAGCC
>JADYYG010000014.1 GCA_020853755.1 Dehalococcoidia bacterium | reverse complement strand
GCCGAATCGCCTAGGCGAGGATTTTGGTGACGACGCCAGCGCCGACGGTGCGGCCGCCTTCGCGGATGGCGAAGCGGAGGCCGTCTTCGATGGCGACCGGCTGGATCAGTTCGACGGTCATCGTGATGTTGTCGCCCGGCATCACCATCTCAACGCCCTCCGGCAGGCCGATGGCGCCGGTCACGTCCGTGGTGCGGACGTAGAACTGCGGCCGGTAGCCGTTGAAGAACGGCGTGTGGCGCCCGCCTTCTTCCTTCGAGAGGACATAGACCTGGGCTTCGAACTTGGTGTGCGGCTTGATCGAGCCGGGCTTGGCCAGCACCTGCCCGCGCTGCACGTCATCGCGCTCAACACCGCGAAGGAGGCAGCCGACGTTGTCGCCAGCCTGGCCTTCGTCCAGCAGCTTCTTGAACATTTCGACGCCCGTGACGGTGGTCTTGCGGGTGTCGGTGATGCCGATGATCTCGATTTCTTCGCCAACCTTGACGACGCCGCGCTCGATGCGCCCCGTCACCACGGTGCCGCGGCCCTTGATGCCGAAGACGTCTTCGACCGGCATCAGGAAGGGCTTGTCCAGCGGCCGTTCCGGCGTCGGGATGTAGCTGTCGACGGCGTTCATCAGGTCGATGATGCACTTGTATTCAGGGGCGTTGGGGTCCGTCGAGGCGGACTCGAGGGCCTTCAGGCCGCTGCCCCGGATAATCGGGATCTCATCGCCGGGGAACTCCTGGGCGGAGAGCAGTTCGCGCAGTTCCATCTCGACCAGTTCGAGGAGTTCTTCGTCCTCCATCATGTCCACCTTGTTGAGGAAGACGACGAGGGCGGGAACTTCCACCTGGCGGGCGAGGAGGATGTGCTCGCGGGTCTGGGGCATCGGGCCATCGGGCGCGGCCACCACCAGGATGCCGCCGTCCATCTGGGCGGCGCCGGTGATCATGTTCTTGATGTAGTCGGCGTGGCCCGGGCAGTCGACGTGCGCATAGTGGCGCTGGTCCGTCTCGTACTCCACGTGCGAGATGGCGATGGTGATGCCGCGAGCGCGCTCTTCCGGCGCATTGTCGATCTGGTCGAACGCGCGGAACTCAGCCTCGCCCTTCAGCGCCAGCACCTTCGTGATCGCAGCCGTCAACGTCGTCTTCCCATGGTCAACGTGACCAATCGTCCCGACGTTTACGTGCGGCTTCGTCCTCTCAAATTTCGCCTTCGCCATTGAATGTTCCCTTTCCTTCGATGGAGCCTTTGACCTGGGTTACGCGGACTGCTTGGTGAGCGTGGCCGCGACGTTCTTCGGTACTTCTTCGTAGTGGTCGAATTCCATGCTGTAGCTGGCTCGACCCTGGCTGAGGGAGCGGAGGTCCGTGGAATACCCGAACGTCTCCGCGAGCGGCACCATGGCGTTGACGATCTGCGTCTTGCCCATGGCTTCGGAACCCATGATGATCCCGCGCCGCGAGTTGATGTCGCCCACCACTGACCCGAAGTAATCCTCCGGGCAGCGGACTTCAACCTTCATGATCGGCTCGAGGATGACGATGCCCGCCTTCCGCGCAGCCTCTTTGACGCCGATGGAGCCGGCGTTCTTGAAGGCCATTTCCGAGGAGTCGACGGCGTGGAAGCTGCCGTCGATCAGGCTGACCTTCACATCGAGCACGGGGTAGCCGGCGAGGATGCCGCCCTGAAGGGCTTCCTTGGCGCCCTGGCCAACCGCCGGGATGTATTCCTTGGGCACCGCGCCGCCAACGATCTTGTTCTCGAAGACGTAGCCCATGCCGCGTTCGAGGGGTTCGACTTCGAGTTCGACGACGCCGTACTGGCCGCGCCCGCCGCTCTGGCGGACGAACCGGCCCTCGGCCCGGGCCTTCTGGGTGATCGCTTCGCGGTAGCTCACCTGCGGGCGGCCGACGTTGGCCTCCACTTTGTGCTCGCGCTTCATGCGGTCGACGATGACTTCGAGGTGAAGTTCGCCCATGCCTGAGATGAGCGTCTGGCCGGCCTCTTCGTCGTAGGTCCAGTGGAAGGTCGGGTCCTCTTCGGCCATCTTGCTGAGCGAGTTGCCGAGCTTGTCCTGGTCTTCCTTGCTCTTCGGTTCGAGGGCCACCCGGATGACCGGCTCGGGGAACGTGATGTTCTCGAGGATAATCGGGTGGTCCTGCACGCAGAGGGTGTCGCCGGTGAAGGTGTGCTTCAGGCCGACGACGGCGGCGATACCGCCGGTGCTGATCTCCTGGATCTCTTCGCGCTGGTTGGCGTGCATGAGGAGGAGACGGCCGACGCGCTCGCGCTCGTCCTTCGTCGAGTTGTAGACGCTTTCGCCAGACTTGAGGACGCCGCTGTAGACGCGGACGTAGGCCAGGCGGCCGACGTAGGGGTCGGTCACGATCTTGAAGGCGATGGCGCTGAGGGGAGCGTCATCGGAGACGGCACGGTCGACTTCGCCGCCATGCTTCGGGTCAGTCCCTTCCACCGGGGGCAGGTCAATCGGACTCGGCAGGTAATCGACGACGGCGTCGAGCATGAGCTGGACGCCCTTGTTCTTGAGGGCCGAACCGCAGAGGACGGGCACTGCCAGGCTGGCGAGGGTGGCGCGCCGGATGGCGGCCTTCAGCTCGTGCGTGCCGATCTCGTGGCCTTCGAGGTAGCTGATAGCAATCTGGTCGTCGACGTTGCCGATGCCTTCGATGAGGCGTTCGCGGGCGTCGAGGGCGGCCTGCTTCAGGTTCTCCGGGATCTCGCGGCGCTCCGGCTTATCGCCCTTTTCGCCGCCGAACCACCACCAGCACTGCTCGATCAGGTCGATGGATCCATCGAACTCGCTCTCCGAACCGACGGGGATTTGGAGAGGGATGGGGTTGCCGCCGAGGCGGTCGACCATCATGTCCACGGTTCGCCAGAAATCGGCGCCGGTGCGATCCATCTTGTTGATGAAGGCGATGCGCGGCACGCCGTAGCGGTCGGCCTGGCGCCAGACCGTCTCGGACTGGGGTTCGACGCCGGCAACGGAGTCGAAGACGACAACGCCGCCGTCGAGAACGCGCAGGTTGCGCTCCACTTCGGCGGTGAAGTCCACGTGGCCGGGGGTGTCGATCAGATTGAAGTGGTGGTCGTTCCACTCACAGGAGGTGGCGGCGGAGGTGATGGTGATGCCGCGCTCGCGCTCCTGCTCCATCCAGTCCATCGTCGCGGCGCCCTCATGGGTCTCGCCGATCTTGTAGGTGCGGCCGGTGTAGAACAGCACGCGTTCGGACACGGTGGTCTTCCCCGCATCGATGTGGGCGATGATTCCGATGTTCCGGACGCGCTCGAGGTCAACTGTACGCGGCATGAAGCTCCTGTTGCTTTCGCTTACCAGCGGTAGTGGACGAAGGCGCGGTTCGCCTCGGCCATGCGGTGGGTGTCGTCGCGGCGCTTGATGGCGGCGCCGGTGTTGTTCGCGGCATCGAGCAGTTCCGACGCCAGCTTTTCGCTCATCGAGCGGCCGTTACGGTTGCGGGCCGAAGTGAGGAGCCAGCGCATGGAGAGCGCGAGGCGGCGGTCGGCACGGATTTCGACAGGCACCTGGTAGGTGGCGCCGCCGACGCGCCGTGGCTTCACTTCGAGCACCGGCGTGGTGTTGCGGACGGCCTGCTGGAACACGTCCAGCGGGTCCCGGCCGGTCTGTGTCTGGATGCGGTCAAACGCGCCGTAGACCACGCGCTCGGAGGTGCTCTTCTTGCCGCGGGTCATCACCTTGTTGATGAGGACCTGGACAGTCGGAGAGCTGAAGCGCGCCTCGGGCGGCGTTGGGCGGCGTTCAGGGCGATTGCGTCGTGCCATCTCTTGGACTCCTGCCTACTTCTTGCGGCCAGCCGGCTGGGCGTTCTTGCGGGTGCCGTACTTGCTACGGCCCTGCTTGCGGTTGTTGACGCCGGTGGCGTCGAGCGCGCCGCGGACGATGTGGTAGCGGACACCCGGGAGGTCCTTCACGCGGCCGCCGCGGACGAGCACCACGGAGTGCTCCTGGAGGCTGTGGCCTTCACCGGGGATGTACGCGGTCACTTCGATGCCGTTGCTGAGGCGGACGCGGGCGACCTTGCGCAGTGCCGAGTTCGGCTTCTTCGGGGTTTGCGTGCGGACCTGGGTGCAGACACCGCGCTTCTGCGGCGAACCGGCCTTGCCATCGACGCGGCGGAGGCGGTTCACGTGCGAGTTGAAGCTAAAGAGCAGCGCCGGGGCGCCGGACTTCTTCGACTTCGGCGTGCGGCCCTTTCGGACAAGCTGGTTAATGGTCGGCATCGCTGCTCCCCCGCCATTTCGGGCAAATTCGTGTGCGGCCTTCGGTAAGGACGCGGGTGTGTGGCCCGTGGGCCTTCTGGTTCTGGGCACGAAAACAGGCCGGAAAGCCTGTTCGTGAACAGCGCCCTGGACTGTCTTGCGTCCGGGGCCGTCTTCAAGCACTCAGCTTCGCGACCTGCGCAAACTCGAAAAGTTCGCCAGTCAATAAGCGCCGAATGAGAAGAGTACCACAGCGATAAGTGCTGTCAACGCCAGCAAGGGATACGAACTGAGCGGACGGCCCCTCTAAGATAGCGCGCGTGCAGTCACTCTCCAATGATGAGGCGAAGCGCATCGCCCTCGCCGCCCAGGGCTTCGGCCAACCCCGCCCGCGGAAGCCGGGCAGCAAAGACCTCAAGGCCGTCTTCGAGCGACTCAAACTCATCCAGATCGACTCTGTGAACGTGCTCGCGCGCGCCCACTACATGCCGTTCTTCTCCCGGCTGGGGCCTTACCGGCAGGAACTCCTCGACGAACTCGCCTACCGCCACCAGCACATCTTCGAGCAGTGGGCCCACGAAGCCTGCTTCATCCCGCTGGAGCACTACCCGCTCTTCCGCTACCAGATGGAGCGCGGCCGGCGGTGGTCGGCACGGGATGTGGGGCCAGAGCGGATGGCCTACTTCGATGCAGTGCTGGACGAACTGCGGGCGCGCGGGCCCCTGGTCGTTGGCCAGTTCGACAGCGACGGCAGGCGTGGCGGCTGGTGGGGCTGGGGCGATGCAAAGGTCGCCCTCGAATACCACTTCGCTCACGGCAAGATCGCCGTCCGGGAGCGGCGCAACTTCACGCGCGTCTACGACCTCGCGGAGCGCGTCTTTCCGCCCGAAGTCCTCGCCCGGCCAGCGCTCACCGAACACGAGGCGCAGCGGCAGCAGCTCCGCAACTCGCTCGACGCCCTCGGCGTGGCGACGGAGCGGGACCTCGCCGACTACTACCGCCTGAAGCTGACGGCAATCCGTCCTCGCATGAACGAACTGGTCGATGCGGGAGAGGCCGTGCCGCTCAGGGTTGAGGGCTGGAAGGAGCCCGCGTTCCTCGCTCCGGGAATCGCTCAAGCGCCGGCGAGCCGCGCGACGGCGATCCTCAGCCCCTTCGACAACCTCATCTGGGACCGGGCGCGAACCGAGCGGATATTCGGCTTCTTCTACCGGATCGAGATCTACACGCGGCCGGAGAAGCGCGTGCACGGGTACTACGTGCTGCCATTCATGCACAACAACCAGCTGGCGGCCCGGGTTGACCTGAAAGCGAACCGCCAGGCGTCGGTGCTGGAGGTACGGGCGGCACACCTTGAGCCCGGGGCGAACGCCGCGCGGACGGCCGCGGCACTCACGCGGGAACTGAAGCGGATGGGCGAATGGCTCGCCCTCGATGGCATCGAGGTTTGGGTGAACGGCAGCCTGGCGCCCGCGCTGGTTCGCGCGCTCGGCCCGAATGCGGACGCTGCCGAGAGCCGGTGACAGGCGGCACCAAATCGCTACCCAACCGTCCGCCGCCTACCCCTTCGCTTGTCTGCCGGGGCGTCCGTAACTGTTGGTAGGCGGCCTCCTGACCAAAGGACGCCAGGCGACATTGTCCTCCCCGTCGCACCGGGGCGCTCCTCTTCGGAGGGGCGCCCCACCCCCACACCCTGTTCCCGTTGGTCCACGACGCCCTGCACCCTGAACGCCGGGAAGGGCGGTTCGCTCCCGCCAGTGACACTGCGGATTACCCGTCTTTCGCCTTTGGATATCACTGATACCATTGTGAAGGTGGCCGGAGAGCTCTCGGGACAGGAGCGTTTGTGACGCAGGAAGAATATTCGGCAGTCTGCCCCTACCTGGGCCTCGCGGACGACGCTGATTCGCACGCAACGTACGCGACCGAAGCGCATCGCTGTTACCGGCTGACCAACCCCACGCGGATTGCCACGCCCCACCAGGAGAACTACTGCCTGGGGGCGAACCATGTAACCTGCCCGGTATACCTCGGCGAGGGCGTGCCTTCGACCCAGAAGCCGGCGCCGGCAGCGGTGACTCCCGAACCTGCGGCAGCGCCAGCACAGGCGCCGCGGACCGGCAAGAACCGGCCACCCGCCACTTCGGCGCCTCGCCCGCGGCGGCCAGCGAACGCGGGCACCCTCGGGCCGCGGCCCCGTGCCGGCGGCATCAGCATGCCAGTCGCCACGATTGGCCTCTTCGTCCTCGCGATCGTGATCGTGGGGCTGGCCTTCGCCATCCAGCAGATGGTCGGCGACGGCGACAACGGCGGCATTTCGCCCGCAGACCAGGTGGCGACGCGGGACGCGATCAACAAGACACGAACGGCACAGGGCGGCGGCAACAACCAGACCCCCGGGACGGGCACGACGCCCCAGCCGGGTAATAACACGCCCGCGGCCAGCCAGACCGGGACGGCTTCGCGCACGACGACAGCGACCGCTTCGGGGACGCCTGGCGCAGGCGGCAAGGTCTACAAGGTGAAGGCCGGCGACACCTGCGGCGCCATCGCCGAGGCGAACGGGGTGACCCTCGCCGCGCTGCTCGCGGCAAACAACCTGACCGAAGACGCTTGCACGCGCCTCAACGTTGACCAGGAACTCAAGATTCCGTAGGTTCGTCCGGCTCTCGCGCGGGAAGTCCCATCTCAGCGTGGTGTTCCGCCACCCAGTGGAGACGCGCTGCCCAGCCGGCCGGGTGACTCTGCCAGCCGTTTTCGCGCTCCTGCACCCACTTCCAGTCGGCCCAGCAGAGGAGCGCCGTATCAAGGTCGCGCCAGGCGAGCCGGCGGATCGCCTTCATCACCGGCGTACGGTCCCGCTTCCGTTTTTCGAACTTGTCGGCGAGCAGGATGACCTTCGCGATTATCGGCATCTCGGCTGCGCCGAGCGTATGGTCGCGAACTGCTGCGAGCGCTTCCTCATCGCTCACGCCGAAGCGTTCGCGCATGGTCACGGCGGCGATCGGCCCGTGGAGGAGCACCGGGTCGGCGCGGTCAGCCGCAGTCAGCGAAAGACCGCACTCGAGGGCGAGGCGGAGTTGGTCAGCGGGCGCGAATGAACGGAAGAGGTCGTGGCCCCAGACGGCCAGTTCCACCCGCTCGGGATCCAGGTCGTACCGCTCTGCGAGATCGAGGGCTTCGACGAGGACGCGCTGGACGTGGCGGAGCAGCCCTTCTGGGCGTTCTTCAAACGCCTGCTGGAGCGCGCCGATCTGGGCCCGGATGTCTTCGCTCATCAGCCCTCGGGGCCAAGCATACGGCCGCCGAGCAGGTGCAGGTGGAGGTGGTGGACCGTCATCCCGGCAGCATCGCCGACGTTGAAGGCGAGGCGGTAGCCGCCCTCCCAGACGCCTTCGACCCGGGCAACATCTTTCGCCAACGAAAACAGGCCGGCCAGCATTTCCGCATGGTTCCATTCGAGTTCGCGGGCGTTGTCGACGTGCATCTTGGGGATCACGAGGCAGTGAATCGGCGCGCGCGGGTTGATGTCGCGGATGGCGAACGCGTGCTCGTTCTGGGCAACTTTCTCCACCGGGATTTCTCCCCTGTTCATCCGGCAAAAGAGGCAATCCTGCTGCATGCGTCCAGTGTCGATTCCTGTGGTTTCTCTGTCGATTCCCCGATCATCGCTGACCGCAAGAGTTACAGACGGTTTACAGTTCGACCGTGACACAGCCTGCGGCCAGCGTGCTCTCTCACTTCTGGGCGCCGCTCTGCGCCGTGGGCAGCCACGGCGTGGACGGGCCGAACGCGCAGATCTGCGTATCGGTGTTCGGCGCGTCGATTGTGCCCGAACGGCCGCGGCTGCTGGTCACGCTTTCGAACACGAACTACACGACCGGTCTGGTGGCCGCCTCGGGAACCCTGGCAATCACGGTCCTTTCGCAGACGCAGGCAGGCCTGCTCGAACCGCTGGGCCTCCGTAGCGGCCGGGATGGCCCGAAGCTCGACGGCATCCAGCACACGCTCACCGCTGCCGGGGACCCGGTCTTCCCGGGCGGCGCCGGCACACTCGCCTGCGAGGTGCTCACGAGTTTCGCGCTGGGCGATTCGACCGGGTTCCTTGTAGCGGTGCGCGAACGGAACGAAGGCGGACTCGCGCCGCTGGACTGGCAGGCCGCGAAACTCGTGGTTGGAGAGGCGTTCCTCGCCCGCTGGGCGGAGAAGAGCCAGCGCGAGCAGGCGGCAGCGCGCGCGGCGATGCTCTGGCGGGAGTGAAGGTCGCGCCTCAGGTTCCAACCGTGGAGTGATAGGATGACCAGCATGAAGACGCAGTCAGAAGTACGGGCCGAGATCGACCGGCTTCTTGGAGCGGACCGGATCGAAGAGGCCGCAGCATTGGTCGATGAGTTGCTGCCCCTCAGTGCAGAGGCCTTCGAACGCCAACTGGAGGATGCGCCCTTCGAAACTCACCCGCCGACGGCTGAAGATCGGGAGGTCTTCGACCGGGCGTGGAAGGTGCTCCTCGGGAAGGCCGAAGAGCAGGGCGCCCGCCGCCCGGCTTGATGTACGAGATTCTCTGGTTCCATGCCGCCGTCGACCAATTGTTTGAAATCAGCCGGGCCGATCCTCGTCAAGCGCTGCGGATTCTCACAGCAGTCCGCTCCTTTGGCAGGGACGGCAAAGGTGATGTGAAGAAGCTGCAAGGCTCATCGGTAGAGTGGCGAATCCGAACGGGTGATTGGCGTCTACGGGCGGCGAAGCACGGCGCAGCCTTCCACATCGTTAGCGTTGACAATCGCCGCGACGCCTACTGAGCACGTTGCTCCCCCTACGCGAACAGCACGTACATCTTCAGGAACGCATCGACCGACGTGTAGAACTGGTCGATGGTCTCCTGCTTGCGCCATCCGTGACCTTCGCCGGGATAGAGGTGGTACTCGTGCGGCACACCACGAGCTCGCAGGGATGCCACGATGGTGTCGCTCTGCTCGCGCGGGACCACCCGGTCAATTTCGCCCTGGAAGACGGCGATAGGGTCCTGCATCTTCGCCGCATGGAAGATGGGCGAGCGGTCGCGGTAGGTAGCGGCGGCCTCGGGCAACGGCCCGAGCATCGAGTCCAGGTAGCGCGCCTCGAACTTATGCGTGTCGGCGGCGAGCGTAAACATGTTCGCGACGCCGACCATGCAGATGGCCGCCTTGTAGAAACCGGGTACGTCGACGAGCGACTGGAGGACCGTGTAGCCGCCGGCGCTCCCGCCCATGATGACCAGCCGCGAAGCATCGGCGAGGCCGCGGCTCGCCAGTGATTCAGCGCCGAACTTCGCGTCCTGCACGTCGTAAATACCCCAGCTCTCGCGGAGCTTCAGCATGTAGTCGCGGCCGTAGCCCGTGCTGCCGCGGTAGTTGGGCTGGAGGACCGCGTAGCCGCGGGTGGCGAAAAACTGGGCCATTGGCGTCCAACCAGCGGTGACCTGGCTCGTCGGCCCGCCATGGACGATGACGATGAGCGGCGGCGCACCGGTGCCTTCGAAACGTTCGCTCGCAGGCGGGTAGTACAGGCCGTGGGCCTTCTCGCCATCGAATGAGGCCCACGAAACCGGCTGCGGCGCCGAGAGCCCGGCGAGCGGATAGCTTTCGCTGTCGCTCCGGCGGCGCACGGCCTGGGTCCCGGTCGCCAGGTCGACTGTGATGACACGCGACGGCTGTTTCCCGCCGCTCGCGACCACCGCCACCGCGTCGCCCGCCGGAGAGACGGCCGGGGCGGTGAATGTGTCGTAGCCCACCTTCGCAAGGTCGAACTCACGGAGTTCGCCCGCCTCGCTGACAGAAACGAGGGTGTGAAAACCGGCCCGCTGGCGGATGGCGACGACGCCCCCGGAGGGCGCCGCGGCGAACGTGCTCATGCCCTGCGCCCACGCCGGGATGCCATACTCGACCTCGCCCGACGTCAGCATGGCCACCGCCCCGCCGGCCAGGTCGCGCCGGTAGATGTGGCCCCACCCTGACTCGTCGGAGACATACAGGATGCCCTTACCATCAGGCGTGAACGTTCCCTGGAAGATGGCCGTCGACGGACCGCCTGCGCTGACACTCGAACTCGCGAGCACGGGAAGGCCGCCCTCGGGGAAGCCGAGCTTCGCGATGCGCAGTTCGGTCCCGTCCCAGGGCATGTTCGGGTGGTTCCATTCGATCCACGCGAGTTGTTCGCCAGCGGGGTGCCAGGCCGGTTGCATGTAGAAGTCGCGGCCCTGGGCGAGGCGGGTGGGCCAGTGCTCTCCCTGCGAATCCACGATGGCGATGGTGTCGACGTCCTCGTAGGTGTGGACGTAGGCCACCCAGCGGCCGTCGGGCGACACGCGGGGCGTCGAGGCTGCCCCGAAAGCGGGAGTGATGGGCCGCGCGCTGCCGCCGGCAAGCTCCTGGCGGTAGATGCACTGATCGGCCTGGCCGACGAAGTAGGCGGCGCCGTGCGAGAGCGTGAAATCGCCGCCGCCGTAGCCGACGAACGCACGCACCGGGATATAGCCGGTGAGGTCGCGGGTGGCGCCCCCGGCGACGTCCTGGACAACGATGACGCCCCTGTCAGACCGGCCCTCAATCCAGCCGAGGGTACGGCCATCGGTGTCCCAGCAGGGCTCGCCGAGACGCAGCCCCGCAGCCAGGGCGGAAGAGGAGACAGGGCTGGGCCACAGCCCGAACATGCGGTTTTCGCGGGACATCGTCGGCTCCGGAGTCGTGGTGTGGGAAAATGTGCGCATGAGGCGCGTCACCATCACTATGCCAGAGGACACGTGCCGCGCCATCCAACTGGTCGCTCAACGGTGCGGACAGTCGTTCAGCGCTACCGTCGTTGAAATGATCGAGCGACAACTCGCCCGCGAAACCGCCGTGTCGCCGTTCGAGGCGCTCATCGCCGTTGGCGGAGAGTTGTCCTTCTCGGCTTCCGCTATCGACGAGGAGTTGGCGCGCACCTACGCCGCGGACATTCGCCGGGACAGCGGACTGAGTCGTGAGGAGCACAACGGGTAAGCCCCCTTTGCGGTCGGCGTACACTGCCCCCGGAACCCATGCTCAAGCCCGGAAGGCCCGCACCCCTCTTCACTGCCATCCTGGACGACGGCTCGCCCTTCGACCTCGCAGCGCTGCGCGGGCAGAACGTCGTCCTCTACTTCTATCCGAAGGACTTCACCGCGGGCTGCACGGCGCAGGCCTGTTCGTTTCGCGACAACTACGCCGCGATAACGGCGGCAGGCGCGGCACTTTTCGGCGTCAGCGGGGACGGCGAGGAGTCGCACACGCGCTTCCGCGAGCGCCACAACCTGCCGTTCCCGCTCATCGCAGACCCCGGCCGCGAGGTTCACCGGCGGTACGAAGTCACGGGCCTGCTCCCGTTCATCACACCCCGCATCACCTACGTCATCGACGCTGAGGGCGTGATTCGTGCGGCGATCCGCCACGACCTGCTGGTCACCCAGCACATCCCGGACGTCCTCGCCGCGCTCAAGCAACTCGGACCGGCGCCCGAAGCCTCATAGCCCGCCGAGGAACGCCACCACAGCCGCGTTAAAGGCCGCGGGCTGGTCGAGGTTCGAAGCATGGCCAGCGTTCTCGATGACCGCCTTCGTCGCGTTCGGAATCTTGTTCGCCATGTAATCGGTTCCGGCGAGGAATGGCTGGTCCTGGCTGCCAACGAGCACGAGCGCTTGGACCGTGATCTTGTCCAGTGATTCGATGACGCGGGAGTCGAACTGGGCGAGCATCCCGCGGGCGGCGTGAGCGAGGCCCTGTGCGGAACGGTGCCGGGCAACCTGCACTTCGGCGCCACGGCCAAGCGCGTCAAGGCCCCGCTCCTCGAACCGTTCGGCTCGCTTGCGCGCCGTTTCGTTCCAGCCTTCGCGGCCCGCCGGGTTGCGGTAGCCGGGGCCGGTGTCGAAGAGCATCAACGCGCGGACCATCTCCGGGTGAGCGAAGTTGAACGCCAACGACATGTAGCCACCCAGCGAAAGCCCGCCGATGACCGCCTGCTCGATGCCCAGGTGCGAAAGGATCGCCGCCATGTCATCGACGGTCGCCTGCTCGGAGTACTGCGCCGGGTCTTCCGGGCTGTCGGTCTGGCCGTGGCCGCGCATATCCCAGGTGATGACGCGGTAGCGGCTCTTGAGCGCCTCTACCTGTGCCGCCCACATGTGTGAGGTGGAGCCATAGCCATGGCTGAGCAGCACGGCCGGGCCGCTGCCGTTGTCCTCGTAGTAGATGTTCACGCCATCGCGGTTGATAGTTGCCAAACGTCCTTCGCCTCCAGAGGAGTTGTGGAGGCGATTCTACGGGGCTTCCCGCGAACAGGCGGCGGCGACCGGAACGAACCCCTTATCGCTTGCGGGCGATGACGTCCTTCGCGGCGGCCACCAGCCGATCCGGCGTCAACTCGAAGTACTTCAAAAGTTCGTCCCACTTACCGCTTGTCCCGTACCGGTCGACCCCGACGAACGAAATCGGCGTCGGGAGCGTCTCAGCGAGGACGCGGGCGACGGCCGTACCGAGGCCTCCGTGCGTCTGGTGCTCTTCGGCCGTGACGATGGCGCCGGTTTCGCGGGCCGCGGCAAGGACCGCATCGCGGTCAATCGGCTTGATCGTGGCCATGTCGATCACGCGGGCGGAGATGCCCTGCCCGGCCAGCACTTCGGCGGCGTCCACCGCGGCCTGGACGAGGATGCCGCAGGCGATGAGCGTCACGTCGCTGCCTGGCCGGAGCACATTCGCTTTGCCGAGTTCGAAGCGGTACCCGGAGTCATAGATCGCCGGAATCTTCGGGCGGCCGGTGCGGACGTACGCCGGCCGGGTGGTCTTGCCCACCGCGACGATGGCCTGCTTCGCGGATTCGAAGTCCGCCGGGACGACGACATCGAAGGGGATAAGCGAGGTGATGAGCGCGAGGTCCTCGATGGCCTGGGCGCTGGCCCCGTCTTCGCCCACGGTGACGCCGCCATGGCTGGCCACGCACTTCACGTTCAGCCCGCCCTTCGGCTGGGCCACGGACGTGCGGAGTTGGTCGAAGCAGCGGCCGGGCAGGAACGAAGCGAAGCTGGCCACGAACGCGGTCTTGCCGGTGGCCGCGTACCCGGCGGCGATGCCGACCATGTTGGCTTCGGCGATGCCCACCGAATGCCAGCGTTCCGGGTACTTCGCGCCGAACTGGTAGCCCATCGTCGACGCAGACAGGTCGGCGTCGAGGGCGACCACGTCGACGCCCTGCTCCACGAGTTCGGCGAGGGCGACCGGGTAGGCCTCGCGGGTGGCGGCCGTCACTTCAGGCCCCCGGCAATCTGGGCGAGCGCATCGTCGAGTTGTTCCCTTGTCGGCGCTTTGCCGTGGAATGACGGGTTGTTCTCCATGTAGTTCACTCCTCGGCCCTTCACCGTGTGGGCGACCACCACGCGAGGGCGGTCATGGCTCCGCTCGGCCTCGGCCAGCGCCTGGTCGACCGCCGCCATGTCGTGCCCATCGCACTCGATGACGTGCCAGCCGAAACCGCGCCACATCTCCGGGGGATTGATCTTCATGATGTCGTCGCCGAAACCGTCATTCTGGATGCCGTTGCGGTCGACCATGGCAATGACACGGTCGCCAAGGCCGAAGTGGGGCACGGCCTGCGCGGCCTCCCAGACCTGGCCTTCATTCAGCTCGCCGTCGCCCATCATCACCCAGCAGCGGAAGTCGCGGCCGTCGAGTTGGCCGGAAAGGGCGTGCCCGATCGCGAAGCTGAGGCCCTGGCCGAGGGAGCCGCTGGACATTTCGATGCCGGGGACCGCGCCCATAGACGGGTGGCCCTGGAGCGGGCTGCCGAGGGTGCGGAAGCCGCGCAGAAGTTGGGTGCTGAAGTAACCGCGTTCGGCGAGGAGGCTGTAGTAGAAGGGAGTCGCGTGGCCCTTGGAGAGGATGAACCGGTCGCGGTCCGGCCATTCCGGGTTTGCCGGGTCACAGCGCAGGTGGTTCCAGAAGAGCGACACGCCGAGTTCGACGGCCGAGAGGGAGCCTCCCGGGTGGCCGCTCTGGGCATCGAAGACCATCTGGACGATGTGCGCGCGGACGCGCTTTGCGACCTCCGTGAGTTCGGCGATCGAAACGGGTGCAAGTGTGGTGGGCATCGTCACCAAGGATACGAGCCGACGGCGTCGCGGGCGATCAGCCGGGCGGCGTTCCCGGCACGTTTCACATTCACAATATTTATGTCGCTAAGGCCGTGATGCAAGGGCGCGGGCCATGCGGTCGAGGCCGTCATCGAGCAGGGCCCGCGGGCAGCCGAAGTTCAGCCGGACGAAGCCTTCGCCCATCGGCCCGAAGTTCGGGCCTTCGCCGAGGCCGACGCGGGCGTTTTCGAGGAACCACGCGAACGGATCGCCGCCGGGCAGGTCGAGGGCGTTGCAGTCGAGCCATGCCAGGTATGTGCCCTCGGCCGGGTAAGAGCGGACGCCGGGCATTCGCTCCTGGAGGACGGCGTGGAGCCGGTCCCGGTTCGCGGTCAGGTAAGACGTCAGCCCATCGAGCCACTCATCGCAGTCGCGGTAAGCCGCGAGCATGGCCGTCATGCCGAGGACGTTGACCGCGCTAACCATCCCGCTCTTGGCCTTTTCGAAGCGGGCGCGCAGGTCCTCGTTTTCGATAATGACGAGCGAGGCCTTCAGGCCAGCGAGGTTGAACGTCTTCGAAGGCGCCATGAGGGTGATGGTGTTCGCTGCGATCTCCGGCGAGAGCGTGGCCAGCGGCGTGTGCTTCGAACCGCCGAGCATGAGGTCGCAGTGGATTTCGTCGGAGATGATGGTGAGGCCGTGGGCGAGGCAGATCTCGGCCATGCGCCGCAGCTCCTCCGGGGAGAAGACGCGCCCGACCGGGTTGTGCGGGTTGCAGAGGATGAAGGCCTTGCTGCCGGCACAGGCCGCTTCGAAGCTCTCCCAGTCGATTTCGTAGCGCCCAGACTCAGCGGTCCGGAGTTGGGCATCGCGGCGGACAAGACCGTGGTGCTCCCAGGAGTTCAGGATCGGCGGGTAAGACGGGTGCTGGACGACCACGCCATCCCCCGGCGACGTGAGGGCGCGTAATCCCGCATTGATCCCGGCGATGACGCCCGGGATCGGGGCGATGGCCTCGGTAGCGACGCGCCAGCCGTAGCGCCGTTCGAGGCGGCGGGAGAACACCTCGAGTAGTTCCTCGTTGACCTTCGCATAGCCGTAGAAGCCGTGGGCGACGCGGTCGGCGAGCGCCTGCCGCACCGGCTCGGGCGATCGGAAATCCATATCCGCAACGGGCATCGGGATGACATCGGGGTCAAAGCGCGACCATTTCGAACTATCGGAGCCGCGGCGTTCGTAAACGGTATCGAAATCAAGGTCCATAGCCGGATGCTACACCGCGCCGGGGAAGCTGGCCGGTGGTCCCGGGTTCGAAGCGTCAGTGGGCCTGAAAGCAGGCCTGAATGGCGCGGGCCGTCAGGGGGTCGCCGCGCAACTCGCCGACTTCCTCGGCGAGGGCCTCGCCGCGGAGGAAGCTGAAGAAGCCGTGGGTGTTGGTCTTGAGGTGGATGTCGGCATCGGGCCAGCCCTGGCGACGCGGGTGGAGGTGGCCGTCATGGATATCAAGGGTCCAGGTGTTGCAGTTCTCACAGTCCGAGATCTCGAGGGTCATGCGGGCGGCGAGATCCGTCGCGCTTTCGGGCTTGAACGAGAACGTGGGGATCACGCGCATCACGAAGTCGTGGGTGACATCCTGGCCTACGCGGTCTTCGGTGATCGGTTCAACGTACTGCCGGCCCCAATCGAGCATGGAAAGGAGGATCGGCCGGACGGCCCAGCCCTTGTCAGTGAGGGTGTATTCGACACGCGGGGGGAGCTCCTTGAAGTAGCTGCGGATGACGAGGCCTTCGGCTTCGAGGCGCTTCAGGCGGTCCGAAAGCACGTTCGGGGACATTCCGGAGCAGCTCTCGAGGATGTCGTTGTAGCGGTGGAGGCCGGCCATGAGGTCGCGCAGGATGAGGAGCGTCCAGCGGTCACCCACGACGTCCAACGTCTGGGCGATGACACAGGGAAGGTTGTAGGTCTTCCTGGACACTTCGGTTTCGTCGCGCTGGGCCATGGGTGGCTCCCGTTTGGATAGTGTTAAGAATCTCCTGGAGGCTAGTGCCATAGCTATTGACACGATAGCTGCCAGTGCTATTATTTCGCTCCAACCCAGAACTAGCGAAGTGCTAGTACCTGAGGTCACCGAAAGCAAGCGTAGCCGACCGCCGAAAGGCGAGTCAACCAAAGGAAAGGGTCCCGGTCCACGATGGCAAGCGCCACAATCACCTCAACACCGCCCGCAGCCGAAGAACAGCACTTCCATCGCTGGCGCATCGAAGAGCCGAACGGCCAGCTCAGCATCGGCACCTGCAAGACGTGCGGGGCGACCAAAGAGTTCAAGAACTGGCTGAGCGACGGCGACTTCATCACGAATGAAGAGCACCGGATGGCTTCGGCCGCCTGACCTGCCCCGTCTCCTTTTTCCTGGCGCGGAAACCCTCTCCCCGTGCCGGAAAAGCCTCGCCGCCGTCACCATCCCACGGGTGACGGCGGTTTTCTTTGTGCTTCGACGCCGGGAGTCAGGAAGCAGCGCGGGTTTCGCGGGCGCTTTCCGCGACACGGTCGGCCGGGAGCAGGTGACGCCGGGCAGGGCCTGAGAGTGTGCCGTGGCCCGAGGGTGCGGTCAGCCAGGCGCGAGCATCGGCTTCGCGGGTGAAAATGCCGAGGTTGTCCCCAAAGCCGGTTCGGCGGGCCAGCCGCCGACAGAAGGCGAGTTGGGTCTTCGCACAGATGACGGCCACCCGCTGACCGGAACCGATCCGGGCCGCAGTCGCCGCCCCGAGGACGGCAATGCCGGGGGCGTCCCGCCCGACGGCGATCAGGTCGCAGAGTGCGCGGCTGATAGATCCGGCTTCGGCGAGGGCGAACGCCTGCGAAACCGCCCGCATCGCTTCCTCGGGGTCGGGTCGCCCGCTGACCACCACCTCAACAACCGCTTCTTCAGCGCGGACTCGAATCGCGTACATGCCAACCCCTGGGAGCAGTGTCACGCTGCGACCAGGCCGTTGGCACTAGGTGAACTGCCCGATTCAGCGCGGTTAGGGCGCTACCCTGCCGCTTCGAAGCGGACTGCGGGAGGGATCTGCTGCGGCTGGCGCACGGAGAACGTGCACCGTCCATCGACGAGCACCGCGAGCCGGGCTGCGACCGTGGCGACGAATTCGGGCGGTGTGCGCGGAACGACCAACACCTGGCCCCCATGCCAGTACAGCTCGTCGTAGCCGCGCGCGAACCGCTTCAGCAGCCACGCGAGTTCGAAAAGGTCCGCGCCCACTTCGGGTTCGCAGACGACGACTGGGCGGGTAATCCTCACCGGGTCGCCGAGGGGCAGGCAGGTGTGCGGATCCCAGGCTCCGCTTTCGCCCCTGGTAGCCCGGGAAAGCGCCGCCGTGAGTTGCTGGGGCGTCACCGGCATCGTCACCCACGTGCGGGCGCCGGCTTCGAGGGCCTGGGCCAGGTCCCTCCGCGCGCGCAGCCCGGCGAGGACGATTGCCGCGAGGTCCAGTCCACGCCGGTCGCGGACGGTTCGTGCGGCATGGCCGCCGGGGGTCGCCTGCGTGAGAAGGATGTCGGCATCGTCAGCCGTCAGTTCCATGCCCATCGCGCGGCAGGTCTCGGCCACGAGGGAACGGGTCGCGTGGTCCTCGATATCCATCCGCACGTGGAGTCCGCGCAGGTTCGGGTGCGGCCAGTTCCCGTAGGGGCCATCGACGTCCCGGTCGCCCCCGCCGCGGACGGTGCGGCCGTCGCTCGCGAGGGCTGTGAGCCAGGCTTCGCAGCCGGTGCAGGCGAAGATCTCGAGCCGTTCGCCAGAAGGAGCAAGCCATGCGAGCTTCGCGGCGCGCTGCGAAGGCATTTCGCAGCAGACCTGGCACTGGTCTTCGAACACGAGCTTGCGGTTGCCGGAACTTGGCCCGCCGATGAGGCGATGCGTGCCGTCGGGCCGGCGCGCGGCCGCAGCGAGGCCGCCCAGCCATTCTGCGCACGACTGGCAGAGCGGCACGGTACTGCCCGGCCGGTGCCCGTCCGGACGCCACGTTCGGTAGAGGCGCATGGGGCGAATATCGAACTCCCAATCAGCCAGGTTCTCGCGCCCACAACAGGGACAACCCGAACGTTCCATGTGCACGCATTATCGGGAGGACCACTGATCGCCTTGAGGGCTGACCCGAAGCCGCGGCGCCGATCAGCTAACGGAAACGTCCGCGACGATAGCGAAATGGTCACTCGGGTAGATCGTGGGGTCTTCCGGCGGGTGCTGGTTCGCCGCAATCCAGACCTTCTTCAGGCTCACGCTGCCACGGAACCAGATGTAATCGAGGCAGTTGGGGTCGCCGTCGGTGTCCATGGTTTCGGCCTGGATGCCGGAGGGCCAGGTGACTGCCGGCTCGGCGCCGTTGGCCTCCCGGCATGCGGAGCGGTAGCCGGCGGAGGCCATCACCGCGTAGGCCGGCTCGTGTGGCGGGGTGTTGAAATCGCCCACGATGAACGTCGCGTCAGCCTGGGGGGCGGCGGCCATCCACGTGCAGATGGCTTCGGCCTGCTCTTTGCGCACCTCCGGTTCGAGCGGACGATGGTGAAGGTGGGTGTTCACAAACCAGAACGTCGTCGTCCCAACCTGGATGAGGACGCGGTGGGCCGAACGGCCGGTGCTCAGGCGAAGCTGCTCGTGGGCGTTAAGTTCGCCAATGCTTGAAAGGATGGCGTTGCAGAAGTACGTGCGCGTCTCGTGGGGCGAGAGCGAACTGCGGTACTGCCGCGCCGGGAGTTGCGCCGCGAGGAAGTCGTCCTGGCGCGGCTTGTCCGGACCGCCCTCGGAAATGATGACTTCCTGCAGGCCGATGATGTCCGCGTTGATCTCGGCGAAGGCTGCGCCGAGCAGCGGCTTCCGCTCCTCGTAGCGGTCGGTGATGTTGCGAATGTTGAAGGTCGCAACCCTGAGGTCGAGCGGCACCGTGTCCCTCCTAGTCCGCCGCCCCGGCAGCGCGAAGTGCATCACAAATGCGGGCTCCTGTCTCCGGCGAGGCATCCATCTCGAACGTCATGATGGCGACGCCGTCAACCGCCGGGGACTGGACCAGCTGGCGGAGTGTGTCGGCGAACGCCTCCCAGGCAGCATCTTCGCTCCCTCCTTCGAGCACCTCGCGGATCTTTCGGGGGAGGTGGATGCCAAGGCGCTCCTCGATCTTGCTGGCCGCATCGAGGCTGAGCAGGGGCATGGCCATGGCGATGACGCGGGTGTCCGGGTGGTCCCGCCGTATGGCCGCCGCGTACCGTTCGAGCGCCGCCGAATCGAATGCTGGCTGGGTCTGGACGTAGCTGGCGCCGGCCGCGAGCTTCGGCAGCAGGTTCCGGAGGACCGCCTCCTCGTCCTTCCCGTACTGGTTCAGGGTCGCCCCAATGAGGGCGCCGGGAAGCGCTTCACGCGCCATCGCGACGACCTCGCGGATGGTCACCGGGTCGTCGGCAGGGTCAGCCGGGTGGTCGCCGAGGATGCAGAGCACCTGGCTGATGCCTGCTTCGTGAGCACGCGCCAGCTCTGCCGCGACCTCAGACCGGGACCGCCCTCGCGTCACAAGGTGCCACGTGGGATTGAGGCCATTGCCCAGCAGTTCGAGCGAGGCGTCGAGGCTGCTCTGGCGGCCCGGCCGCTGGATGACGTTGATGGCCTGGACGTGCTCGTTCAGAAGCTGCGCGCGGCGCAGGAGCACCTTCGCCAGCGGCTTCTGCGGCGGCGTGATTTCGAGCGCAACGGCGAACCGGCCGGCTCTCAGTCGTTCGTGGAAGCGCATCAATCTAGGTTCGGTTGCCGCACAGTTGGCGTCTAGCCGAAGTTACCCCTGGCGCCGCGCAGCCGCGGGTCCAGCAGGTCACGCAGGGCGTCGCCGAGCATGTTGAAGCTGAAGACCGCGAGAGCGATGAAGATGCCCGGCCAGATGACGCCCTGGACGCGCACCGAGGCGAGCACCTGCGCCTGGTTCAGCATCTGCCCCCATGTCGGCTTGTTCGGGTCGACGACGCCGAAGCCGAGGAAGCTGAGGGCGGCTTCCGCGAGGATCACGCCGCCGAGACCGATCGTCGCCTGGACCATCAGCGGACCGAAGATGTTCGGGATGACGTGGCGGATCATGATCCGCGCATCCCGGCAGCCGATGACACGCGCGGCCTCGAGGTACTGAGCCGAACGCACGCCGATGACGGCGCTGCGAATGACGCGCGAACCGCCGGCGCCGCCAAGGATGCCGAGCACAAGCGCCAATTTGAAGAAGGTAATCCTCGGTTGGTCCAGCGGCAGCGGACCATCGATATCCCAGTTGCCAATCATCTGCGGGAGTGCGAGGAGGACGACGAGCGCGGGCAAGGCCATGATCGCATCGACGAAGCGCTGGGCGGTGGCGTCGTACTTGCCGCCGAAGTAGCCGCAACTGACGCCGAT
Organism: Dehalococcoidia bacterium; assembly: GCA_020853755.1. Lineage (GTDB taxonomy): Bacteria > Chloroflexota > Dehalococcoidia > Tepidiformales > Tepidiformaceae > Amarobacter. The sequence continues at coordinate 132,126 of JADYYG010000014.1, read as the reverse complement.
GGCGAGCGAGAGCACCGAGCTGATGGTCACCGCGATCAGGCCGATATAGATGGCCCAGCGCGCTCCGTAGATGGTGCGGCTGAAGACGTCGCGCTGGAGCTGGTCGGTGCCGAAGGGTTCGCTGAGGGATCCTTCGACCACGCGCTTGCCGGAGATAGCGCTGTCCTCGACCGTCGTCGGGCAGAGGAAGGTGTTCTTCGGGCCAAGGCAGTAGTTCTGGAGGCGGCCGCCGGCGTCTGTGTCGGCCGGGCCGTGGGTGGCGAAGAGTTCGGGCGCGATGGCCAGCACGACGAGGCAGAGCAGCACGACGAAGCTGGCGAAGCCCATTGGCTTCCGTTTCGCGAGGGTAACGAAGAAGCGGGCGAGCCGCGCGATTGCGGAGTTGTTCGATTGCCGGGAGAAGACGGCCGGTTCGGCCACTGCCTGTGCCATCTGCCTATCCCCTCGCCCGCGGGTCGAGAACCGTGTAGCTCACGTCGACCAGGAGATTGACCGTCACAACGGCGATGGAGAAGAAGAGGGCGACACCCTGCACAACGGCGAAGTCCTTCTGGGCCACGGCGAGGATGAGATGCCTGCCGAGCCCGGGGATGGTGAAAATCTGTTCGAAGGTGACGGTTCCGCCGATAAGCGTCGCCATCGTCAGGCCGATGACCGTGATGACCGGGAGCATAGCGTTCTTGAGCGCGTGCTCCATGATGATGACGCGCTCGCGCAGGCCCTTGGACCAGGCGGTCCGGATGTAATCCTGGCGGAGCACATCGAGCATCATCGTCCGCGAGAAGCGCATCACCTGGGCGGACGTCGCAAGCGAGACGATAAACGCGGGCATCCAGAGTTGCTGGAGGTTCTCGATCGGGCTATCGACCAGGCTCTTATAGCGGATGGGTGGTATCCAGCCGAACTGTTTGGCCAGCACCGCCAGCACGATCGTGGCTATGAGGAAGCCCGGCACCGAAAGGCCAAAGATGGCGAACGTGCGCAGGACGTAGTCGGGCCAGCGGTCCTGGCGCATGGCCGAATACACGCCGATCGGCACGCCGATGCAGACCGCGATGACCACCGCAAGAAAGGCGAGTTCGAAGGTAACGCCGATCTTCGGGCCCATTTCGCTGAGGACGGACTTCGAGGTGTAGGCGGATTCTCCCCAGTCGCCACGGACAACGCGGCCGAGCCACTTAACGTACTCGGTGGCCATCGGGTTATTGAGGCCGTACTCGTCCTTGACCTGCTCGGCCTGTTCGGGGGTGTAACCCTCGCCGAGACGCGCGGCTACGACGGAGTCCGGGTTCAGCCGGATCATCCCGAAAATCAGGAACGAGACGATGAGCAGGGTGGGAATGGAAAGGAGGAGGCGGCGAAGGATGAACTGGTACATGGTGGGCCATCCCTGAAAAAGGGGAGGGGCAAGGCCCCTCCCCCAGGTACGTTACTGCGAAGCTCGGCGAGCTACGCCTTGAACCACATGTTCTCGGCGGCGTAGAAGCCGGCGGCGAAACCAAACGATGCGGGATTCGCCAGCTTGGCCGACCAAACGGTGAGGATGCCGCGGGAACCCATCCAGCCCGGGCCAGGGCCATTGATCAGATCACGCTGGATTTCGAGGACGAGCGGGAGGCGCGTCTTCTCGTCATACATCGTCGACTGCTTTTCGAGCTTGACGTCGAGCTCCGGGCTGCTGAAGTTGCCGTAGTTCCGGGTGCCCTTGTTCTTGATGTCGCTGTGGTGATACAGCAGGAGTTGGGCATCCGGGTAGCCGCCGGAGAGGAAGAGGGTCGTCGCCAGGTTGTACTGGCGGCCCACTTCGCGCGGGAGGAAGTTGGCGGCAAAGTCCGTGCCGACGTTCTCGGTCTGCACCTTCACACCGATGTCCTTGAGGTTCGAGACGACAACGTCATGAACCTTCTCGGTGTCGAACGCGGTCACAGTGAGGACGGTTTCCTCGAAGCCGTCGCCAAGGCCGGCTGCCGCGAGCAGGGCCTTCGCTTCCTTGATTTCGTCTTCACGCTTGCCAAAGCCGGGAAGCTTGAGCAGGTCGGCATCGGGCAGGTTCCAGTTCGGCGCTGCCGGGGTCATCGGGCCACCGACGAAGCCAAGGCCGCCGAAGACGGTGTCGTACACCTGCTTCCGGTTGATCGCTCGCCAGAGGGCCTGGCGCACCTTCGGATCCTTGTAACGGTCCTTGGTGTGATTGATGAGGAGGCACTCACGGGTCGTGGTTGGGGCCCGCGTGATAATGAAGTTCTTATCGCTCTCGATCGTCTTCGCGAGGTCCGGGTTCGTGCCAATCGCGTCGGTCTGGCTGGCGCGGAGGGCATTGAGGGCCTGCTGCGGGTCCGTCTGATGGATATATTCGAAGCCGTCGAACCAGGCGGTGTTGGGGCGCCAGTAGCCATCGGCGCGCCGCTTCATCGAGAACTTCTGGGCGGCGACGAACTCGGTGAGTTCGTAGGGACCGGAACCGATGACGTCGGAGGCGTTCACAAAGGCGTCTTTGCCCTTTGCAGCCGACTCCTTGGGGATGATGAAGTTGTACTGGTCGCTCATGACGGCCATCAGATCCGCCTGGGGGACCTTCATCTTGAACTGAACGGTCTGCGGGTCGATGACGGTGATCGAATCGACGGCGCCAAACTGACCGGCACGCGGAGAAACGATTGCAGGGTCGCGAATACGGTCGAAGCTGAGCTTCACATCTTCGGCGGTCACCTGTCGGCCATTGACCGGCGCGCGGTTTTGCCACTTGGCTTCGGGCCGGATCTTGAAGGTGAGCGAGAGGCCATCGGCCGGGATTTCGGGCAAGCCTGCAGCGAGGTCGCCTTCAACCTGGCCGTTCTTGGCCGTGCTGAAGCGCACCAGCGTGTTGCCGACCGCGCCCCAAAGGCTGACGGACTCGGCAGGGGTGTTGGTGCGATGGGGATCGAAAATCGAGCCGACATTCGTAAGCGCGCGGAGCGTGCCGCCCTTGACCGGGCCGCCGGTGACTGGCGTCGCAGCGGTCGGCGTCAGTGCGCCGTTGTTGCCCGCCGGGGTATTTCCGCCGGTGTCGTCGTCATCATCGCCGCAGCCGGCGAGGGCAAGGCTGGCAACGCCCACCGCAGCGGTCGAACCGCCTGCGAGGACTCTGCGCCGCGAGAGTGTCCGCTTCCAATAGGAATCCCAGTACTGACTCAAATTCCCCTCCAAGGGCAAGCGAGTGGTTTTCGCTCCGCGTTCGATCCTGAGTGCGATTCACGGACGGGTCAAATTACCGCCGGATGACACTCTCACCGAGGATGTGTTCGCGTGCTTCAGCCACTACATATAACGATCCGGTGACGCATACCAGATCTCCCTCCGAGGCGTGGGAGAGGGCCGTATCGATGCCGTCCGCGACTGATTCCTCGGCCACAGCCGCAGGCCCGAGGAAGCCGATCTCCTGGATCATCTGGTAGGGGTCCATCGCGCGCGGGTTGTTAAACCGGCAGCAGACGATGAGTTCGCAGAGTTTGGCCAGCTTGAAGCCGATCTCGCGGACGTCCTTGTCCTGGTTACAGCCGATGACGAGGAAGAGGCGCCGCCAGTCGAAGTACTCCTTGAGCGCGGTCGCGAGCGCCTCGGCGCTTTCGCCGTTGTGCGCGCCGTCCGCTACGATGAGCGGCTTTTGACCCATGACCTCCAGCCGGCCGGGAACGCGAACATGGGCGATGCCGTCGACGATGGCCTGTTCGGAGATGCTGAAGCCACGGGCCCGGATGGCCTCGGCGGCGGCCACCGCGGTCGCGGCGTTGGCGACGAGGTGCGCGCCGAGCATCGGAGTCCGCATCCGCCGCTCGCCATTCGGGCCGATGAGCCGGAAGGACTGCCCGAAGGGGAACTTTTCGAGGATCTCGTACTGGTAGAGCGATGCGACATCGACAAGGGTCGCACCCACTTCATCGCAGCGTTCGGCAATGACATCGAGGACGGACGGGTCCCGCTGCGGGCCAACGATGGCAGTCGTGCCGGACTTGATAATGCCGGCCTTGTCCCGCGCGATCTCGCCGGGGGTGTTGCCGAGGATGGCTGTGTGTTCGAGCGAAATCGGCGTGATCACGGCGATTTCCGGAGGGTCGATCACGTTCGTGGCATCGAAGGTGCCGCCGAGGCCGACTTCGACCACCTGCCAGCTGACGCGCGGCACCTGTGCCCGCATGAGCCAGAAGAACAGGGCGGTCAGCACGCCGAAGGTGCTCACGTCGCCGTGGACACTTTCGCGTTCGGCTTCGACGGCGTCCTTGATGGCGCTGAGACCAGCGGCAAACTCCTCCGGAGAGACCGCGTCGCCATCGATGGCGATGCGTTCGGTGAAGGAGTGAAGGTGGGGGCTCGTGTACAGCCCGGTGACGTTGCCGGCGCGCTGGAGAACCCCGGCGATCAGCGCGGCGGTGGTGCCTTTTCCTTTCGAACCGGTGACATGGACCGTCGGCCGGCCACGCTGCGGGTTATTCAACCGCGAAAGCAGGGACCGGACGGACTCGAGGTTCATCGTGGGGTTCGGCGAGGCCTGGAAGCCGCGCTCCATATCGGTCAGCGAAAGCAGGTAGTCGAGCGCTTCGTTGTACTCCACGCCGTGATTGTAGGGCGGTTCGCCGCGGGCGGCGCGTTCGACAGCGCGCAGCCGCGCCCGGAGAATGCCATGCGTGACCCCAATGCCCGCCACCTTCGAAGCATGGCTGAACCGTCTCCCGGGCTTTCACGACGCCCGCGTCGTCTCGGTGACGCCGGTCGATGGCGGGGCTTCGAACATCACCTGCCGGGTTGAATTGCTGGGCAGCGGCCCGCGCGTCATCTGCCTGCGGATGGAGCGCGAGCAGGGCATCTTCCAGCCCTACGATGTCATCCGCGAAGGGCGCGTGATCGCGGCTCTCGCAACGTCCGAAGTTCCCGTGCCGGCTATCATCGCCAGCGAACCGTCGCCGCGGCCGCTGGGCGCGCCATTCATCGTGATGGAGTGGGTCGACGCGCCGCATATGGGCGTCGCCCCGCACCCGAGCTTCGCGAATTTCACGAGCGCGGTCGCCGCCATCCACAACGCGGATTGGCGGGGACTGGGCCTGGCGTTCCTTGGGGCGCCGGCGTCGCCGCAGGCTGGCATCCTCGCGGAGCTCGACTCCATCGAGGCGCGCATGCCCGCCTTCGCCTGCGAACACGACCCGCTCCTGCGGGGCGCCCTCGCGTTGCTCCGGGAACACGCCCCGGCAGACGGCCGTCTCGCGCTCTGCCAGGGCGATATCAACATCTTCAACTACCTCTTCCGCGGCGAAGATGTGGTCGCCGTGGTGGACTGGGAGCAGGCCCGCATCTCGGACCCACGGAGCGATGTGGGCCAGCTTCTCGCGCTTTCACACCTCAAGGGGAGCCCGTTCGGGCCCGCCGACAGCCAGCCATTCGCGCTGGCGTACGGGGCGGCTTCCGGGACACCGCTCTCGGGGATGGCCTACTTCCGGGCGCGCTGGTTGTTCGAACTGGGGGTCATCTACCACGGCTGGGTGCGCTTCAACGCGAGCGAACCGTGGTACACCCTCGAACAGCTCACCGGCCTGCTCCAGCAATCACTCGCCGAGCTGGACTGATGGCCTGGCGCGAGGCACTCGCGGAGTACCTCGCGCGGCGGTTGCCTTCGGCCTCGAGCGTCGAAGTGGTCAACGTCCAGGGCATGCCCGCTGGCGCCAGCAACGACACCGTCAGCTTCGATGCGCGCGTCCGGGCCGGGGACGAAATGGTCGACCTCCCCCTCGTGCTGCGTCCGCAGCGGCCCGACGGCATCCTCGCGCCATACGACGTCTCGATGCAGTTCCGCGTGATGCGCGCGCTCTCGCGGACGGAAGTGCCGGTCCCAGCGGTCGCGTGGTTCGAACCTGACCTGACCGTGCTCGGAGTGCCGTTCTTCATCATGGAGCGCGTGGCGGGCGAGACGCTGCCACTCTTCTGGTATGGCCGTTCGCCGCGGTTGGATGCGGGGGCCGCAGCGCTGGCTGCCATCCACGCGGTCGACTGGCGGCAGGCCGGCCTCGACTTCCTGCTCCCTTCGGGCACGGCGGCCGTGACGCCTTCGGACTCGGAACTCGCGCCGTGGCGGGCGCGGGCCGAACGCCTCCGCATCGCCCGCGCGCCGCTCCTGGTCGCGCTGGGCGAGTGGCTCCGCCAGAACGAACCGCCGAGCGCGCGGTTCGCGCTCCTTCACGGCGACCCGAACCCGGGGAACTACCTGTTTCGCGGCAACACCGTGGTGACGGTGCTCGACTGGGAGGTCGCCGGCATCGGCGACCCGCGGTCTGACCTCGGATTCTACGCGGCGCTCCACACGGTCTTCGGCGGCATGGGCATGCCGGGCAGCCGCACGCTGCTCGCCGACGCCTACGAAGGCGTGACCGGCCAACCGCTCCACGACCTCGAGTACTACGAAGCGAGCGGACTCTACCGGATGGCGGTGGTGATGGCGGGCTGGGCCGTGCGCTTCATCGGGATGGGCCCCGGCGGCACGATGGACGCTATTTCGCGGCGGCTTTCCGTGATCCTCGGCCCGCGGTGGGCAGCGTAAACACGAAGGTGGTGCCTCGCCCCGGCTCGCTCGTCGCCCAGATCTCGCCGCCGTGGGCGCGGACGATTTCGCGCGAAATGGCCAGCCCGAGGCCATAGCCCTTCTTCGGCGCCCCGCCCGAGTTATCGCCCCGGTAGAACCGTTCGAACAGGTGGGGCAGGTCAGCCTGGGCGATGCCAGGTCCGTTGTCCGCCACCGTCACCTGGAGCGTGCCCGGCTGGAGGTCGCGGCAGGCGACCGTCACCTTGCCATCCCCGGGCGTGTGGCGGAAGGCGTTGTCGAGCAGGTTGTTCATCACCTGTTCAAGGCGGTCGAAGTCGCCGCGAATGTGAGCGGCCCCCTGGATCGAGATGTCGAGCCCCACGCCGGACTCCTCGCTGCGAAGGGCGAACACCTCGCCCACATGCTCGAACAACTCGTGCAGGTCCACGTCGTCCTGCTGCATGGAGACCTGGCCGCTTTCGATACGCGACAGGTCTAACAGCTCCTGGACGAGACGCAACACGCGGTTCGATTCGTCGCTGATGATGCGCGCGGAGCGTTCGATGCCCACCTGGTCGTCGATGGTGCCGTCGAGCATGGCCTCGCTGAAGCCGCGGATGGAGGTGAGCGGCGTCTTTAGTTCGTGGGAGATGTTGGCGAGGAAGTCGCGCAGGGTCTGCTGCGAGCGCTGCACCTCCTCGGTCATCCGATTGAAGTTCGCCGCAAGGTCGCGCACCTCGCGCGGGCCAGTGGCAGGCACGCGCTGGCGGTAGTTGCCGCGTGCCACGCTGCGGGCTGCGCGGGCGATGTTTCGCAGCGGCGCAGCCACGCTCTGGCTGAGGGCGAACCCGAGCACGAGCGCCGCGGCCACGCCGATAAGCCCCGAGAACACGAGCCGGGGAAAGAGGTCGCCGGTGATCTGGCCGAGGCTGGCTGCGGGCCGCGCAACGATGATCGCCGAGGCGTTGGTTCCCGCGAGCGCCTGGCGCACCTCTTCGCTCAGCGGGGCGCTCACGCAGAGCAGGTCGGGACCCTCGACCGTATCGAGGCGGCAGCGGCGCGGGTCCGTTTCGCGGGCGGCGGGCGCCTGGCCCGCGAGGTCACGCACGATCGCGCCGTCGAGGGGCACGCCCCGGCTCTGGAAGAGCCCGGGGATGACGCGGCCGTCGGGGTCAATAACGGCGACGGCGGTATCGCGCTTGAAGCTGCCGGATTCGTCACCATTGAAGAAGGCGGCGAGGTCAATAAGCAGCTGGTTTGGTTCGGGCGCCGGCGCCTGCTGGTCCTGCACCGGCCGGTTGATGGCGAGGCCGGCCTGGCTGTTCACCAGCCGGCCGAGGTCTTCGAGGTTGCCGTAGGAGATGGAGTCGCGGTATTCGCCGAGTTGGAGCAGCAGGCTGAGCGCGGCGAGGCCGAGCGTAACCGCGATAATGAAGAGGTACGTGGTGAAGAGGCGAACCTGGAGGCTTCCCACGGAATATCACCCTGAGACATCAGCGCGACGTGCGCAATGCGCGTCCCGCACTTTGGCTCAGGCCGTGGCTTCGACCAGCTTGTAGCCAACGCCGCGCAGCGTCTCAATCTGGACCTTTGCGTTGTTCAGTTTCGAACGCAGGTGCTGGACGTGAACGTCGACCGTCCGAGTCTCGCCGGCGAAGTCATATCCCCAGACGGAGCCGAGCAATTGGTCGCGAGTGAGGGCGATGCCGGGGTTCTCGACAAAGGCGACGAGGAGGTCGAACTCCTTCGTCCGCAGGGTGAGTTCGTCGCCGTCGACGCGGGCCTCGCGCCGGGCCTTGTCGACCGACAGGTTCGAGACCGAGATGGCGTTCTGGGGCTTCCGCCCACCTTCGACGCGGTGGAGGATGCGCTTCACCCGTGCGACGAGTTCACGCGGGTTGAAGGGCTTGGTCATGTAGTCATCGGCGCCGAGTTCGAGGCCAACGATCTTGTCGACGTCCTCGCTGCGGGCGGTGAGCATGAGGATGGGCACGTCGCTCTCGCGCCGCAATTCGCGACAGACTTCGAAGCCGTCCATGCCGGGCATCATCACATCGAGGACGACGAGTTGGGGCTGCACCTGATCGAACCGGCTGATAGCGTCGGCGCCGTTGGCGGCGTGTTCAACCGCGAAGCCCTCTTTTTCGAGGTACATCGCGTTGAGGTCCCGGATGTTCGCCTCATCGTCGACGAGGAGGATCTTCTGCACAGCGCTTCCTCTCCTGACTTCGCTGACGGTGCCATCGCAGTATGCGCCGAGGGCTCCGGGCCTGCCACCCGGCTCGTGCCGGGACGGGGTAGGCGAGCCTGGAGCCCTCGACCACCAAAGGGTGAATGCGCGGGCCGGGGCCGTAATCCAGCCCGCTGCTACCGGTATGTTCGGCGGCGGACCGGCCGGAGTCACGAGGTCTCTGCAAACTCCGGGTAAAACCTCGGCAATCGTTTGGCGAACGGCCCGAAATGCCGGACTGAACCGTTCGGACGCGAACCCGCGGAACCATGAACGCCCCGTTAATAGATTGCCGTGCAGTGGGCGATAGAATACGCATGCCGGTAGCAGGCTGAGGAGAGGCGCCCCATGACACGTGACCTGTTCAATGCCGAGTTGCGCCAACTCCAGGACGACGTGCTGATCCTCGGCTCGATGACCGAAAAGGCGATCCTGGACGCCGTCCAGGCACTGCGCGACGGCGATGCAGCATGGTCCCGGAAGATCATCGATGACGATAACCGGGTGAACCACAAGCGCTTCGAAATCGAGAACCGGACCATCTTCGTGATTGCATCGCAACAGCCGATGGCGACGGACCTGCGCTCGCTGGCCAGCATCCTCTATATCATCACGGACCTGGAGCGGATCGCGGACCACGCCGAAGGCATCGCGCGGATCAACCTGATGCTGGGCGATGAGCCGCTGCCCCGGAAGCTGGGGTACATCCCGGTCATGGCCGAAAAGGCGGTCGAGATGCTGCGGGCGAGCCTGAAGGCGTACATCGAGCACGACGTCGATGCGGCGCGCGCTATCTGCGATTCCGACGATGCAGTCGATCAACTCCAGGACGCCGTCTACGACGCCAGCATCCAGGCGATGATCGCCGACCCGGCGACGGTCCAGCGCAACACATACCTGATCTGGTGCGCGCACAACCTCGAGCGCATCGCGGACCGCTGCACGAACATCTGCGAACGGGTGGTCTATACGGTCACCGGGCACATGGACGAGTTGAACGTTTCGAAGTACTGAAGGCGACGGGCACCTTGCAGCGCTAGTTCGCTCCCTCGCGCGTTAGCGACGGCAACCGGCGCTTGTTTCCCAGCGACCCGATGAATGAGGCGACCGTCGGCGTGACGCCCGGCTGGATGGTGACCTGCTGACCACCGAAGACGCTCACGGGGTTGAGCGTGGTGTCGTTCGGCGTGACAAGCACTTCGTGTTCATAAGACCGCACCGTCGTCACGCCGCTGCCCGGGGCAACGTCCACCGTGAAGCGGGTACCCCGGACGCTGGCGACGGCAACCGGCGACTTGATCCGGAAGTCCGACTTGCGGATACCGTTCACGACGTACTCGGCACTCCCAACCTTCATGTCGAAGTACGTGAAATGGACACTCTGATCGAAGAAGTTCAGGGAGAGCTGGGTGTTCGGCTTCACTTTCACCTCGGCGTTGTAGGCAACACCCGAGCCAACTGCCGGGTTGAACAGCCCGCGCTCCTCGTAGTGGCCAAGCACGTTTCCATCCGGGCCGGTCTCGACGGTGTCCCGCGGGCAGATGATGTCCCCCTTTTTCAGCGGCACCCGGTCGCGGTCGCCAATCAAGACGGTGACGGCGCCGCTGACCTCGTCGGCAGCCCAGCCATCGGTGCAGGGAAAGGGCATCCCGGACGAGGACCAGGTCACGCTGACAAGGTCCGAAGCCGTCGCTTTCACGCCACCGCTGCCATCGCGCTTCACGACCACGGCCGAGAAGATCCTCGTCAGCGCCGAGGAGGATTGCACGACCATCGTGCAACGGGCTGCTGTGCTGTCTTCACAGGTCACGGATTGGCCCGATCCTTCGACCTCGCTGACGCGCACCACGAGGTCGGTGTTTGTCAGCGGCGGGTCCGCGTAGGCCTCAAGGACGACACGCACGCCGGGCTTCACCGAGTCCACTCCCCCGGCCGTCATCAGGAAGACGCGGCCCGCCCACTCTTCGGTCGCCTCCCAGGTGACCGTTAACGGACTGCTCGACGCCCGAAGATCCGTGCCGTCGTTCTTCAGCACCTTAGCGACGTAGGTGTAGCTCACGCCCGCGTCGTACGTGTCCGTCTTGTCGCAGGGTGATTCCAGGCAGTTGCCACCGAAGCCCGAGTCTGTCCGCTCGACCCGGATCATGTAGACCGACCCGTTGATGGTGGGGTTCGCCGTCGCGATGAGGTGAACCACGTCGCCTGCATCCACAGTTGCGTCGGCGACCGAGAGCGTGACAGTGCCCATCCACGCCTTCCACTGCACGGCGATCGTGCCAGAACTCGCCTGGGTGTCCTGCCCCTGGAGGTTGGCGACGAAGGCCTGGTACGTCCGGGCGCCTGGTTCGTTCTTGAAATCCGTATAGGTGCATACTGCGACGTTCTGGCACCAGACGATCTCGTTGTCGGTCTGGTTGACGATGAAGATGGCGAATCCCGTGCCGCTGACGTTTTTGTTCGCAGTCGCGGTGAGGACGAAGTCGTTGCCAGCGACGAGGTCGGTAGCAGAGGCCGTGAGAGAGATGCTCCATCCGCCGGATCCGGTGCCGCCGCCAGGGTTCTGGGTCGTTCCGCCACCAGGGCAGGGCACAGCTCCCTGGGGACGGTTGAGGTCGGCGAGGTTCTGGGAACCGGTGACCATCTCCTGGGCGGTGAAGTCGTCCATGCCGCCGTGGGCATTGGTGTAGACCACGATCACGACAAGGGCGCCGTTCTGGAGAAGCCAACGCTGATGGCGCACGGTGAACTCACCGGCGTAAGTGGTGTAGCTGCCAGTCTCCCGTTTCGCGGGCTGAACCGGGCCTCCACAGTAATCGACGCTGACAGCGACACCAGCGGTCCGGCCCGCCGGATTCACGCGTTCGAATCCGTAATTGCAGACGAAGGCGATGTAGTTGCCGTTGATGATCGCCCCGGGGCCACTGGCGTCGTAGAACAGGGTTGCCGGCTTGATGTTCTGGGGGCCGCCGGGCGACTGGCAGGCCTCCGGTTCGGTCCATGGCCGTTGCGGAACGGCCGCGAATGCTGGGGCTGCCTCGCGAAGCAGAACGAGCACCAGCGCGGCGAAAATCGTCGTGACGAAGACTCTCAAAATCCCTCTCCCCCGGTCAGGAAGCGGGACTATAACGCACCGTGTTGGTCGAATTGAAGACTCCGCAGGCGGTAGTGTTGATGCGTCTCACTACCTGCCTTCGAGACTGCGCCGAGCGGCGGGCGTTCGCGTCTAGGCGGGCTTCTGGTAGGCTACGAGTTCGCCGTGGCGGGCGTAGCGTAGTGGTTAACGCGTCTGATTGTGGCTCAGAAGATCGTGGGTTCGAACCCCACCGCTCGCCCCAGAGGAACTGAGACAGGCCACCCACACCGGGTGGCCTTTTCGTATCCTGCTTAGCCGCCTCCAAGGAGGACCCGGCCGGTCTCCTGGTAGTGGCGCGGCTGCACCGAGATGTTCTGCTGGACCGCGTGGGCGTCGCGCCAGCAGAGGCCGATGACCGAATCCTCGGGCAGCGTCGAGGTGCCGGCAGCGGCAGCGATGTGGTCAACAGCCTGGACGGCGAGGTCGGCGGCGGTCACGCAGGCCAGGCGCAGGTTCGCCTCATCTCCAGGCGCGTGCGGCGGGCCGCCCGCGACACGGTCGGGGTAGGCCGCCATGTATCCGCTGAGCAGGGCCGTAGCGGCTTCGACCAACCCGGTGGCCTTCGCCATCGCGATCTGGGCGTCCGGGCGGTCACGGACCATGGAGCGCGAGCCGAAGGAGACCTTACCGGTGGCAAGCGATCCGAACGCTTCGATGGCATGACGGGCAGCGCCGACGGCCACCGCGGCTATGGTCGCGCCGGCGCGGGTCGCCGGGACGTTTGCATTGTTCGCGACGTACCGTTCGGGGACGAAGACGTCCGTGAAGAGGACATCGTGGCTGCCGCTTCCGCGCAGGCCGGTGACATTCCAGGTGTCGAGGATTTCGCCCTTGCCGGCCGGGACGAAGGCCAGCAGGAGGGCGCCGGGTTCGAAGCGCGCGCTCGCTGCGCCCTTGAGCAGTCCGCCGCCGCCGAGCCAGGAGGCATGGGTGCAACCGCTGGCAAATGGCGCGCGCCCGTTGAGGATGTAGCCGTCCTCCGCTGCGGTGAGGGTGACCGTGTGCGGGTTGACCACGCCCGCGACGACCGTCCGCGGCGGGCTGAGTATCTCCCTGGTGACGGCGGGGTCGAGGGCGCGCGTGTAGCCGGCCGTGGAGTTGGCGATCATCACGCTCCAGGCGGCGGAGGCATCATGGCGAGCGACGGCTTCGACCACCCCGGCCGCTTCGATTTCGCGCAGGCCCAGCCCGCCAAACTCCGGCGCGACGAGGAGGCGGAACAGACCCGCATCGTGGAACGCATCGACGAGGGCAGCGGGCAGGCGCCGTTCGCGCTGGCCCACCAGCGCGTTCTCGCGGATCAGCGGGCCAAGCGCTTCGACGGTTTCGAGCAGGGCCGGCAGGGGAGCAGCCGCCACCCCTACGATTCCCGCTGGAGGATGTGAACCACGCAGACGGAGCCAGCGCCCATCATGTGGGCGAGACCGACCTGCGCGCCTTCGACCTGGCGGACGCCCGATTCGCCACGCAACTGCTGGGTGACGTCCCAGATCTGAGCGAGGCCGGTCGGGCCGCCCGGGTGGCCGCGGCCAATGAGTCCACCATCGGTGGAGAACGGGATGCGGCCGCCGATCGTCGTGGCGCCTTCGGCCACGAGGCGGTCGCCTTCGCCCTCGGGGCAGATGCCAAGGAGTTCGTAGTACATCAACTCTTCGATCGGAAAGGCATCGTGCACGTGGACGAGGTCGAGGTCTTCGGGGCCGAGGCCCGCCTCTTCGTAGGCGAGGTTCGCCGTGATACGCGTCGACTCGGAGGGGCCGACGATTGCGCCGAGGAAGACGTGGCCGGGCTGGTACCGCTCGGACTGCATCTGGGAGGCGGCGACACGCACGAGCGGGCGGCCGTTCGCAAGGCGTTCGGCGACCTGGCGGGTGGCGACGATCGCGGCGGCGGCTCCTGCACCCGCGCCGCAGGCCATCATCGCCGTATGGGGATAGGCCACCAGCGGCGCAGCGAGGACGACTTCCGGCGTGATCTCCTGTTCCGCCTGGCGCTCCGCGTACTTGTTGAAGCGGGCGTGGTTCCAGTTCTTCGCCGCGATCTTCGCGTAGGTCTCGACGGTGGTGCCGTTGTCGTGCATGCGGCGGACGGCCCAGAAGGCGAAGAAGGCAGCGGGCAGCAGGTTCGTATCCATCGACGGGCGGCGGGGGCCAACGGCCTGGGCCACGTTCCCGAGGCGGCCGTCGAACCCGATGGCCATCGCCACCTCGGTAGAGCCGCCGGCGACGCTCATCACCGCTTCGCGGAAGGCGGACGAGCCGGTGGCCGAGGCGTTTTCGATGTGAACGACGGGCAGGCCGGTGAGGCCGAGGTCTTTCGCGTAGGTGACGCCGTCGAGCATCGCGCCACCGATGAAGCCCGTGTAGAGCGCACCGACGTCCTTGAACGACAGCCCGGCGTCTTCGAGCGCCGTAATCCCGGCGACGTAGTGCATGTCGCGGCGGCTGACATCGTGCTTGCCGAACCGGTGGATACCCACGCCGATGACGTACACGTCCCGTTCCATGGTCATGACGCGGCCTCCAGCAGGCGGAAGGCGATGGTGCAAAGTTCGTCGCCGTTCTCGGCGCGGTCGACGGTGCGGGTGACGAGGCGGACGCGCTGGCCGATCTCCCAGTCGCCCATCTTGCCTTCGAGCGGGGCCTGGATGCGGACACCTTCCGGCAAGTCGACCTGGGCTGCGCCGAATCCGCCGCTCTTGTCCGCTTCCATACTCCCCAGCCAGGGGAGCAGGACAAAGGTCCACGAGTAGATGATGCCCTCGTTCGAGAGCTCGCAGTCTTCGACCGCGTCCAGGGTGATGGGGCAGCGCTTGCGGCGGGGCCAGAAGTAGGTCTTCGCCGAGGGGCTGTAGGAGCCGAGGAGCACCGGCGATTCGTCTGGGCCCTCCGGGATGCGGAAGTAGCCTTCCTCGATCGGGACTTTCATGAAACGCGGGGCCTCCAGCTCAGGGTGAATGCCCGCGCATCGTGGCATCCGCGGCCCCGCGGGACAAATCAGGCACAGCGCCGGGGCCGGAGACGGAACAGCCGCCTCTCCCACAGGCGGCTGTTTCGTCCGTTCGGCTGGAAGTGGCGGCCTAGTTCGAACCGTCCTTTGCGAGGTGCGGCAGGAACCGCTTGTACTTGTCCTGGCCGCCCGCGAAGTACCCGCTGCTGACCACGTAGGAGCCGCCGCTGGATGACTTGGCCAGGCTTTGGCCGACGGCAGATTGGACGACGTAGCCGCCGCCGTCACTCTTGCCGCCGCCGACAAGCGCCCGCCAGGAGAGGTCATAGTTGCCGCTCGCCGATTGGGCCAGGGCCGAAGCGCCGAGGGTGAGCGCGCCCAGGCCGCCCGCAGCAAGCAGGGCCAGGCGTTTGCGTGTCATTGGTTGATAACCAGGACGTTGAACTTATTGCCAGCCGAAAGGGCGGTCCCGTCAGTGGTGAAGATGACCCAGCGGTTGGTGATACCTGGGCACCACGCCGGCGCGACTGCGCCATACCAGGTGAGCGCCACCGGCTTGATCGTATTGACCGGGGTGATCAGGACGATGGCGTTGGGGTCCGTGACCGTGAGGTACGCCGCAGCATCCGGCAGGTGGACGCCGCCGTCACCCGGGCAGGTGTTCGCGTCCGGGCCGGCCGTATCCACCGTGAGCACGAAGGCCGCCGGTGAACTCCCCGAGACCTTGATGGCGCCGTCGAGTTCGAGCGCGGTCGGGCCGGAGAAGCTGCCGCCGGTGCCGTTCGCGCCAATAGCGAAGCCACGCACGGCGACCCCGTCAACGTAGGTGGATTCGCCCTGGACGCCTGCGCCGCCGCCGCTATTCGAACCGAGGACAGCCGGATACTCGCTCGCGTCGGTGGAGGTGCGGACACCAGAGATGCCGATGCCCGTACCGGTCTGGGTGACCGTGAAGAGGCCAGTCGTGCTGGCCGGGGCCCCGGCCAGAGTTCCGTTGGCTGCAAACGGGACGGCGAGGCTGCCTGCCGCGCGGGCGAACAGCGCATACGGCGACGGGCTAATCGGCTGGCGCGGCGAAAGCACCGTGAATGTGCCGGTGCTGTTGCCCGCGCGCACCGCGATTTCGACCCAGCGCGCATCGCCGTTGAAGGCCGAAGCACCGAAGTCGAGGTCGACCGAGAAGAGGCCGCCAGCGACGGCAACGTCTTCCTTGGTGACCGTACTGCCCACCGCGGCGCCGGCAGTCTCTGCGTCATAAAGGATGAAGCGCAGGTCGTAGCTGCCGTTAGCCGGGCTGCCGGCGTCGGTGAGGCGTCCCTGGTAGGTGAAGCCAGTGCCGAGGGCGGTGGCCGCCTCGATGTTCCGGCCGCTGTCTCCGGGGCCGTCGCCCAGGGCGCTGGCAACCGGGATCAGGGCGATGACGCCCAGGCTGGCCGCAATTGCGGCGAAGAATCGCTTGCTTCTCATCCGCGCACCTCCACGCCCGTGAGCCACGGGCCGCGCGCAGTATAGATCATATGCACAAGCATTTGCACATTTCTTTGGGTTTTTCCTGTATTCCAATCGTTAACAGCCGGGATTGACCCTTCCTACAGCCGGACGTACGTTCCGGTTCGTGCGCACATCAGCGTGCCTGGAACCTGACAAACGAGGGACAAAGCCGTGCCCGAAGACGTCGCTGCCCGCGAGGTCCTCGAAGATGCACGTTCACTTGCCGCGACTGGCGAGTGGGCGAAACTTGTCGCGCTCGTAACTTCCCTCCATCCCGCTGACCTCGCCGAGCTCGTCCTCGCCCTGAGCGAAGACGACCGCCGTCAACTCCTCTCCCACCTGCCTACCGATGTCGTCGGCCAGCTCTTCGAGTACGCCGAAGACGACGAGATGCGCGACCTCATCCGAGGGGTCGGGGTCGAAGACCTGCCCGCCGTCCTCGAAGAGGTCGAAGACGACGTCGTCGCCGACGTCATCCAGCAGCTGCACCCGGACGACCGCGAGGAGACGCTGGCCGCGCTCGACCGCGGCGAGGAAGTGGCCGAACTCCTCCAGTACGGCGACGAATCAGCCGGCGGTCTGATGAGCCGCGGGTTCATCTCGCTCAACGAATCGATCACCGTCGCCCAGGCGATCGACTACCTGCGGGTGCTTCGACCGCCGACCGAGAAGGCCTACTACCTCTATGTGGTGGATTCGGAGAAGCGCCTCCAGGGAGTGGTCTCGATCCGCGACCTGCTCGTTTCGGCGCCGCGCACGACGTTGGGCGAGATTACCCAGCGCGACGTCCACGCCGTTACCACCGGGACCGACCAGGAAGAAGCCGCGCGCATGCTGCAGCGCTACAACCTGCTCGCAGTGCCCGTGGTCGATGATGAAGGCCGGCTCGAAGGCATTATGTCGGCCGACGACCTTATCGACGTCCTCCAGGAAGAGGCGACCGAGGACATGTACCGCATGGTCGGCCTCGACGACGAAGAAAAGGTGCTGGCGCCGGTGCGGCGGTCGATCAAGCGGCGCATGCCGTGGCTGCTGGTGAACCTGATGACGGCGTTCCTCGCGGCCCTGGTGGTCGCGCCGTTCGAAGACACGATCGCGAAGGCCTCGGCCCTGGCGATTTTCATGCCGATCATCGCCGGGCACGCCGGGAACACCGGCACGCAGGTGGCCACGCTGGTGGTACGCGGACTGGCACTCGGCGAGGTCAAGTATTCCGACATCTGGACCATCCTGCGCAAGGAGGCGATGTTCGGCTTCGTGCACGGCATCGGCGCGGGCCTCCTGACCGCGACGCTCGCGGTGGGTCTCTCGCTGAACCCGTGGCTGGGCGCGGTCACGTTCGTCGCTCTCATGCTGAATCTGCTCGTCGCTGGCGCGGTCGGCGCGACCATCCCGCTGGGCCTCAAGAAGCTTGGCGCAGACCCGGCGCTGGCCAGTTCGATCTGGCTGACCACGTTCACCGATATGTTTGGGTTCGCGTGCCTGCTGGGACTCGGCACGCTGTTCGTCAGCCATCTCCAGTAGGCAGAACCGGAAGACCCGGGCGTTCAGCTAAACAGCGTCGGCTCTTCGTCGTCGAACTGGGGCTGGCTCGAACCCTGGAGCGCGGCAATGAGGTCGGCGGCGTCCTGCGGAGTAATCTTGCCCTGTTCGAGCATCTGGAGGACGCGCATCTCCTCGGCTTCGCGGCGGCTAGAAGCGCGCGCTGCCCGGCTCGTGCGCTGGGGGCGTTGCTGGCCCGCGGGGTTCACGGTCGAAGCGCCGGCCGTGGCCTGGGCCGCCGCGCTGGGGTCCCGCGGTTTCACGACGCATTCGCCGATGCCCGAATTGAGGCGCAGCCTCGTGGGCGCCGACTCCGGCGCGCTCGGGAAGTCGAGGCGCGACTTGCCGATGCCGCTCGAGAGCTTGATGAACACCTGGGCGCCGGTGGGCAGGCGCACCTCGGCGCGGCCCAGTCCAACGTCGACCTTGTATTCGCCTTCGGCGACCTCGGCGATGTCCAGGAGCACGTCGCCGGTGCCGCTATCGCAGCGGGCGAGGCCGCTGTGCGAGAGCACGGCAAGCTTCCCGGCGCCGACGTTCACATCGAGCATGCCCCGGTTGAGGATGCCCTGGAACGAACCGGCGCCGATGTTCACGCGGATATCGCCGGCCGTGACGCCGTGCACTTCGGTGTCTCCGTAGCCGTTATCGATTTTCACCTGGTCGAGCGGCTCGGCGCCGATGCGGATGAGGGTGGTCGCACCCTGGCGGCGGCGGAAGATCCAGCCCTTCGTGAGTTTGACCTCGATGTGCAACTGGTCGCCGTCGCGGGTGACGGTGATCTCCGGGGCGGCCTTGTTGCTGGAGGAGAGGACGCCCGGGGATTCGCCCTCCTTGCAGGGCCGGACGGTCAGTTTGCCTGCGGTCTGGTCGATCTGGACGCGCTTGATCCCGGCGAACGAGACGTCCTGCTGAGCCGTGACTGCGGTGGCCGAGTCATCCTGCTCGCTGCGCGTGCGGGGGCCGTGGGGGCCGGCAGCGCCCGGTGGGGCGAACCCGGCGCTGGCCCCGCGCGGCGACTTGTGCTCACTACGGGCCTGGTCCCGCAGGCGGCGGGCTTCATCGCGGGCGCGGCGGGCTTCATCCTTCAGCCGGTCAGCCTCGATTTTCGCTTCGCGGCGGAGGCGGTCGGCATCTTCGCGGGCGCGGCGCGCCTCTTCCAGCGCGCGTTCGATTTCGTCGTGTGTGTCAGCCATCGCGACTGGCCAGGGAACGGAGTTGTTCGGCGGCTTCGGCGGCGCTGAGTCGGCCTGCCGAAAGTTCATCGAGGATGCGCTGGCGCCGCTCCGCATCCCGCGGGTCTTCACCCGCTTCGAAGCCCATCGCCACGAGGACGTCGTTCAGGCGGCCGACGACGGTGGGGTAAGAAATGCCCAGTTCTTCTTCAACGTCTTTGATCTTGCCGCGCGCCCTCAGGAAGGTTTCGACGAAGGCGAGTTGGTCGCGGCTGAGGCGGGCAAGCGGACCGCCATCGAAGCGGCCCTCGACGGCCACGCCGCAGTTCGGGCATTCCAGCCGGCGGACAACCATTGCGCTATCGCAGCTGGGGCATGCACCAACGAAGCGTGCCATCGCGTTCTCCTCCACGGCTCGCTAGCGAGCGGTCTTGACGCCGGGCAGGCGGTAGTCGGCGATCTCTCGCGCCGTGCCGCGGGCCCATCCTTCGATGTTCGCGGCGGCACGGCGGACGCCCGCTGCCAGCGTGGCGATCATAGCGGTGACGCGCGAACCGTTCCCGAAGCGCACGTTGCGGGCCGACTCACGGCGAGACTCGACGAAGTGCTCGCTGTAGCTGGCGAGGAAGTGGGTGTTGAGGTCCATTTCAGTTCCTTCTCCTTGGTTTCGCGGGGGCATCCCGGCCCTCGCACAGCCATCATCGGGTACTTCTTGAGAAAAGTCAATACATACCTTAAGAAAATTAATTCTCGTCTTGAAACTCTGTGAGTAACTCCTGAGAGGGGAGAAACACGGCAACGCCCTGCTTCGCCAGCCGGGACGCGCAGCGGCACGGCCGCGCCAGCGTAGGGGTTCGAGGGAGTTACTTGAGAACGTCGATGAGTTGCCGGGCTGCTGCTTCACGGCTGGCGAAGAGGGCCCGCAACGGCCGGCTCTGCCAGGCGAGCCCGAGTTGCGCCGCGAAGGCGCGGGTTGCTTCGTTGACCACCGCGCCGGGGAGATTCAACGGCCCCGGATCGTCATCGATGAGGGCGACGATCCCGCCCCCGGCACGTTCGAGGACGCGCGCGAACGCCTGCGCGACGATGACCGGCGCCGTGAGGCCTTCCGCCAGCAGCGGCTCCCATTCGTCCCGCGAGAGCTGGTCCCAGTCGATGCGCCGCGCCGCACCGGGCGCGATGACCACGGCGTCGCAGCGGCCAAGGCGGTCACAGGTCTCCCCGGCGAAGGCGGCGGCAGCCGCGGGGTCGGCGGCCTCGAGGACGGTGTTGAACTGCTCGCGGCCGATGGCCCAGATCTCGTTGGCGATGGAGGCGGTGGCGAACTCTTCGTCCTTTTTGCGGCTCACCGTGCCAAGGGCGATGTCCGCGCCGGCCTCGGCGAGGGCGACGGCGATGGCCCGGTCGGCCTCGCTGCCGCGGCAGACCATCGCAACCACTTTCCCGGTGAGCGGCTCCATCAGTTCACCGCCGCGAGGATCATCGGCACGACAAGCCCGGCGATAACGAGGATGGCAATACCAACGCCAATCGCGTTCCAGTTCCGCGCTTTCATTCGCCCCGAGTAGTACTCCTGCTCCCACGACCCATCCATCAGGTCGAGGTCACGCTCATCCGGCCCGGGCGCGTCGTTCCGGT
Organism: Dehalococcoidia bacterium; assembly: GCA_020853755.1. Classification (GTDB taxonomy): domain Bacteria; phylum Chloroflexota; class Dehalococcoidia; order Tepidiformales; family Tepidiformaceae; genus Amarobacter. Next base: position 111,424 of record JADYYG010000014.1, on the reverse strand, counting down.
AGTCGTCCGGCTCTTCGGGGTCACCGGCGATGGTGATTGGCATGGGCCAATGTTAGCGCACGACCTTCACACGCTCGCTGTCGTCGTCATGGTCGAAGAGGTCCCACTCGAGGCCGCGCGGGAACGAGAACCCCCCGAACCCGATGGACGAGGCGGTGAGGATGAAGGCGAACACGCTTAGCCAGGCGAGTCCTGCGCCGAAGATCAGGATGAGCAGCCCGGCGATGGCCCACCAGAAGATGGCGGCCACCCCGCGGATGGTGGCGTTGTGGCTATTCGCGACGGCGCCGGCGGTGACGAAGGCGAAGACGCACATCCAGGCGGCATCACTCCCGTGAACGAGGACGGCGAGCCCGGTAGCCAGCCAGGCCGTAGTGATACCGGCGCCGAGCAGCCAGGCATCGCGGCGCATCGTGCTGTAAACGACAGCCGCCGTGGTCAGGAAGGCAAAGATGGATATCCAGGCAGCGTCGCCGGTGGCGCCCGCCGCGAACGCCACCCCCAGCCATGTCCCGGCGATCGCGATCAGCCGGGATATCCCAAGCCTGCGCCAGGCCGAAGCGCCAACGGCGGCCGTCGCAAGGAAGGCAAAGATGAGGATCCACCAGCCGTCAGGTTCGATGGCCACGGCGACGATGCTGGAGACCCAGATCGCGAGGATGGAGATGACAGATGTGGCCTTGATGGTCATATGAGCCTGCCGTTCTCGTCCCGGATTTCGGGCCCGTTCACGCGCGCGCGGCCGTCGCCGAACTTGGCGTCCCGCCAGTGGAGTGCCGCCTTCAGCCCCTGTTCGCCGGCAATCCGTCCGAATTCCCGCACACTGGGCGCGAGGTGCGCCCGAGCGTCATTCTCGACCCCGAAACGCTGCATTGTCCGCGCGCCCATCAGTTCGAGCGCCACGTTCACGATGCGCTTGTTCGCCGAGAGCAGGTCGGTGTCGATCATCACCATGCGGTCGACGAGGGACTCAACTTCCTGGGCGAGCTGAGTCGCCGGGACGGACTTGAGCACGAGGCCGATCTGGGCGGCCTCCGCGCCGGTGATGGTGTCGCCGGTGAGGAAGAGGCGCTTCGCCCACTGCGGACCACAGTGGTAGACCCACATCTGGTTCGGGAGCGAGCCCATGGCCCGCGCCGGGGGAAACCCGATAGTCGCATCGTCCGCGGCAATGATGATGTCGCAGAGCAGCGCGACGTCGGTCCCGCCCGCGAGGCAGTAACCGTGCACCTGGGCAATGACCGGCTTGTGCATGTCGAAGATGGCCATGCGCAGGCGCTGGGCTTTCTCCAGTTGCCAGGCGTCATCGTCGAACGTCCGGCCGCCACGGTAGACGGCGGTGTACTGGTCCGAAGTCGCGCCGGCAGCTTTCCGGTTCGAGAGCGGCGTCAGGTCGTACCCGGCGCTGAAGGCGCGCCCGTTGCCGCGGAGGATGACCGCATGGACGTTGTTGTCGTTGTCCGCCTCCCAGAGGGCGGTGTTGAGCTCCGTCTGGAGTTCGAGCGAGAGCGCGTTCAGTTTCTCCGGGCGGTTCAGAGTAATCCGCGCGCGGCCACGGTCGACCTCGTACATGATCGTGTTGAAATCGGTCATCGTGGGGAGCCTCCTGCGTGCAGGGGGATTGTAGAGCGAATTCGCGGCCGCCTCCTGCGTCTTTCGCATGATCCGGGGCGGCGGCTGCGGCAAGAGGGGGAGGGAAATTCTGGCGCAGGATTCCTACAATCCTTCGATGGCGAAACCGGGCCGCCCGCGCAGCGCCGATGTGCTCACCCCCAGCGAATGGGAGGTGGTCCACATGGTGCGCCACGGGATGACGAACCGGCGCATTGCCGTCCAGCGCGGAACCTCCGTCGACGGGGTGAAGTACCACCTCGATAACATCCGCGCCAAGCTCGACCTGCCCTCGCGCGCGGCCATCCGCCGCTGGGACGGGCTGCCGCTCAACCACCCTTTCAGGAGCACCGCCATGCCCACCCCCGGAACGCCTGTCAGCCTCGGCTCGATCGGCCAGGTCGCCCAGACCGTAAAGGACCTCGATGCCTGCCTCCCCTTCTATAAGGACACGCTCGGCATGACCCACCTCTTCACCGCCGGCCAACTCGCGTTCTTCGACTGCGACGGGACGCGCCTCATGCTCGACGCCCTCCCGGAGGCGCAGGGGAACGGCAACTCGGTCCTCTACTTCATGGTCGAAGACATCCACGGGGCGCAGGCTTCGCTCACAGCGAAGGGCGTCCGCTTCGAAGGAGAGCCGCACAAGATTTTCACGCACCCGGACGGCACCGAGGAGTGGATGACGTTCTTCCGTGACCCGGAGGTGAACATGCTGGCGCTGATGAGCCGCGTCCGGGCGTAACCGGCTTTGCGTGATGAGCGGCCACGACCGTGACCTCTTGTGTTATGCTCACTACCAGAGTTGATGGTGACCGAGAGCCCTCTGAACGCTCCCATACGTCTTTCGTACTGTTCGTTTGTCGCCTGCGCTCTTTCCTGTCCACCTGATTCCACCCGGTCAGCGCGCCTGTGAGGGCTCGGCGCAGCGGCCTGTTCGGCGCCGAAACGTGGCGCCACTGAAAGGACCCTGAGCCCCTGCTGTCGTTCCTCACCCGAAGGCGAAAGAGCGCCACGGAAGACCCGTCGCCCGCTTCGCCCGTTGCAACCATCACGCCCGCCCTGGCGACGCCCGTGCCTCATCGCGCGCCCGTCCACCAGGCCCACGCCCACCACGAGCAAGCCACTCACCCGGCTGCCCACGAACCCCTTGCCCCACGCCGGCGGCGGAACCGCGGCCGTCGCGGGCGTGGCGCCGGCAGCACCGATGCCGGTTCGCCCACAGCGTCGCAACCCGGTCTTCCCGCGGCCCAGGCGCCGATCTCCCGGGCGTTCGCAGACCTTGGCGTAGGCGAAACCGCGCTCGAGGCCATCGCCGCCCTCGGCTATGCGAACCCCACCCCAATCCAGGCAGCAGCCCTCCCCCGGCTGCTCGCCGGCGATGACCTCATCGGCCTCGCTCAAACCGGCACCGGCAAGACCATCGCCTTCGGCATCCCGCTCGCCCGCTCCATCGACCCTTCCCGCAACGAAGTGCAGGCCGTGGTGATGGTCCCGACGCGCGAACTTGCCAACCAGGTCAAGGACGTCATCCATCACCTCGGGCTGTTCTACGGGTTCACCACGCTCGGCCTCGTTGGTGGCAGCCGCGTCCGCTCCGACCTGCTCGCGCTCGAAAAAGGCGCGCATGTCGTCGTCGGCACGCCCGGCCGCGTCATCGATCACCTGAAGCGCGGCACGCTCCGCCTCGACCGCGTCCACTTCGTGGTTCTCGATGAGGCGGATGCGATGCTCGACATCGGCTTCGCCCGCGACATCGACTACATCCTTCGCACCGTCCCGAAACAGCGCCAGACGGCGCTTTTCAGCGCCACGATGCCGACGAGCATCGCGCGGCTGACCTACCGGCACATGCGGAAGGCCGATACCATCGAAATCGAGCCCGAACAGCGCACCGCCGCGGGCGTCCGCCAGCTGTACTGCGAAGTCTCAGAGCGCGAGAAGTTCTTCGCCCTGCGCTTCATCTACGAACAGCACGGCCTCGGGCGGACGCTCATCTTCCGGAACACGAAGATCGGCGTCGACCGGCTGACCGACCAGCTGAACGCTGCGGGCGTGCAGGCGCGCGCCATCCACGGCGACCTTCGCCAGGGCCAGCGCGACCGCGTGATGCAGGACTTCCGCTCGGGCGCGCTCGAATTCCTCGTGGCCACAAACGTGGCAGCTCGCGGCCTCGACATCCCGGACATCGAGAACGTCATCAACTATGACGTGCCCCAGAACGCCGAGGAGTACATCCACCGCATCGGGCGTACCGCCCGGGCCGGCAAGCAGGGGGCTTCCTACTCCTTCGTCGGCGAATGGGACCTCGACTTCTGGGACGTCATCCGCAAAGAAGTTGGCGAAGCGAGCCTGGAGTATCTGAAGCTGCCCTCCCGCTGGGACTAGGGATTTTCGATTTCGGATTGGGGATTTTGGATCGAGGATTCGGCCCTTCGGGCCGGTGAGATAGCTCGGATTGCGGAGCGCCGAGGGAACCAATCGCGGTCGAGATGCGTCTTACCATGTGAGGGCGGGTTTATGTGGGAGGTCGCTACAGCTTGGATCGACTGAGCCGCCTTGATCCGTTAGACCGGCGTGTCTATGAGATGGCTGTGTCGCGGGCTCCGCTGGCCCAGATTGCGGTCCAGCTTGGCGTGACCGTTTCGCAAGCGGAGGAGCGGATTGAGCGCGTCTGCGCACGATTGGGCGTTCCGGACCGCGCCGCTCTTCGAGAGTGGGCGGCAAACGGCACTGAGGACGAGGAAAAGGAACCTGAAGCTGCGGCTCAGCCGGCGCCGCCGCCACCTTCAACCGGCCGCTACTCGCGCCGAGCCTTCCTGGCTACTGCCGGCGCCGCGGGGTTGGCGGTGGCCGGCGGCGGTGCGCTCGCGTGGAAGTTGTGGGGAGAGGATTCCGGCGACTCACAGGTTGCACCTCCCGGCACCCCGGCCACGACCGTCACGGTAACGTCAGATTCGCCGGAGGGGATCATTTCCGATGCCCCGTTCAAGGACACGTGGGAGGTCCGGACGTTCGCCAGGGGCGAACTCATCGACTGGCCGCATGGGCTTTTCCTGATGGCCACCGTTGGCGGCGAAGTCCGAGGGCACCGGCTCAAGACTGACCGGGTGTCCGAGTACCGGACGTGGCCGGGCGGACGGTTCGTCTCGGCGATCGACAACAGCGCTGCCCCGGTGGCCCACATGATGGACCTGCTCAATGTGGAAACCTCTTGGTCGTGGCCTCACCTGAAACTCAGCCTGGTTACGGTGGCTGGCAGTCTGCCCGATGCCACGCTGGTTTTCGAACGCCGCGAAGCCAACAAGGGCGCCGGCGAACTGACGCTGCTTCGCGTGCCGCAGCCCGGCGCCGGGATCGAGCCGCTCGCAACGGTGACTGTCCCGCCGACCGGCTTTTCGACTCCGGTGCTGATCTCCCCGGATGGTGGCGCCCTGGCGGTGGCTTCCGGCGGCGGCCCTCGGCTGGTGGTCACACTACTCGATGCTGCCACCGGAAAGGTTCGGGGCACATATGACACCGTCCTTACGACGGGAGCGAGCGACGCAGGGTTCTCGCTGGAGATGTTTCAACCGCTCGACGGCGGGGAAAGCTTCCTGCTCGATTGGCACCTTTTTGCGATGCAGTTCCGATGGGACGGCAGTGGCTCGACGACACCGCTCTTCCACGACCACGCCGCCAGCTTCTCGACCGACGGAAGGCTGTACCTCCGGGAAATCCCTCTCCGTTCGGCGGGGGCGGACTCCGCTGATGGACCACGGGAGTACTGGCCAGCGGTCGAGATCGTCGAACTAGCATCGGGCAAGGTACTGAGCCGGGTTCGTTCGGCGAGTATTTACTACGGAGACTGGGCGCCGGCCCGCCGCTGGATGGCGCCGGATGCGTTCACGTGCCTCCTCAGGGCGGCCGGCGCTGAAAACGGCTACGACTTCGGCGTTATCAGCACGCGCCGAGCGAGCGGGACATGGAACGTCACGCAACGGTACGGGTACGTGCTCTCGGCAGACCCGGCGTTGGATGGGATGTGGTTTCAGTCACCGTGGGTCCAGGGCGTGATTCCGGGTCCCGAAGGAACGGACCTGGTCGCGCTGGGAAAGTGGGCGGTGCTGAACACCCGCGATGGCAACATCGTGAGAGCCAACGTTCGCACCGAGGAAGGCCCGGCACACATCGACCCATGGGCCGCTGGCCCTAATTGGCTGACCTTCGCGCTCCCCCACGGCGGGCATGGCGGGGCTTCTCCGCCAGTCCTGTTGCAACCCAGGTTCGAGTCAGCGGACACCCCCATCGAGTCGCCTTTGCGTTTCAAAGTTTCGGCACAGGGAGATCGGTTGAACCTGCGTGACCGGCCATCGGTGGCGGGCGTGATCATCACGACGCTGGCGGACGGTTCGGCGCTGACGCAGGCGGAAACGTCCGATCGCCCGGCAGGACGGCGTGGACTCGAACAGGGGACGGACGGCACGTGGGTTTACGTGCGCACGCCTGGCGGCCTCGAAGGGTGGGTGAACTCGGCCTATCTCGCCTGGCCGTAGGGATTTTCGATTTCGGATTTTGGATTCGGGATTCGGCCCTTCGGGCCGGGCGTGGCGGAAAATCCAAAATCCGAAATCGCCAATCCAAAATCATCCCGGTCCGCTACACTGCGCATCCCCAGATGGGGATCCGGCGCTGGAGGCGGGCTATGGCAAGAGGGCGAAGGTTCCGTTACGGCTACCGCGCGTCACCGGCGGCCGGCGGAACATGGGCGTACGTCTTGATCCAGCGAGACCTCGGACCGAAGCAGTTGGTCCGGCTCGAGGAAGACCTGCGCCTGCTTTCGGCCAGCATCGGGAATGCGAAGGCTGCGCAGATCGACCTGGACGTGCCGTTGAGCCGCCGGATGGCCCTCGCCCTCCACGAGATCAGTCAGAAGCTCGAACTGCCGATGAACCTGAGCGTCCCGCCGCTGGCCCCAGAGGGTCAGGCTTCGTTCGGCCGGGAGTTCATCGCTTCCGAAGGGCCAGTCGTCACGAACGGCCCGTTCGCTCTCGTGGAAATCCGCCACGCCTGACGTCGGATTCTGGGTTCTCCGCCGGAGCAATCCCCAATCCGAAGTCCGAAATCCCCAATCCAAAATCCCTACACGATCCCGTTGCGGAGCACCCCAACGCCCGTCACTTCAACCTCAACCTTGTCGCCGCTCTTAATCTGCGGGGGTTCGCCGGGAGTGCCGGTGTAGATGATGTCGCCGGGGAGGAGCGTCATGACGGCGCTGACGAGCCGGACGATCTCGGGGATGTCGCGGATCAGTTCGTTCGAGCCCCCGCGCTGCACTTCGACATCGTTCACGCGCGTGGTCACGACCAGCTGGTCGTGTTCGATGCCGGTGACAATGCTCGGGCCGAAGACGCCGAAGGTGTCGCTGCCCTTGGCGCGCCACCACTGGCCGTCGGCGTTCTGCCATTCGCGCGCAGAAACGTCGTTCCCGGCGGTGTAGCCGAAGATGGCGTCGAGCGCCTCTTCGCGGGTGGCGTCCTTCACCTTCTTGCCGATGACGATGACGATTTCGCCCTCGGGGTCCACGCGGCCGCAGCCGGCGGGGAGAATGATGTCGTCGCCGGGGCCGGCGATGCTCGCGAGCGGCTTGAAGAAGAGGGTCGGCGGGTTCGGCGCCGGGCGGCCGTGCAGGTGGCTCGAGTAGTTCAGGCCGACGCAGACGATGGAACGCGGTTGCGTGGGCGGGAGCAGCCGGACCGCTTCGAGCGAAAGGCGTTCGCCCGTGGCCCGGGCGGATTCCCAGAACGGCTCTTCGATGACCCGGATGGATTCGCCTTCGAGCTGGCCCGCGCCCTTGCTCCCGTCTTTGCGTTCGAAACGTACGTAGTTGGCCAAGCCGCCACCCCTTGTGAATGTGCCCTGAGTGTACTGGACTGGCTTCGTGGGGTCGTTTCCAATGCGAAGACAATCCACAGCAGGAGCAAACCGCATGGCAGGAAAGATGACCCGGGACGAAGTCCACGCATTTCTCGATAGCCGGCCCGGCTGGATCGCGCTGACCACGATCAGCAAGAGCGGCCACCCGCACACGGTGCCGATCGGCTACTTCCGCAAGGGCGACGAGGTATTCATCGGCTGCCGCGCGGGCACCCAGAAGCTGAAGAACATCGAACGGAACCCGAAGGTCTCGGTGATGCTCGAAACCGGCAGCTCGATGCAGGACATCAAGGGCGTCTGCATCCAGGGCACGGCCGACATCGTGATGGATCCGGCAGAACAGCTCCCGCTCCTGCGCCACTCGATGGCCCTCCGCGGCACGCCTGAAGACCAGCTTCCGACCGAAGCGCGCCCCGGTGCGGCATACATTCGCATCCGGCCGGAGAAGGTCATCTCCTGGGACTACGCGAAGCCGTCCTAACCCGCGGCAGCCGGACTTAGCCCTCGAGCAGGCGCAACGGGAGCGTGGCTTCCAGGTGCGCCGCATCGTGGGCGACGATGACCTCGAAGTCACCGGCTTCGGCCACCCAATCGTGCGCCCGCGGGTCCCACGCGGCGAAGGCGCGAGCATCGAGGTCGACCGTGACGCGAGTGGTTTCGCCCGGGTTCAGACGAACCTTCGCGAAGCCCCTCAGTTCCTTGTCCGGCCGCAACAGCGATGACTGCACGTCCCGCAGGTAGACCTGGACGACTTCGGCGCCGGGCCGTGTCCCGGTGTTCGTTACGTCGACTGAGACACGGACGCCCTCGCCCGGCCGGATCTCAGCACGGTCGAGTGCGGGGTTCGCCCACGCGAATGTCGTGTACCCCAGCCCGAAGCCAAACGGGAAGAGCGGCGCAATCCCGGTTCGATCGAAGGCCCGGTAGCCGACGAAGACGCCTTCGCCATAGCTGACTGCGCCCGCTTCGCCGGGGTAGGTCAGGTTCGAAGGATGGTCCTCGACGCGGTGCGCGAACGTGGTTGGCAGGCGGCCGCCCGGCTCAGCCGCGCCGGTCAACAGGTCAGCGAGCGCTTCGCCGCCTTCCTGACCGGGGTACCAGCACTGGAGCACGGCCGGCGCCGCATCGAGCCACGGCATGGCCACCGGCGACCCAGCATTGAGCACGACGACGGTCCGCGGGTTCGCCGCACACACCTGCCGGATGAGTTCGTCCTGGTCTCCGGGCAGTGCGAGCGAACGGCGGTCGCCTCCTTCGCCTTCCCATTCCGGAGTGAGGCTGGCGACAAAGACCGCGACGTCGGCACGCCGCGCTAACTCAACCGCGCGTTCGAACAGGCGGTCGGGGATCGGCGGCTGGCACCCGACGGTAACACCGGAGATACCGGACCGGACCGGCGCCTGGTATTCAAGCACGATCTCGTGGCGCGACCCGGCCTCCAGTGTGATGAGGCCACCCTTCTCGCCGCTGCCTTCGCCGTAGAAGGACGTGCCCGGCGCCTGCTCGGTCCAATTGTCGACGAGGAGTGCTCCATCGACGAACAGCCGCGACAGCCCCGAACTCGTGAGCGTGAAACGGTGCTCGCCGCTCTCCCCGGCAACATACGTCGCGCGGGCGCGCAGCGTGAACTGACCCCCGACCGGCGCGTTGCTGGCGATCCAGCGCAGCTCGAAGCGGCGCGCGCGCTGCCTTACCGCCGGTTCGCCTTCGAACCCGGGGTTGGCGAAGTACTCGACCTCCACGCCTGGCGTGCCGTCCGCGGCGCTGACATCGGCGAGGACCGGCACGTTGCGATGGATGATGACGCCCGGCTCGTGCTCGACGCGCTGTTCCGGATCGAGTTGGTCACGCAGCGCGGCCGCCAGCGAGGTCGCGTGGTGCGGCTCCACCGCCGAACTGCCGCCGCCCATCATGCAGATCTTGTCTGCATGCGGCCCGATGAGCGCGACGATGGCCGCGGGTTCGAGTTCGAGCGGGAGCCGCCCGCCGTCGTTCTTCAGCAGGACGGTCGACTCGATCGACGCGCGGCGGATGAGCGCGCGGTGCTCTGGCCTGTCAACCGCCTGCTCCTCCGCTTCGCCGCTGCCTTCGAAGGCGCCCGTTCGCATCGCCAGCCGCAGTAGCCGCCGGACTTTGTCATCGAGCGCCGAAGCCGGGATCTGGCCGGATTCGAGGGCGGCCTGCAGGCGGCGGCCGAAGAAGCGCGGCCGGCCCGGCATTTCGAGGTCCAACCCGGCCGCCACGGCGTCGAGGCTGTACGTGCCGAACCAGTCCGACATCAACAGGCCATCGAACCCCCAACCGTCCTTCAGCAGCGCAATGAGTTCGGCGTTCTGCGATGCGCTTGTGCCGTTGATGCGGTTGTAAGCCGACATCGCCGCCCACGGCTCAGCCTCGCGCACCACGGCGTCGAACGGGGCGAGGTAGACCTCATGCAAGGCGCGCTCGCCAACTTCCGAGGAGATCGTCATGCGTTCGAACTCGGAATCGTTGCAGACGAAGTGCTTCGCCGTGGCCGCGACACCCTGGGACTGGACGCCCTGGATGAAGGCGACCCCCATGCGGGAGACGAGGAACGGATCTTCGGAGTAGCACTCGAAATTGCGGCCGGCCAGCGGGTGGCGGTGGATATTCAGGGTGGGCGCGAGGAGGACCTCGCAGGACTTCGTGCGCGCCTCCTGTCCGATGGCCGCGCCAACCTCGTAAACCAGGGCCGGGTCCCAGGTGGCCCCAAGGGCCGTGCCGCAGGGGAACGCCGCCGCCGACTTTTCGCCAACGGTCCCGCCGCGCGCTCCATGCGGGCCGTCGGTCACCTTGATTGCCGGGATGCCGAGGCGGGGGACCGGGTTGGTTCGCCAGGCATCGGCGCCGCCAACGAGGGACACCTTCTCCTCGGCCGTGAGGGCGGCAATCAGCTCCTCAATCCGGCGTTCGCTGGCATCGTCAAGCATCACAACCCTCCAGCCGGGACCCCGGCAGCCGCCGCAGTATAGGGGCCAGCGGCGGGCGGGCGCAGTTCATTCTCGAAGACTATTCGATACGTGAAATCGATATGCACAGAAACAGTTGCCTATTCTTGACAACTTCTTTCGGCCGGGTATTGTTGGCCAATCTGGGGTCACAGCCCTATGGATCTGACAAGAAGGAGGCAATCTGAATGGCGGAACAATCCAACTATTGGAAGCGGCGGTACTCGCGGCGCACGGTGTTCCAGGGGGCGGGCCTTTCGATTGCCGGCCTCAGCGCTGCCGCCCTCGTGGGCTGCGGCGACGACGATGACGACGACTCAGGCAATGGCGGCCAACCCACCATTCCTGCGACCATCCCGGGCGGCGCGACGCCGAGCGGCGAAACCCCCAAGCCCGGTGGTGTCTTCAAGATCCACATGGGCGGTTCGCCCCGCAGCCTGGATCCCTACTTCGACACCTTCCCCTACAACACCGCAGTCACCGACTGCACGAATGAGGCGATGCTGAAGTGGTCGCCAGACTTTTCGAAGATCGAGACCGAGCTGGCGGCAGCGCTCCCCGAGCAGGCCGATCCGCAGACGTTCACCTTCAAGCTGAAGCCGGGCATCAAGTTCCAGAACGTCGAGCCCGCAAACGGCCGCGCCTTCACATCGGCCGACGTGAAGTACTCCATTGAACGGCAGTCGACGGACCAGGCCGGGAAGTTCCAGCACGCCTACTACTTCCTCAACCGGCTCGACAGCATCACGACGCCGGACGACAACACCATCATCTTCAAGACGAAGGCGCCGTACGCTCCGTTCCTCAGCTACATCGCCAGCCCGTGGACGGTCATGATCGACCGGGCCAGCGTGGAGAAGTGGGGCGACCTCACGGAGCACGCCGTCGGCACCGGGCCGTTCATCTTCAGAGAGTGGCAGAAGGACGTGAAGATCGACCTCGTGAAGAACCCGGACTACCGGGACAAGGCGCTTCCGTACCTCGACGGCATCTCCTATATCATCGCGGTGGACCCGGATACTGCGGCGACGCTGTACATCAATAAGCAGGTCGATGCCGGCGTCTTTGGCCAGGCCCAGCTTTCGCGCATCAAGGACGCTCGTTCGAAGGACTCGGAGTACCGCGCGGTGCCGAGCCAGTTCTGGAAGCAGATGCGCATGATGCCGACGACAAAGGACAAGCCGTACGTCGCGCCGTTTACCGACCCCAAGGTGCGCGAGGCCATCGTGCGGGCGGTTGACGCCCAGCAGGTGCTCGACCTCGTGTACTCGAAGGACGGCATCCCTGCTTACGGGCCGATACTCCCGATCTATCCCCTCTGGGCGCTGAAGAACGACCTCGCGCCGTTCGACCTGAAGAAGGCGAAGGACCTGATGTCGGCAGCCGGGAACCCGAAGGTGGCGGGGACGATGATCTGGGCCACAGGCAGCCCCCAGGCGGATCAGATCGGCGAGGTGCTGAAGGAGCAACTGGCAAAGATCGGGGTGGAAATCACGCTCCAGCCGATGGAACTGGCGGCGTACTATAATAAGACGTACGCCTACGACTACCAGTTCTCACATCACACGCCGCTCAACAACCCGGATCCGGATGAGAACCTGTCATCCTACTTCGGCCGGAACTCCACTTACTACAAGCACTACAATGAGGACATTTTCGCCCTCATTGACAAGCAGGCACAGGAGTTGGATACCCCGAAGCGCCAGCAGATTGTCCAGGACGTCCAGACGAAGATTGTGAATGAGTTCTGTATGAAGTTCATGTACACGACGAACAACCACATCTTCGTGGACAAGAAGATCAAGAACTGGTTCTTCCCGACGGACCTCTACGACGGCCGCAAGGCGACCGCCTGGATGAGTTCCTGACCCACTCCGCTATCCATCTGCCGGCGCCGTGGCATCCCCCTCGCTGCGGCGCCGGCCAGGACGGCCTGCCCTATGACCAAGTACATCCTGCGGCGCATCCTGCTGGCGCTTCCTACCGTCCTGATCGTCATGTTTATGACGTTCATGATGCTGCGCATCGTCCCCGGCAGCCTGGTCGATACGATGATGGCCGACCGGCCGTATGCGACCGCCGAGGACCGCGCGAAACTCGAACAGCAACTCGGGCTCGATGAACCGATCCCCAAGCAGTTCGCGAAGTACGTCTGGAACGTGGCGCACGGCGACCTGGGCGTCTCCCCGTGGACGACAACGCCGGTAACCGACGAACTCGGGCGCAGGCTCCCGGTGACCGCCGAGTTCGGGGTGATGGCCATCCTCATCGGGCTCTGCGTCTCGCTGCCGGTAGGGATCATCTCCGCCATCCGCCAGGACACGATCAGCGATTACGTGGCGCGGAGTTTCTCCATCCTCGCGCTCTCGGTGCCCTACTTCTTCAGTGCGACGATCATCATTGTTTTCGGGCCGAAGTGGGGTTGGACGCCTCCGCTCATCTACAAGGGCTGGTCTGACGGACCGGTGTCTCACCTCTACTACTTCCTCGCGCCAGCCACACTGCTTGGCCTCGCGCTTGCCGGGGGCGTCATGCGGCTCACCCGGACGATGATGCTCGAGGTGTTGCGCCAGGACTACATCCGCACGGCGTGGGCGAAAGGCCTCCGCGAACGGTCAGTCATCTACCGCCACGCGATGAAGAACGCGCTCATCCCCGTGATCACAATCGTCGGCCTGCAGGTTGGCACGGCGGTCAGTGGGACGATCATCCTCGAGACCATCTTCAACATGCCCGGAGTCGGCCGCTTCTTCGTCGGCGCCATCCTCCAGCGTGACTATCCGAGCGTCCAGGGCGTGGTCCTCGTGCTGGCCAGCGTCATCGTCGTGGTCAACCTCATCGTTGACCTTTCCTATGCGTGGCTCGATCCGCGCATACGGTATTCGTAGGGGGAGCAGGCCATGGCACGCGAACAAACGGCGCTCGCTCTCGACCTCGACCTTGCCACGAAACGCGCCCCGCGACGGCCTGGCGGGTTCGTGGACGTTCTCCAGCGGCTCCTGCGGGAGAAGCCGCTCGGGCTGGCAGGGGCGGTGATTGTGCTCGTCATCGCCATCGCCGCAATTGGCGCCTCGCTCGTGCCGTACGGCCCGAACGAACTCGGCGCAGGCTCCCGGCTGGCCGGGCCCACGCTGGCGCACCCGATCGGCACGGACAACCTCGGCCGCGACGTATTCGCGCGCATCGTCTACGGAGCGCGCGTGTCCATGTGGGTGGGCATGCTCTCGGTGCTGACTTCAATGCTGCTGGCGGTGACAGTCGGAACGCTGAGCGGCTACTTCGGCGGATGGCTTGACATGGTGCTGCAGCGGGCGGTCGACGCCTTCATCGCGTTTCCCGGGCTGATCTTCCTGCTCGCGGTGATCGCCATTTTCCGTGACTCACACGCGCCGGGTCTGCCGAAGGAGGGCATCCTCTCCACACAGGTCATCCTGCTCGTCATCAGCATCGGCATCCTGCTCGGCGTCGGCTCGTCGCGCATCATCCGGAGCACGGTGCTGGCAGTCACGGGCCTGACGTACGTCGAAGCCTCTCGGGCCCTGGGGTGCGGGCACGCGCGGATCATCTTCGTGCACGTATTGCCGAACATTCTCCCGCCGGTGATTACGCTGGCAACACTCGGCTTCGGCACGGCCATCCTCCTCGAAGCCTCGCTCAGCTTCCTCGGCTTCGGCGTTCCTCCGAACGTCCCGTCGTGGGGCGGCATGCTGAACCGAGAAGCCCGTGCATTCATGACGCAGGCGCCCTGGCTGGCGCTCGGCCCCGGCATTGCCCTGAGCCTCGCCGTCTTCGGCTTCAATATGCTCGGCGACGCGCTCCGCGACCTGCTCGACCCGCGCCTCCGCGGCGGCGGGCGGGCGCAGTTCCAGTAGGCTCAGGGGCGGCTCAGCAAGGTCCCGAGGGCGGCCCCCAGTGTTGGGACGTCGTGCGCTTCGGCGTCCGGGAGTTCGGCGGGCGAGCGTGTCTGTTGGTTGCGGTGGCGGCCGGTGCGAAAGAGGACGGCCGCCATGCCGAGCAGCTTCGCGGGCGCGATGTCGTTGTCGATGCGGTCGCCAACCATCACGCACTCGGCCGGGGCGACTTCGAGGGCTTCGCAGGAGTGGAGGAAGAGCCGGACATCGGGCTTTCGGAACCCGTGGTGGCCGCTGACCTGGCGGTAGTCGAACAGGCCCGCGAGGCCGTGCGCCTCGAGTGCGGCGACCACACGTGACGGCTGGTTCGCGGCGAGCCCGAGTTTCAGCCCCCGTCCCCGGAGGTCACGGAGCAGGCCACCTATCCCAGCGCGGAGTTCGATACCGCCGCGGCGAGCGGCGCGGTCAGCTTCGCCGGCCCGGAACATGGCCCAGGCGCGGTCGAACAGCACCTGGTCGTGGCCGGACAGTTGCCAGGCCATCGCGGCGTATGCGTCGGGCGCGAAGCTTGCGACGGCCCTGTCGCTCGCCGCCTGCAGTTCGGCGGGTGAAACCGCCCTGCCGGCAGCGGCGAACGCCTTCACGAGGTCCCGGTCGATTCCCTGTTCGTGGAGAACTTCGGTGTCGATTGGCCCGCCGACATCGAAGAGGACGGCGCGGAAGGGCATCAGTCGAGCGCGGCGAGGACGGCCGCCATCTCTCCTGCCCAGATCGCGGTTGCGTTCAGCCGGAGACCGTCAAACAAGGTACTGCTGAAGACGCCCGCGCTATCGGGCAGGACTCGCTGGAACCTGTCGCCGCGGGCGACCCACCAGTCGACCTGCTGCTCGAAGATCTGAAGGACCGCGTATTCCTGAACGCCCGCACGCTCATAGAGCAGGCGCTTCAGGTTGGCATCGTAGGCCGAGGACGAGGCTGCAACCTCAATGACGAGTTCGGGCGGCCCCTGGATGTTTTGATCACCGAGGACGGCCCGGCCACCCTCGCGCCTGCGCAGGAGCGCGTCCGGCTGTACTTCATCGTCGCCGAGAACGACCGTAGCGTTGTCCAGCGCCTGCGTTTCGGGATGGCGCGCTTCGTACACCCCGAGCAGGGTCATCACCATCTTGTGCACGTCCGCGTGCGCCGGGCCGACCGTCATCTCGAGAAAGACCAGTCCATTGATAAGCTCCGCCTTCTTTATCTCTGGATGGAGCCCCCTGCGGCGTTCGAACTCGGAGTGCGATAGCTGGTCGCCCTGGTTCAGGGGAGGGATTCGTAGCTTGGGCCGGGGCGATGCCATGCCGGTATTCTACCAGCCCGCTACCGCCGCAGCGGGCACCCGGCCGCCGTCGAGGACTTCGTCGAGGAAGGTGATGCCTTCGTCACCGAGGTCGAGGGGGTCGACGAGGTCCAGGTAGCGCTTGCGGTACTCGTTGGCGATGAGGAGCTTGCGGTAGCCGAGTCCGGCGCGTGCTTCAGCATCGGCTTCGCCCAGCAGCAGCACCGTGCAGGTCAGCGCGGCCAGGCGGTCACACATGGCGGTCATGCGCGCATCGCGGAGATCGGCGTCGCCGGAAAGGAGGGCTTCGAACCGGGAGGCGACCTCCATCAGGCGGAGCCGCACCGGTTGGGAGATGCGGAGAACCTCGGGGTCTGTGAGCGTGTCGAGGCGCGATTCGAGGTCGCGGAAGAGTGCATCGTGGGCGCGGTTGCGGGTTGCGGCGCGCGCAACATCGAGCGCGACGACGTTCTCCGAGCCCTCCCAGATGCTGCCGAGGTGGGCATCGCGGACGAGCCGGGCGTTGACCCATTCCTCGATGTACCCGTTCCCGCCGCGAATGTTCATCGACATGCCGGCGACGGTCCGCGCACGGCGGCAGACGGCGTACTTGATGAGCGGCGTGACAATGCGGATGACCTTCTCGTGGAACTCGGAGCCGGAGTCGGCATCGTCGAGAGTGCGGGCGGCGTACAGCACGATCGAGAGCGCCGACTCGGCGTCGAGCGTCATCTCGAAGAGTTGCTCGCGCA
This sequence comes from Dehalococcoidia bacterium, assembly GCA_020853755.1. Lineage (GTDB taxonomy): Bacteria > Chloroflexota > Dehalococcoidia > Tepidiformales > Tepidiformaceae > Amarobacter. Next base: position 95,004 of record JADYYG010000014.1, on the reverse strand, counting down.
TCAGCGGGAGGTCGACGAGCGCCTTGCCGAAAGCCGACCGTCCGCGGGCGTGAGTGACCGCTTCGAGCAGCGACCGGCGCATGAGGGCGGCGGCGCGCATGCCGTTCGAAAGCCGGGAGACGTTGATCATCTCGGTCATCTGGGCGAACCCGCGCGAGATGTCCCCGACCGAGTAGCCGACGGCGTCGTGGAACTCGTACTCGCCGGTCGGCATGGACTTTGAGCCGAGCTTTTCCTTCAGGCGGCGGACCGTGTAGCGGTTCCGGCTGCCATCGGCGAGAGTCTTCGGCACGAGGAACATGCCAAGGCCTTTCGTCCCGGCGACGGCGCCAACCGGCCGCGCGAGGGTGAGGTGGATATCCGCGCCGACGTTCGAGCAGAACCACTTTTCGCCGGTGAGCAGCCACTGGCCGTTCTCTTCGCGCGCCACGCACTCGTTCGCGCCGACGTCGCTGCCGCCGGTCCGTTCGGTGAGCAACTGGGCGGACTGGAGGAGGGACGAAAAGGTGGTCGAGGTCAGTCCCGGCAGGTAACGCTGGCGCAGTTCGTCCGGGCCGAACTGGTCGATGACGCGGGCGGCCGAATCGGTCATCGAAATGGGGCAGAACAGCCCGAATTCGCCCTGCACGAAGAGGTACGAGAGCGCGTACTTGATGACGTGCGGGATGCGGGACGGCCAGCCGAGCACACCTTCGCGGTGTGACATCGCCGCGAACCCGAACTCGGAGAAGCCGATCTCCTGCATGCGCACGAAGGCCGGGTCATACACGATCTCGTCGACCCGGTTGCCGTGCTCGTCGAAGTTGCGCAGCACGGGCGGGTTCGCGTCGGCGCGGGCGGCCAGTTCGTCCAGCTCGGAGCCGGCGATGCGCCCCAGTTCGCGCAGGTGGGGCAGCGCCCGTTCGACGTCGCCGGGTGCGGCATAGGCGCGGAGGGCGTGGAACAGGTTCGGGTCGGCGTCGAAGAAGTTGAGCCCACGCGTGGTGGGCATTCCGGAGTTCGGGGGCAGCGCGGTCATGGCCGGATTCTACGCGTAAGCGGGCCGCTGGTACGCTTCAAGTGATGATCGACCCTGCACCGCTGCGAGCGGCATTCAGCGAACGGTTCGGAGGCGCGCCCGCGCTTGTGGCGACGGCCCCCGGGCGCGTCAACCTCATCGGCGAACACACCGACTATTGCGGGCTGCCGGTCCTCCCGATCGCCATCGACCGGGCGACCTGCGTGGCCGTACGCCCCACTGGCGACGGTATCGTCACAGCGGTTTCGAAGCAGTCGCCGCGGGAGGCGCGCATCGCCCGGCGGGCGCCGGACCGCCAGCACGAACCGTGGCACCGCTACCTCGCCGGAGTCCTCGAAGAACTGGCGGCGGTGGCGCCCGGCCGTGGCGCAGACATCCTGGTCGACTCTGACCTGCCGATGAGCGGAGGCCTCAGCAGTTCGAGCGCACTTTCGGTTGGCCTTGCGGCGGCACTCACGGCGGCATGGGACGAACCACTCTCCGGCGAACCACTTGCGCAGCTGGCAGCCGCTGCCGAGCGGCGCGTCGGAGTGGAAACGGGCGGCATGGATCAGCTTGTGATCACCATGGCCGAGCCGGGGCACGCGCTGCGCATCGACTTCCTCCCGCCCGCGACGCGGGCCGTGGCCATCCCCGAGGGCCTGGCGTTCGTGGTTGCGGCCTCCGGCGAGGATGCCCCGAAGGGCGGCGCCGTCCGCGAGGCCTACAACGAACGCGTCGTCGGCACGCGCATCGCAGCCCTGATGCTGGCCGACATGCTCGGCGTGGACATCGAGGGCACGCCGCTGCTCGGCGCAGTCGCGGGCATCGACGCCGCGGTGGTGATGGTCGAAGAGCTCCCGGTGACGATGTCCGCCCGGAGCGCGGCGAACGCTGCCGAAGCCAACGTCGAACGGCTCGTCTCGCTCACGGCCGCACATTACGACTCTTCGAAGAAGGCGCCTGTGCGCGCGTACGCACGCCACGTGTTGAGCGAAGCGGAGCGCGTCGACGTCGCCGAAGCCGCGCTCGCCGGCGGGGACTTCGCGCGACTCGGGGAATTGATGAACCAGTCGCACGACAGCCTTCGCCAGGACTACAAGTGCAGCACGCCGGCCCTCGACCGGGTGGCGGCAGCCATGCGGAAGGCCGGCGCGTTCGGCGCGCGACTGACCGGCGCCGGATTCGGCGGGTACGCGGTGGCGGCCTGCAGCCCTGAGGCCGTCGAACGCGTGATCGAAGCAGCGGTTGCGGCCACCGGCGGTCCCGCCTTCCGGGTCGTACCCTCGGGCGGCGTCAGCATCGAATGACCGGGGCGGTGCGGCGCGCCGTCATCCTCGCGGCGGGGCGCGGAGCGCGCCTCGGGTCACTCACCGCCGAAACACCCAAGCCTCTGCTTTCCGTGGGCGGCGAACCGATGCTGCACCGCATCCTCGGCGGGCTTGCGCGTGGCGGAATCGGCGAGGTCGCCATCGTCACCGGGTACCTTGGCGAACAGGTCGAGGCCGCGACCGGCGACGGGGCACGCTGGGGGATGGTGATTCGCTACTACCGGCAGACCACGCTCGACGGCACGGCGCGGGCGCTCTCCCTGGCTCGGGAGTTCACCGCGGGAGAGCGGTTCTTCCTCGGCTGGGGCGACATCGTGGTTGGCGCGGACAACTACGCTCGCGTCCTGGAACTGGCAGCCGAGGCCGAGGCCGTGCTCGCGGTCAACGAGGTGGATGACCCTGCGAGCGGCGGCGCGGTCTATGTCGACGCCTCGGGGAGGGTGACCCGGCTGGTCGAGAAGCCCGCGCCCGGCACTTCGACGACACACTGGAACAATGCCGGTCTGATGGTCCTCCCGCAGTCGATCTGGGCGTTCGTCGATGCCCTCGAACCCTCGCCTCGCGGCGAATACGAACTCCCTCAGGCGGTCGCAACGGCCATCGAAGCGGGAATTGCCACAATTGCGGTGCGGATCGAGGGGCCGTGGTTCGATGCCGGCACGCCGGAGAGCCTCGCAGCTGCTCGAGCGCACTTCGGCCACTAACCGGAACGAACTTCAGTCGAGCGCGATGCCCTTCGCCCGGCAGAGGTCTTCATCGAACCAGATGTTGCCGGTGACCGTCGCGGGCTGTTCGCAGATCCAGCGGGCGCCGCGGGCCATGGCCGTGGCCGCTTCGAAGTCGAGGTTCGGGTTCTCCGGGTCGTTCGTGGCGAAGAGGTTGCCCGGCGTCTTGATGCGGCCCTGGGGCGAAAGCACGTTCACGGCGATGCGGTCGTCCTGCAACTCCATTGCGAGCCCCTGGCTCAGCCGTTCGAGGCCGGACTTGATCATCCCGTAGAACGCGCCGCCCTTACGGGCCTCCTTATACGGGCCGGGGCCGGGAAACACGCCGGCGACTGACGAGACGTTGATGATGTGCCCGCCCCCGGCCGCGCGAAGGTGGGGGATGGCCTCGCGCATCAGGAGGATCGGCCCGCGCAGGTCCACCTGCCAGATCAGGTCGATGTGGCGCGGCTGGATAGACTCGATTGTCCCGGGGACGAGGATGGCGGCGTTGTTCACGACGATGTCGAGCCGCCCGAAGACCTCTACGGTGCGGGCCACCCCGCTCGCGACGCTTTCGGGTTCGCGCATGTCCATCACGATGCCTTCGGCCCGGCCGCCTTCATCGCGGATGGCCTGGGCGACGGAATGGATGGTGCCCGGGAGGCGGTTGTCCTTCACGGTTTCGGTGCGGGCGCAGATGGCGACGGCGCATCCGGCCCTGCCGAGTTCGCGGGCGATGTCTTCGCCGATGCCCCGCGAGGCGCCGGTGACGAGAGCGACTTTTCCGGTGAGTTCCATAGCAGGGCGATTGTAGCCCTGTGGGAAAGGCCCGTGGCTCAGGCGGCAGGCGGAAGTGTCGGCAGCCACTCCGCCGAGCGAACGTTGCGGAGGCGCATGCGCGCGCCTGCCGCCGCCCGGGCGGTAACGTGCCAGTCAGGCGCTTTGCCGGAAGGCCTGACGCCGATGACGGCGGCGCCGGTGACTTCGAACGCCCGCAGGATCGCCGTGAGCGGGGCGCGCGGTTCGAGATACATGCCTTCGACGGTGCGGGCGGTCATGCCGGCGAGGCCGCGCCGTTCGAGGAAGCTCCCGAAGCCTGCCGGGATGTTCCGTGATTCGATAATCATGCCGCGTGTGCTCGTCGTTGCCGTTTCCATCGGGCTCTCCTTGTGGCCGTTCGACCGGAAATGGCCGGTGTGGACAGGGAGGTGACGGGGCAGGAGCCGTGAAGGTAAAGGCACGTTTTGCGGGCCAGCCGAGGAATGCATGGGCCGGCCTTCAGGCGGCGCACTTCACGGTGGCAGTCTTAGGTCTATAGTTAACCTACGATGCCAAGCGAGTCAGGTCCCGCGCAGCAAGCCGGAAGGCTGACCGTCACCGCTGCTCCCATCGTCGAGTTCCATTTCGCTATCTTCCTGATCACCAAGTACCTTGCGGCGCCGGACAAGCCGGTACCTGCCTGGGTGCCTGAACTGACTGCGGCGCACCCGGCCGTCGTGGAGCGGTTCGCTTCGTTCTGGCGCTCCTGCGGCCTCGAAGAGTTGCCGCGCGGGGCCGGGCCGTACCGCGAACACGGCGAACTGCTGGTGGTCGCCTGGCACGCCAACCTGCTGCTCAGCGACGATGTGTCCGCGTTCCTCACCGGGCTTCCGCGGTACCTCGCGGAGGTCTTCGCAATCCCACCGATGGAGAGCGAACCGGCTGACGTCGCCGACCTCATCGGGCAGCGGCTCATGTGGCTGCGGAACAACCCTGCCGGCCGGGCGGAGTACTGCGACACAGTCACAGAACTGTGGCCGATCATCGAGCCGCTCTGGCTGGCCGCACGCGGGAAGACCGAACGCACGGTGAAGGACCTCGCCGCACGCGCCCGCACCGAAACCGACCCGCGCGTCCTCGCGCCCGGCAACAAATACGTCCACAAGGATGAGTTCCGCGATCAGGTGAATGCCGCCCGCGCGCGCGGCGAGATGGTCATCCTGCCCCTCGGCCTTGGGGGCGATGGACAGCTGTTCTGGTCACTCCCCGGCATCCTGCTGGTCGCCGTCGGGCTCGAAACCGGCGAACGCGAGGAACAGCGCCGCGAACGGAGCGAACGGGCAGCCGGGCGGTTCAAGGTGCTCAGCGACCCAACGCGCCTGTCCATCCTTCTCGACCTCCTTCGCCCAACCTGCGATGCCTCGACCGTTACTGAATTAGCGAGCCGTTTCGGGCTCTCCCAGCCGACCGTGAGCGTGCATATCAAGCTCCTCCGCGAAGCCGGGTTGGTGAGCGCGGACCGCGACGGCAACCAGGTGCATTACAAGGCAGAAGGGGCCGTCCTCCGGCGGTATGTTGAGGAAGCGACCGAAGACGTCATCGGGGCGGCCGCGCCCGGCGCCGATACGCTCCAGCCGGCGGCTAACACCTGAGACAGGGAGCGCACGCCGTTTCCTGATTGGAAGTGAAGCCCGAAACTGGGCGCTATGCCGCTCCCTCGCCTCCTGCTCGCCACGAACAACCCCGGCAAAGTGCGCGAGTTCCGGCGGCTACTCGCCGGCGCGCCCTATGAAGTCGTGTCGCCCGGCGAGACAGGCATCGCGCTCGACGTGGAGGAGACCGGCAGCAGCTACGCCGAGAACGCATCGCTGAAGGCGACCGCGTTCGCGCGGGCCGGGGAATGCCTCGCCCTCGCCGACGATTCCGGGATCGAAGTGGACGCGCTCGACGGTGGCCCCGGCATGTACTCCGCGCGATTCGGCGGGCCGGGCCTCGGTGACCGTGGGCGAACCGCCTTGCTTCTCGAAAAGCTCCGTGACGTGACCGAGCCCGGTCGCGGCGCACGCTACCGCGCGGTCGTCGCGCTGGCATGGCCCGGCGGCGAGGTTCAACTGTTCGAGGGCGTCCAGGAAGGATCGATCGGCCGGGCGCCCCGGGGCGAGCGTGGGTTCGGCTACGACCCGGTCTTCGTCATTGCGGATGGCCGCGTGCAGGCCGAAATCAGCGACGAAGAGAAGGACGCGATCAGCCACCGCGGCAAGGCGGTGCGGGCGGCCAGCGCATGGCTGGCGGAGCATTGCCCGTGAGAGCGCTGATGGCGCTCTCGAGCGCGGTCGCGCTGCTCGTCAGCGCCTGTGGCGGTAACGCCAGTTCGTTCCCGGCCGAGGCCGAATGCCCTGCGCCGGCGCCGCTCCCGACCGTCAGGACAGCGCCGGGGAGCGTCTCGACGCGCGCGTACCTCACCCGGCTGCGGACCTCTTCGGAAAGCCTCGTGAAGCTCCGCGACACCCTGCGCGCGAGCTACCCGGACGACACGTTTTACCGGCGGGACGCCTTCCGGCCCGACTTCGCGCGGTACGCCGATGAGACGCTCTGCACGGCGCAGGCGATGCTCGACCTGGCGGCCCCGGATGCACGCTTCGAACGGTACGAGACGAACCTGGATGCAGCCCTGGCGGAGCTCATCACCCACACCCGGGCAGGCCGCGACGCCGTCCGCCAGCGGAACACAAGCGAGTACCGGGACTGGTACAAAGACGTTGATGCGAAGACGCGGGCCGTCCGTGAAGCGGCCTTCGCCCAGCCGTAGGACACCGGTTACTCGGCGCTGACAAGCCCAGCGGCGCGCTTGATCCGTTCGCGGATATCGGTGACCGAGGGCACGGCGCCGTCGGCGACGAAGGTGGTGAGCGCTTCTTCCTTGCGGCCCGAGGGGAGCATGCGGTAGCGGAAGCCGAGGTCGCGATGGGCCGAGACGCCGCCGTCGGACCAGACAGCGATGACCGTCCCCAGGCGCACCTCCTGGAGCATGTCGAAGACCTGCTTGACCACGCGCTCGAACCTCATTGGCCCTCCACCGCCACCTGCGGAAGGAGACCATACCGCGAACGGGCCACGGAGCGCCATCGCCCGCACGGCCTTAACCCAACAGCCGAAGCGCGCGTCCTACGCTTTCGGCGCGATCTTCGCAGCCGTGCCGTAGGCACAGATCTCGGTCCAGTTCGCGCCCATTTCCGAGGTGTCAAAGCGCATCGCGATGATGGCGTTGGCGCCCTTCGCCTCAGCTTCGGCGACCATCCGCTCGACCACCTGTTGGCGGCTATCAGTCAGTGCCTGGGTCATGCCTTTGAGTTCGCCGCCGAACAGCGACTTCACGCTCGACCCAATCTGCGAGCCGATGTTGCGGGAGCGGACGGTGAGCCCGAAGACCTCGCCGTAGACCTCCACAATGTCATGTCCGGGAACGTCATTCATGGTTGTGATCAGCATTTGCAGAGCTCCTTCGGGTAAATGGTAGGCCACGGGCCGTTCGCCTGATGTATAGACGCCATGCCTCGTAGACTGGCGGTGTGAGCGACCCCCCGAAGGAACGTGTCGCAGGCCTCGCGCCCCCACCCGATGACCGGGTCTATCTCGCGTACATCGCCTCGGCGCTCATTTCGGCGCTCGCCGGCGGCTTTCTCCTTGCGGTCTGGATGCCGCTGGCCGCGACGGACACCGTCGGGCCTGCCTACCGCGTCCCGTGGATGATCCAGGCGCACGGCTGGATCCAGTTGCAGGGGTGGGCCGGCCTGTTCGTCGCAGGGATGGGCATCCGCCTCCTTCCGCGGTTCGCAGGGCGCAGGCCGGTGCAACCGGGCACAACGGTTCCGCTGCTCATCATCCTTATCATCCCCGTTGTCCTGCGCCTGGTCATCCAGCCCTGGGCCGAGGATGGACTGGCGAAGTGGGGCGCCGTCGCCATCGGCGTGCTCTCGGCGGCGGGGCAACTCGGCGTGGCGGCCGTGCTGCTCTACAACCTGATCAAGGGCCGAAAGGCGCGCGAGGCGTGGCGCTGGTTCGCCCTTGCCGGGGCCGCATGGTGGGTTGTCTGGGCCGCGCTTTCGCTCTTGTTCATCCCGCACAGCGGCATCCCCGGCTACCTCGATCCCGCGGACAACGATGCGCTGCTGTGGGTAACGATGCTCGGCCCGGTAGGCAACTTCATCTGGTCCGTCCAATCGCGGAGCGTCCCGGTGTTCTTCGCCCGGAAGTCGCCAACGCTGCGGGCCGCACTGTTGCCGGGCATCGCCTTCAACGCCGGCGCGGCTGCCATCGTCATTGCCACGGCGGGGCTTGGTTCGCGCACGGCATGGGAGGGCGCGGGCTTCCTGCTTGCCGGCGCAGGGCTGGCCGTTCTGCCCCCAATGTGCGGCGCCGTCCGGGGCGAACCAACCCGCCTGCGTCCCCGCGCCCGGAGCGCTGCCCGTTTCGTCCTCGTGGCGAACAGCGCGGCCGTATTCGCGGGGCTGCTACTCTGCTTTGCCGGCATCCTGATGCTCAGCGGACACAACGGCACCGTGGCCGCAGATGCCCGCGACGCTGCCCGGCACGCCTTCGGGATCGGCCTGATCACGATGCTCGTGCTCGGCATGGCGCGGCTCGTCGCGCCCATCTTCGCGCTCGAACGGACGGAGTCAGGCGTGCCGGAAGCGCTCGAGCATTCGCCGTTCTGGCTGCTGATCGCGGCCCTGGTCCTGCGTGTTGGTTCGGCGCTCATCGCCGGGCCGCTCGGCTACGAGAACCGGATGCACACAGCGTCATTCGCGGGGTTGCTGGGCTGGCTGGCGATCGCGGTCTTCGCCTTCAGCGTCGCCCGGGCGATGCGCGCCGCGCCACGGACGAAGCGGGCCCTCGAACAGGCCGCCGTGCACGCGCGAAATCAGCACTCCCGGGGCGAGTAGGCCGGGGGTGCCGCACGGGAAACGTTGCACTACACTGGAACTACTATGCCCAACTGGGTTATCGAGGGCGTGATCGCCACCAGTCCGCGCCCCGGCTTCACGCCGGGCCCCGAAATCACCGTCCACCAGCAGGTCGTCGATTTGTGGATCGATGAGGCGCGGGGATTCGGCATCCGTTCGGTCATCTGCCTCATCGGCAACGACCAGCTCTGGCTGTACCGCAAGGCCACACCGGACGGGCTGCTCGAACGGTACCGGAGCGAAGGGTTCAGCGTGTGCCACATCCCAACGGCGGACCAGCAGACGCACCCTTTCAGCGAGGACGAGTACGAGCACGCCTGGCAGTCGTTCCAGGACCTTCCGAAGCCGGTGCTGGTGCATTGCAGCGCGGGGATGGACCGTACCGGCCGGATCGTGAGCCACATCCTCCAGCGCCTCGCGATGGGCGACTGAGCGAGGGCGTTCGAACGGCGGCGATGGGCTGGTAGGCCAGATTCACGTACAATCCGGGCCACCACCTCAAGGACTTTCGCTCTATGCCGTACGTCCCTACGCGCGACATCATCACGTACTACGAAGAAGCGGGATCGGGCCGGCCGCTCGTCCTCATTCGCGGGCTGGGAAGCGACCTGCAGGCATGGAGCCTCCAGGTGCCGGAGCTTGCGAAGCACTTCCGCGTCATCACGTATGACAACCGCGGCGCGGGCCGCACGGGGGCCCCGGACAAGCCCTACACGATCGCTGGGATGGCAGACGACCTCGCCGCCCTCCTTGACGGGCTCGACATCCCGACCGCCTGCATCCTCGGCTACAGCATGGGCGGCATGATTGCCCAGGAGTTCGCACTGAAGTACCCGTCTCGGGTCGAGAAGCTCATCCTCCTCGGCACCAGCGCCGGGCTTGACGGCTACTCGCGTGAGGTGATTCGGAACTTCGTGAGCGTGCGCCGTTCGAACATGAGCCGCGAGCAGGTGGTGCGTCAGCAGGCGCCGTTTATCTACAGCGCCGAACTGCTCGACGACGAAGCGCGCTACGAACGCGCCATCCAGGCAACGGTCAGCAATCCCTACGCCCAGCAGGACCATGCGTTTATTCGCCAGGCGGAAGCCATTCTCGGCTTCAACGCGGCGGCGCGGGTGAGCGGGATCAAGACGGCCACGCTTGTGGTGACGAACAAAGACGACATCCTCGTGCCCCCGCGCAACGGCGAGGCGCTGGCGAAGGCCATCCCGGGTGCGACGCTGGTTTCGCTCGACGCCGGGCACGCCGGCTGCGTCGAATACCCGAACGAGCACAACGCAGCATTCGTTGACTTCCTGAGCGTTGCCGTCCCCGCCTGACCCGGTAAGCGGTGGCTTGTCAGGCCTCGCAGGCGCCGTGCGCCACGTGCTGCTTGTCCAGCCAAACCGGCCCGGGCCTACGAAGTGGCTCAGCATGTCGCGCTACGCCGCTGGCCTTGCGTTGGCGCTCGAACCAGATCATTCCGTCCAGACGATCGCGGCGACGAGCATCAACATGCCGCAGCCGCTGCGCTCCCTCTTCGGGCGCTACCGCAACCTCGAACGGCTGCCCCGACGATGGCCCAGCCCGCCCGGGATCGTCCACTTCACCGATGTGTTCCTCGCGCCGCATGCCGGGCGATTCGCCTGCCCGCGGGTCACCACCCTCCACGACATGATCCCGATGCTGGATTCGCGCGTCCGGCAGATCGTGTCGCCACAGTGGCGCATCGAGTTCCTCCGGTCACTCAAGAGCCTGCGCAACTCGGACGCAATCATCGTCCCATCACAGGCGACGAAGGATGCCTACCTGGCACGCCGGGACGACAACCCGGACCGGCTCCACGTGGTTCCGGTAGTGGTGCCGGAGGACATCGCTCCGCCGCCAGCCGGGTTTGAGCGCGAGCCCCGTACAATCCTCGTCATCGGCACCATCGCGCCTTACAAGAACGTGCCGGTGCTGCTGCACGCGCTGGCGCAGCCCGAACTCCGGGGAGTCGACGTCATCCGAGTTGGAGAATCGTTTTCTCCAGAGTACGCACGCCTGGCGGAGCGTCTCGGCGTCGCCAGCCGGATCGAACACCGGTCGGGCGTGAGCAACGAGGAACTCCTCAGCCTGTTCCACCGCGCGACCGTCCTTGCCCAGCCAAGCCTGACCGAAGGCTTCGGGATGCCCGTCGCCGAGGCGATGGCAGCTGGCCTGCCGGTGGTCACCAGCGACGGCGGCGCGTTGCCGGAAGTCGCCGGGACGGCCGGACGGGTTGTGCCATTCCGAACGCACCGCGAAGGCCCGCCGGACCTCGATGATGCGCGCGACTTCGCCCAGGCGCTGGCGGAGGTCCTCGAAGACACGGCAGCGCGGGAGCGCATGTCGCGCGATGGCATCACACAGGCGGCGCGCTTCCGGCCGGCAGCGGTGCGGCCGCTGCTGCTGGCGGCCTACGCCGATGCCCGGGAACGCTCTGGCCGGTAGCCGGACAGTCTTTCGCAGATCCCTGGGCTCAAAGGCAGAACCAGGCCCCAGGCTGCCTTGCGAACCCAAACATGAACAGTATTCGAGTTCGATTACCTTTCACTTTTCTAAGTATCAGCAGCAAACTACTGCGCGTAGTACACCTAAAAGCCTCAGAGAAACAATGTTCCTAGAATGAATTATCCAGAACCCATAGAATATTAGCCGCTTGACGGGCTGTGTAGACTTCACGTACCGAAGAGCCCGGAACCGGGAGTTTTCGGTTTCCCCTCTGGGAGGGCTGGTAGGCAACTACCAGTCCTCCCGCTCCACAGTACGCCCCTGCTTATACCGATGGATGCGCTAATGACAGAAATTTCTTCCTGACCCCCTTGGCAGGAATCTTGCGTGCCATATACTGCCCGCGTGCTCTGTTCTATCGCAGACATAGGCAGAACACAGAGTCCAGGAGGGGAATCGATTCATGGCAAATCCTGACAACTACTGGCTCCAACGCTCCCGGCTGAGCCGCCGCCGCATGATGGGCGGCACGGCAGTGGCCGGGCTCGGGGCCGCATCGCTCGCGCTCGTTGGTTGCGGCGATGACGACGATGACGACGGCGGAACCACACCCGCCGCCACCAGCGGGAGCAGTTCGAGTCCGACAGCAGCGGCGTCCGCGGCGGCCTCACCATCAGCCGCGGCGAAGCAGAAGGGCGGCACCGCCCACCTGGTCAGCGCCAACAACACGTGGGACACCTTCGACGTCGACCGCAGCCGCTTCTCGCCAGTCGCCTGGCTGATGGGCATGACGAACCTCGGCGTAACCCAGTGGAAGAGCTTCACCGACTCGAAGATCGAAGGCGGCATCGCCGAATCGTGGGAGACGCCGGACAAGAGCACCTACGTCTTCAAGGTGCGCCAGAACGTCTTCTGGCATAACAAGCCGCCGGTCAACGGCCGCCAGGCAGTCGCCGATGACATCGTCCAGTTCATCATGCGGAACAAGGCCGGCAAGACGCTCGACGGCACGGACGACCCGAACTTCTACCGCAAGTCGGCATTCCAGAACGTGGACAAGGCAGAGGCGGTCGACAAGTTCACCGTGAAGGTGACCTTCACGAAGCCGGACCCGTTCTTCCTTACCACGCTGGCCGGATCGTACGCGAAGGTCCAGGCCCCGGAGGCCGTCAAGCAGTTCGAGAAGGATTACTCGAACATGAAGGCCGACCAGGTGATTGGCACCGGCGCCTTCGTCCTCAAGGAGTGGTCGGCTGAGGGCAAGTCGAGTTGGGTCCGGCACGACAAGTTCCACGACCAGGTGAACTGGGACGGCGTGAACTGGGTGCCGCTCTTCACCGACCAGGCCGCCCAGCAGGCCGCCTTCGAACAGAAGCAGATCGACGTGTTCGCGCCGACGCAGAACGCCGTTATCGCTGACCTTGTGAAGCGTTTCGAGGGAAAGATCACCGAGGTTAAGGTGTTCTCCGGGAACCCACAGGCCGGCACGTACTACGGCGGGGCGAAGCCGTGGAACGACCCGAACCTCATCGGCGCCATCTTCCGCGCGTTCGACCGGCGAGCGCTCATCAACTCGCTGCTCCAGGGCAAGGCCGCGCTTTCGGGCAACGTGCCACCCACGCAGGCGGCGTTCGGCATAACTGAGAAGGAACTCATCACCTTCCCCGGCTACCTGGAGGATCGCGCCAAGGAAGAGGCCGAGGCGAAGAAGATGTGGGACGCAGGCGGCGGCCCGGCACTGGGTGAAGTGATCGTCGATATCCCGGACATCTGGGAAGGTCTCTACTCCGGCGGTTCGGCCCTCATCACCAACCAGCTCAAGAAGGTGCTCGGTAACACCTTCACCGCGAAGATCGAGCCGTATTCGACGATTACCGGGAAGCTGGTGAAACAGCAGTACGGCAACGGTTCGAACAACATCTGGTGGGGCTGGATCACGGAGATCTCGGACCCGGAGCCGACACTGCTGAACTTCCTGCAGTACAACTCGGCCCAGCCACAGTGGAAGCAGTTCGGCGTGAAGATCGACAAGGTCGACACGCTGACGGCCGCCTCGGTGGCCGAATTCGACATCGCGAAACGCCAGGAGACGGCCAAAGAAGTCGAGCGGGAGTTGCTCAAGGCGTACGGCGCCGGGGTCCACTACTCACTCGTCGGTGTCGGCTCGACGCTGAGTTGGAACTACTACAAGCGGCCAGAGGCTGTGCCGTTCGTGCAGCAGCACCAGTACGGCCAGCAGTTCTGGTTCGACCAGAAGGACCCGACCTGGGCCGGCCGCCAGGCGTAGCACCCAGCGACCAACTTTCCCGCTGCGCCGGGAGTGCCGCGAGGCGCTCCCGGCGCTTTCGCGTGTACGAACCATGCCCAGCTCAGGGGGATTCGAGGAGCGGTGCGCCGTTACAGGTGACGCCAAGAAGTGTCTGCTCCACCCGCGTGCGCAGCGATTCCGGCAGCGGCGCGTAGTCGAGTTCCCGCGCGAGCGCCGCCGCCTCCGGAGCGTGGTACACCCACCAGAGCAGGTGAAAGAGCACCCGGGCCTTCACGCACTTCTCTGGCTGGCCGTCGATAAGCAGGTAGGTGAACGAGGCGACCGGATAGGCGCCCGCACCACCCGCGCCCGTGATCGAAACTCGGTAGTCGTCAGGAATATCCGCGCCGTTGGCAGCCGCCGCCGCACTCTCGATAGACGGCGTAACGAACTCTCCCGAGCCGTTCTGCACAGCCGCCGCGGGCAACCCGAGCGACTTCACGTAGTTCAGTTCGATGTAGCCGATGGCGCCCGGCGTTTGTTCGATCAACGTGGCGACGCCTTCGTTGCCGAGGCCGCCGATACCCACGGGCCAGTTCGGCGCTTTGCTGCGGCCCAGCGTCGCTTTCCATGTCCCGTCTGTCTTGTTCAGCCAGTCGGTGAAGACATAGGTCGTGCCCGAAGAGTCAGAGCGGTGGATCGGGCTGATGTCGCGCGCGGGAAGTGACACACCCGGGTTGAGGGCGGCGATGGCGGGGTCGTCCCAGCGCTGAATCGTCCCGAGGAAGATGGCGGATACCGTCGCCGGGTCAAGCCTGAGCGGCTGCTTCAGCCCCTCAAGGTTATAGCCGAGCGCGACCGCGCCGAGCACGGTCGGCAGGTGGATAGCGTGGGGTGCTGACTGCAACTCCTTGTCCGACATCGGCGCGTCGGTCGCTCCGAAGTCGAGGACGCCTTCGGCGAACTGGCTGATGCCGGCGCCCGACCCGATCGACTGGTAGTTCACGCGGACGCCGCGCGCCAACTGGTGGTAGTCGACGAACCAGCCCTGGTAGAGCACGGACGGCAGCGTGGCGCCCGCGCCGAGGAAGTCGCCACGGTCGTCACGGCCGCTGTCCGGGGTGAGCGGGCCAGTGCCCGGGGAGCGGTACCCCGGCGAGCAAGCGGCGAACACCAGCACGCACGTGGCGAACACCCACATCCACCGGCGGCCGGTTCTCTGCATCGGGGCCAGTGTATCGAGGCGCTTTCGCAACAGTTGTTAACAGTCTGCCGCGCTATCATCGGAATATGGAACTGCGCGCAATCTGCTTCGATATGGACGACACCCTGCTGGACACCTCGGGCGGGGTGTCCGAGGCGTGGCAGCTGGCCACAGAGGCGTTCGCCCCCGGCCTTGGCATCGAACCGGAGGCCCTGAACAAGGCAATTCGAAGCCAGATGATGGAGTTCTGGAAGGACGAAGCGGCTGTCGAACACTGGCGCACCCGGCTGCACGAAGCGCGCGTCCACAACGTCGAAATCACGCTTGCGGGGCAGGGACTCGACGCCTCGGCTGCCCGGGCCATTGCAGATACCTACTGGGACGCCCAGTCGAGCCGCCTCAAGCTGTTCGAAGACTCGCTCGGGACGCTCGACCGGCTGCGCTCCGCCGGCTACCGGCTTGGACTCATCACCAACGGCCCGGCCGAGATGCAACGCTGGAAGATCGACCGGTTCGCCCTCGAAAGCCAGTTCGACGTTGTGGTGATCGAAGGCGAATTCGGCCACGGCAAACCGCACCCGGCCGTCTTCGAACACGCGATGAGCCGCCTGGACGCCACCGGCGAGGCCGCGCTCCACATCGGCGACAACCTCTACGCCGACATCGGCGGAGCGAAGGCGGCCGGGATGCAGGCCGCCTGGATCCACCGGGACCGTCTCGAACTGAAGCAAACGCCCGAGCCCGCGCCGGACCGGGTGTTCGCGAACTTGAACGACCTGCTCCTGGACCTCGGCCTCGACTGACCGCCCAACGCGTGGCGCACTCCTCACCTGTGGGCTACCCTTCGGGCCATGGGCAAACTCGATGGCAAAACGGCGCTGATATTCGGCATCTCGAATGACCGCTCGATTGGCTGGGGCATCGCCAAGGCACTGCACGCCGAGGGCGCGAAGCTCGCGTTCTCGTACGCGGCGCCGATGGAGAAGCGCATCACCCCGCTCGCCGAAGAACTCGGCGTGGACTTCTGCGAACAGTGCGACGTCGGCAGCGATGAGGAACTGGACGCCGTCTTCGCGAAGGTGAAGGAGCGCCTCGGGACGATCGATATCCTGGTCCACTCGATCGGCTTCGCGAACCGCGAAGACCTGATGGGCCGCTTCGTCGATACCTCCCGCGAGGGTTTCCTGCTGGCGCACAACATCTCGGTCTATTCGTTCGTGGCGCTGGCGAACCGCGCCCGCCACCTGATGCCGAACGGCGGCAGCATGCTCACGCTCACCTACTACGGTTCGCAGAAGGTGGCGCCGAAGTACAACGTTATGGGCGTGGCCAAGGCCGCCCTCGAAGCCACGACCCGCTACCTCGCCTGGGACCTCGGCGGCGACCGCATCCGCGTGAACGCGATCAGCGCCGGGCCGATCCGGACGCTCGCGGCGAGCGGCATCTCGGGCTTCCGTGACTACCTGAAGCAGTTCTCGAGCGTCGCCCCGATCCCGGAGAACATCACCATCGAGCAGGTAGGAGCGGCCGCCGCGTTCCTCGCCAGTGACGGCGCCAGCGGCATCACCGGTGATGTCCTCTACGTCGACCATGGGTTCAACATCATGGGGTTGGCCAGCGAAGAGCGGGAATGAGCGGTCCGTTCCGGGTCGTCCCGTACGAGCGCGCGCGCCACGGCGATGGACCGTACCGCGTGGTCAGCGCCGTGTTCGAAGAGTACGGCTTCCCTTTCGCCGAAAACGACTACGACGCCGATGTGCTCCACCCGGAACGTCACTACGACGGCGCCACCGGCTGGTTCTGGGTGGCCGAAGACGATGCTGGCGGGACGGCGGGATGCGTGGGCCTGACAGATGAAGGCGGCGGCGAGTTCGAACTGCACCGCCTCTACGTCCTCGCCGGCGCGCGGGGCCACAGGCTGGGTGAACGGCTCTGCGCGGAGGTCATCGCAAAGGCCCGGGACGAGGGCGCGGCGCGGCTCGTGCTATTCAGTGATGTGCACTTCACGCACGCCCATGCGCTCTATCGCCGCGTTGGGTTCCGCGAGAACCGCTTTCGCTATGCCCCTGACCCGTGGCAGAGTCGTGAGTGGGGGTTCGTCATGGAGTTCGACCGGGAAGGAGCGCAATAGATGCCACGAGCACGATGCATCTGGTGCATGGAGGCGCCGTTCCAGGACGTCGCCGTCCTGAAGTGGCGCGGCGAAGAACGCGAGCGGCTCACGGTGCCGCTCTGCCGGAAGCACCTCGGCCGCCTGAAAGAGGCTGGCCAGGCCGGCCGCGAACACAAGGGCTGGTTCTACAAAGACGGCTGGTGGTAGGCGCGCCTGACGGTCAGCGCGCCGTGTAGCCGCCGTCCACCGGAAGCACCACGCCAGTGATGAACGAGGCCTCTGGGCTGGCGAGGAACGCCACCGCGGCGGCAACTTCTTCGGGCTGGCCGAGGCGGCCCATCGGGTGGAGGCTCGTGATGTACTCCTCCGCCGGTTCAGTTGTCCGCACGAACTCTGTCATCGGCGTGACGATGTAGCCGGGGGCGATGGCGTTCACGCGGACGCCGCGCTTGCCGTAGGTCACGGCAAACTGCCGGGTCAGCCCCACGACGCCGTGCTTCGCGGCGGTGTAGGCGCCTGCGCCTTCGGCCACCGGGACCGACGGGTCGACGCCCGGGAGCGAGAGGCCGACGAGCCCGGCAACCGAGGCGGTGTTGATGATCGCGCCGCCGCCGCGTTCGCTGAGCAGTTGGGCGCCGTGGAAGAGGCCGTAGTAAACGCCGCTCAGGTTGATGGCGACGGTCCGGTCCCAGCCCACGCCGCTGGCGACACCGGCGTTGTTGAAGATGACGTTGAGGCCGCCGAGAACCCGCACCGTCTCGGCGAGCGCGTCCTTCACCGCCTGTTCGTTCGAGACGTCGATTTCGATGGCGGCCGAGGAACCGCCATGCTCGGCGATGCGGGCAGCAGTGTCCTTCGCCGAGTCGCCGTCGAGGTCGGCGCACATGACGGCCGACCCGCAACTGGCCATGTGCAGCGCGCTGGCCCTGCCGATGCCCGAACCTGCGCCGGTGATGAGCGTGACGAGACCTGTGAGGTTGGGCATGCTGGCGCGCCTCCACGGAACGTTATGAGATCGCGGCGCCCCGGCCAGCCCGTAACGAAGGGCTGGCCGGGGGCTGTGCCGGGTGGTGTCAGGCTTCGGCCGGCTTGGGGTTCCGGACGCCGGCGCCGAGCGTGCTCTGGAAGACCCGCTCAAGGGTTTCGACGTCGAAGCCGCCTTCGCGGTAGATGGTCCGCTCGCGGTCGGGCAGGCTCATGATGCTGATCTCGTTGCCGCCGATGAGGAAGTCGCGGCCGTTGATGTTCGCGGCGGCATCGGTGCAGAGGTAGACGACGAGTGGGGCAATCAGTTCGGGCGCGAGGGAAGCGATGCCGGTGATCGCCTGCTCGGCCGAGCTCTCGGCGGCTTCCTTGCCGGCCTGGGCAGCCATCTGCTGGCGACGGACGCGGGCGGCTTCCATCTCCGGGCTGATGGTGAGGCGGGTGGCCGCGCGCGGGCGCAGCGCGTTCGCGGTCACGCCGTACTTGCCGAGGTCGAGGGCGAGCGTGCGGGTGAGGCCGGTGATGCCTTCTTTCGCTGCGGAGTAGTTCGCCTGGCCGAGGTTGCCAAGGCCAGATTCGGAGGAGGTGTTGATGATGCGTCCGCTGCGCTGCTGGCGCATCACGATGGAGGCGTAGCGCGTTATCGTGAAGTGGCCTTTGAGGTGCACGGCGATCACCGCGTCCCACTCTTCTTCGGTCATGTTGAAGATGATGCGGTCGCGCAGGATACCGGCGTTGTTGACGAGGATGTCGAGGCGACCCCAGGCATCCATGGCCTGCTTGACGATGGCCTCACCGTCGGCCATCGAGGCGACGTTGCCGAAGTTCGGGAGCGCTTCGCCGCCCATGGCCTTGATCTCGGTGACCACCTGCTCGGCGGGCGAGTGCTCGCCGCCTTCGCCGGTGGTGCTGCCACCGAAGTCGTTGACGATGACGCGCGCGCCCTCCTGGGCGAGTGCGAGCGCTTCGCCGCGGCCAATGCCGCGCCCGGCGCCAGTAACGATAGCGACCTTGCCTTCAAGCCTCCCGGCCATGTGGACATACTCCTGTTCTGTTGTGGCTTTTCTCTCCATCCCGTTGGGGAAGGGCAAACGCGTGAAATCTACCATCGCCGTGGGACGTTGTCTCCGGCCGTTGGTTCCAAAAGCCCGGGCCCGCGCCGCTGGAAACGGCCTGGCCTACGATTGACGCCATGCCCCGGCTGCTCGCCTTCATCCCACACCCCGACGATGAGTCGTACAGCTTCGGCGGGACGCTCGCGCTGGCGGCGGATGCAGGCTGGGAGTGCGTGGTCGTCTGCGCTTCGAGCGGAGAGAAAGGGAAGCGCCACGATGGCGGCCCGGTGACACGCACGGCGGTAGCGGCCCGGCGCGAGCGAGAGTTGCGCGAGTCGTGCCGGGTGCTAGGGTGCCGGCCGCCACAGTTCCTGCACCTGCCCGATGGCGGCCTGCACGCAGCACTCGATGGATCTTCGCGGGTGGCCGCCTGCCTCAAGGAGGCCCGTCCGGACCTGGTGCTCACGCTTGGCCCCGACGGCGCCTATGGACACCCGGACCACCTCGCCGTGCATCGCTGGGTTCTCGAAGCGTGGACGGCCGGCGGCAAGCCGTGCCCGCTGGTGTTTCCTATCTTCCCGCGCGGCCTCTTCCTGCCGCAGTACCAGAAATGCATCGGCATGATGGGCGACCCGCCGAACCCGCCCGCGGAAGCGATCGGCGGCGACGTATGGCAGTACGAACTGGATGTTCAGGGCGTGCGCGAGCGGAAGCTGGCCTCGATCAGCGCGCACCGTTCGCAGCTCCCGGGGGGCGACCCGGAAGCGATCTTCCCACCGGGCATCGTGGCGCAACTGCTTGATGCAGAGCGGTTTGCGGACGCGACAGGCAGCTATGTGGCGTCGACTGCCGCACTGCTCGGGTTCGAATGTGCGAGTAGCTGAACTCCCGGCATGCGCTCAGGCTGCCCGGTGGGAATCGAAGGCTGCGATCTGCTCGCGGAGGCGGCGAATGCGGCGCAGGCGGTAGCTGGAGATGACAAGGCTCGCGTCATCGAGGAAGACGGGGCCGTCACAGCGGGCGCAACGAACCGGCGCCTGGGGGTCTTCGCCTTCGGACACTTGGTAGCCACGCAGCCCGGAGACCGTCAGCGGCGCGCCCTTGGCGCCAACCCAGCGCCCGCTTACGTGGGCGCAATGAAGACACTTGATGTCACCCATGACCAGCATGACCGTCCTCCTGATGGAGAGCAGTATCGCGGTGAGCATCTGGTTCCGGGATAAGGGAACTCCCGCGGGCGCCGTTCACATTCACCCGCAATCAGCCCCTGAAACCCCGGTTCACCGCTACTCTGCTACTTCAAGGTACGGCAGGATGCCACGCCGCCTGTAGCAGGTTCGGGAAAGATGCATGCCAGCGGCTCGCCACGGGCGGGCCCGAGAGGCGGAATACCAGGAGAAAGGCAGGCCTGGCCGGCTCAGTTGGACCGGGCGACTCCATCAACGCGGAAGCGCATCATGCCCTGTGGCGCTTCGACTTCCACTTCCTCGCCGGCGCGCTTGCCGAGCAACTGCTGGCCCACCGGGGAATCGACGGAGATGCGGCGCTCGCGCGCGTTCGCTTCGCGGGAACTCACCAGCTGGTACGTCTCCTGCCGGTTCCTCTCCACGTAGGTGACCGTGACCATCGATCCCAGGGCGGCGAGTCCGTCGTCCGGACCCGAACGGTCGACGACGACAGCACGCTTGAGCGACGCCTCGATGCGCTGCTTCCGGTCGTTGGTGAAGGCCAGGGCTTCGCGCGCGGCGTGGTATGGCGCGTTCTCGCGAAGGTCGCCGTCGGCGCGGGCGTGCTCGATGGCCTTCACGAGGTCCGGCACCTTCGCCTCGATTTCGCTCAGTTCCTTCTTCAGTGCTTCGAGTCCGTCCGCGGTCATCTCAACCGGGGCTTCTTCGATGCGGACCGCGGAAGCGCCGGTGCGCCCGCCGGTGCGGCGCACACGGACGTTGATGCCGAAGTTCGCCGTCGTGTAGTTCTTCTTCTTCATGTACTGGAAGAAGCCCTTGAGCGCCTCGACGCGCTTCTGCGCGTTTGGGTCAGCGACACGGATCTGGCTTTCGGCGTAGCTCTCTACGCGGCTGCCGGTCAGGGTGCGCGCGTCGGTCGCCGGGTCAGCATGTTCGACGTACTTGCGGATGTAGCTTTCGCAGTCGTGGTACTGGTCGGGCTTGAGAGCGGAGAGGTATTCCTGGAGTGCTTCTCCGAGGGTTTTCTGCACGAGCGGTGCACCCTGGGGTTCTTTGGCCAGGCCTCAAATGTATCATCGATCTGATGATCGTGCCGACGTTTTTTTCACCCGCATGAACTGGGATGAACTGCCGGTGCTCTTCCCGGAGTTCGACAGCCCGGACCGGTGGCGGCCGCTGCTCGAACAGCACCATGCGCTCTTGCTCGCATCGGCCGAGCACACGCGGGTGACATCCGTCGGCGCAGAGGATGCGGCCCGGCGCCTATACGCGGAGTCGCTGGAGATCTGGCGGACCGCAAGCACGGCGGCGCCGGACGTGACGCTGGCAGCCGACATCGGCAGCGGCGGCGGCTTCCCGGGACTGGTGGCGGCGTGTGTCTCGCCGGGGGTGCGCTTCGCGTTGGTCGAACCGCTGAAGAAGCGGGCGCGGCTGCTCGAACAGGCGGCGGAGACACTCGGGCTGGCGAACGTGGCGGTCCACGCGCTGCGCGCGGAGGAAGCCGGCCGCGGACCGCTGCGTGACACGGCCGATATCGTCGTCGCCCGCGCGGTGGCCAGCCTGCCCGAGTTGCTCGAATATACGGCGCCGTTCGCGCGGACCGGGGGCGTCATCGTCCTGCCGAAGGGGAGCGGGCTGCCGGAAGAACTCGAAGCCTCCGTTGCCGCCCAGCGGGTGCTCAGGTGCGAATACCTGGGAAGCACGCCGATGCGGCCCGAGGTGAGTGAGACACTTTCGGTCGCGCTGTTCCGGAAGACGGGCGCGACCGGCGCGCGGTATCCACGGCGGCCGGGCATGCCGCATCAGCGTCCGCTCGGGTGAGGAATTGATCACCCTTCCTCGCGAATTGGCGCACGGGCATCGACGCGCGTGCTATAGTGCGCGCATCCGGGCTGGGAGCCGCCGCACGTGAGCGCGCTCACTGCCCAGGATGCGAATCGCATGGAGGCGCCCATGGACCCCAACCTCATCGTCAATCGAATCCTTCGCCTGGCACGGCTCGACACCTCGGTCTTCGATGAAGTGCGCGACGACGTCAACGAGCTGATCCCTGCGTTGATTGTCGCGGGCGTCAGCGCGCTCCTCGCCGGACTCGGGGCAACGCTCTGGTTCGCCGTCCTCTGGGACAGCAACTATCACCCCGATGGGATCTGGTTCAACACGTTCATCTTCGGCGGCCTCTTCCTGGCCGCGATGTACCTCGTATGGGTGCTGGTGGACTACGTGGTTCTCGTCCAGGTGTACAAGGCCTCGGCAGACCTGCAATCGCTCCTCCGGACGATGGGGTATGCGGCGGCGCCGCTGGCGCTTTCGCTGCTGATGTTCATCCCGGTGCTCTGGCCCATCTTCGCGATCGTCCCGCTCGCCCTGCTGCTCGTGATGGCGATTTACGCCACGCAGTCGGTAACGAACGCGGATTCGACGCAGGTGGTCATCGCGAACCTGGCTGGCTTCACGGTAATGGTCCTCGTACTCACGATCGTGGCGTTCTCGAGCGACTCGTCGAAGATCGGCGCAGGGCTGTTCGCCGCCCTCTTCGAACCGGTCAAGTAGCCCAACTTCGCAACTCCGGGGAAGGCCGCCAGTTGGCGGCCTTCCCGCCCGATTCCCGTGTTGCCCCCGGCCGACGTAGGCTTACCGGCCAATGCCCCGCGACTACGCTGCCGCCGCGCGCCGGAACGAGCGCCTCTACTACACCTTCATCATCCTGATGGAGACCGGCTTCTGGTTCGGCATCTGGATCAAGTACCTGACGGTGGGCCGCGGGCTTGAGCTTCGTTACATCCTCCTGATGGACCTGCCGTTCTGGCTAATGGTGGCCGCCCTCGAAGCTCCCTTCGGCGCGCTGGCCGACCGTATCGGCTCGAACCGCGTCCTCGCCCTCGGCGCTGCGGTCTTCGCCCTGACGATTGCCGGGTTCGGCTTCACCACGAACTACTGGATGCTGTTCGCCGACTACATGCTCTGGGCCATCGCCCAGGCGTGCCGCAGCGGCGCGGACCAGGCGCTCATGTTCGATTCGTTGCGGCAGGCGGGCAACGAAGACCGTTTCGCCCGCATCATCGGCCGCGGGTTCGCGCTGCAGATCGGGTCGGCGATGATCGGTGTGCTCCTCGGCGGCTTCATCGCGGCCGCCACCAGCCTCGCGTTCACCGTGCAGATCAGTTTCTTCGGGCCGCTGATCGCCGCGGGCGTGGCCCTGGCGATGGTAGAGCCGCACGTCGAACACGAGCGGCCCCCGTACATCCAGAACCTGAAGCGCGGCTTCTCGTACGCCTGGCACACACCCCAGGTGCGCTACACCGTGCTCTTTGGCTCGACCGTGATGATGGCGGCGTTCACGCCGGTCATCCTGATGCAGCCGTTCCTCATCGAGCATGACGTGCCGACGAAGCTCTTCGGCGTCTACCAGGCGCCGTTGCGGCTAACTGCGGTTGTCGCCGCGATCTTCGCTCACCGCGCGGCCGCGAAGACCGGCGCCCCGAAGATGTTCGCGCTCGCGGTCATCGGCATGGTCGTGGCCTTCGCCGGGCTTTCGACGATCGACCGGATCGGCATGTTCGCGCTGTTCGCCGTCCCGGCGCTCATCCAGGGGTTCATGCGGCCCACGATCGACACGTATGTGAACCAGCACACGCCGAGCGAAACCCGCGCGACGGTACTCAGCGTCTCGTCGCTCGCGCTTTCGGTGCAGGTGGCCTTCTTCGAGCCAACAGTCGGCTTCATCACGGATGGCATCTCGATTCGGGCAGCCTTCGGCTTCGTAGCCGCACTGTTCCTGGTGGTGATGCCGCCGCTTTACGTTCTCTGGCGGCGGGCGTACATCCCGCCCCAGCGGCCACCGGTGCGCGAAATCGCCCCCGAGGCAGCCTGACCGTCAGGCGAGCGCGGCCTTCAGCGCGTCCACGCTCTCAGCCATCGCTTTCTTCGCGCCGTCGAGCATGGCGGTCAGCTGGAGGAAGACGTGCACCTGGTCCTGGTAGATGCTCAGTTTGGCCGGGACGCCAGCCTTCTCGAGCGCTTCCGCGAACAACTTCGAATCGTCGAGCAGCGGGTCCTGCGTCCCGACGATGAGGTGCGCTGGCGGGAGACCCGTGAGGTTGCCCTTGATCGGCGCGATGTAGGGGTCATCGGTGCTGGCGCCGCCGCTCAGGTAGTGGCCATAGAACCACTCCATCGCCTTCCGCGTGAGGATCTTGCCCTCGCCGTTTTCGATGACCGATGGGAGCGTGGTGTCGCCGGTGTAAGCGCCATAGAGGAGGAGCAGGAGCTTCGCTTTCGGGCCGCCTTCGTCGCGCAGGCGAAGGGCCGAAGCCGCCGTGAGGTTGCCGCCTGCGGAATCGCCGCCGATTGCGAACCGCGTGCCATCGGCGCCGAATTCGGCGGCGTTCGCAACGATGGAGCGAATGGCCGCCACGCAGTCATCGAGCGATGCGGGCGCAGGGTTCTCCGGCGCCATCCGGTAGTCGAGGCTGACGACGACGCAGTTCGCGCCGCCAGCGAGTTCGGAGCACAGCCGCGCGTGGGTAGCCGGCGAGCCAATAACCCAGCCGCCGCCGTGGATATAGATGAGCAGCGGTCGAATGCCCGAACCATCCGGCGTGAACACCTTCACCGGAATGGCCCCGGCCGGGCCGGGTACGGTGCGGTCGGCGATGGCGACGCCTTCGGGCATAGGGACGTTGAACGCACCAAAGCTGATCTCCGCACCGGCGCGGGCGGTAGCGGCGTCCATCTCCCACATGGGCGGGACGTTCGCGGCAGCGGCCTGCGCTGCCATCATCTGGAGAAGGCCTTCGACCTGGGGATCCATGGCTCTAACCTCGAAGAGGGGATGAGCGGGGACTATACCGCCCGGACGGTGGTTAGTACGCGTCCCGCCGGTTATCGATCCGGGTCACATACAACTTCGAGCCGTCAAGGCTGCAAAAGACGCGCCAGTCACCCGAACGCAGCCGCCACTCATTCGCCCCCGATAGCTTCTTAAAGTCGCCACGCCCATCACGACCAAATGAGCGAACCGCCATTACGACCCGCGCGGCCTGACGGGGTTGCCGTTGCGACAATTCAAGCAACTGGTCGACACTCTCCTAGAGCCAGAAGACATCCAGTTTCATCCCGCCGAGCGCACGCGTCCCGCGCCGGCGCCACGGATCATTTCCCAGGCGCGGTCCAGAGCGGAGCGTTGAGCCGGGCTCACCGGCTCGTCATCGACGGGCGCGGCGTTCAGCCGGCGCATGAACTCATCCGCATCGATTTGTTCGAGTTGGTCGATGAGCCGGGAGGCCGCTTCGAGCTCATCCCGTTCCATCAGGCGGTCGATTTCGGCACGCAGTTCGTCCTGGTTCATTACGGGAGTATACCGCGGCCGTTGGCCCTCGGGCCGCGTACCTCAGACTCCCGTCACAGGTCCTTCACCGGGTCGGGCAGTTCGCCTTCACGCGCGGCGTCAATCATCTCGCGGGCGCCGTCGGGCAGGTCCATCCCGTACTCTTCGAAGCGCTTCTCGACCCACGAGCCAATCTGGCGAGGGTCGCGGTAGGCATCCGGGTTGTTGGCATCCGAGGCATCGCCATACCGGTCGATGATGTCGGCGCGGGTGTAGGTGCGGCCGAACTTGGACATCATGCGGCTGGTCCGCTTCGAGCCGCAGTGTTCGCAGGGCGCGACCACCTCGGTGTCGATCTTGCGGGTGAAGAAGTTGGTCACCTTGCCGCAATCGGCGCAGCGGAACTCATAGATGGGCATGAGGCCATTGTGGATTTTGGCTTTGGGAATGTCGATTGCCCGGCGGGCGTGCGAACCTCAACCTTCAATCATCACATGGCCATCACACGGCAAGGCTGATGTCTCAGTTCACGTTCCGGCTCTTGCCTTCCCAGTAGGGCTTCCGCAGCTCGGTCTTCAGAATCTTGCCCGGACCCGACTTCGGTAGCGGCTGGGCCTGGAAGACGACCGACTTCGGGCACTTGTAGCCGGCGATGAGCCCGCGGCAATGCTCGATGAGTTCGCCTTCACTCGGCGACTTCCCTTCCTTCGGGACGACGATTGCGAGGACGGCTTCGCCCCAGCGGTCGTCGGGGATGCCAATGACAGCGGCTTCGAGGACGTCCGGGTGGTCGTAGAGCGCATTTTCGACTTCGGCGCAGTACACGTTCTCACCGCCGGAAACGATCATGTCTTTCGCCCGGTCGACGATGAAGATGAAGTTCTCTTCGTCGACGGTCGCGAGGTCACCGGTGTGCATGTAGCCGCCGCGAAGGGCCTCGGCGGTCTCCTTGGGGCGCTTCCAGTAGCCGTTCATGATGTTCGGGCCGGCGGCGATGATTTCGCCGACCTGGCCGGGCTTCACGTCTTCGCCGGTCGTCTGATCGACAACGCGGACGTCGACGCCGGAGACTTGGCGGCCGCAGCTGGCGAGGCGGCGAACCTTCTCCTCCGGACCCTCGTAGTAAGTCCATTCGAGGTGCATGGCTGTCAGGAGCGGCGAGGTTTCGGTCATCCCGTAGGCCTGGATGAGCTTCGGCCCGAGGGCGTTCTTGGCAGCCACCAGGCGGTCGACCGGCATCGGCGAAGCGCCGTAAAGGACAAGGTCCAGACTGCTGGTGTCGTAGTTCGCGAGGCCGGGGAAGTTCACCAGGAAGTTGACCATCGTCGGTACGAGGATCGTCTTGGTGACTTTGTGCTTTTCGATCGTTTCGAGGCAGAGCTGCGGGTTGAAGGCCGCGTTGAAGACGTGCGTGCCGCCCACCATGCAGAAGGAGTAGACCGCCCACGCATCGGCGAGATGGAACATCGGGGCGACGTGCAACCAGATGTCGCGTTCCTGGAAGCTGCAGGTCATCACGGCGTGCTGCGCGTTCGAAACAACGGCGCGCTGGCTGAGCATCACGCCCTTGGGCAGGCCGGTGGTGCCGCCGGTGTAGCAGAGGTTCAGCATGTCGGTTTCGAGCCACTCGCGGGCCGGCTTCGCGAGTGGCTCATTGTTCGCAATGAGGTCCTCGTACTGGACCGCGCCGGGGATCTCGGCGTTGAGGGCGATGACGTGCTTGAGGCCCGGCGCCTTGTCCTTGAACTGTTCGTAGAGCGCCGCGTACTCGGGGCCGAGGAAGAGCGCTTTGATCTCGCCGTCATTAAGGATGAACTCGAGTTCGCTGGCGGCGAGGCGGATGTTCAGCGGCGCCAGCGGCATACCCGCCAGGCTGCAGACGAAGTAGACCTCGAAGTAGCGATGCGAGTTGTTCGCGAGGATGGCGATGTTGTCGCCGGGCTTGAGGCCGAGGCCGAGGAGGCCCGCGGCGAGCCGGTGGATGCGGTCGCCTTCCTGGGCATAGGTGTACTGGGTGTCACCATCGATGGTGGCGATCTTGTTCGGATAGAGCTTCGTCGAGTGACTCAGGACATCGTGGAGCAGCACAGGACACACCTCGCATGGAATGGCCTGCGGATTATCGGCGGTGGCGAATTGGTCTGTCGACCGGTGTTCTACGAGTGGAACTGAACGACCGCGAAGCCGCGTACGCTGGGTTCGCCCTGCTCGTTGATGATCGCCAGTTCGAGGTCGGCGCGGCGCTGGCCGTCCTCTTCGTAAACGCGGGCCACCCGGCCGGCGATGTCGATTGGGCGGTTCGTCTGGTCCGGCCTGCGGTGGGCGGCGCGAACCTGCCGGATCCAGCCCGCTTCGCCGAGCCACTCATCCACGGCGCGATAGAGTAGCCCAACCTTCAGCGGACCGGGGACGAGCGTCCCGGGCATCCCCGCTCTGCGTGCGGCCTCGGGGTCGTAGAAGAACGCGGGGAACGTCCACTGCAACGCGCAGTAGCGGATGACCTGGCCGAGGTCCGGCTGGAGGTGCAGGACGGGCAGTTCGTCGCCCTCTTTCAGGGCCGCGGAATCGAGGCTCATTCGTCACCCCCGCGGGCGTCGCTGGCGGAGTACTGGGTCATGGTCCGGCCGCTGCGGGCGACGACGGCGCCGGTGGCGTCGCGATAGACCACTTCTGCGCGGAAGTCGAGGCTATAGCCGAAGCGACCCCCGAACCGCTCGGTGATGTCGACCAGCCGATGGGCCGCCTGGAGGGTTTCGCCCATTCGCAGAGGGCGGTCGAACTCCCACTGGTTCGAGATGAGGATGGAGTTCGGCATCACGTTTGGCATGCCGACCGACTCGTAGTCGGTATCGAGCCCGGCGATGACATACCCCGAAATCGGCTCGCCGGCGGCCGGGGTGTGATCCGGGGCCTTGCCGGTGTACACCTCCACGGCGCGCCGCCATGTCCGCGGGGCGACCTCGACTGAGCCGAGCGGCGTTTCTACGCCGATGAGGGCGCGGATGTCGTCAGTAAGCAGGGATTCGTCTGGCACGAGTCGAAGCCTACCGGGTTCGCAGGCGGATGGACAATCGACATGCGCCCGGCCGCGGCGGCTACAATCGAATCCGTGATTTACCTCGACCACGCCGCGACGTCGCCGCTGCGCCCGGAAGCGCGCGAGGCGATGTTGCCCTTCCTCGATGGCCATTTCGGCAACCCGAGCGGGCTGTACAGCCTCGGCCGGCAGGCGCAGGCAGCGGTCGACACGGCCCGCGCAACGGTTGCGGAGTGCCTCGGCGCGCGCCCGACCGAGGTGCTGTTCACCAGCGGCGGGACGGAGAGCATCAACGCGGCAATGCTGGGCATCGCCTATGCCATGCGGCGCGCTGGCGCGGGCAACCACATCATCACAACGGCTATCGAACACCACGCCGGGCTGCACGTGGCCCAGCACCTCGAGGAACTCGGCTTCGAAGTCACCCAGCTCGGCTGCGATGGCAGTGGCCGCATCAGCATCGAGGAGTTCCGGCGAGCGTTGCGCCCGGGCACGGTGCTGGCCAGCGTGATGCTGGCGAACAACGAAGTCGGCACCGTCCAGCCGATCGCCGCGGTTTCCGGGGTGCTGCGCGAGTTCGCCGGGCAGGCATCGCACCGCGTGCTCTTGCACACCGACGCTGTCCAGGCGCCGGCCTGGCTCCCCATTGACGTCGAGGAGCTCGGGGTCGACGCCCTCAGCCTGTCGTCGCACAAGTTCGGCGGCCCGAAGGGTTCCGGCGTGCTCTACCTGCGCCGTTCGACGCCGTTCATGCCACTCCTCCACGGCGGCGGCCAGGAGATGCAGAAGCGCGCCGGGACCGAGAACGTGGCGGGCATCGCCGGCGCCGCGGCGGCACTCGAGGCGAGCACGCGCGGCCTCGGGGAGCGCCAGCGAACGGTGCGCGAACTGCGTGACCGCCTGCGCGACGGCATCCTCGAACGCGTGCCCGGCTCGCAGGTGAACGGCTGCCAGGTGAACTGCGTGCCGAATAATCTCAACATCTCGTTCGATGGCGTGGAGAGTGACGTGCTCGTCCGGCTGCTCGACGAGCGGGGCATCGCTGTCAGCTCCGGCAGCGCCTGTTCGAACTCGACCTGGGAGCCATCGCACGTCCTGATGGCGATGGGTGTCCCCATCCGGCGGGCGGTTGGCAGCATCCGTTTCTCCCTCGGCGAAGAGACCACCGGCGGTGACATCGCGCAGGTGCTCGATGTCCTGCCCGGCGAAGTCGCGGCTGCCCGGGCGGAGTCGGCGCTGCCGGTTTGAAGCAGCCACGGCCGGCGCGGTTCTCTACCCCGCCGGGTCCATCAGGTCCTTAAAGCCGTACTGCTGGTGGGGGCCCATCACGATGATCTCGAAGATGCCGATGCCCTTGCGGCGGCCGGCCGTCACCTGGCTGACCTGCTGGACGTGGAGGTTCGCCATCGGGGGTTCGAGCGAGAGGTCGTACATTCCGCCGTCGACTTCATCCGGGCCAACCCACATGCCGTGGCCCCACTTCGGGTCGCCGTAGCCAATGCCCTTCATCAAGAACGAGTAGAGCGGCTTGAACTCAAGGTCGATCGGCTTGCCCTTGCGGGGCGCGAGCGAGATGGTCGCCCCCTCGAGCCAGCGGGTGCCCTTTGCGAACCGCAGGTCGTGGGCGACGGCGGCCTCTTCTTCGGAAGCGTCGGGGTAGGGCTTGAGGATGACGCCCGATTCGTGCCAGCGCGTCCCGTCGGCCAGTTCGCTGACGGTGTAGAGCGTGCAGAGATCGTCGAAGTTGACGGGCGCCCAGTTCCAGAAGAACTGGGGGATGCCGGTTGGCGGCGCGCCTCGCGGGTCCCGGCCGCCAACGTTGCGGATGCCCCAGGAGTGGTCGCGGCTGCCCCACCAGGTGTCTTTCGAGAGGTCGTAGCTCACGCCGTTGCAGGCGAACTTGCCGGACCATGCCCCGTGCTGGGTCATCCGCGTGTAGTCCATGACCGGGACGTTGCCGGCCATGCGCAGGAAGTGCGGCTCCTCGTTCGGGAATGAGCGCGCATCGAAGACGACGTCGGCGGTGATGCCCCAGCGGTTCTTCGCCACCTTCAGCCGGATCTTCTTCAGCGGCTCGACCACCTGGACCGAAATCGGCCCGACGCGGGTGTCCATGCGGTCGCTGCCGAGCAGCCGGGAAGCGCGCACGTAGTACTGCTCGCGGCCTTTCTGCACGACTGAGAAAGCGGCATCGATGATGCCGAGGTTCGGGTAGACGCCCATCGCGAGGGCGAAGTAGACCTCGCCGTCTCGCCGGTAGCCGTTGAAGAAGTAGCGGTCGTAGAAGTTGCGGTCGCTGGTCGCGACACGGTCGAAGGTGTAGGGCGTCTGGTGGATGAGGTACTCATCTGCAGCGGTGAAGGCCATGTGGCTGGCAGCTCCCGTGGAGTGTCGTGCCGGGACTGTAGGCGAACCCGCGACCAACGACAAACGATGGCATCGACAACGGCCGATCGCCCATCGACAATCCGCTCATGGGTGACACCTCACCGCTCGAAACCATCATCCCCCGCATCCTCGACCACTTCGCCGCGAAGAACGCCGCACGGGAGCAGGCGCTCTCGGCCAGCCGGACGATTATCCGCATGAGCGCGAACTCCATCCGCGCCGTCCACCGCGGTGAGTTCGAGAAGGCGGAGGCGCAACTCGACGAAGCGCGGCAGGTCCGCGATGCCGCCGTGAAAGCGCTCGTTGGGCACGCCGACGTCTACTATGCGGGCTTCCTTCACGACGCCCAGAAGGAGTACGCCGAGGCGCGAACCACCCTGGCGCTCCTCAGCGGCGGGGCGATCCCGACGCCAGAAGAACTCGGCGTGGAGTACCCGGCCTACCTGAACGGCATCGCCGAGGCGGTCGGTGAGATGCGGCGCATGGTCCTCGACCGGCTGCGGGCCGGCCAGTATGACGGCTGCGAGGAGATCCTCGACGGGATGGACGACATCTACTCCGTACTCGTCACCATCGACTTCCCCGATGCGATGACCGGCGGCCTGCGGCGGACGACCGACCAGACGCGGGGCATCCTCGAGAAGACCCGCGGCGACCTGACAATGGCGATGGTCCAGCGCGAAGCGATTCGCGCGCTCGGCGAGGGCTAGCGGGGGTCTACGCTCGGCCCCCGGTCCCGTGCAACCGTTCGCGCCACGCCTCGCGCAGGAACTCAAACTGCTGGTTCGCAGAGAGGTCATGCCCGGTCGCGTTCGAATGCATCCCGTCGCCGACTTTCGTGCCTTTCGGCGCCGGCGCCATCTCATAGAGGGGCCGTGCGCTGCCCTCGTAGGTGAGGTGAAGCTGTTGGCAGAGTTGCTCAAGGCGGCGGTGGACCACCTGGCGGCGGACTTCCGCCCGGGCGCGGGTGCGCGCTGTGACGCCCTTCGTCTTGCCGCGCGGCCCTTTCACTACGACGAGCATTCCCTCGCGCTGGAGCAGTGCGCGCACCAGGCGTTCGTACCGTTCGGCCACCCTTTCCGGCATGAAGTGGGTGTCCCCGCCGATTGTCGCCTGGGCGAAACGCCGGACGCCGCGAAAGACGGCGTTGTGGGACCACTTCCGGCTGTCCGCCATGCGCAACCCGGCATCACCGAGCCGTTCGCCGCCCACCTTGCCGAAGATCCGCTTCACGCGCAGCGGCGTCGATTCGTAGGTAAAGGGGTAGCTTGTGACGTTGACGTAGACGAGGTCCGGTTCGAGGTCTTCCACGGCCCGGGCGACGTAGTCCACCATCCGCTCGTTCGGCCAGACGTTGCGGACGGCGACTTCCACCGGCTCGCCGAACTCGGCCGCGAGCATGTCGCGGAGCTTCGTATGGCGCTTCGCCTCTTCGGGCACGAAGGAACCTGTGTCGTTGCTGTTACCCAGGACCAGGATTTTCACGCCGGGGAGCGTAGGCCAGCGTCTTGTTTCGCGCACGGCTAGAGCGGGCGCCTTTACGGAAGCTCCGTTCAGTTCGCCATCGCGCGGACGATGATCGCCTTCGTGTACTCCATCGTATTGAGCTTGCCGCCAAGGTCGCCGGTCTTTTCGCCCGCGGCGATGCAGTCATGGACGGCAGTGATGAGCCCGCGGCCCATGTCGTAGTGGCCGCAGTATTCGAGCAGGTAGCCGAAGGCTTCGATAGCGCCGGACGGGTTCGCGATGCCCTTCCCGGCGATGTCCGGCGCGGTCCCCCCTGCCGGGTCGAAAATGCCAACGTTCGCCTGGTGGCTGGGCGTAAACGCATAGGACGCGCTCGCGCCGAGGCCGATAGAGCCTATGAGCCCGTAGACCATGTCGCTCAGGAAGTCGCCGTACTCGTTCGGTGTCACGATGACGTCGAAGTTCTCGGGGCGAAGGATGAGCTTCGCGAGGAGCGAGTCGAACAGTTCTTTCTTGTGAGTGGTGTTGCGGTACTCCTTCGCAACGTCGGCGACGACGTCCTCGAACAGGCCGTCGGCGGCGCGCTGGATGGTGTACTTGCTGGTCGAAACGACGTTGTGACGGTGACGTTCGGCCAGGCGGAAGGCGAAGTGGGCGGCGTGCTCCACGGGCGTACGCTCCATCACGCGGATGGAGACCGCGGAGTGGTAGCCAATCTGCATCCCCGCATCCTCGTAGGTGCCGCCGGTGGCGACGCGCACGACGTGGAGGTCGATGTTGCCGAGATAGTTCTTGCTGACACCGGGATAGGAGCGGCAGGGCCGGTGGATGACGGAGAGGCCCAGCCGGTCGCGCATCACCTGGTTGGGGCTGATGGTCGCGGTGACCGTCGGGTACTTCATGGCGCAGCCGAGTTCGCGCGTAAGTTCGACGCCCTCCTCGAGCGCGGCGGGCGTAGCTTCCCGGCGGTCGACGCTCCAGTCGACCGGGCGGAAGCTGACGGGCGAGCCGAGAGCCTCGTTGATCGCGTGAATGGCGTCGCGCAGTTCCGCGGCGATGCCGTCTCCGTTCAGTTCAGCGACTTCGCGCATGTGCAGGCCCCGAGAGGAATCGGCCCGTGGACGGGCCACGCTGAGCGTACAACGGAACCGGGTTAGCCGAAGGGGCTCCCCGGGTGGTCAGTCGTCCGAGGGCACTTCGACACCGCGGAAGTGCTCGACCGAGCGGGCGACGCCGCGCCCATCGAGGTCGACCGCGACCACGTCGATACGCGCCGCTTCGAGGCCGATGCCGTGCTGCTCGCAGTAGCCGGCGGCGGCTTCCCACATCCGGCGCAACTTCGCCGCATCGACCGATTCAGCCGCGAGGCCGGGCGCCCCGCGCCGGGTGCGAACCTCGACGAAGACCATCTCGTCGCGGTCGCGCATCACGAGGTCGATCTCGATGCGGCCGACACGGACGTTGCGTTCGAGCACGGTCATGCCCTGGGATTCGAGTCGGTGAGCGGCGATGCGCTCCCCGAAGTCGCCGAGGTCACGGCGGGCGGTCACCAATCGAAGGTGTACTGGGCGACCGGCGCGTAGCTGGTGCGGTGGATGGGGCACGGGCCGAGTTCGCGCAGGAGGCGCTTGTGCTCCGGCGTCGAATAGCCCTTGTGCTGGCAGAACTTGTACCCGGGGTACTCGTCGCAGAGGCGCTTCATGAGCGCGTCCCGCTCGACTTTGGCGACGATGGAGGCTGCGGCCACCGCAACGCTCAGGGCATCGCCGTCGATGACCGCGCGAACATTCGGCAGCGGCAGCGGGAGGGCGTCGCTGATGATGGCATCCGGCTTGAGGGGAAGCGCTTCGAAGGCGCGCAGCATGCAGAGCCGCCGCGCCGACAGGATGCCGATGCGGTCGATCTCTTCCACCGAGGCCCAGCCAATGGCGAACGGCACGTCCTTCCGGATGCGGGCCGACAGTTCGTCACGCGCCGACTCGGGCAGGACCTTCGAATCACGGACGTGGGTGTACCAGCGAAACCGCTTGCCGGCCGGGAGGAGGACGACACCTGCGGCCACCGGCCCGGCGATGGGCCCGCAACCTACTTCATCAACGCCGGCGACCCACTGCGCGCCCGCCGCGAAGGCTTCCTTTTCGAACCGGAGCGACGGGATCGAGGTCTTCGCCACGGGCCAATCGTACGTCCGGCTGCGGCGAAGGCGCACCGGTCCTGTAGCGAGCGCGCGCGATTATGGCGTGGCGCCGCTCAGCCGGGCGGCCTCGTAGACCGAGGCCATGCCCTCGAGCATGCGGTCGGCCAGTTCCAGCGTGGCCTCCACGGCGTCAATAGACTCTTCAGTGGAAAGGCCCGCTTCCGTCGCGATCTGGAGGGCCGTCTCTTCGAGCGAGCGGCGCATCGAGTTGAAGGTGGCGACGGCTGCGGTCAGGCCAACCTGGTCGGCGACGAGCGCACGGCCGTATTCGCGGCCAATGGTGCGGGCGTCCTCGCTGAAGCGCTCCTTCTTCGCATCGGAGGCGATGTAGCGGGCGAAGAGGTCGACCACCTGGCGGCCGAGCAGGCGCAGGCGGTCGAGCGAGTCCTCGCTCATGGCGGCGAAGTGGTCGAGCGAGTGGCCCTGGCGGCCGCGGCTGATGCGGCGTTTCACGCGGCCGATCGCGAGGTCGCTGATCCGCTCGGTGTCGCGGGTGGCCGCGCCGCTCCCGGCGTTGGCGACCATCGCTTTCAGGTCATCTTCGAGGACGCGCCGGTGGCCGCCCGCCGTGCGGTAGGAGCGCACTTCGCCGGTGTCGGCCCAGCGGCGAATCGTCGATTCGCTCACGCCCATCTGCGCGCTGGCCGCGCCGAGGGTCAACCAGTTCTGGCGAGGTGACGGACTGGTCACGTTCCAAACCTCTGCAAAGTTGGGCAATTGTAGCAGTCCCGGGCATTCCCGCTATGGCCAGTCCGCAGGCGGATGGGCGCCGTCGATGGCTTCGCGTACTTCCTCATCCGGTGCGGCCGCAGGGTCCAGCTTCGGCGCCGAAAACGGTGGGATGTAGTCGCCGTCGCGGTGACGGTAGGGGTTCCGCTGCAGTTCGTTCGCGCGTAGCACCGAGGCGCCGCCGTAGCGGTCGCGCAGCGCCTCGACGGTGTCCTGGAGGCGGTCGGCCTCGAGGGTTTCACCGAGGCGCAACTGCCGGGCGCGTTCGACGATGTTGTGGACGCCGAGGCCGATAAGCCGGACCGGCCGCCGGTCGTTTTCGGCCCAGGCGCGTTCGAAGAGGGCGACCCCGTGGGCGTACACCTCGTCGGCCACGTCGACGGCGACGCTCGGCGTGAACGAGCGCGAGAGGGTTTCGAACGGTGGAAAGCGGAGCCGCAGGCTGACGGTACGGGCGGCCTTCCCGCTCGTTGACAATTCCTTCGCTATGCGCTCCGCCTGGGAGCGAAGGACGGCCCGCAGGCGGTCGCCGTCGGGTTCGTCGGTATCGAAGGTGATGTCCCGCGAGATCGACTTTGCATCGCCGCGCTGGGCGACGACCGGCGCATCGAAGATGCCGAGCGCACGCTGGCGCAGTTCGGCGCCGTGTTTCCCGAACTTGGCGACAAGCGCGGCCTCTGGCGTGCGGGCGATGTCCCCGATCGTGCGGATGCCGAGCGAAGTGAGCACCTCGGCGGTCCTGCGGCCGACCATCGGCAGTTCGCGAATGGGCCGGGGAGCGAAGAACGCCGCCTCCGTGCCGGCTTCCACCACGACCAGGCCGTTCGGCTTGCCGGCGTCACTCGCGACTTTCGACACGAGCTTGTTGACCGACACGCCAACGGAGGCCGTGATGCCGATTTCAGCGTTGACCCTCGCCTTGATCCGGGCGGCAACCTCCGCAGCTGCGCCGAAGAGTTGCTCGGTGCCGGCGACGTCCATGTAGGCCTCGTCGGCGCCGGCTGGCTCCACCAGCGGCGAGAAGTCGCGGAGGATGGCGTGGAACTGCTTCGAAGCCACGCTGTAGTAGTGGTAGTCCGACTCCAGGAACACGGCCTGCGGGCAGAGCCGCCGGGCCTGGCTCACCGGCATGGCCGAGCGGACGCCGAACCTGCGCGCCTCGTAGCTGGCAGTGTTCACGACACCGCGATTCCCCAGTCCACCGGCGACCACGACTGGCAGGCCGCGCAACTCCGGGCGGCGGCGCAACTCCATCGATACGTAGAACGCATCGAGGTCAACGTGGAGGACCGTAGCGCGGTCGCTCATATGTTCTGGAGTGTACTCCATCGCCGCGCCAACCCCCGCGGGCTTCGACAGCTTCTGACAGCCCGCGCAGGGCTTGCTATCCTCCCCTCGTGGAGTACCTGAAAGTCGACGCGCAGCCGGGATTGAAGTCGCCGGTGGCGGTTTGCGCCTTCACTGGCTGGAACGATGCCGCATCAGCGGCGACGAATGCGGCGCGCTTCATCGTCCGCCGTCTCGGCGCGCGAAAGTTCGCGACCATCGACGCCGAGCCGTTCTACGACTTCAAGGAGCAGCGGCCAACGGTGCGCATCACCGCTCGCGGCGACCGCGACCTGAACTGGCCGGCGAACGAGTTCTTCTATGCCCGGAACCCAACGGGCCCGCACGATATCGTCGTGTTCATCGGGGCTGAGCCGGCGTTGCGCTGGCGCACGTTCACGGCGGCCCATGCCGAGCTCTTCCGGGAAGTGGGCGCGGAGATGGTGGTCTCGCTCGGGGCGCTCCTCGCGGACGTTCCCCACAGCCGCCCGGTGCGCGTCACCGGCAGCGTGATGGACGAGAGCCTTTCGGCGCAGCTCGACCTCCAGCCGTCGCGGTACGAAGGGCCGACGGGCATCGTCGGCGTGCTACACACCGCTCTGCGCAACGAGGGCCTCGCCGGGGCGAGCCTCTGGGCGAACGTGCCGCACTACATCACCACGTCACAGAACCCGCCGGCGACCGCCGCGCTCCTTCGCCGCCTCCAACCAATCGTCGGGATGGAGTGGGACCTCTCGGAGTTGGACGCGGCCGCAGAGCGCTTCTCCGACGAGGTCAACACGGCGCTCAGCGGCAACCCGGAGATCGAGGACTACGTCCGCCAGCTCGAACAGGCGGTCGATGCGGGCGCCGATGCGGAGCCGGCGTCGCAGCTTCCGCGTGCAGAAGACGTCCTCCTCGACATCGAGCACTTCCTCCGCGAGCGGCGCGAAGACAACGGCGACTAACGGCAGCGGTTGACGCGCCGCAGCGGTCGGGCAAGACTCAAACGGTTTTGGGGCGGCCCGGCCCGCCAACCTTCTCGAGGACTGCCCAATGCCCGACACGGAACTCGCGCAACTCATCGATGTGGCTGCGCTCGAACGCTTCGTTTCCGAACAGATCCCACAGTCCAGCGGCCCGCTCGAGGTCCAGAAGCATGTCGCGGGCTTCTCGAACGAGACCTTCTACGTCAGCCGCGGAAGCGACCGCTGGGTGCTTCGCCGCCCGCCGCGGGGCCCGCTCCTGCCGACTGCCCACGACGTGGTCCGCGAATACCGCTACCTGAGTGCGCTGCACGGCAGGGCGCGTGTCCCCCGGCCGGTCGCCGTCTGCGAGGATGCGAACGTCATCGGTGCGCCCTTCTACCTGATGGAGCGCGCCGAGGGTGTGGTCATTCGCCAGGAGATGCCCGCCGCCTACGACGATCCGGCCGGCCGCCGCAGGGTTTCAGAGGAGATCATCGACGCTCTCGTCGAACTGCACGCTGTCGACTGGCAGGCCGCAGGGCTGACCGGCAAGGGCGAAAGCTACCTCCCGCGCCAGGTGGAGCGCTGGAGCAAGCAGTGGGAGCTGACCCGGCCGCGAACCCGCGCGCTCCCCGGTCTCGATTCGGCTACAGAATGGCTGCGGACGCGCATCCCCGAGGCCGGCGGCGTCTCCGTTGTCCACGGCGACTACAAGCTCGACAACGTGATGTTCGGCGCGACCGAACCGAAGCTCATCGCCATCTTCGACTGGGAGATGGCGACCATTGGCGACCCCCTGGCCGACCTTGGCTGGCTGCTTTCGACGTGGGGCGACCCGGGAGACCCGCCCGGCACGCGGCGCATGAACGAAGCGCCGCCCATCACCACGCGAGAAGGCTTCCTGAGCGGCGAGGAGATGGCCGCACGCTACGAAGCGAAGAGTGGCCGCTCCATGAAGCACTTCGCCTTCTACCACACGCTCGCGGTCTACAAGCTGGCCATCATCCTCGAGGGCCTCTACATGCACTACCTCGAGAAGACGGCTTCGAATCCCGGCGCGGCCGAGTTCGAGTGGTACGTCCCGGTCCTCGTCGACCGTATGCACCGGATCATGGGAGAGTGACGGCCATGAAGAAACGGCTGGCGCTTTCTGTCCCTCACCTCGGGTTCACCCTGCCCGAACACATTGCCATCGCGAAGGAGGCCGAAAACCTCGGCTACACCGACGCCTGGTCCTACGAAATCGACGGGCAGGACTGCTTCGTGCCGCTGTCGGTGTTCGCGATGCATTCGAGCATGCGCCTGGGCACCGCCATCGCGAACGTGTACACGCGCGGCCCGGCCACGCTCGCGCAAACGGCGGCAAGCCTCGCTGACCTCGCTCCGGGGCGCTTCGAGTTGGGCATTGGCTCCGGCTCCGAACCAATCGTCGAGTTGTGGAACAGCCTTTCCTTCCGCAAGCCCGCCACGCGCGTGAAGGAGATGGTCCAGTTCCTGCGCCGGGCGCTCGCCGGTGAGCGGGTGGTGTTCGAAGGCGAGACATTCTCGGTGAACGGCTTCCGACTCTCGGCGCCCCCGGAGATCCCGCCGCGAATCCACGTCGCCGCCCTGCGCGAGAACATGCTTCGTGTCGCCGGCAGCGTCGGTGACGGTGCAATCATCAACTGGCTTTCGGCGAACGACGTGAAGAAGTCGGTCGAAGTTGTTCGGGCGGCCGCGGCGGAAGCAGGCCGTGACCCATCGCAGATCGAGATAACAGCGCGCCTGATGATCAATGTCGACCCGCCGGGCGGCGACGGCGAGGCGATGCGCCGCCGCCACATCAACGCCTACCTGCACGTACCGGTGTATAAGGCGTTCCACCAGTGGCTCGGCCGGAGCGAGATCCTCGGGCCGATGTGGGACGCGTGGGCCGCCGGGGATCGCAAGGGCGCCATCGCGAACACGCCCCAACAGGTGGTCGATGACCTCATCGTGCACGGCACGGCCGACCAGCGGAACGAACACGTGCAGCGCTACCTCGACGCGGGAGTCGATACGGCGTTCCTGAGCTGGTTCACGTACGAAACGGATCCCCTGAAGCGGCGCGAACTGATCAACCAGGCAATGGTCGAGATGTCGCCGAAGAACCGGGGCCGCGCGCTCGAATAGGCGGACTGGCTACGCGAGGCGGGTGACCGGCTTCAGGAAGAGCATCGAAAGCACGCCGAGGATCATCGTGATGGCCGCGCCGACGACGATCGTCATCTGCGGTCCCCAGAGCGCGACCTGGGCGGCGGCCTGGGCATAGCCGATCGGCGTGCTCGCGCTGAAGCTGAGGCCATAGATGCTCATGACCCTGCCCATCATCGCGCGCTCCGTGTGTTCCTGGAGCAGGGCGACGGCGAAGTTGATGAAAATGGCGGGACCCAGGATCCCGGCGATGACGACGAATCCCATCGCCAGCCAGATATTCGGGGCGAGACCGTAGAGCAGCCAGAACAGCCCGCCGCCGAGCATGGAAAAACAGAGCAGCATGCCGCGATGGCGGAGGCGGATCGCGCTCATTCCAATCGAACCAATGAGGATGCCCGCGCCCATAGACCCGACGAGCAGGCCGACAAATGTGTCTGACTGGTGGTAGACATCCTGCACGATAAGTACGAGGGTGACCATGAACGGCCCCATCAGCAGCGCCCCCGGAACCGTCCCGAGGGAGAGGATCCCCAGGATCGGCGGGTGCGCGCGGACGTACTGGAGCCCCTGCGTCAGGTCGCGGAAGACGCTCTTGCCCGTCGGCACGGGCAGGTCAGTCGCGATGAGAGAGAAGAGGATCGCCGCCAGCGCGAGGGAGACGACTTCGAACCCGAACGCGGAGGTCAGACCCAGGTGGTCGGCGACCACGCCACCGAGGGCTGGACCGCCGAACTGGACCGTCGCCATGAATGCCATGGTCCCGAAGATGGCCCCGTTCTGAAGCTGAGCCATGCTCAGGATTTGCGGCATCATGCTCTGGCGGGCCGGGTTCGTGAACGCGCCGGCGCTGCCCACGATGGCCGAGAGGATGAACACCGGCCAGATGACGCTGACATCTGCGCCAGAAAGCCCAACGTAGGCGAGTGACACTGCTGCGGCTACGCCGTACGTGCGAACGAGGATACGCCGCCGCTCGACGCGGTCCGCAACGACGCCGCCGATGAGAGCGAAGAGCGCCCCCGGGATGGTCTGGCAGATGAGCGCAGCAGCGATCAACGTGGCCCGCTGGTCGTCGGCCACCCGGTCACGGATGAACAGGGGCACGGTGACGGCCTGGATGCCGACGCCAGTCCCGGCGACGATCGATGCGGCCCACCAGAGCCGGTACCCCA
The DNA here is from genome assembly GCA_020853755.1 of Dehalococcoidia bacterium. GTDB lineage: Bacteria > Chloroflexota > Dehalococcoidia > Tepidiformales > Tepidiformaceae > Amarobacter. Next base: position 54,237 of record JADYYG010000014.1, on the reverse strand, counting down.
TGACGGCGAAGGGGTTGCGCGACTCCTCTGCCTCCGTCCCCTCCGCCGGGGCGGCAACGGGCGCGGGCGCGATTTCGGGTGCCAGTTCCGACATTCGCGGAAGTCTACCCGGAAAGGCGTGTTCGTTGCATCACGCAACCAGTGCGGACTTTGACGGCTTTACTGGGAGGGTGAATGCTTCCCGGACTCCCCGTTCGTGAGGCCCCCATGAGCCAGCCGCCCGTCGCAGAACGCATCTTCCTTGGTGACTCCGTCCTCACGATGGAACCGTCCAGCCCGCGCGCCGAAGGGGTCGCGGTTGGCGGCGGCAGGATCCTCGCGGCGGGCGCTCGCAACGACGTCCTCGCGCTGCGCGGCGCTGCGACCGAAGTTACCGAACTCGGCGAGCGCGCCCTCCTGCCGGGATTCATCGACGGGCACGGCCACATCGCGAAGGTGGCTGCGAGCTTCGGGTTCGCGAACCTCGCCGGGCCGCCGGTCGGCGCCGTCACCACGATGGACGAACTGGTCGCCGAACTGCGGCGCTTCGCCACAGAACAGGGGAAGCAGCCCGGCGACTGGATCGTCGGCCGCGGGTACGACAACTCCTTCCTCGCCGAGGGCCGCCATCCAACCCGTGACGACCTCGACCGCGTCTCCCGCGAGCACCCGATCTACCTGCAGCACATCTCCGGGCACCTGTCGGTGGCAAACTCGCTGGCGCTCGAAATGGCCGGGATCAGCGCGGAAACCGATGACCCTCCCGGCGGCGTCATGCGGCGGCGCGAGGGTTCGCGTGAGCCGAACGGCGTGCTCGAAGAAGCAGCGATGGGCCCGTTCGGCGCGGGACTCATCCCACCGCCATCGCCCGATGCGGAGGCAGCCCAACTCGCCGCAGCGCAGCAGCTCTACGCGTCGTTCGGGCTGACGACGGCCCAGGAAGGGGCGATGTGGCCAACCGAGCAAGCGATGCTCGAAGCCGCGGCAAGCGAGGGCCGCCTCACGCTGGATATCGTCGGCTATGCCTTCTGGGCGCAGGCCCGGCAGATGCTGGCGGGCAAGGCGACGGGGGCGTACGCGGGCCGCTTCAAGCTCGGCGGGATGAAGCTGATGCTCGACGGTTCACCACAGGGGAAAACGGCGTGGCTGACGAAGCCATACCACGTCATCCCTGAGGGGCAGCCCGCCGATTACTGCGGCTACCCTGCGATGCCGGACGACCGGGCGGCCGGACTCTGCGCGATGGCCTACCGCGAAGGCTGGCAGGTTATTGCCCACTGCAACGGAGACGCCGCGGCGGCCCAGTACCTCCAGGCCATTGCAGCGGCCGAGGCCGGCGCACCCGGTAGCGACCGCCGGCCCGTGATGATTCACGCCCAGACGGTGCGCGACGACCAGTTGGACCGCATGGCCGAACTCGGCATCCTGCCGTCGTTTTTCGCCTCGCACGTGTACTACTGGGGCGACTACCACCGGGACTCGGTTCTCGGCGAAGAGCGGGCGCGGCGGATCAGCCCGATGCGCTCGGCGCGGAACCGGGGCCTGCGCCTGAACCTCCACAACGATTCGCCGGTGGTCCCGCCGGATGTGATGCGGCTCGTCTGGTCGGCCGTGGAACGGCGGACGCGTACCGGCCGCGAACTCGGCCCGGAGCAGGCGCTCAGTGTCGAGGAGGCGCTGCGGGCCGTCACCATCGACGCCGCCTACGCGCATTTCGAAGAGGACCGCAAGGGCTCGATCAGCGCGGGGAAGCTCGCGGACCTCGTCGTGCTCGAAGCAGACCCCACGCACGCCGCCGCTCAGGACCTGGCCGGCATCCGGGTGTTGGAGACCATAAAGGATGGCGTGACCGTGTTCGCGCGAACGTAGCCGGAACGCCGGGTTACGCTCGCCAGGCGCCGCCCGTGGGGTACTCGAACTCGTCGAGCGATTCGGGCCGCATGGTGATGCTGTAGCCCGGCGCCGTTGGGACGAGGTAGCGGCCGCCCTGCACCTGCACCGGGTCAAGGAAGTGCTCGTGGAGGTGGTCGGCGAACTCGGTCCAGCGCCGTTCGAGCGATCCACTGACACAGATGTAGTCGATGAGCGAGATGTGCTGGACATACTCGCAGAGGCCGACGCCGCCGGCGTGCGGGCAGACCGGGACGTTGAACTTGGCCGCCATCAACAGCACGGCCAGCACCTCGTTGAGGCCGCCGAGGCGGCAACTGTCGACCTGGCAGAAGTCGATCGCGCCGGCCTGGAGCAATTGCTTGAACATGATCCGGTTGGCGCAGTGCTCACCGGTGGCGACACCCATCGGCTGGAGCGCGCGGCGGATGGCGGCGTGACCGAGCACATCGTCCGGGTTCGTCGGCTCTTCGATCCATGTGAGGTTGAAGCGCGCGAGCTGGCGCATGTGAAGGATCGCCTCATCGACGTCCCAGACCTGGTTCGCATCGACCATCAGCGTGCGATCCGGGCCGATTTCCTCGCGGGCGATCTGGAGGCGGGCCATGTCGGCGGCGACGGAGGTGCCGACCTTCACCTTAAAGCGGTCCCAACCCTGGGCGAGCGCCTCCCGGAAGAGGCGGCGCATCTTGTCTTCGGGGTAGCCAATCCAGCCCGCCGAGGTGAGGTAGGCCGGGTAGCCATCCCGGCGCATTTCAGCCTCGCGGTCGGCCTTCGTGGCGGCGAGACCCTGGAGCATGCGAAGCGCTTCCTCCGGGTTCACAGCATCGGTTATGTAGCGAAAGTCAATGCAGCGCACGAACTCTTCCGGTGTCAAATCGGCGACAAGCTTCCAGACCGGCTTGCCCTCGGTCTTCGCCCAGAGGTCCCAGACGGCGTTGACGACGGCCGCCGTGGCGAGGTGGATGACGCCCTTTTCGGGGCCGATCCAGCGCAGCTGGCTGTCGCCCGTCATGTGCCGCCAGAAGGCGCCCATGTTCGCCGTGAACGACTCGAGTGTGCGGCCGATGACGAGCGGCCTGAGCACTTCGATGGCGGCGCAGCAGAGATCGTTGCCGCGGCCGATGGTGAAGGTCATGCCGTGGCCTTCGAGGCCGTCCCCCGCGTCGGTTTCGAGGATGACGTAGGCGGCCGAGTAGTCCGGGTCCGGGTTCATCGCATCGGAGCCGTCGAGGAAGCGGGAGGTTGGCATGCGGATGTCGCGGACGCGCATCCCGGTGATGGTTCTGGGCATAGGCGGAACTCTCACCGCGCCGCCCGCGGCGGTCAAGCGAACGGGTAGCGGTTTTCCACGGTGAAGCCGAGGTCGTACCAGCGGCCGGCATTGCCGCCCATGATCCATTCGCGCGATTCCTGGGGCAGGGAGGCGAAGTGGCTCTCCACGATGGCAACGACCTGTTCGTACTGGGCCGCGAGTTCGCAGACGGGCCAGTCGGACCCGAAGATCAGGCGCTTTTCGCCGAAGCAGTCCCCGGCGATGTCGAGGTAGGGTGTGAGGTCGGCCTGCTTCCAGTCCGGCGCGGCCTCGGTGACCATGCCCGAAAGCTTGCAGGCGACGTTCGGCTCGTGACCGAGTTCGCGCATGAGCCGGGCCCACGGCTCCAGTTCGCCCGAGGCGATAGGCGGCTTCGCCAGGTGATCGATAACGAACCGCACCGAGGGGAACTGGCGGACCAGCTTGAGCGCGTACGGCAGGTGACGTGGGAACACGAGCAGGTCGTACGTGAACCCGGACTCGCCGACAGCCTTCAACCCGCGCCGGAACTCCTCGCGGAGCATGTGGTCATCGTCGGGTTCGTCCTGGAGCATGGCGCGAACGCCGACCAGCCGGTTCGGCCACGGGAGCGCGTCAAGGTCTGCTTCGAGACCCGGCGAACAGAGGTCGAACCAGCCGATGACGCCGCCGATGAAGCTGTGCTTGCGGGAGAGCTCGAGCAGCCAGTGGGTTTCCGCGAGCGAGGGCCGCGCCTGGACGGCGATGCACATGTCCATTCGCGCGGCAGCGAGGTGCGGTTCAAGGTCCGCGGGGAGGCGATCCCTGCGAAGCTCGGGCATACCCTCGCTGATCCACGGGTACTCGGCGGGGGTGTACTGCCAGAAGTGCTGGTGCGAATCGACGCGGACCGCCATGAGCTACTCCTCCGAGGGGAGCGGCAGGCCTCCCGCGATACTCGAAGCGTAGCAGGCCTCGACCACCGCCATAGTCCGAAGGGCGTCAGAAACCGGGCTCACCAGGGCAGAATCCTCGCCGGAGACGAAGCGCTGGAGGTTGCTCATGGGCCCTTCGAACGCCTCCAGGAACCATGACCCGCGCAGCGGGATGGCCTCCCAGGGGCCGCCTTCCGGCGCGAACAGCAGCTCGTCGGGCTTGCCATGGGGATAGTCCAGGTTCACGCCCATCGTCGCTATCATCGCACCCTTTGTGCCTTCCACCTTGATCTGCGAGCGCTGCTTCTCGGGGCCAAAACGATGCGAGTGGTTCGCGAGGATGCTGCAGCGCACCCCGGGGTAGTCGAGGATCATCGTCGTCCGGGCGTCGGCGAACTCGGGCGTGAGCGGGTTGCGCAGGCCCTTGCAATACACCCCCGCCGGGTCGCCGAGGAGCCGCCGCACGAGGTCGATGTAGTGGATGGAGTGCATGAGCACTTCGAGCCGTGGCGCCGTCTTCAGGAACGCCCAGTACTCCCACGGTGTGTGCACGACGACGCGCACCTCCACGTCGAGGACGTCGCCGAGGTCGCCGCGATCGATGGCGGCCTTGAGGGCGAGCATGTCGGGACTGAAGCGGAGCTGGAAGTTCGACGCGGCGCGCAGCCCTCGTTCGCGACAGATGGCCACGATGCGCTTCGCGTCCTCGAAGTCGTTCCCGAGCGGCTTCTGGATGAGCACGCCTGCGCCCGGGGGCAGCTTCGAAACGATGCCCTGGATGGCGCCCGGCGGGACGGCGAGGTCGAAGACGACGCCGTCAGTCGCGGCCGCTTCTTCGAGCGAGGTGAAGACCCGGTCCAGGCCGAACCGAACCGCCAGCGCCTTCGCGGCCTCGATGTTGAGGTCGAAGATGCCGGCTACCGGGAAGCCGAGCCGCCGGTACACCGGCAGATGGGCGTCACGCACGATGCTCCCCGCGCCGACGACCACGATCGGCTGCGGCGTGCTGGGGACTGGCCATTGCTGGGGGAGCGGCTCAGGCATTGAGCGTGAACACCAGTTGCATCTGCGCCCACCATTCGCCGGGCTGCGCATCGGCTACCGGCTGCTGGAACGATTCCATCAGCCGCTGCCACTCAGCGCGCCGGGGATGGCCCGCTTCGTACCGGGCGAAGTCCCGGTCGGGGTCGAAGCCATCGACCGTATCCATCACCATGAACAACTGGCGCCCGATGAGCCAGATACGCATCTGCTCTATGCCGATGCCGCGCAGACCCTCGGCGACCTCCGGCCAGATGGCGTCGTGGTGCTGGCGGTAGGCCTCGATGACGCCGGGCTCGTCGCGGAGCAGGATGGTCTGCGCGTAGGTCTTCATCGTCGGCCGCCCGGCTTCATCTCAGTTCGACCAGCCGCCGTCGATGACGTTGACCGAGCCGGTGGTGTACGTGGACTCGTCCGATGCCAGGTAGAGCGCGAGGTTCGCGATCTCGGCCGCCGTGCCAAGCCGCCCGATGGGCTGCCGGGCGATGAACTGCTTGCGCGCGTCCACCGGGTCGTCGAAGGCGTTAATTCGGCCCTCGAGTGAGGGCGTTTCGACGGTGCCGGGGCAGATGGCGTTGCACCGAATCCCCTGCCCGATGAAGTCGGCGGCGACGGCCCGGGTCAGGCCGATGACCGCTGCCTTGGTGGTCCCGTAGACGAACCGGTTGGGCGCGCCCTTCACACTCGAAACCACGCTCGACATGTTGATGATGCTGCCGCCGCCTCGCTCGATCATGCCGGGCAGGAGCGCCCGGATAAGGCGGTACATCGAACGCACGTTGAGGGTGAACGAGAAGTCCCAGTCCTTCTCCTCGGTCTCGAGGATGGTGCCGTGGTGGACGAAGCCGGCGCAGTTGAAGAGGACGTCGACCGGGCCTGCGCCGGCGGCGAACGCGGCAACTGCCGCCGGGTCGGTCAGGTCGACCACGCGGGTTGTGATACCGGGGGCTTCGGCGGCGAGGGAGGCCAGCGTTGCGGCGTTGATGTCGACGGCGGTGACGGTGGCCCCTTCGCTGGCGAAGAGGAGGGCGCTCGCGCGGCCAATTCCCTGGCCGGCGGCGGTGACGATGCAATGTTTGCCGGAAAGGCGGCCGGGCATGGGCTGCTCCGCGGTGAGATTCTGGCCGATTGTGGACGGACAGCCCGCGCCGGGCAATCGCAGAGGCGACGCCCGAGGCGCTGTATCCCCTCGCGTCGAGGGCCGGGCGTTACTGCCCCCGCTGCTTCAGCATCCGGGCAACGATCGGGCTGGGACGCGGCGGGTGCCAGGACTTGTAGGCGACCTCCAGCGGCACCGGCCACTCGGCATCGACGTCGAGGTGGTAGCCGGGCGAACCGGCGTCTTCGAGCGCTTCGCAGGCGGTCCGCGCCACCTTCAGCATCAGTTCGTCGTTGTGGGGCGTCCCGAAGCTGTGGCCGAAGGGAAACTCGACGCCGACGATGCGCGAGGCGTGCATCTTCAGCGCAAGCTCCGGCATCATCGTCACCGTCACCGTGGGAATCCCGAGCGATTCAATCACACGCGCCAGCACGGGCACGTTCCTGCAGCAATCCGGTCAGGCAGGGGCAAGCAACAGCACGTCGACCGCGCGCTCCTTCAGCCTCGCCGCCAGTTCCGGGCCCTGGACGTTCTTCCAGTCCTCGAGGCGGCGGTCCTGGTAGCCCATGAACGAATAATGCTCCGGGGCGAGCGAGCCGATGACTCCTTCGGCCTCGAGCGTGCGGAACGCCCGGATGGGCAGGACAACGTCCACGTCTTCGAGCAGGTCATCGTGGCTGATGTGGAGGTGGGAGCAGCCGATCTGCTCCTGGCGCACATCGGAGGGGATGACGCGATAGGTGGGGTCGCCCCACTCCGGGTTCTCCCACTCGCGGGCCTCGTCGAAGCCCTCCTGCGAGTCCTTGAGGAAGATGCCGGCCGACGTCATGAGGGCGACATTGCAGCGCCGCAGCGGCTTCGGGAGCGGCGTCCATGCGGCCGGTTCTTCGGCCGGCGGCGTGCCCTCATACATCAGCTTCATGGAGCGCGGCAGGTACCTGTAGCTGTCGATCGTCATTCCCGGGCCTCCTTAGACCAGCCGTATCCGCATGCCGCCGATCATGATGACCCCGTCGTCGCGAAGCAAGCCATGGGCGCGGGCAGCGTCCTTCGCCGCGGCGGCGTCTGTCGCCACGAGGTCGATCCCGCCGAGGCCTTCGGGCCGTCCGTCCGTCGCAGGGACGAAGCGAATGGTCGCGTTATGCACCTGCATGACCGGGCCCTCCGGGCCGTCGCTGAGCGGCGCCTCGATGATCTCGCTCCAGCGCGCCGCAAGGTTCGCTGGGTCCGCTGACTGGATTTCGACGCCGGAGATGGCGCTCACACGGTCCGTCCGGATGTGCTCATGCCACGGCCCGCGAATGGCGTGGCTCCACCCGGGGAACTGGTCATCGGCGCCGCTGTGCCAGTCGATTTCGAGGAACGAGCCACCGGTGTCGGCGGGGTGCAGTTGCATCAGGTTTGAAACGTCCGTATCCCGGGCGGTGACGACGCGGATGCCGAGGTCCTTCACGCGCTGCTTGCGCGGGGCGTGGTCGTCGCACTGGCAGATAACCATGTAGCCGCCATCGCCGCCACGGCGTTCGAGGTAGCGCCCGCCGGCGGTGTTCTCGCGAATCGGCGCGCAGAGTTCGATGAACTGCGTGCCCACCGGCAACAGCCGGTTCTGCAGCCCGAACGCCCCGGGCAGGTGGTCATCGATATAGGCCACTTCGAGGCCGAAGACGTCGTGGAGCTGTTTCGCCACCGCGTCGGCGTCGGTAACGATGAAAGCGATCTGGCGTACACGAAGCCACATGGGGGGTTCTCCGGAGTGAGGTGTGAGGCGCGGACGGCTGGCCGCTACGGAATCGTTGCGTCGAAGTCCTGAGCGATGTGGCCGGCAGCGACGAGGCGGTCATATTCGGCCGCGTCGATGCCGAGAAGTTCGCGGTAGACGTACTCGTTGTGTTCGCCGAGGGCGACCGGGGGCTGGCGCACGGTCGCGGGCGTTTCCGAGAAGCGGAACATCGGTGTATTGAAGCGGAAGGGCCCGAGGCCGTCGAAGAGGTGCTGCGGCTGGTAGAGGCCACGCGCCACGACGTGGGGGTCGTCGAACGCGCGGGACGATTCGAGCACGGGCCCGGCCGGGATTCCGGCGGACTGCAGGCGGTGGAAGAGTTCCATGTCGTCCCAGTCCTTCGTCCAGTCAGCGAGGATGCGGTCGAGTTCATCGTGGTGTTCGAACCGGCCGTCGTTCGTGGCGAATCGGGGCTCGTCCGCCGGGCCGCCAACCAGGCTCGCCAGCGCCTTCCACTGGTCGTCATTGCAGACGCTCAGCGCTATCCAGCGGTCGCCGCATTCTTCGGCCGGGCCTGTTGGCCGGCAGGGATAGACGCTCGTTGGGGCGAATCCGTACACCGAGCGGTTGCCGATGCGTTCGGGGACCTTGCCGGTGAGGGAGTAGGTCATAAAGGCCTGGGCGAGCATCGGCGAGGCGTTCTCCGCCTGGCCGATCTCGATCTTCTGGCCCTCGCCGGTGAGGTCGCGGTGGCGGAGGGCCATCATCACGGATAGTGCGGCCTGCGCCCCGGCGAGATAGTCACCGGAGAAGATAGCGGTGTTCTCCGATGGGTCGGCGTCGGAATAGCCGCGGAGGAGAGTGTGGCCCATCACGCTTTCAAGGTGCACGCCGAGGGCTCGGGCCTGGTTGTAGGGGCCGGTAGAACCGTAGGCCGGGATGCGCACCATGATGATCCGCGGGTTGTGTTTTCGCAGGAACTCGTAGGTGATGCCGAGGCCCTCCATCGTCTCGGTGGCGTTGTTCTCCACCACCACATCGGCATGGGCCACCACGCGCCCGAAGATCTCGCGGCCCTCTTCGGTGCGAAGGTCCACGGTGAAGCTCTTCTTGTTGCGGAAGAGCTGGACAAACGTGGGGTTGTAGTTCCAGGGGCGCGGACCCGGTTCGTTGTTCGGGTAACCGCCAGCCGCCGGGGGCAGGCGCGAGAGCATCTCCTTCGGCGGGCGGGCGAGGCCGCCGCGAGTCATCGGCTGCATCACATGGGCGTTCTCGGCTTTCAGCACCTCCGCGCCCAGGTCGCCGAGGAGGAGTGTCGAAAACGGGCCGGCCCAGACGACGCAGAGGTCGATGACGCGCACGCCGGCCAGCGGAAGCGAAGCCGCGGGCGCCGCCGCCGGCAAGGGCTTCGCGGGCTGAGCAGCGATGGCCTTGATTTCCTCGTGGTGCTGGTCGAGCAATGGCGCGGGCCGGCGCAGTTCCCACGGCGACTCTGGCATCGTCAGCGGGCGTCCGGGGAAGGTAACTTCGCCGAGTTCCGGGTGCTCGGCCGTGGCCCAGAAGCCGCGGCCGCGGAAGTGGCTGTCCTCGGCGATTTCGGCGACGTCGAAAAGGGGGCCGCAGAGGACGCGCGCCGACCGGGCGGCTTCCCAGATCTCGCGCTTCGTCCGTTCGCTCAGCCAGACGAAGAAGTTGCCCTCGAGTTCGGCGATGTTCTCCGGGTCCAGCAGCGCCGCGCGTGACATCCATTTCGGGTCGAGCAGCCACTCGGGGTTGCCCATCATCTCGGCGAAGCGGTCCATTCGGTTCGACGCGGCCGTGAACTCGACCCAGCCGTCGGCGCAGGGGTAGACGCCGGAGAGCGCGGCACGGGCGGACCGAGGGTTGCGGGTGGTCCTGCGGCCGGAGAACTCGTAGGCGATGGTGCCCACGTGCCGCCGGTCGGCGCCGAGGAAGTGGCTGTCGGCGATGGAGAAGTCGACCCACTGGCCGATACCCTGGTCCTGGCCGGCGCGCATTGCCGCCATGATGGCAACCGCTGCGGCCGAACCCGATTCAACGAGCGAAGCCGTGCCGTACATCGTGACCGGCTCCCGCTCGAGGACGCCCATGGAATACATCTCGCCAGCGTGGGCGAAGAGGGTCAGTTCGGTGCCCAGGTAATCCCGGTAGGGGCTCTCCTGGCCGAAGTTCGTGATCGAGATGAGCGGCACGTGTGGCCGTCGCGCGTGGATGGCCTGCCAGCTAAAGCCGAGCGAAGCGAGCCAGCCGGGCCGGTGGCTGTCGACCACTGCGTCAGCCTGGTCAATAAGCTTCCAGAGCGTATCCCGGTCCGCCTCGGTGTGGAGGTCGAGGACGATGGAGCGCTTATTCGTGTTGAAGAAGAAGAAGGTGCCGCTCTTTTCCGGGTGCGGTTCGCCCTCGGGGAACGGGCCGAGGCGGCGGGCCGGGTCGCCGCCGGGGCGCTCCACCTTGATGACTTCGGCGCCGAAGTCTGCGAGCAACTTGGTGGCGTAGGGGCCGGTGATGTACTCGGTGAGGTCGAGGATGGTCAGTCCCGCGAGTGGTCCGGGCATGCGGAGGCTCCAGCAGCGAAATGCCCGCCGGGCGGCCACGCTCGTCCGCCGGAGCGGTGCCGAATCCTAGCATGCGAGAGGGTAGAGGTTTGCGGGTAGGGGCCGGAGTTTCCGGACGGCGCCTGCCACTGGATTTTGTACGTCAGCGGTTAAACAGATTCCTGGGAATTTGAGGAAATTCGTTGACATCGCTTCGCGCCGGACTAACGATCCGGATGCCGGCTATCCGCAAGGAAGTCGAGCTCGAATGGCCTGGTCTCAACCAACGTCCGCCTGGACCCGAGTGGCCGGTACGGATGCGGCAAGAGAGCACTGAATGCGCCAGCATGGCGCCGCTGCCCTCCCCCTCCTGACCCCCGCTCGCCGAAGCGGGGTTTGTTGTTCCCGGGTCACTGAGGGGCCACCGCAGCAATGCGCATCATGATGTCCGGGAAGATTCACCGGGCCACAGTCACCGAAGCGAACCTCGACTACGAGGGTTCGATCACCATCGACCCGGACCTCATGGAAGCGGCCGGGATCCTCCCCTATGAGCAGGTAGCCGTGGTTGACGTGACCAACGGCGCCCGCCTCGAGACCTACGCCATCAAGGGCGAACGCGGCTCCGGCGAGGTTTGCATCAACGGTGCAGCGGCCCACCTCTGCCACCGCGGCGACACCGTCATCATCATCGCCTACCAGCAGGTGAGCGACGCCGAGGCGCTGCACATGCAGCCCCGCAAGGTGTTCGTCAACGAGCGCAACGAGATCAAGCACGTCGAAATCGGCGATGGGTTTGCCCATCACCCCCGCCCGGCCGCGAGCGCGAAGGAACTCTCGCTGGCAGGCAGCGCCAGGGCATAGCAAGGAAGGGAACGCAGCAATGGGACGCATCTCTATCCACTCACTCAAGCAGAGCAAGGCCGAAGGCAAGCGGTTCGCGATGATCACGGCCTACGACTACCCGATGGCCCGCCTCGTCGAACAGGCCGGCATCCCCATCATCCTCGTCGGCGACTCCCTCGGTTCCGTGGTCCTCGGCTACGAAAGCACCGTCCCCGTGACCATGGACGACATCCTCTATCACACGCGCGCGGTAGTTCGCGCCACGAGCAAGGCCATCGTCGTCGCCGACATGCCATTCATGAGCTACCAGGCGAACGCCGACGAGGCGATGCGCAACGCTGGCCGCCTCCTCCAGGAGGGTGGCGCGACGGCGGTGAAGCTCGAAGGCGGCAGCCACGTTGCGCCGCTGGTTCGCCGGATGGTCGAAAGCGGCATCCCGGTGATGGGGCACCTTGGCCTAACCCCGCAGTCAGTCAACCAGTTCGGCGGCCACAAGGTGCAGGGCAAGACGCCGGCCGCGGCCGCGAAGCTCCTCAGCGACGCCCGCGCCCTCGAAGAAGCCGGGGCGTTCGCGGTCGTCCTCGAGACCATCCCGGCGCCGCTTTCGCGGATGGTCACCGAGCGCATCTCGATCCCGACGATCGGTATCGGCGCCGGCCCCCACTGTGACGGGCAGGTGCAAGTGCTGCACGATATGCTCGGTATCTACGACGACCGGCGCCCGCTGAAGCATGCAAAGCGGTACGCGGTCCTCGGTGAGACCATCCGCGACGCCGTGCGGACGTACGTCAGCGAAGTCGAAGGCCAGCAGTTCCCGGGTAAGGAGCACTCGTTCGAAATGGACGAGGCCACGATGACGGAACTCGCCGCAGTCTAGAGCGCACGAATCGCCGGGCGGCGCCATCCCGGCGCCGCCGGGGCCCAGGAGGTCTCGATGGCACACCCCAATGACCTGCGCGATGCGCGATTCCTGCTCGATGTGGACACGCGTCCGCCGAACCCGGTACCGCCGACCATCCTCACGAACGCGGCCGCGATGCGGCGCTGGCGGGCGGCGAACAGCGGCAGTTGCGGCTTCGTGCCCACGATGGGGTACCTCCACGAAGGCCACATGGAACTCGTCCGCCGCTCCATCGAAGAGAACCTGCACACGGTCGTCAGCATCTTTGTGAATCCGATGCAGTTCGGCCCGAACGAGGACTTTTCCCGCTACCCGCGCGACGAAGTGCGCGACCTCGCGCAGCTCTCCGCGGCAGGCGTCGATGCGGTGTACCTGCCGAACGCGAACGACATGTACCCCGAGGGGTACCAGACCTACGTCGATGTGGAGCGCGTGACTTTGCCGCTCGAGGGCGCGGCCCGGCCCGGCCACTTCCGTGGCGTAACGACCGTCGTACTCAAACTCTTCAATGCCGTGGGCGCCGACCGTGCCTATTTCGGACGCAAAGACGCGCAGCAGTTGCGCGTGGTCCAGCGCATGGTGCGCGACCTCGATGTCGGCACGGAAGTGGTGGCCTGCCCTATCGTGCGGGAGGCTGACGGCCTGGCGATGAGTTCCCGGAACGTCTACCTGACGCCGGAACAGCGGAGCGCGTCGACCATCCTCAAGCGCTCGCTCGACCTCGCCGGCGACCGCTGGGCGGCAGGCGAACGGGACGCGAACACGCTCCGCGCGCTCGTCCGCGACAATATCGCGACAGAACCGCTGGCCGAAATCGACTACATCTCGCTCGCCGACGACGTTTCGCTCGAGGAACTGAGCGGTCTGGTCACGCGGCCGGCGCTGCTTTCGCTGGTAGTGAAGTTCGGCAAGACGCGCCTCCTGGACAACGTGGAACTGGCGTGAGCGGCCACGCGCGGCGCCGTCCGCCGAAGGCCGTCATCCCCCTCCTCATCTGGGAGGGGGTCTGGAAGGCGCTCGCCATCCGGCGTGCCGTGCAGTTGAAGAAGTACCGCTGGATCCCGGTTCTCGCCGCGATCAGCAGCGGCGGCGTGCTCCCCATCTGGTTCATCCTCCACAACCGGGACGCCGGAACAGACTGACCCCAATCGCACCCGGGGAAACAACGAAGCCGCGAATTGCTCCGCGGCTTCGCGTTCGCACGAAGTTCTGCAGTTGGCTTATCCGGCGATGCCCACATCCTGGTGTGTGCGCTCGAAGAGCAACTGCATAAGACGGTTGTGGTGACGGGCGATCGCCATCTCGAGGAGAATGGCGCGCTCGCCGAGTTCGATCATCCGCCAGATGTCGGCCGGGCCGGGCACAGCGGCGGCGGTTGAAAGCTCGTCGATGGCTTCGGCGAACTGGTCATGTTCGCGGCGCTGGGTCTCGACCTGGTTGCGCAGGCGCGGCTCTTCCTCCTCGACACGGCTCAGCGGAGAGCCTTCCACGTTCGAGAGCCAGATGTGGCGGCGAAGGTCCGAACGCGCATCGAGGATGAGCGCCTGGAACGATTCCTGCCAGGCGTTCGGACGGGTGGCGTGGAATGGCAGCCTTGCGGCCTGGCGGAGCTTTTCGCGGGCTTCAGCAATTGGATCGCGGAAGGTGATGGCCGAGCCATCGGGGCGGACCGGGGTATAGGTCCCTGAGTAGACGGTCATAGAAGTCCTCCTTGTGACCGTGAGGCGAGGGCCACAACGAAGTGGCGCCACGCGACGGAATGAGGGGAGGGAGTCCAGGAAACACCCTCCGAAAGCCTGCGAGGTAAGCTGACGGGTTCGGCGTCGGAAGTCGCCTATGCACCATGCGGTGCAATTCACCCCGATAAGTGGGTCCCCCGCCTTCGCCCCGAAGGGCTCAGTTCGGCTGAAAACAGAGTAACCCCATCAAAGGCGGTTGTCTCAAGCCTTTTCGGTCAACGCGGGGTAAAAAGCGGGAAACTTAACCGTTCCGCCGTTAACCTTTACGGCCGCCGCTTCGCACTGACGGCCAGTGTGAGCTCGCCAATGAGTTGGCCGGCGCGCGTCAGTTTCTGGGCGTCGATCTGGTCGAAGGTGTCACCCCGGCCCTCCGGTCCGCCGCTCCGGGCAATCTCAACGAGCGACGCCCCGGAGGCGCGGAAGACATCAGTCCCCGAAGCAACCGGAGGCGCCGCGCCGCCGTCACTGATTTCGACGCCGAGCGATTCGGCAAGCTGGGCAAGCCGGTCTTTCAGGGTGAGTTCGCCGTACATCACGAGCCCGTCGCCGGCCCCGAGGTTTGAGATAGAGATGACCATGGCCGGGCGGCCAACGCCGGTCAGCGTTTCGAGGTAGCGAGCAGCGCCCTGGCCGCCGGTGAAGCGGGCATCGAGCGCGACGAAGCACATCTCCGGGACCGGGAAGCGGTCGTTGAACTGCCGCGCGAGTTCGAGCATGACGGCGACGCCGCTCGCGTTGTCGTTCGCGCCGGGCGAGCCGGCAATCGAGTCATAGTTCGCGACAACAATGTACGTGCAGGCGTGCGCGCCGCGCGCCCGGGCCGTGATGTTCGTGCCTGAAGCTGTCGCCGGCGGCGGAACCGTGATGGCGATCGGCTCCCCGGCGGAGAGCACAGATTCGATGCGTTCGCCGTCGCTGCCTGGCACCGTGACAACCGGGATCTTGCCAGCTTCGCCGAGGTTCGCGGTCACGGAGCCGCTCTCAGAGTTGATGATGACAAGCCCGGCAGCGCCCGAGGCCCAGGCGGCGTCGTGCTTCTCCTGGAAGCTTGTCCCACCCCGGCGGGCGACGGCGATCTTCCCTGTGAGGCTGCCGCGCTCGGCCGTGGCGGACAGTGCGGCGGCCGGGCCGGTCACGCTCCCGTCCTTGCTGCCGCCCGCGGTGATGGCCTCGATGGTTGCGCCGCCAACCTGCACGGTCGCAGGCCGGTTGGGGTCCGTTTCGAACGTGAAGTTGGTGCGCACAATGCCGAAGCGGGCGGCGGCGAACTCCTGGACGATGTAGTCCGCGGCCGTCCTGGTCGCGTCCGAACCGGCCGGCCGGGGGCCGATCGTTTTCGCCAGGTACTCGAGGTCGCGCATTGCCCGGGCCGTGTCGAAAGGCGGCGCGTCAGCGTCATCGGGGTCGTCGTTACCGCCGCCGCAGGCCGCGAGAGGCAGGAGGACGAGCGTGAAGAGGGCAAGGAGCGCGGCACGCATCGTTCGATTGTGGGGCAGGCGCGCACTTGGCGGGATCGCCACCAGGCAGCCCGGAAGGCCCGCCCCAGGTTGCGTGCCATAAGTGCGGCCCCGTGCTGTCATAGCTATATGCAATCTGCACCTAGTGTGAACCCCACAGTTCACAGGTTTCCGCGAAAATAGAGACGTGGACAGGCCATTACCCCCGGAGCGGCGGGCACATCTTCGTGACGGGCGGGAAGTTCGTATCCGGCCAATCCGGCCCGACGATGCCGAACGCCTCTGCGCGTTCCACGATCGGCTTTCGACGCAGACCGCGCGGCTGCGCTTCTTCAGCCCGCTCAAGCACCTCTCGCCGGACTTCGCGAAGCACCTGACCTCCGTCGACTTCGTGAAGCGCTGCGCCTTCGTCATCAGCCCGATCGACAGCGACACGATCCACGCCGTCGGCCGCTACGAAGGGGAGACCCGCCGGTCGGCGGAAGTCGCCTTCGTGGTCGAGGACACCTTGCAGGGGCTGGGCATCGGCCCGCTGCTGCTCGAACGGCTGGCCGAGCACGCGCGGGAGCAGGGGTTCACCCGCTTCAGCGCGGTCACCCTCGGCGAGAACAGCCAGATGCTGGCGATGTTCCGTGAGTCGCCCTACGACGCGCACATCCACATGGAGCGCGACCTCGCGTTCGTCCGCATGGACATCCGGCCGGTGGCGATCGCGGCGGTCTGAGCGGGTTCGACAGGGCGTCCGCCAGCGGGACACAATCGCCGCGCTATGAAGGACTACCTGGACATCCTGACCATCAAGAAAGCGCGCCACGCCATCATCCAGCTGAACCGGCCGGAGAAGATGAATGCGCTCAGCCACAACCTCCGCGCGGAGCTGTTCGACGCCCTCAAGGATTTCGAAATGGACCCGGATGTGAAAGTCATCATCATCCGCGGCTCCGGGCGGGCGTTCAGCGCCGGGTACGACCTGAGCGGGATTTCGAAGACGCAGGACACCCGTGACTACGTAGAGAGCCGCTCCGGGCTGCCGGCGGTTGGGCCAATCCATCCCGGCCAGGGGCAATGGCCGCAACACCTGCTGAGCGGCTACTGGCAGATCTGGGAGCTGACGAAGCCCGTGATCTCGCAGGTCCATGGCTACTGCCTCGCCGGGGGCACCGAACTGGCAACGATGTGCGACCTGATGTTCGTGGCCGAAGACGCCATCATCGGCTACCCGCCGGTTCGGGCGATGACCCCGGTCGACGTGATCTACCACCCCTGGCAGATGCCCCAGAAGAAGGTGCGCGAACTGCTCTATACCGGTGACAGCGTGACCGGGAAGGAAGCGGTCGCGATCGGCTGGGCGAACCGGGCCGTGCCCATCGACCAGCTCTGCCAGGCGACGGAGGCGTTCGCCGAGCGGATCGCGAACATCGATTCGCCCATGCTGCAGATGACCAAGCGGCAGGTGAACCGGGTGTACGAAATCATGGGGCTGCGAACCTCGATGCAGGTAGGCGGCGATATCCAGGAGCTCGGCCGCGCCCGCCCTGGCGGCGGGACGTTCGGTTCGATCGCCCGGGAGAAGGGACTGAAGGCAGCGCTCGACTGGCGGGACAGCCCCTTCGGCGACTACGCGAGCGCCCCGGCTGGTTCGCCGAAGCCGAGTGGAGCGGCCTGGTAGTCTCGGCCCCGGCGGCGATGTGCTCGAATGCGGCCCTGCTTGCTACACTCTCGCGTGGAGAGGTGTCCGAGTGGTTGATGGTGCCGCTCTCGAAAAGCGGTGTGGCGCAAGTCACCGGGAGTTCGAATCTCCCCCTCTCCGCCATCGATAGCCATTCCGGCAGTCCCGGAGAATGAAGAAAGCCCGCTTTGCAGCGGGCTTTCTCGTTGGTTGCAGTGCGTTGCTCATGCCGAGCGGTGCACCAGCACAGTCTCGATCCAGGTGACCTTGCCTTCGCGGCGCTTCACGAAGTAGCGCTCAACGCGGTTCGGGGTGCTGAGGGCGCGGGCTTCGCGGAAGTTGCGGGCTTCGCGCTCGAGTTCGAACTGGCGGCGTTCGTGCACCTGGGCGGCCAGGGCGGGATGCATCAGGGTGTACATGGTTCGGTTCTCCTCCGTGTTGCCGGTGTCCCCGGCCTCTGGATGTATTGAACCGCGAACGGCCGTGCGCGAAGCCCGGCGGAGGAGTGGGAGCGGGTCACCCGTTGGGCGGAGGAGGAGCGTTTTGTGTGAACCAGGCCACACCCCGGGGCCTCAGGCCCAGCGTTCGTAGGGCGGGAAGTCCATCGGGATGGTCTTCGCCATCAACTGGCGGGTGAGCTGCATCTGGCCGATGTGCTGGCTCGAATGGGCGAGGTCCTCGATCAGGGCTTCGGCCACGGTGCGCTCGCCGTCCGGGCAGAACTCGGCCAGGCGCGCCTCGCCGACGAAACCGATGGCCTTCTTGAGGCGAATATCGGTCGCTTCGATACGGGCGACGAGGTCCGTGTCCTTCATGACGATGGTGTTCGAGGAGCCGAGCGTCGCCGTCCACGGTTCCTGCGACCCTTCGGCCAGCCCGGCCAGGTAGTTCTCAACCTCGAGCACGTGGAGGACGAGGCCGCTGAGATGGGCGGTCTGTTCGCGGATGGGCATCCACTTGAGGCCCTCGATATCGACGCCGCGAACGAGCGCGATCATGTCCTGGTGGTTTTCGTGGACCTGGGTGATGAGCCCGGCGAGAACCGGGTGGAGGGCCGGCAGGGAATCGGGTTCCATGCGTGCATCTTCGGGTCAGGCTGGCGGCCGGGAAAGCGGGCGCGGAGAAGGCCCGGTGCTGAGCCGGGCCTTCTTCGCAGGGAACCACAGGGACAGCTCCGGAAAGGCGCGGTCCTCAGGAGTCGAGGGCGGGATGGGAATGCGCGTGGGCGAGGCGCACGCTAAGCGCTCGCGCCGACCGGGCGATGGAGGCGGAGACAGGGTTCTCAGCGTCCTGGGCGAGACCGAGTTCAGTGCGGCGGCGGGCTTTGGCGGCCAGTTGTTCCTGGCGCAGTTCGTGAACGCGGGTGTGGCTATAGGGTTCGAAGAGAGACATTGCGAGCGACACCTTGGATGCCAGGGATTCCCTTTTGGGTAGGCACATAGAAACATAGGCAATTACCTAAGTCAATAGCTCTATCCCTATTTTCTTCGAGAGAGAACCTGTCCTTTACCACTGCCGTGCTTCTCCCCGAAAACGCACCGGCTCCGGGCTCGTAACGCGGAAATCGACAAGCGGCCGGGCCAGCCCCCACAATCGGCCGATGCTTCGAATCG
This sequence comes from Dehalococcoidia bacterium, assembly GCA_020853755.1. Taxonomy (GTDB): domain Bacteria; phylum Chloroflexota; class Dehalococcoidia; order Tepidiformales; family Tepidiformaceae; genus Amarobacter. The sequence continues at coordinate 35,520 of JADYYG010000014.1, read as the reverse complement.
GCCTCGTCGGCGCCCAGTTCATCGGCAACCTCTACTGCCACGCCCTTCGCTCCGTCGACGGTGCGGCCATCACCGCCGTTGCATCGCCCAACTCAGCGAAGGCGTTCGCCGAACGGTGGCAGTTACCCCGCCACTACGCCGCCTGGCAGGACCTCGTGGCCGACCCGGAGGTGGACGCCCTCGCGATTGCCGTGCCGAACGACCTGCACGCCGAGATCGCGATCGCGGCGGCGCGGGCGGGCAAACACGTCATGTGCGAAAAGCCTCTCGCCATCAGCCTTCCCCAGGCCGATGCGATGGTGACCGCGGCTCGCGAATCCGGAACCGTCCTGATGTACGCGGAAAACCTGCTCTTCGTGCCGATGTACCAGAAGGTGCGAGACCTCGCCCGCCGCGGCAAGGTCGGCGAGCCGTTCCTGATCAAGCAGGCCCAGTGCCACGGCGGGCCGTATTCGCCCTGGTTCTGGGATATCGACCGCGCCGGCGGCGGCGTCGTGCTCGACATGGGCTGCCACAGCATCCACGCCATCTGCTGGATGATGGGCGCCTGGCCCGAAGCCGTGACCGCGACCATGGGACGCTACGTCCACATGGGGAAGGGCCCGGCCGAGGACCACTCGACGGTCATCCTCCACTTCCCCGGCGGCGCGCAGGGCATCGCCGAGAACTCGTGGGCAATGCCCGGCGGCAACGACTCCCTCGAGGTCTACGGTCCGAAGGGCCGGCTGATCGCGAACCTGGAGCGAGGTCCGGCAATTTCGGTGTACACGGCCCCCGACGGCGAAAACGCGGCCGATGCCGGCGCCCGCTCAGGCTGGCAGTACGCGATGTACGAAGAGGCCTGGCAGTTCGGCTTCCCGCAGGAGTTGCAGCACTTCGCCGATGCCGTGTCCGGCCGGGCCGAACTCCGCTCCAGCGGCGAAGACGGCAGGCGCGTCCTCGAGATTATCTACGCCGCGTACGAATCCGCGCGCACCGGCAGCCGCGTGGCGCTGCCCTTCGCCAGCGACCGCCCCCGGCCGATCGACCACTGGTTCGCGTAGCGGAAGCGAGCCAGACTCCTTCCCGCTTCCTTCACCGGCTTAACCGGGCCTTCGCGACCGCACCGGGGAGTCCGGGTACATTTACCTTCGATGACCTGGCTCCGATCGATCTTCAACACTCCTGCCCGGCAGGCCGTGGGTTGGACCGTGCTCGGCCTGCTCGGCATCGCGATGGCCACAGGCGGCGTGTTTTTCCTTACCCGCGACGATTCGGCGCCCCAGCGCGCCAGCGTCGATGCCGACTCGCCCACAGCATCCGCGACGGCAACCGTGCAGCGGACGGCCACGCCAACGGCAAGCCCCACGCCGTCGCCCAGCCCTACGGCCACACCCACTGCGACACCCTCGCCAACCACCCGCCCGGTCGTTCAGGCGAACACTGGCGGCTCCGGCGGCAGCGGGTCGTCGGGGAGCAGCGGGAGCGAAGACGTAGCGCCCACACCCACGCCGCCGCCTGCCGTGGCTGGCGGGCCCTACTGTCCGGGCGGCGGGTCGAACTCCCCACCGAACAGCGTCATCGGCATCTTCACGATCGGCGGAGCACCGGCGCCGGCAGGGTCCGCGGTGAGCCTCGCCTTCGACGGCGTCGTTGGGCCGACGCGCCTCTCCACCGCAGCGGGGGGCTACCGGGTCGACTATTTCGCTGGTCCGGACACCTGCGCGAACCGCGTCGGCGCGGCCATCTCGGTGCTGTACGACGGACAGGCCTTCGCCACCGGTCACACCGTTGGCGACAGCCCCGGCGCGCCGGTCAACCTCACTATTGCCATCCCCTGACGTTGTCCGCCTGCGTGGCTGTGCCAGCTGCCGCTTGGCGGTGTTCGGAACACGTTTGACGATAAAGCCGCCCGATTGCTAAAGTTCGGCACGAACATGCGTTCGAGAGGCAGCCCCGCGTCATGAAAGATCTCTCGTCAAAGCAAGACCAGATCCTCGAATTCCTCCGATCCTTCATCGAAGACAAGGACTACCCGCCGAGTATCCGGGACATCCAGGAAGGCTGCGGCATCAGCAGCACCTCCGTGGTCGACTACAACCTCCGGAAGCTCGAAGAGAAGGGGATGATCCGCCGGGACCGGGAAGTCTCGCGCGGCATCGAAGTCCTCGGCTCCCGCGGCGGGCGGCGCGCTCGGATAGTCGAAATTCCCGTCCTCGGCAGCATCGCCGCCGGCCAGCCAATCCCAGTGCCGACTTCCGAACGCTGGGGGAACGACAGCGAGGACACCGTCGCCGTCACCGAAGACATGGTGCGCGGCAAGAACAACGTCTTCGCCCTCCGCGTCAAGGGCACCTCGATGATCGACGACCTCATCGACGACGGCGACATCGTGTTCCTCGAACCCGCACGCGCAGCAAACGACGGAGAAAAGGTGGCGGTCTGGCTCAAGGACCGCGGCGAGGTGACCCTGAAGCGGATCTACCACGAGGGCAGCCGCGTCCGTCTGCAACCGGCCAACAGCACAATGCAGCCGATCTACACGTCGCCCGACAACGTGGAGATCCAGGGAAGGTTTATCTCCTCGATCCGCCCGAGCGAGTAGACTCCCCTCTTACATTCCGGCGGAGCAGCGCCGGCCCCGGCCGGCCAACAGCTATGAACGAGCCAACCATCAGCGTCCGCGGGCTCACTGTCCGCTATCGCACGCGCGACAGCGTCACCTACGCGACGGACAACGTGAGCTTCGACCTCCATCGCGGCCAGATCCTCACGCTCGTCGGCGAAAGCGGCTGCGGCAAGACGACCGCCGGCATGTCGGTCCTTCGCCTGTTGCCGGGCGAGGCCGATGTGGTGAGCGGCGAGGTCTGGTACGGCGGCCGCGACCTCATGGCGATGAACGACAGGGAACTCCGGCCGATCCGCGGGCGCCACATCGCCATGATCTTCCAGGACCCGGTAGCGGGCCTGAACCCGGTCATCGACATCGGTTCCCAGGTGGCGGAGATGCTCACGAGCCACCTCGACATCGGCAAGAAGGAGGCCCGTGCGCGGGCGATCGAGGTACTCCACGACGTCGGGCTTTCAGACCCGGCGCGGGTCGCGAAGGCCTACCCGTTCCAGCTTTCGGGCGGCATGTGCCAGCGGGTCATGATCGGGATCGCGACGGCGCTCAACCCGGACGTCATCATCGCCGATGAGCCAACCAGCGCCCTCGACGTGACGATCCAGGCGCAGATCCTCCACCAGCTCGACCGGCTGCGGCACGAGCGCGGCACCGCCATCCTCCTCATCACCCACGACTTCGGCGTCGTCGCCCAGATGGCTGACGATGTTGCCGTGATGTACGCGGGCCGGGTAGTGGAACGCGGGGGCGTCCACGAGATGCTGAAGAGCCCGCTCCATCCGTACACCCACGCGCTGCTGGGCACGTTGCCGCGTGTGGACGGCCAGCACGAACACCTGCGCCAGATCCCCGGGGTCCCGCCGGTGATGACCGCGATCGCGGAGCGGTGCCCGTTCATCCCGAGGTGTTCGAAGGTGATGAACATCTGCAGGAGCGAAGGGCCGCCTCCACTGGACCGGCCAGAGGGCGCCACCCACGAGGTGGCCTGCTACAACCCGGTCTGGCAGGGCCTCGAACGCTAAGGCCGGCCGCCGAGCGCGCAGAGCTTCATCAGCAGGATGTCGATGCTGGTCTCTTCTTCGACTTCGCCCTTCTTGTGGGTGCGGTCGGCTTCGACGATGTAACTGTAAGCAAGCTGGACGAGGGCCGGGGTCAGCCGCCGCGAGGCATCGATATCCTTCTTCAGCGGGAAGTTGTTCGGGCGCTTCAGTTCGGCGGCGATGGCTTCGGCGCGCATCCCCTGCGCTACCAGTTCACTCACCGGCGCGAGGGAACGGAAGCGCGCCGCAATAAGCCCGAGCAGTCCCTGCAGCGCTTCGCCAGAGCCTTCGAGTGTGTCGAGGGCCGAAAGCGCCTTCGCCAGGTTGCCGGCGACGATGGCATCAGTCAGGTCCCACGTCTTGGCCGTGCGGTCGCCATGGCAGACCCGGTTCACATCGGCCAGGGTGACTTCCCCGTTCGCGTCCCGCGAGTACAGAGCGAGCTTATCGAGTTCGTTCGCGATGCTGAGCGTGTCGCCCTGGAGAAGGTTGGCGAGAAGGGCGACCGGGTCGGCTTCGGGCGGACGCTCTTCGTAGCTCTCGAAGGCGCCGCCGCGCTTGAAGCGAATGCCGCGCAGGCTCGCCTCCTCCACGATGTACCGCTCCACTTCCTTCATGTCCCGTCCGCCGCCGTCAATGGCGGGGTACTCCTCCACGCTTGCGCCGGCTTTGCCAAGCGCGGCGACGAACGGGTTTGTCTTCGAAACGTGGCGCGCCCGGCCCTCCGCGAGGAACGGCTGGCCGAAGAAGACCAGGATCGTGCTCTCCGGAATGCCCTTCCCGAGCGTCGCAATCAGTTCGTCCCATGCGCCGAGCGCGCGCTCGGTGCGGGTGGCCATGCGCGCCTCGAACCGTTCGAGCAGGTGTTCGACGATAACCAGCCGGCGCGGCGCGAGGAACGGCGGCGCCATCGATGCGGTCAGCACGTCGCCCGGTTTGGCGTCACGGCCATCGAGCGTAGTCAGGTTCGTGACGAGCATGCCGGTGCCGCCGTCGGCCTCATCCTTGAGGGCCTGCATGCGCCGGCGCATCGCCAGTTCGTTGCCGCCGAAAAGGGCGATGATCACCGCGACGTGACCCCGAGGTGGCGCCCGGCCCGCTGTGAATCAATCGGCTTCAGCACGCCCACCAGCATACGCGACCACCGGCTCGAACGGCCGCAGGAAACTGCACAAGAGAAAGGGAGGGTGGCCGCACGGCCACCCTCCCTTAGGTGTGGTTCGCCCGGGCGCGAAGGCTACGCCGCCTTCTCCTCCTGGCGGGCAAGCGGGCGGACGTTCTGGTTCCCGGCGAACACGTTCTCCAGGTCGTACTGGCCCTTCACCCAGGCGAGCCGGGCGTAGGTGTCGGCGGGATAGGCTTCACCGATGCGGGCGCGGCCTTCGTTGGCGACGAAGTTCACGTAGACGCCGTCCCGCTCCGACTTCACTGCGGCCCAGAGCTCTTCGGTCCAGGCCTGGTGGGCGGCGCGGTTCACGCGGTCATCCTCCGGGTCGGCCCAGAGGCCGAGGGCGGCGAAGAAAAAGTCCTTGTCGCGGTGGGCGAAGGCGGTCTCCTCGGCGGGCACGCGGCCGAACGCGCCGCCGAGCGGCCGAAGCTGCGCCATGCTCATCGGCGAGGTCGCACGGCCCATCAGTTCGAGCACGCGCTCGATCGCCGCATCGCTGATGCCGTGCGAGAACATGCTGCGGATGTGGTTGAAGTGGGGGTGCGTCGACGGCTCGGTGAAATCGTAGATGACCGGGTACGGCATGGGGCCCACGAGGTCCGCGATTGGCTCGGCGATGTCGCGCAGGGGCTGCATCACACGGGCCCCTTCCTCCATGTCGCCGGTGTAGACGGCGAGGATCATCATCACCGTCTCGCCAATGCGCTCCTCGGGGATGAAGGGCGCGGGCGGGGCAAGCATGATGTTCGTGATGGTGGTCAGTTCGTCCGGCGCCGCGGTCGCGTAGTCGACGTACTTGCGCACGTTCTCCACGGTTGCCGGGAGGATGAGCGCGCCGCCATAGACCTGGCCAACCGGTGCGAGCTGGAACTCGAACTCGGTGACGACGCCGAAGTTGCCGCCGCCGCCGCGCAGCGCCCAGAAGAGCTCGCTGTGCTGGTCCTTCGAAGCCCGGATGACCTCGCCTTCGGCCGTGACGAGTTCGACCGAAATCAGGTTGTCGATGGTGAGGCCGTGCTTCCGAACCATGAAGCCGATACCGCCGCCGAGGGTGAGCCCGCCGATGCCGACAGAGGCGGCGTCGCCGGTGGTGAGCGCGAGGCCGTAGGCGTGCGCCGGGCCGGCCAGTTCGCCGGAGGTCACAGCCGGCTGGACGCGGGCCGTCCGGCGGGCCGGGTCGATGGTCACCTGCTTGAACTGCGCGAGGTCGATGACGAGGCCGTCATCGTTGACGCTGTGCCCGGCAATGCTGTGCCCGCCGCTCTTTATGGCGAGCGGGAGGCCGTTGGCGCGGGCGAAACGGACGGATTCGGCGACGTCGCTGGTGGTCCTGGGGCGAACGATGACGGCGGGCCGGTGGTCGAAGTTGAGGACAGAGGTGATGCGCGCCCCATCGTAGGCGACGTCACCGGGAAGGATGACTTCACCGGTCAGGCGGGCGCGCAGAGCGTCGGTGTCCGCCTTCGAGATGGTCTTGAGGAAGGTGCTGATGTTGGTGCTGTTCACGGGTTGTCTCCCTGTTGTTTGCTGCAACCAACTTGCACAGGCGGGGGGCCTCTGTGTTCCTAAAACGTCCCTACGGTTTCCTACACGATTCCTAACGGAATCCGATAAACTTCCTACTCCGTGAAGCCCGCCACACATCCTGCCGCCGCGCGCCTGCTCCACTAAGCGCGATGTACCACTTCAGCGACAACGTGCTCGAGTACCTGCGCAGCGGCATCGCCGTCCAGACGGCGACGGTGAGCCCCGGAGGGCGGCCGCAGGCAGCGAACGCCTGGGGGCCGCGCTGCAACGAAAACGGCACGATGACCTTGTTCCTCGATACGGCCGCCGCCGGGCAAACGCTCGCGAACCTCGCCGTCAACGGGAAGATCGCCGTGATCACCGCCGACCCCGTCTCGTACCGCTCCATCCAGTTCAAGGGGAAATGGCTCTCGGCCAGCCAGCCAACGGACGAAGAGCGGGAGTGGGTGAAGCGTCACCGCGAGCTCTTCACTACGGCGATGGCGCTCGTCGGCGATGACCCCGAAGCAATCCGCAACCGCTGGCTCGACGAAGTGACGCGGGTCGACTTCGAAGTTGAAGCTGCGTTCGACCAGACGCCGGGGCCCAACGCGGGGCTGCCGCTGTGACGCAGCCGCCGTTCACCGTGCCGCTTGAGACGATCCCCAGTTGCTTCGAGGGCATCATCCCCGCCTCGATCGCAACGGTGGCCGCGGATGGCACGCCGAACATCACCTACCTCTCGGTGGTGACACGGGTCGACAGTGAGCACGTGGCCCTCAGCCGCCAGTTCTTCAAGAAGACCGGGGAGAACGCGGAGCAAAACCATTTCGCCCAGGTCCAGGTCATCGAACCGCTGACCGGGCGCCAATTTTCCCTCGACCTCGAATACGAGCGCACCGAGACGGCCGGACCGATTTTCGAGCGGATGCGCATGAAACTGGACGCGGTGGCTGCCTTCGAAGGCATGGAGCAGATCTTTCAGCTCCGCGGGACGGACTTCTGCCGGGTGACTCGCTGCGACGTGGTGCCCGGCCATTCGGCGGCCCCGGGCGCACGGCGCAGCGTGGGCATCGAGCGAGTCGAGGCCATCTCGCTGCGCATCTCCCAGGCAGCCGACATGGATGAAGTGCTCAGTATCACGCTCGAATCGTGCACGGGCCTGCTGGGCTACCCGCACGCCTTCATCATGCTGGCGAACGAATCTGGGGACCGGCTGTACACCGTGGCCAGCGCCGGCTTTGCGGCCTCGGGCGCCGGTTCGGAGGTCCACATGGGCGAGGGCGTCATTGGGCTGGCCGCCGCCCGCCGGAGCGCCATCCGGCTGACCAACCTCGCGCGCGACCTGCACTACGCAACCGCCAGCAGAGGGGCCGTCACGAGCAACACCCGCGGGTTCGAACGCACCATCCCACTGCCCTCGCTGCCTTCAATCCAGAGCCAGCTGGTTGTGCCGATGCTCGCCCACCGCAAGCTGGCCGGGGTCCTCTGCCTGCAGAGCAGCGAGGCCGGGGCGTTCCAGGCTGAGGATGAATCGGCGGTCAGCATCCTCGCCAGCCACGTCGCGATGGCGATGGCCGCGCTCGGCGACAGCGGCGGCACAACCGCGCAGTCCCTCGCCGCGACGTCGCCGGCGCCATCCGGCGGAACCGTGCAGGTGAAGTACTACCGCGACGACAACACGGTCTTCATGGACAACGAGTACCTCATTAAGGGCGTCGCTGGCGGCATCCTCTGGCGGCTGCTGCGCGCTTACCAGGACGAGCAGCGCGAGGAGTTCAGCAACAAGGAGTTCCGGCTCGACCCCACGCTCGACCTGCCGGACATCAAGGACAACCTGGAGGCGCGGCTCATCCTCCTGCGGAGGCGGCTGGACGAACGGGCCGGCGCGATTCGCATCGAAAAAGCCGGCCGCGGCAGGTTCCGCCTCGCAGTCGCCCGGCCGCTGCACCTGGTCGTCATCGACGCGCCGGGGCCGATGTAGCCGCCGGTTAGATCCCGCTGCCCCCGGAAACCGTCAGCAGCGAGCCCGTCGTGTAGCTCGACGCTTCGCTTGCGAAGTAGAGCGCTGCCCCGACGATCTCGCCGGGTTCGCCGCCGCGCTGGAGCGGGATGGTGGCCTTCGCATTCTTGTTAAACGCCTCCAGGTCCCATGCCTTCGAGATATCCGTGAGGAACGGCCCCGGCACGATGCAATTGACGCGAACCGTAGGCGCGAAGTGCTTCGCGAAGCCAACGGTCATGGCGTTGACGCCCGCCTTCGCCGCCGCGTATGAAATCACGTTGGCGCCGGGATGGAGCGAAGCCGTGCTCGAAACCATGATGATCGAGCCGCCGCCGGCCTCCACCATTCGCGTGCCGACCATCGCGGTGAGCCGGAACGGCCCCTTCAGGTTCACGTCGAGGACCTTGTCGTAAAGCGCTTCGGTCACGTTGTTCACGTGGTCGTAGATGGGCGACATGCCCGCGTTGTTCACGAGCACATCGACCTTGCCGAACTCGCGGTAGGCCGTTTCGGCGAGAGCCTCTACCTGGCTCCAGTCGCCGACGTGGCAGGCGACCGGCAGGGCGCGGCGTCCGGTGCGCTGGTGGACTTCGGCAGCGGTCTCCTCGCACGAGTCGAGCTTGCGGCTGGCGATGATGACGTCAGCCCCGGCATCGGCGAAGGCGAGCACCATTTCGCGCCCGAGGCCGCGGCTGCCGCCGGTCACCAGCGCGACTTTCCCCGTCAGGTCAAACCTGTTTTCCATCTCCAACCTCCTCCTCTCAGGACCGCCGGGCTAGTTCGGCAGGACCACGATCTTGCAGTCACTCGGGTCGGCGAGCGCTTCGAAAGCTGCGGGCAGTTCGTCGAGCGTGACCGTTCGCGTGACCATCGGCGACGTGTCGATGGCGCCGCTACCGAGCGCGACGAGGGCCTCCGCGTACTCCTCCGGGCTGTAGCCGAGCACGAACTTCAGGGTGAGGTGCTTGTTGATTCCCACCATCGGGTAGATGCGGTCTTCCTTCATGCAGACGCCGACGACGATGACGCGACCGGCCCGCTCCACCAGTTCCATCGCCTGGCGGAGGGTGCCTTCGACGCCAACGCATTCGAAGACGACCGGCGCGGCCCGGCCGGCCGCCGCGACGACCGCTTCGGCGAGGTTCGTGGCAGCAGGGTCGACCACGAGGTCTGCGCCGAGTTTGGCGGCGAGTTCTCGGCGTGAGGGCGCGAAGTCGCTGACGGTCACGTGCTGCACGCCCTCCTGCTTGAGCCAGAGCAGCGTCATCAGGCCGATGGGGCCGGCGCCCATCACAACGGCATGTTCACCGGGCTGCATAGCGGCCTGGCGCACCGCGTGCAGGCCCACGGCGCACGGCTCCGTGGTTGCCCCCTTGATGTTTTCGAGGCCGTCGGGAACCTTCAGCAGCATCGGTGCACTGAGGACGACATACTGGCCGTAGGCGCCGGGAAAGCGCGTGCTGTAGCCGATGGCGACGAACCCGGAGGGCGACGACGGCTCGATAAGCACCGGCACCGAGGTCACCCGTGTGCCGGGCGCCCAGGCTTCCGCACCGGTCCCGGCTTCCACCACTTCGGCGACGAACTCGTGGCCCATCACCATCCCGGCGTCCTGGTCGGCGTTGTCCCACGATGTGACACCGCTCATTTTCGAGGCGGCGACCATATCATCCATGAACTTCGCGGCGTGGAGGTCGCTGCCGCAGATACCGCAGGCAAGGACTTTCGCCAGCACCTGCATCGGCCCCGGCCGCGGAAGTTCGACATCTTCGACTTTGAGTGCCCTGCCCCTGAGGACCATTGCTCGCATAACCGCCAGCCTCGCCTGAAAGAAGTTGGCCGAATGTAGCACGGCAGGGGCGAGCGCGTGATCGGCGGACGATGCGGTCATCTGGTCAGCCTGCCGCCGTTGGCGTATCGTTTCGGACGCATCATCACAGCTACGGAGAAGGCTCTTGGCAGACGCAGTCCCCCTGATTACCGATGAAATGCGGGCCACCATTGGCAAGGAATCCGACCCGACGACGAGCGAAGTCGATCGGACGGCCATCCGCATGTTCGCCCGCTCAGTCGGTCACACCGACCCCATCTATTACGACGAAGCGGCAGCGAAGGCGGCTGGCTACCGTGACGTTGTCGCGCCTCCCGGCTACCTCGGCACGCCCGTGTTCAACCCGAATGCGCCCTCGCGCCGCGGCGGCGGCGGCATGTTCGGCGGCCCCGAACCGGGCCGGCCGCTGAAGCGCATCCTCAACGGCGGCACCGAGATCGAGTACCTCGAAGACATCTGCGCTGGCGATGTGCTGACCTCGACCTCCCACGTGGCCAACTACGAAGAGACCAAGGGCAGCATCGGCGACATGCTGATCACCACCAGCAAGACCGTCTACAAGAACCAGCTCGGCAAGGTCGTGGCGATCATGACCGGCACCGGCATCCGCTACTAGGAGGAATACGATGGCAGCGAAATGGGCTGACCTGTCCGAAGGGATGTCGATCCCAGAACTGAAGAAGAACTGCAGCACGCAGCAGCTGGTTCTCTGGGCCGCCGGCTCCGGCGACTTCTACCAGATTCACTACGATAAGGACTTCGCCGTCGGCACGGGCCTTTCGAACATCATCGTCCACGGCGCGCTGAAGAATGCGTTCCTCGGCCAGCTCGTCCATGACTGGGTGGGCAACAACGGCAAGATCCAGAAGTACGGCTGCAGCTACCGCGGCATGGACTTCCCGAACGAGGACATCACCTGCAAGGGCATCGTCACCCGGAAGTACGAAGAGGGCGGCAAGAAGCTCGTCGACCTCGAAGTCTGGACCGAGAACCCGCAAGGCAAGAAGACCACACCCGGCTACGCCACCGTCGTCCTGAACAGCTAACCAGGGCAGCACACTCGCGTCCCTCTCCCCCCTTCTTCGCGAAGGGACCCGGAGAGGGACTCCGTTTCCGATGGAGGACCAGTTGGCAAACCTGCTCGAAGGCAAAGTCATCGCAATGACCGGCGCGGGCCGGGGCATCGGACGCGAGTGCGCGCTCCTCGCCGCTTCCGAAGGCGCGCGCATCATCGTCAACGACCCGGGCGTCAACCCGGACGGTTCGGGGACCGACAGCGGCCCCGCGGCGCAGGTAGTCGAAGAGATTAAGAAGGCTGGCGGCGAGGCCGTCGCCAACTTCGCCGACGTCTCGACGATGGAGGGCGGTGAAAGCGTCATCCGCACCGCGCTCGACAGCTACGGCCGCCTCGACGGCCTCATCAACCTCGCTGCCATCCTGCGCGACCGGATGGTCTTCAACCTGACCGAAGAGGAATGGGACGACGTCATCCGGGTGGACCTCAAGGGCCACTTCACCACGCTCAAGCCAGCTGCGGTGCTCATGCGCCAGCAGCGCTTTGGGCGGATCGTGAACTACAGCTCCGTCTCCGGCCTCCAGGGCAACTCGGGCCAGGCGAACTACGGCGCCGCAAAGGCCGGCGTCGCCGGGCTTACCCGCGTGGCTGCCCGGGACCTCGGCCGCTACGGTGTGACCGTGAACTGCATCGCCCCGGGGGCAGCCACACGGCTGACCGCGACGGTGCCGTCGTCGGCGCGCGAACTTCGCGCTCGCAGTGGCATCAGCGGCGGCGGCGGACCGGCCCCCGCGGCAGGCGCATCAACCCCGCCGCCTCCGCCGGCCGACGACCCGATGCGCTCGCCAGGCATGGTCGCCCCGATGACGGTGTACCTGCTCCTCGACGAAGCGTGGAACATCAACGGCCGCATCTTCCAGGTGTCCGGCGGCCACGTCGGGCTCCTGCAGGACATGTACCCGCCGTTCAAGAACATCTTCAAGAACGGCCGCTGGACGCTGGATGAACTGCGCACCGTGGTGCCGGCACAACTCATGAACGGCGTTGTAAACCCTGCGCCGCCGCCGGCCGACCTCACCATCCCGGGGCGCGACTCGTAAGGTCAGCAGCCGAACCGGAGCATCGTCTCCGCCAGCCACTCACGGAAGGCCGGGTCATGGAACTGCATGACCCGGCCTTCTTCTTCGATGAGGAAGCGGCGCACCTCGTCGTTTCCGTCACGGAACCCGGCCCGGAACGCCCAGGTGTTGTGCATCGCGCTCTGCCACCACCCGTCGATCCCCGGGCGCACGGCCGCAGGGTCGAGGGGAGCGTGATCACGGACGCCCTCGAGATAGGCGCGCAGTAGCTCTTCGTCCATGAGCCACATGAAGCTCGCGCCGCGCAACACTTCGAACACCGGTGGCTGCTGGCAGAACCGCTCCCAGTCCACCACCGCAGCAAGGCTCCCCGCGGCATCGAACATCACGTTGCGCTCGTGGAAGTCGCCGTGGGTCGCGAACATCGGTAGTGCGGTGAACGCTGCCTCAGGCGGCCTGCCCGCCGTCCGCAGCAGCTCCATCTGCAGAGGATGCCAGTGCTGCTCGCGCACCGTCCCGCGGGTGGCAACCTCGCCGGCAATCGACTCGAGCACGTCGATCGAGAACTCTGTGGACCAGGTGATTTCGGAGTTGGTTGGCAGCGTATCGGCCGCCGGATAGTCGCGGAGGGCGGCGAGGCAGCGGCCATGCGCCAACCCCAGCGCATTCGCGCCATCCACCGGAGTCTCGCCACGGCGGTATGTCCACCCATCGACCCAGGCGTAGGCGGTCCAAAAGCGGCCATCGATCTCGACGATCGATTGGCCGGAGGGCGTGGCCAGCACCTCGGCGATGGGCAGGCCGCGGCCGGCAACCCAGTTCGCACCCGCGTGTTCGCGCTGGATGCGTTCGAACGGGCGGTTCGGGCCATGCCCGCGGAGGAAGACCACCCGGGACGCTGTCTCCACACGGTAGTTCTCATTCAGCCGGAACTCCTCGACCGGCGCTGGCGGCGACAGCGGTTCGAGAGCGAATGCTTCGAGCGCGCGAGCGAGCGGGGCGTCCACGGTCACCACGCCCCGGCCTGCGGCGGGCCGCCATCGACTGCCTCGCGCACGCGCCGCGCTGAGCCGGGGCTCATGCCCGCAGGCAACGCGTCGATCGGGAACCACTCGCGCGCGGCGATTTCGTTTCCCGGTGCGAAGGGCTGCAGTTCGAAGTCGCGCGAGACGAAGACGGCCACGTAATCGCTCTTCGTGCTGTCGACGCTGGCGTAGACGCCGAGCAGGGTAACCTCGCTAACGGTCACGCGGGCTTCTTCGCCGGCTTCGCGCCGGGCGGCCGCCTCCAGCGTTTCGCCCTTTTCGACGCCGCCGCCGGGGAAGAACCAGCCCTGCCGGTAGGTGTGGCGAATCAGCAGCACCTCGTCGCCGCGGAGGAGGATGACACGCGCGCCGAGCGTGAGAGGGTGGAAGAGCCGCCAGCGCAGCCGTTCGCCCTCCCAGGCGAGCTTTCGCACGGCGGTCTCGACGGTCAGCACGGCGCGGCGCATCACCCCTGCATCTCCTGGCCGTAGGGGCAGCGCGGCAGGAGTTCGCACTCCTCGCACTTCGGGCGGTTCTTCAGGCAGAGGTGCTTGCAGTGCATCACGATGAGCGCGTGGTAGCGGGCCTTCAGGTCGCGGTCTTCGCCTGGAGACCGTGGCTCACTGGCGAGCACTTCCTCCTTCCATGCCTGCCACGTTCGGTACTCCGCGGAACCGACCGGGCCGATATCGAGCCGCCCGAAGAGGCGCATCGTGTAGGCGTCGATGACGACGGCGGGCTGGCGAGAAGCATAGAGCACCATCGCATCGGCGGACTCCGGGCCGATGCCCCAGCAGCCGAGGAGGACTGTCCGGAGTTCCGAAGCTTCGAGCGCCATCAGGGCCTCGAAGCCGCCGTGCCGGGAACAGAGGTCGAGGAAGGCTCGCAGTTTCTTCGCTTTCTGGCGGTACTGCCCGCTCGGCCGGACGAGGTCCTCGAGAGCCTCCGGGGGCAGTACAGCCATGGCGCCGGGCGTCAGCGCATCGGCCGCTTTGAGGCGTTCAATGGCGCGTTCGACGTTCGTCCACATCGTGTTCTGGACGAGGATGCAGCCAACGCACACTTCGAACGGGTCTGCGTCGGGCCACCAATGCCAGCCACGCCACTCGTGCATGCGTTCGAGCGCGTGGTACACGTCGAGGACATCGGGAAGTTCGGGGTGCGCGGTCATATGTCCGCTGGGATGACCGCTTCGCTGGCGTCGGTGCGGCCGCGTTCGGTGGCGATCGTGCGCACGGTGACGGCGCCGACGATGATGGCGCCGCCGAGGACGGCCCACCAGCCGGGCGATTCGCCGAGGAAGAGGAACACCCAGACCGGGTTCAGGACGGGTTCGAGCATCCCGATGAGCGAGGCTTCGAGGGCCTGCACATAGGCCACGCCGTAACTGAAGAGCAGGTAGGCGAACCCGATCTGGACGACCCCGAGGAAGGCCAGCCCGGCCATGTCGCGGGCGTCCGGGGTGAACGGTTCGCTCGACCCCCGGCCGAGGTTCACCGCAAGCAGGCCGAAGACGAGGATGAAGTTGCCGAGCACCATCGCTTCGGGCCGGGTGCTTGGGCCGCATCCGGGCGCCCGAAGGAGCGTGAACATCGCCGCCAGCGTGATACCCGAGGCGGCGGCGAGGACGTTGCCCGTGACGGCGCTGGCATCGAGCTTGCCGACGAAGAAGAGGGCCATCCCGCAGAAGGCGACCGCCACGGTCAGGTAATCCAGCTTCGCCGGCTTCTCACCGAGGAAAAGAGCGCCGCTCGCGAGGAGGTAGAGCGGGGCCGTGTACTGGAGGAAGATGGCGCTCGCGGCGGTGGTCATCTTGGTGGCGCTGACGAACATCACGAGGGTCAGCGCGTAGCTGATAGCGATGCCCCAGGTAAGCCGGTTCGTCCTCCACGGCAGGTGCATTCGCGGCCTCGCGACCACAAGCATGACGATGCTCGCGAGGAACGACCGCCACATCGTGACGCCGAGGGCATCGAGTGAGACCCACTTGATGAAGAGTCCGCCGGTGCTCCAGAGGACGGCAGCGCCGAGCACCGCCACGAGCCCCTGCTGGTGCGGGGTCAGCGACCCAAATGCGCTCCTCGGGCTGACAATCGCACGGCCCGTCATGGATTCGAACGATACAGCGCGCGAACGCTAGCGGCGCAGTGAGCGGGCCGTTAGAGCTGGGACTTCGCCTTCAGGATCTTCCCGTTCCGGTCGACGAGGTTGCCGTCCTTGTCGTACAGGTCCGGCTCGCCGCCGCCGAGCTTCCGGTCGAGGAAGATGTAGAGCGCGAGCGCGCCCGCGGCGCCGATGAGCGAAATAACGATGCCAAGCACGATCTTGTCGGAGTCGAAACGCACAAAGAGGTAGACCACGAAGGTCACGATGAAGCCGATGAGGGCGGCGTTAAGGTAGCGGCGGAGTGCTCGAATCATGGCGGAAGTATTAAGGCGTCAGCGGTGGCCTGTAAAGGTGTGGACGGCCCTTCACCTCACCCAGCGGCGTTCGAGCGCGACCACTTCGTCGATGATGTGGCGGTAGCGACTGAACACCTGGTAGGCGGCGTCCTCGGCCAGCCGCGCATCCGCTGCAGAGATGGTCCCGGCTTCGATAGCGGCCTCCAGTTCGGCGCGGTCTTCTTCGATAAGCGAGTCATCCGGGAACGCCCACCAATCGAGGACGAGATCCCGGTAGTCGACACCCTCGTCGGTCACCTTCACGGCGGTGACGGCGTCGAAGCGGTGGGCGATGAGTTCGCCCTCCGGAGAGAGCCAGCGGTAGACGTTATACAGCCGCCGCGGCCAGAAGTAGCCATACGAGACCGAGCCGGCGAGCACCGTCACGGGCAGGCGCGGAGGTCCGCCGCCGCGCGTCATGACAAAGCGGACGATTGCCACGGTCTGGTCGCGGTGGATGAGCTCCGTCTCGTAGTCGTGGATCGTCCCATCGATCTGTCGCTTCCGTTCGAGAAAGGGAGGCAGGTGGCTATCAGCGGGGGCCATAAGGGTCGTATCCTTCCCACGCACAAGCAGACCAAGGAACGATACGCATGGCCAACCTGGACTTCGAGAACATCATCTACCAGAAAGACGGGCCGGTCGCGACCCTGACCATCAACCGCGAGCCCCAGCTCAACGCGATCAACGGCCAGACGTCGAGCGAGATGCTGCGCGCGTGGGAGGACTTCCGCGACGATTCGTCACTGCGGGTCGCCATCCTCACCGGCACGGGCGCGAAGTCGTTCTCGACCGGCATGGACCTGGTGGCCACTGCCCGCGGCGAAAACCAGTTCGAAGGCGGCCGCCCGGTGCCCTTCGGCGGGTTCACCAAGCGTCTGCCGATCTTCAAGCCGATCATCGCCGCCATCAACGGCTACTGCCTCGCCGGGGGCATGGAACTGGCCCTCACCTGCGACATCCGCATCTGCACCCCGGAAGCGCGCTTCGGCCTGCCGGAAGTCCGCTGGGCGATCATGCCGGGCGCGGGCGGCACGCAACGCCTGCCGCGGGCCATCCCGGCGGCCCTCGCGAACTACATGATCCTCACCGCCGAACAGATCGACGCTGAGACCGCCCTGCGCGCCGGACTCGTCTCCCACATCGTCCCGCTCGACGGTTTGATGGATAAGGCGCGGCAGATTGCGAACGTCATCTGCGAACGCGGCCCCCTTGCGGTGCGCACGGCGAAAGAAGCCATTGCGCGCGGCCTCGACATGCCACTCGACCACGGCCTCGCCTACGAGGACGTCCTGCTGACGCGCCTGATGGGCACAGAGGACGCACGCGAAGGCCCGCGCGCTTTCGCCGAGAAGCGGAAGCCGAACTTCACAGGCCGGTAGCGTGAAGCTGCTTCGGGTTCCCCTGGGGGCACTCTGGGCGAGCGCAGCGGTTCTCTCCGTGATACTCGCGGCGTGCTCCTCCGGATCCGAAGCGCAGCCAGTCCCACGCGTCTCTTCGGCGAAGGCCCAGCGTGATATCCGCGACGGCCAGGCCCAGCTCACCTCGGTCGTCCGCGTCCAGTTCGACCGTGACTTCACGCTGGCCGAAAGCGACCTGCCGCTGGCTTCGCACTTCGAACTGACCACGCCGCTGGCCGAAGGCGGGACACGGCGGGTTCTCATCCAGACCGCGAGCGTTGCGCCGGGCACGGGCCGGGTGATCGAACTGCATGTGTCGGCGCTCATCCCGGAGGAGACGAATCTCACGATCCGGCGCAGCCTCTTCCAGGCGAAAGCCACCGGCACGATCGAAGCGCCGGTCGAAAGCGACCTGGATAAGACCCTCGTGCTGCTCGCTTCGCGGGCGCTCATCTCGACGAACCCGGCTTTTCTCGGCGACCCGGAGACGGCGCCGCTGAAACCGGAGGACCGCGATGCCGCCGCGATGCGCAAGGCCCTCGAGTTCCACCTCCAGCAGCGCGGGGTCGATACCAAGACGGTGAGGGACGCGCTCGACCTCTACGACGCGATCCCGCAGGACGTGGTGACCTCGCCGAAGCTGCGCGCAGCCCTGGCCGGGCTCACCGGCACCTTCGCCGAACCGGCGATCGCGTCGCTGCTAACCACCGGGAACTGCAGCGGCAAGCCGGCTAGCCTCGTCGCCTTCCAGGAGCCGCCGGGGAACCCGAAGCTGCTGGCCCAGGTCACGCACATCGGCAGCGGGGCGCGCGTCGTCTCCATCAACCCCTTCGCCGAGGGCGAGCGGTTCGAGTACCTGATGCCGATCCTCGCCCACGAGGCAACCCATTGCGACGACGCGGACAGCCTCCTCGAAGAGGTTGTGGCGACGGCGTTCGACGGCTTCCTCTACCTCCAACTGCTCGCAGCCGAACCTGACCTCGGCTCGGGCCGGACGCGGGTTGCGCGCGAGGTCAACTTCGACGCCGTCGCGATGATCAACAGCGGCGCGCTCGTGCCCGAATCAGTCGGCCTGCTGCCGAGCGTCGGCGTAAAGGCCGTGCTCCCCGGCACGAACGCGACCCAGTCTTCGTTCGCGGAGTTTGTCACGCGGGCCTATGCCCAGCTCGGGCAAGGCTCTTCGCCCGCCGAACCGCTGGCCAACAGCTACGCGCGGATCCTCGCAGAAGCCGCCGGGATGCTGCCCGGCGAAGCGTTCGACCTGGAGTACCTGGACGAACTGATGGGCCGAGCGATGCCGGTCCCGGTGCTGTTCGAGGCCATCAACGCGCTCGGGCTGCAACCGGAAGGCTGAGCCGCTGACAGCAAAGCGGGCGTTTGCTACTATGTCGTGCAGCACCGCGAACGTGGCCGCGCTTATCAAGATGGGTAGAGGGACCGGCCCTGTGAAACCCCGGCAACCTGTCTCATTCGACAAGGTGCCAACTCCGGCCTCCTCCTTCCGCGGAAGGGTACAGGAGAAAGATGAGAGCGACTCCGCTCGAACCTGAACGGCCCACGCGGACTTGAGGAGTTTTCAGATGGTTTCCTCCCTGGGCCCCATGGTCATGCGTTAGCCCCTCGCCGAAGGGGCCTCCCGGATCACCCAGCACCAGTCCCTGGCCGGCTTCGCGCCGCCTCGGCCCGTTCCCGTCTCTCGCGCCGCGCGAGGACGTCCAGGAGTTAAGCAGCATGACCTACGCAACCAACCTGCGCTGTCGCGAGTGTCACCGCGAATACCCCCTCGAAGCGCGCCACGTGTGCGACTTCTGTTTCGGCCCCGTCGAAGTCACCTACGACTACGATGCCATCCGCCGCAACATCACCCGCCAGCGCATCGAGTCCGGCCCGGCCAGCCTCTGGCGGTACAGCGACTTCCTCCCCTGCGACCGCGAGACCGCAGTCGACATCGGCGCCGGGTTCACACCGCTGATCCGCGCCCGCAACCTGGGTAAGGCGCTCGGCCTGAACAACCTCTACATCAAGAACGACACGATGAACCCGACGTGGTCCTTCAAGGACCGCGTGGTCGCTGTGGCTTCGAGCCGGGCGCGCGAACTCGGGTACGAGAAGCTGGCCTGCGCGAGCACGGGCAACCTGGCGAACAGCGTGAGCGCCCACGCCGCAGCTGCCGGCATGGAGGCCGTCGTCTTCATCCCGCATGACCTCGAGGCGGGGAAGGTCCTCGGCTCCAGCATTTACCGGCCGACGCTGGTGAAGGTGGGCGGCAACTACGACGCGGTGAACCGGCTCTGCGCCGAACTCGCTGGCTCGTACAACTGGGCGTTCGTCAACGTGAACGTTCGCGCCTACTACGCCGAAGGTTCGAAGACGCTCGGGTTCGAAGTCGCCGAGCAACTCGGCTGGCGCGCGCCTGACCATGTAGTTGCGCCGATTGCCAGCGGCTCGCTCTTCGTGAAGATCCGGAAGGGCTTCCAGGAGCTGTACAAGGCCGGCCTCATCGACGAGCCGAAGACGCGGATGAGCGGCGCGCAGGCCACGGGCTGCTCCCCGGTCGCTGTCGCCTGGCAGGAAGGGACGACAAACTTCCGGCCGCAGCGGCCGAACACCATCGCCAAGTCGCTCGCCATCGGCAACCCGGCCGACGGCTACTACAGCCTCGTCCAGTTGCAGGAGACGAACGGCGCCTGCGGCATGGTCGACGACCCGGAGATCGTCGAGGGCATGAAGCTGCTCGCGGAGACCGAAGGCATCTTCGGGGAGACCGCCGGCGGCGTGACTGTCGCTTCGCTCAAGCAACTGGCGGCGCAGGGTAGAATCGATCCGGACGAACTGACCGTCGCCTTCATCACGGGCGCGGGGTTCAAGACCGCCGAGGCCGTCTCGGACCACCTCGAGCCGGCGCTCGAAATCGAGCCGACGATGGAGAGCTTCGAAGCTGCCTACCGCCAGCCGGTAGCCCAAGGAGTTGCCTGATGGCCCTCAAGCGCGTGCGCTTCACCTTCCCTGAGAACCTGATCAAGGAACCCCTCATCTACAACCTTGGCCACCAGTTCCGGGTCATCACCAACGTCCGCATGGCCGACGTCGATGACCGGACCGGCTGGGTGCTCCTCGAACTCGAAGGCGACCCGGACGAAGTGACGCGGAGCATCGAATGGGCCCAGGCCAAGGGCGTCCGTGTCGACCCCGCCGACGGCGACATCGTCGAAGGCTAGAGCGCCAACCACCTGAAACTACGTACGGAGAACTCTGTGTCTGTAACTGTGCTTATCCCGCAACCGCTCCGGAACCTGACCGGCAATCTCTCGAAGGTGGCTGGCGAAGGGGCCACGCTCGAATCGCTGGTCAGCCACCTCGAAGGGGCCTACCCCGGCATGCGAGAGAGAGTCCTCGACGAGGGAGGTCAGCTCCGCCGGTTCGTGAACATCTACGTGAACGGCGAGGACGTGCGCTTCCTGTCCGGCCTCGGCACCGACCTCAAGGACGGCGACGAAGTCAGCATCGTCCCGGCAGTGGCCGGCGGCTAAGCGGCAGGGCTAAGGGAACCGCGACCGGCAGGGAGCGGATCGCGCCACGGCGAACCTGTTCCGCGTCAGCCCACCACCAAGGGAACCGCGACCGGAAGGGAGCGGATCGCACCACAGCGAGATAGCCCGGCGTCAGCTCACCACACAAGGTAACCGCGACCGGAAGGGAGCGGATCGTGGCATAGCGAGACAGCCCCCGCGTCAGCCCGCACGAATTACACTTCTCCCATGCCACCGGCTCCCACTCCGAAGGCACTTCTCCTTACCTGGCGGACCTACGGCACATGGCTCCCCGGTGACGAACGCGGCTGGATCAACAGGCAGCGAAACGGCTTCGGAGAACCAGCTGACGCGCCGGACTTCCGGATGGAAGCGGCTGCCAAAGGGCAGATGCCTCGGGCGGCCGTTGTGCTCTCTGATTCACTCCGGCAGCAAGTCGACGGCGTCATCCGCGAATGCTGCTCCTTCCATGATTGGCCGGTCATAGCTCTGAACGTCCGCACCAATCACGTGCACCTTGTCCTGGCGTGCGATGAGCAACCGAGACGGGCGCTGTCGATTCTCAAGGCGCGGGTCACCAGAGTCTGCCGTGAAGAACGTTGGGTGGGGATGACGGGTTCGCTGTGGGGGAGAGGCGGGAGCGCTCGGGTGGTGTGGGACGAGGAGGGGGTGGAGGCAGCGGTTCGGTATGTAAAGTACGGCCAGTGAACCGGGCTGCCGCGGGGCTGTCTCGCTGTGCCACGATCCGCTCCCTGCCGGTCGCGGTTCCCTTGTGCGCGGGCGTGAAGAGCCAATGGGTGGCGCAGGGGGCGCTGCAAGTTGCGCGGGTTGGCGGGCTGCCGCCGGCTGTCTCGCTTCGCCACGATCCGCTCCCTGCCGGTCGCGGTTCCCTTGTGCGCGGGCGTGAAGAGCCAATGGGTGCGCTGGAAGTTGCGCGGGTTGGCGGGCTGCCGCGGGGCTGTCTCGCTGTGCCACGATCCGCTCCCTGCCGGTCGCGGTTCTATTCGTCTTCGGTGGTACCCATGCGGCGGTGGTAGGCGCCGTTGAAGACGGCGTAGGCCCCGCAGCGGGTGCAGTCCACGTTGTTGCCGTAGCAGCAGAAGGTGCGCTCGAAGTTGCCGCCCTCGCCCATGTAGAGCGGGAGCATCCCGGTGCGCAGGCCACAGTGTTCGCCGTGCTCACCCGTCACTTCCAGGCAGCGGTCTGACTTCATCAGTTCGAGCGCGCCGATGTTGGTCTTCACGCGATGTGGGTACTTGCTCTTGATTGCGATGACCCGGTCGATAACGGCGTCACGCTCGCGCAGGTCATCCCAGGCGAGGCCGCTGGCGTCGTCCACGTACGGGACATAGAAGGTGAACGCGATGCCGCTGACCGGCCAGTCCTTCACCTCTTCCACGAACTCCTCTATGCCGTCGGCGTTCTGGCGAGTGAGGGTCATCTGGAGCATGACCGTCGTCCCGTCTTCCGGGTCACGTTCGAAGACGGACTTCTTCACGCGGTCGAAGACGCCCTCGCCGCGGATGGGGTCGTTCAGGTGTTTCGGACCATCGAGAGAGACGGTGACCAGGTGGCCCGGAACCGACGGTATGCCGTAGGTGCCGTTCGTAACGATGGACGAACTCTCGAAGAGCGGCATCGCCCGCATCACGAGGTCCTTCCGGATCATCGGTTCGCCGCCCATGAAGAGCATCGAGCGGATGTGGTGCTTGTCTCGCAGCCGTTCGAGCTGGGCGAGCATCGTCGCGTCGTCCATCTTGTCCTTCGGGCGGTTCGGGTTGTCCGCCCGGAAGACGAAGCAGTGGGTGCACGAGAGGTTGCAGACATTCGTCACATTGACGAGTGCCCCATGGAACTCGCGGTCGCCGAAGTCGGTTGGTTCGCGGATGTCGTCGACGCTGATGAAGCTGGCCACGGGACGCCTCCAGCCGGTTCTCGCGCGCACCATACCACCGATGGCAAGCGCCGTTGCGGGGCGCCTGCCATCGGGGTTGCGGGTTCGAACTCAGGCAGGCTGGACCGGCGGCGGCGGGCTGGCCGGCGCGTGCTTCCGGTGGCGCAGCGCGAAGGTGAGGGCGATGGCCATCGGGACGACGAGCCAGGCCATGGCCACTCCGAAAACGATGGCCACGGCGACCGCGTAGCGCGCGGTTTCAAGTGACCGTTCGAGGCTGCCGGCGAAGACGCCCTTGAGCGTCCAGTCAGACCCGTTCGGTTCCTTCACCTGGGCGACCAATGCCGCGATGGTGACGTTCACGGTGGCGAAGTCGACGCGCTGATCGAGCACCTTGAGGCGGCCCTGGATCTGCTCGATCTGGTTGCGCACGCTGGTCAGGCGATCCTGGACGGTGATGATCTCCTGGATGCTCTTCGCCTGCTTGAGCAGTTCGAGGTACTGCTGCTCGGTGCGTTCGAGGTTGCGTTGGGTGCTCTGCAGGTCGATGTACTGCTCGGTCACCTCGTTCGAGGTAACGCCCTCGCCTGCCACCGTCACGCCATCGAGCGTGCGCAGGCTGGCGAGCGCCTGGTCGTAGTTCTGCGACGGGATGCGCAGCGTCAGCGAAGCGGAGCGGCGCGTGTTGTCCTTCTCGTCATTCGTGAACGAGGCCTTTTCGACGTAGCCGCCGTTCCCGATGGCCACGGACGAGGCGGCGTTGAACGCGCGGCCAACATCAGTGGCGCTGAGGGCCATCGTGGCCGTGAAGATGACCTTCCGGCCGGTATCGAGCGAAGGCAATGTGGTGTCGGTTCCGCCGCCGGGGGCCGATGCCGAAGCGCCGCCCGCCGTGGTTGCGCCGGACTTCACGATGCTCTGTGGCGCTTCGGCGGCGTCGCGATCCGCGGTGTAAGCGCGATTTCCACCGCTGTCATCGTCGTCACCGGCGAGATCGCCACCTCCACATGCCCCGAACAGCAGCGCTGACGCGAGCAGGCCCATTGCCATCCATTTGCGTTTCATATCACCCCTCCTGCAGGACGCTCCTGTTGCGTCCTTGCGTGAGAAACGCCGGCGACGCTCCGCCGGTTCCATCAGGAAGGTAAAGAAGCTGGTAAACCGCTGTCAGAGCGCTGCGTGGCGCCGAAGGCCTTCGCTGCCGGTACGTGCGAGCGCTTCGGAGGCGGTCACCCCCAGCACGGGGAGCGCCCCCGACAGCACTTCAGCGAGAGGGGCGAGCACGAAGGACCGTTCGAGGATGGAGACGTGCGGGATCGTGAGGCCAGGCGTCTCCACTCGCGCGTCCCCGTAGAAGAGGATGTCGAGGTCGATGGGGCGCGGACCCCAACGCCGCTCAGGCCGGCGGCCGAGGTCGTACTCGATTTCCTTGAGGATGCGAAGCAGGTCCGAGGGGGCGTGGCGGGTCTCGGCGGCGACCACCGCGTTTAGAAAGGGCGGCTGGTCCGCGGGCACGGGCGCCGTCTCCCAGATAGAGGACTTGCGAGTGACCGTGACTCCGTTCTGAGCAAGGGCGGCAACGGCCGCCCGAAGGTTTGCCTCGCGGTCGCCGAGGTTCGACCCCAGGGCGATGACCGCCTCAATGGCGCGGAAGTTTCCGCGGCCGGCGAACGCATCGGCGGTGCGGACGACGCGAGCCATCGTGGCCACATCGTGCACGCGGACAATGTCGGCGCCGGCGGCGACGGAGAAGGCGACGGCGGCCGCCGTGCCTTCCAGGCGCTGATCGACCGGCGCGCCACCGAGGATGTGTCCAATGGTTGACTTACGCGACACGCCGGCGAGCAGCGGGTAGGGGAAACCGCCAGCCCAGAGGTCGCCGAGGCGGCGAATCATCTCCAGGTTCTCCTCGGGCGTCCACCCGAAACCGAAGCCGGGATCGAGGATAATCCGGTCCTCGGCGATGCCGTGGGCGCGAGCGATGCGCAGGGTTTCGCGGAACCCTGCCCCGATGCCGGAGACGACGTCGTTCACCGGGGGGCGGCCGCGCTGGTTGTGCATGGCGATCAGCGCAGCGCCCGTCTCCGCCACGACGCTTGCCATCGCCGGGTCGTGGCGCAGCCCCCAGATGTCGTTTATGGCGTCGGCCCCGGCCGCCATCGCCTGCCGGGCAACGCTGGCGTGATAGGTGTCGATCGAGAGCGGGAGACCGGTCGCCGCACGGACGGCTTCGAGGACGGGGAGAACCCGGCGCGCCTCCTCAGCCGGGTCGAGTTCCCCGGCGCCTGGCCGCGAGGATTCGCCGCCGATGTCGAGCCAGTCAGCGCCGTCGGCTTCCATACGCCGGGCCTGGGCCACCGCGGCAGCGACGTCGCCTCCAACCCCGTCGCCGCTGAAGGAGTCGGGCGTCGCGTTGATGATGCCCATGAGGTAGGTTCGAACGCCCCAGGCGAACCGGTGGCCACGGATCACGAGGCCCGGTGACTGGTAGCGGCGGGGGCGCTGCGTGAGCGCGGTGGTGAGACGTGCGGGAGAGCCGGGATTGGTCACGAGCGGCTAGGGAACGATTTCGAAGGCGCGCTCGACCTTCTCCGTGCCGTCGATGTGCCAGACCCGCACATCCGGCCGTTCGCGGTCGCTCACGCCGATGACGAAGTGCACGAACGGCGGCCCGAAGAGGGGGCCCATCATGCGGATATCGGTCGGGCTGGGGACTGCCGGGCTGCCGGTGTGCGAATGGTAGAACCCTGCCAGTTCGAGCCCGGCGTCGTCGATAGCGCGGAGGTGGTTCCGGGTCTCCAGCGGGTCGATGTTGAAGCGGTAGGGGCTGGCTTCCTTGTTGGCAGCGCGGCGAACCTCTTCAACCACGCCATCGTTCATTGCGAGCAGGCCGCAGCATTCGATGGGCGCATCCTCGAGCGCGTGAGCGACCATCGCGTCGATGTGGGCTTGCTTCAGGCGGATGGCGATGGCGGAGGCTTCAGCAGTCATTCTTCACCCATTGTAGGCGGTGGTTCGGCCCAAAATGAAAGCCCCCGGCGTTGGCCAGGGGCTTTGCTTGGCGATGCGGGATGCCCGGTTAGCTGCAGCTCTCGCTGTTGCTGTCGAGCAGGGTGATGGTCTGGCTCGGGCTGCCGAGCCGCATGATCAGCACGACGCCCGAGAAACCGGGAATCGTCGAGATGCCGCCAGCCGACGGGTCATTGACGTAGGCAGGCGTACGGGCGGAGTTGAAGTAGTGGAGCCATTGCTGGTTCGGGCCGTCCCAGACGTAGATGGCTTCCCAGTCGCCCGAGGGCAGGCACTTCGTGAAGCTGTCGGGGCTGACACTGTTGGAGCGGATGGCGCCGACGTAGTGGATGTTGCAGCCAGAGCCACCGCCGTTGCAGACGCCTCCGACCTGGTTGGTGTGTTTCGCGACGGCAACGCCAAGAGTCGCGCCAAGCAGCGTGGCAACAGCTGCGCCAGCGGCGACGACCGCGAGTGCCTTTCGATGAATCCAGCTCATTCTTCCTCCCGCGCCGATAGTGCGGATCAGGTACCTACCGTAGCAATCACGCAATGTACACGCACCACAAGAAACGCCGCCAGCGGCGGAGTGGTTGCCATCGGGCTGTAAAACGTTCGTAAAAACGGGCCGAACACCGTCAAGGCGGTTGACCCTCTAAACTCAGATCACAATGCCTACCAACGTTTTCCTCGTCCGCCACGCCGAAACCTACGGGAACATCGAGGGCCTGTTCTGCGGCCACTCGGAGACCGAACTGACCACGAAGGGCGAGGCCCAGGCCCGTGCCCTCGGCGTCCGCCTGAAGGGCCAGCACTTCGATGCCGCGTACAGTTCGGACCTCTCGCGGGCGAAGCGGACCGCCCTCTACGCGCTCGAACACCACGCCGAACCGCTCGCGCCGGTGCTCGACCCCGGCTTCCGGGAGATGAACTACGGTGAGTGGGAGGCGAAGCCGGGGAGCGAGATCGGCAAGACGCACCCCGAACTGATGCGAGAGTTCTTTCGCTGCAAGGCCCCGGCGCCGGGCGGCGAATCCATCGCCGAAGTGCGCCAGCGGACCGCCGACACGCTCCGGCGGACCGTCTCGGCACACCCCGACGGGACCATCCTCGTCGTCTCGCACGGGAACGCCATCATGGCCATGCTGGCCGAACTCCTGGGCGTCCCGGACGAAAGCACGTGGTCGTTCGCGGTCGCGAACACGTCAATCACGCGGATGACCTTCGGCCGGAGCGGCCGGATGATGCTGACCAGCTTCAACGACCACGCCCACCTGGAAGAGGATCCGGCGAGTCTGGCGGTATACGGGCGGGGGTAGGGGCGGTTGGAGTAGCGTCGGCACTCCTAACGCCGGGTTGACCGGCGCTATCATGGACTCATGCAGCGCACGACCGTGACCCTTGGCGAACCCTTGCTCCGCGATCTTCACCGTATGGCTGAGGAACGCCGAACATCGGTGTCCGCGATCATCCGCGAGGCGGTCGAGGAAAAGCTCAGTACTTTTCGGCCGAAGCCAAAGAGCCTGGGCATCGCAGCTTCGGGCTAGACGGATACGGCGCGCCGGACCAGCGACGAAAGGCCCGAGCCTCGGTCGTGGCGCTGATCCTCGATACTGGCCCGCTCTTCACGTCTCTGGACCGGTCGGACGCTGACTACCTCCATGTCTCGGATTCGTCGATGCCGCCGTCCTTGCAATTGTTGAGCGTTACGGGGAACCGAAACTGGCAACCCTCGACCATCGTCACTTCAGAATGCTGAGACCGCGACATGTTGAAGCGCTGACTTTGCTTCCGTAACCGGGCAGTGAGCCGCCGCCCCGCCGGGATAGCCCCTACCGCGCGATGGGCTTCGGCGTGGGCGTGCGCGTCGGCGGGCGTGGAGTGGCCGTTGGCGTCGGCGTCCAGGTCGGCGTCGGGGTGATCGTTGGGGTCGGCGTAATCGTCGGCGTATTCGTCGGGGTCGGCGTGTCCGTCGGGGTTGGCGGCGGACCGCTCGGGGTCGAAGCGCCCGCGGCCGTGCTGCCGTTGCCGGAGCCGGGGAACCAGAGCGGTCCGTCGCTCAGCGGTGTGCCCGGCGGGATGTGGAAGTCGAGGTAGTCCTCGGGGTTAACCGGCGTGTCGAGCCAGCGAATCTCGAAGTGCAGGTGCTCACCGGTGGAGAAGCCGGTGCTGCCGCTGATGCCGATCACTACATCCGGGTTGACCGCGCCGCCGACGCTCACGTTCATCTTGCTCAGATGGCCGTAGAGCGTGCTCCAGCCGCCGCCGCAGTCGACGAAGACGTGGTTGCCATACGTGCCGTTGTAGCTCGCATCGGACACGGTTCCGGTGCATGCGGAGTAAACATTGCTGTGGCTCAAGCCATCGAGCGCGAGATCGATACCGCCATGGATGAGGCCGGCCCCGCGGTTACGCGCGCCGTAACGGTCGGTCACCTTGCTCCAGGCCTTGAGCGGCATCGTGAAGCGGCTATTCGAAGCCGAAGACACCACGTCCGAACCCGGCAGTTTCTCCTGCGCCGGTTCGGGGACGGCGCCTTCGTTCGTGATGACCTGCTGCTGCGGCTGGGTCGAGGTGCTGCCCGGCGTGTTCCCGGTGGCTGAAGTGCCGGCGGGCGCTTCAACAGCGGCGTCGGCCACACGTTGGCGGCCAGTGGTATCGCTGGGAGAGCGGGCAGCGAGGATAGCCGCGATACCGGCCATCAGCGTGGCGGCCAGCAGGATCTTGACGGCATGCGTCCCCGGCAACCCCTTCTTCACAAACCCTCGCATCCCTTTCAACATCGGCCGAACCGCCCTAAGCGGCCAGTCCGGGAGGTCCGGATTCTTACCGGGGGTTTCCCCGATGCCGCTCCGTGGGCGAGTTCACACGCTGCCGCACGCTTCCCGGTTACACTGTCTCGAATGCCCATCATTGAAACGCGCGGGCTGGTGAAACGTTACGGCCGGACGGTCACGGCCCTGAACGGGCTCGACCTCACGCTCGAACCGGGCATCATCGGGCTCGTCGGCGCGAACGGCGCCGGCAAGAGCACCTTCATCAAGATCTTGCTCGGCCTCCTCGATGCGACCGAAGGCACCGCCAGCGTCCTCGGTTACGACATTGCCAAGGACGGCCCGGTGCTCCGCCAGTTCGTGGGGTACATGCCGGAACACGACTGCCTCCCCGGCGACGTGAGCGCGACCGAGTTCGTGGCCCATATGGCCCAGATCAATGGACTGCCCCGTTCGGCCGCGCGCGAACGGACTGCTGAAACGCTCCGCCACGTGGGCCTGTTCGAAGAGCGCTACCGGGAGATTCGCGGCTACTCCACGGGCATGAAACAGCGCGTCAAACTCGCACAGGCGCTCGTCCACGACCCGCGCATCCTTTTCCTCGATGAGCCGACGAACGGCCTCGACCCCGCGGGCCGGGACGAGATGCTCGACCTTGTCCGTCGCACGGGAACCGAGTTCGGCATCTCCATCGTCATGGCGTCCCACCTGCTCGGCGAGATCGAACGCGTCTGCGAGCACCTCGTCGTGATCGACGGCGGCAACCTCAAGCGCTCCGGCCCGATCGGCGAGTTCACGGCCAGCACGGGCACTCTCGCGGTCGAGATCGATGGCGATGCCGGGGCGCTCGAACGTTCGCTCGAAGCAGCGGGGCTGACCGCCGCGCGCGAAGGCCGCCTCGTCCTCGTCGCCCTCGACGGCGATCAGGCGTACGACCTCATCCGCGACGCCTGCGACGACCTTGGCATTGGCCTCGTCCGCATCGAACGGCGCCGCCAGAACCTCGAAGACATCTTCCGGGAACAGACGCCAGCCGAGGAGGCCGCGCATGCAGCAGGCTGAGCGCAGCGGCAACATCTACGACCTCGGCTACCGCGGGTACGACGGCCTCCGACTCGGCCGCAAGCACGCCATCGCTTCGCTCTACTTCTACACACTGCGGAGTGCGTTTGGCCTTGGCCGCCGCCCGGGCAGCAAGATCATCCCGATGGCTATCGCCATCATCGCGTTGATTCCGGCGGCCGGCCAACTGGCGATTGCGGCGCTCGTCTCGGATGTCGAGGTGTACACGCCGTCGAACTACTTCGCCTACATCGAAGTCCCGGTGGCCCTCTTCTGCGCTGCCATCGCCCCGGAAATCTGCGGGCGCGACATGCGCCAGCGCACGCTCTCGCTCTATTTCTCGCGTGCGCTCCACCGCCGGGACTACATCCTCGCCAAGCTCGGTGCGTTCGCCACGGCGCTCACCGTGCTCACCCTCTTCCCCCAGGCGGTGCTCGTCATCGGCAACGGCCTCGCGAGCAAGGACCTCTGGGGGTACGTCCAGGACAACTGGGCCGAACTACCCCGCACCATCGTGTCCGGGTTGTTCATCGCCGCGGTTGTGGCGAACGTCTCGCTGGCAATCGCGACGCAGACATCGCGGCGGGCCTACGCCACGATCGCCGTGGTCGCATGGTTCCTCGTCACCTTCCCCATCGGCGGCATCCTCGTCGAAGTCAGCCACGACACCGGGCGGTACGCGCTCTTCCTCAGCCCCTTCGAATTCATCCACGGCGCGACGCTCTGGATTTTCAACGCCTCACCGGGCGCCGACACGTCGATGGACCTCGCGGGGTTCCCGCAGTGGGTCTATCCGCTCGTGGCACTCGCCTACGGGATTGTGGGCTTCGCGTTTGTCGTCCGCCGTTTCGACAGGATCAGCGCGTGACCGAACCGGGTGCGCCGCCGGCCATCGAATGCGATCACGTCTCCCGCTGGTACGGGAACATCGTGGCCGTCAACGACATCTCGTTCTCGCTACGCGCCGGGATCACGGGATTGCTCGGCCCGAACGGCGCCGGGAAGTCGACGATGCTGCACATGCTGGCGGGCTTCCTCCAGCCATCGGCCGGGGCCGTTCGTGTGCTCGGGCAGCCGGCGTGGGGCAACCCCGAGATGTACCGGCAGGTTGGCCTCGTCCCCGAGCGCGAGGCCGTCTACCCGTTCCTGACTGGCTACGAGTTCGTCCTCGACAGCGCCCGGCTGCACCACCTGCCAGACCCGGAGGACGCAACGCTTCGCGCCATCCGCATGGTCGAACTCGAAGACGCCATGGGCCGCGCCACCGGTGGGTACTCGAAGGGGATGAAGCAGCGCATCAAGATCGCCGCCGCGCTCGTCCACGAACCAACCGTCCTGCTCCTCGATGAGCCGTTCAACGGCGCCGACCCGCGCCAGCGCCTCCACCTCATGAGTCTCCTGCGGGAGATGGCGGCCGCCGGGAAGACAATCGTCTTCTCCTCCCACATCCTCGAAGAGGTGGAGCGGCTGGCCGAGGAGGTGCTCGTCATCGTCTCCGGACGGCTGGCCGCCTCCGGGGACTTCCGCGAGATCCGGCGGCTCATGACAGACCGGCCGCACACCTTCACCGTTCGCGCGAGCGATAACCGCAGGCTCGCCGCTAGCCTCGTCGCCGATCCCTCGGTCTATGGGGTCGAATTGCAGGGTTCGGAACTCCAGGTGCGCACGTCCGAGTTCGCCGCGTTCACGATGGCGGTGGCCGGCGTCGCCCGCCGTTCCGGAGTCACTATCTTCGAAATGCGACCGACCGACGAGTCGCTCGAAAGCGTCTTCTCCTACCTGGTGAAGCGATGATCGACGCCACAATTGTGCGGCTGACGATGCGCCAACTGCTGGGCCAGAAGCGCACCCTGCTGATGCTCGGGTTCGCGATGATCCCGGTGCTCATCGCCCTGCTGTACCGCCTGAATGGCGACCACCGGGCGAACGACCCGCAGGAGTGGACGGCGCAGGTCGCCCTCGGCAGGCTCGTCGTCGGGCTGACGCTGCCGTTCACCGCGCTCGTCTTCGGGACAGCCGCCCTTGGCACCGAGTTCGAAGACGGCACAGCGGTCTACCTGCTCTCGAAACCGATCCCGCGCTCCACGATCGTGATGTCGAAACTGCTCGTCGCGTGGGCGGCGACCTGCGTCGTGACGCTCATCGCCGCGATCCCATCGGGCTACATCGGGCTTTCGGGCGAATCCGGCGGAGGCCTCGTCGCCGCGTTCGCTGTGGCGGTCATCGCTGGATCGCTCATCTATTGCGCCGCGTTCCTCTGGCTCAGTATCGCCACCAGCCGCGCGCTCATCGCGGGCCTGCTCTACGTGTTCATCTGGGAGGGCGTTGTCGTCAACCTTTTCCGCGGCGTGCGCATCCTCTCGGTCCGCCAGTACACGCTGGGCATCGCGGGCCAACTCGCGAACGTGTCCGAGCGCATCTTCAACCCCCGGCTCGAAGGACCGCAGGCGCTGCTCCTCGGGGCGATCGTGACGGCGGTCGCCATCTTCCTTGCCTTCCGCGCGCTCAAGCGCTGGGAGATCGGCGAGGCGAGCTAACCCGGGCTTTTCGCCGGGCCTGCGCCTGCCGATACAATTCGCTCCATGCCCGCCGAGAAACGCCAGACCTGCTGGGGCCTCGCTGACGAGTTGATGGCCCAGTACCACGACCTTGAGTGGGGCGTGCCCTGCCACAACGACCGTGAGCTGTTCGAACGGCTCATGCTCGAAGGTTTCCAGGCCGGCCTCTCCTGGTCGACCATCCTGAACAAGCGCGAGAACTTCCGCGCGGCCTTCGATGACTGGGTGCCGATCCTCGTCGCGCGCTACACCGACGAAGACATCGAACGGCTGCTCGCCGACCCCGGGATCGTGCGGAACCGGCTGAAAGTGGTGGGAGCGGTGCGCAACGCGCGGGCCTTCCTCCAGGTCCAGGAGGAGTACGAGTCTTTCGACGCCTACATCTGGCAGTTCGCGCCGAGAGTCATGCCCGATGCGCCGATTCCGGCGAGCTGGAAGGACATCCCGTCGCGCACCGACGAATCGGACGCGATGTCGAAAGCGCTGCAGAAGCGCGGCTTCACCTTCGTCGGCTCAACCATCTGCTACGCCTTCATGCAGAGCGTGGGCATGGTGAACGACCACCTCGCAGGCTGCCCGGCCAGAAATGCCGTCGCTCACCGGACGCTGGAGGGCCGGCAGGCCAGCTTCTGAGAGCCTTCTTTACCATCCGGCCCGGGCATCGTTAGAATCCCGCGCATTCTTCGCCGGAGCGCAATCGCTTCCGGGGGACGGTGCGGATGGCGGCCCAGAGCTTCGGTCAACTGCTCAAGTCCTTTCGCCTCGCCAGGGGCCTGACCCAGGAAGCGCTCGCGACCCTGGGGTCGACATCCCCGGCGTCTATCAGCTCATACGAAGAGGGCCGCCGGGTTCCCGACGCTTCGGTGGTCGACCGGCTGGCAGCCGCTCTGCAACTCGGCGAGGAGGACCACACCCTCCTTCGCCAAACGGCCGGGCTGCGCGGGCTGCCGGGCGGCTTCGAGACGGCACTGAAGCGCGGCCGCGGCCCGGTCGACACCGTCTGGGACGAGGTACAGGCGACCCCGTGGGTCACGCTCATCGTCAACGAACGCCGGGAGATCATCGCCTGGAACGGCCTTGCCAATCAGACGAGCGAGCGCGACCTCGGCGAACTGAGCCAGTTCGAACGCGGGCTCCTGCGGATGGCCGCCACACCCTACTTCGAACGCCACCTTCGCAACTGGGAGGAGCTCATCGGGCGGCTGATTTCCATTTTCAAGGCGGAAGGCAGCGACCTGAGCACTGGCGAGACAAACCAGTGGGTCACGGCCATCCTCGAAAGCATCACCCGCGAAGACCCCGGGTTCCTGCCGCGGATCTTCGACCTGTTCGTTTCGACGCAGGCGTGGCGCGAGGAGGACCGGAACGTCCACCGGGTGAAGTGGCGCCTCGACGACGGCACGAACCTGCTGTTCTGGGGCGCGTTCTGCGACTGGAACAGCTACGACGGCGCCTGGGCGTTTGACTGGCACGCAGCGAACAGCGAAACCGCTGCGTGGGTGCAGGACGCGGTGCAGGCCGGCGGCCACGAATCTGCACGACCGGAGCTCCTCTCCTTCGGCGAGACCATCCGGCAGGAACGGGCCACGGCCCGGATGTCGATGCGGCAGCTCGCCGAGGCGACTGGACTCGGCGTTTCGACGATCACGGCCTACGAGTCCGGCCGCCGCAACCCGTCGCGTGTCGCGGTCATCGCGCTCTGCCGGGCCCTCAACCTGGACGGCTATTCCACGAACCGCTTCCTCCGCGAGTTCGACCACGAGGAGGAGCCGAGCGACTGGGCGAGGTGGATTGCGGGCGCTACACCGGTCGGCACGTATCGCAACCGGAACGCACTGCACGCCACCAACCTGCAGGCGTTCAAAGCCGCCTGCGACGGGCTGCAGTGGCCATCGGTCCTGCTCGATGCAGGCTGCCACGTGGTCCACGCGAATCCGCTCGCCCAGCGGCTGGTCCCGCTCCGGTCGTTCGCGCCGCTGAACGGGCGGCCCGGGCCGCACCTCCTGCAACTCATGGTGAGCCGCCAGTTCACGGAGGCCCTGGGGAACTGGGACGAAGTCGCCGGGGTGATCCTCCCGGGCCGGCTCGAGCCGCTCGTGCTCAACGCACCACGCGACGCCTCGGCGAACAACCTGATGGACGTGGCCCGGGAGCTCATTCGCACCGAGAGGGACGGCATCGACCGCGTCGCGGACGTCTGGCGGAGTTCTCCGGGGTTCACGAGCCTGCGGCGGCCGGGCGTGCCGTTCCACTGGACCACGCCGTCCGGCGAGCAGCTGGCGTTCAACTGCGTCATCGCGGGGGTCACTCCGGCGGACCCGTACAAGGCGCTGGACCTCTTCCCGGCAGACCCGGCCACGTTCCGCTGGCTAAACCGGGGCTAACTCGTACGGCTGTAGCAGATCGGCCCTTCCTCGTCACAGTCGGAGCCGGGAGAGTACGCCCACGGACGCAGCGCGCCAGCAGGGGCCGACGCAGCAGCCGAAGCCATTGGGCGGACCAAGAGGGCCGGGGCTCACCAACCCCGGCCTTTTCTTATTCCCACACCGGCGAAGCGCCCGGGGCAACTCGTACGCCTGTAGCAAATTTACCCTTTCGTTACCTCGAACGACGGTTAAGAGTTCGCATGCGGCCGCAGAGCGGCTAGACATATGGAGGACTCATGATGCTTCGAGCCCTGCGAGCCCCAATCTTTCTCACGTTCGCACTCAGCATGCTAGCCCTGATACCCACGGCGGCGGACGCGGTTCCGCAGACGTCAATCTGCATTGACTACAACCCCGTCTCGGAGACGTGCACCCCCCTACTCGAAACCACGGTGGAACCTCCTTCGGGCCCGCAGGGTACGCTCGTTCACATCTCTGGCGAAGGCGGAGGCATGTTTTGCGATGCACCGCGAGAACTCGTTGTAGCGAGCTACCGGCCAGGCCACAACCCTGAATTCATGTTAATGCCCACTAACATGACCAGTACTGTTACACTGTGCTACACCGAATTTATGGCGAGCTACTATGAGTTGTTCTCAGCGAACTTCTCTTCTCAGTTCCTTATTCCTGATAAGGCCGGCCCAGGCCCAATAGACCTAGTGCTCTGTGCTGGCCCACTGCCATACGAACTAGAGGCTAGTGGACATCTTCCTAATGACTGTGGAAAGATTGGCTTCTCCATCTTTAGCAGGTTTGTATTTGAGGTTACTCCTCCAGTTGTTCCACTGCCAACACCTTCTCCTTCTCCGACACCCTCACCAATACCATCGAACTCTCCTACGCCGCCAGTACAAAGCTCAGGATGTGTTGAGGTCGATAACCTCAAACTAGCACACAAGCACGACATTGCCGTAGTAGTAGTTCATGGATGGTCAATAACTGGTAAATCTCGTGGCAAGCCTGACAACGTCAGTGCAATTGCAACGCGGGCTGAAGCCGGCAAGCGAGCTGATGTTGGGGTTCTCCATTGGGAAGAGAAGGCCGGGGCATGGCCGTCAGACGAGCATTCAGGGTTTTGGAATGAAGGTGCTGCGGGGCCTCGGCTAAACCAAGCTATCACGATGGGGAACTGTCTAGCAAAGGCACTAAGTG
>JADYYG010000013.1 GCA_020853755.1 Dehalococcoidia bacterium | reverse complement strand
CACTACGAGGCAGGTTACCCACGTGTTACTCACCCGTTCGCCACTAACCCGAAGGTTCGTACGACTTGCATGCCTAATACATTCCGCCAGCGTTTGTCCTGAGCCAGGATCAAACTCTCCGAAAAAAAAGAAACCCTCAACCTTTCGGCTGAGCTCGTTTCATTTAACGGGTTCCCAGACGTTCTCTTTCGTCTGCTATCCAGTTATTAACGTGCGCTGGCCTCTCGCAAGGCCCGAACGAGAAGATTAAACCTCTCGCGCCTCACCTGTCAACCGATCCGTTCCGTCTCGGCCGACCTCCGCTTGGGAGAATCCACAGGTGGGGGAAACTCAGAGTACACACCTCGCTGTTTCCTGCAACCCGCCCGGGCGGGATCTTCACAATCTCGAGCGGCCCGCCGGCTTGCCACGCTCCAGCCAGCGCTCCTTCTGCTCACGCCGAACGCCTTCGTCGATGGCGCGGTACCGCGCCAGGTAATCCTCGGCGAAGGCATCGAACTGGCCGGCTTCGATGGCAGCCCGCATGCGCTCCGTGAGCCGCACGAGATATCGAATGTTATGGAGACTCGCCAATCTGTAACCGAGGATTTCGCTGTTGCGAAAGAGGTGGTGGAGGTAGGCCATGCTGAGCCGCGAACAGGCCGGGCAATCGCATTCGGGGTCGATCGGCGAAGGGTCTTCGCGGAAGCGCGCGTTGCGAATATTCGCCCGCCCCGAGTCGGTGAAAAGGGTGCCGTTTCGGCCGAGGCGCGTGGCCAACACGCAGTCGAACATATCGACGCCACGGGCGACCGCGTTGACCAGGTCCTCCGGCGAACCGACGCCCATGAGGTAGCGGGGGCGGTCAACCGGCAGCTCGGCGGTCACAACTTCGGTCATCGCCCACATCGAATCTTTCGATTCGCCGACCGAAAGCCCGCCGATCGAGAAGCCCGGTGGGTCGAGCGCGGCGGCCTCCCGGGCGTGCATGCGCCGCAGATCTTCGTGGATGCCGCCCTGGATGATGGTGAATGTCGCGAGGCCGGGCTGGGCCTGGCGGCACCGTTCGTACCAGCGCAGTGTGCGTTCGACCGCGTCCCTGGCCGCGCGATAGTCGGATTCGCCGGGCAGGACGTGGTCCAGCGGCATGGCGATGTCCACGCCGAGCGCCGCCTGGACTTCCATCGCGAGTTCGGGTGTGTAGAAGTGCTCAGAACCGTCGATGTGCGAGCGAAAGCGGACGCCCTCTTCGCTCACTTTTCGAAGCCCCGAGAGGCTGAAGACCTGGAACCCTCCGCTGTCGCTGAGGATTGGGCCATCCCAGTCCATGAAGCGGTGCACGCCCCCGAGCCGTCCAATGAGTTCGTGGCCGGGGCGCAGGTAGAGGTGGTAGGCGTTGACCAGCAGGATCCCCGCGCCGGTCTGGCGGACCTCGTCCGTGCTGACCGCTTTGACCGTCGCGAGGGTGCCGACGGGCATGAATGCGGG
Source organism: Dehalococcoidia bacterium (assembly GCA_020853755.1). Lineage (GTDB taxonomy): Bacteria > Chloroflexota > Dehalococcoidia > Tepidiformales > Tepidiformaceae > Amarobacter. The sequence continues at coordinate 69,799 of JADYYG010000013.1, read as the reverse complement.
CGTGCGAAGGTCTCCACGCGGTGTGGAGAGGATGCCGGCGCGCGGCCCGACGGGGTCTTCGGAGCCGTCCGTCCGGGTGAACGAGAGGGTCATGGCGGCGCCGGCCCGGTCAGTGTGCGGTTCATGCCTGCGGTGGGAGCGCCTCTTCGATTGCCCGGCGAACGACGGCGTCAGGCACGGCGTCGCGAGTGACGGCATTGCCGATGCCTTCGAGGAGCACCCAGCGGACACTCCCGCCGCGAACCTTCTTATCCAGCAATGTGGCTTCGATGACCGCGTCTGCGGAGAGTCCGGGGGCGCACTCGGGGAGTTCGAAGCGGCGGAGCAACGCCTGCTGGCGGGCGAAATCGTCGTCGCTGAGGAGGCCGAGTTCGCGCGATATCGTGCCGGCAACGCGCATCCCGATGCTGATCGCCTCGCCATGGAGGTAGGTTGCGTAGCCGGTGACGGCCTCGATGGCGTGGCCAACGGTGTGGCCATAGTTCAACAGCGTACGCCGCCCGGCTTCGCGCTCATCTTCGGAGACCACGTTGGCCTTGATGGCGACGCTGCGAGCGATGAGGTCGGCGGACATGAGCGGCGGGCCCGCGGCGGATGCCGCCTCGAGGTCAGCGAAGAGCTGGGCGTCGAGGATGAGGCCGTGCTTGATCAGTTCGGCCCAGCCGTTGCGGAGATGGCGCGCCGGGAGCGACTTCAGCAGGCGGGGGTCTATCAGCACCGCTTTCGGCTGGGCGAACGCCCCGATGAGGTTCTTCCCGCGGGCGTGGTCAACGCCGGTCTTGCCGCCGATGGAGGCGTCGGCCATCGCGAGGAGCGACGTAGGAACGTGGACGAACGGGATGCCGCGCAGACAGGTCGCGGCAGCGAACCCGGCGAGGTCGGTGACAACGCCGCCGCCAACGCAGACCACGAAGTCCGAGCGTTCGACGCGGTGGCTGATAAGCCAGTCGTAGACGGTTTCGACGGTGGCGAGCGTCTTGTGTTCCTCGCCGGCGGGCACTTCGAGCGTTTCGGCGGTGTAGCCGGCGGCTTTGAGCACGGCTTTGGCGCGGTGAGTGAAGAGCGGGCCGACAGCAGTATCGGAGACGACGAATGCGCGGCCATGGAGACCGGCTTCGCGGCAGACCTCGCCGAGCCCTTCGAAACAGCCATCGGACACGATGACCGGGTAGGTCTCGGTGGGCGTCCGGACGAAGGCGCACGGTTCCAGCGACCGGGGCGCCGACGCGGCCAGGCGCGCTCCGCCGTAGCCTCGCTCACCGGGCTGCAATGGGCTGCGCCGCCACTCGGACCAGAGGTTCGCAATCTCGGCCGCGACGAGTTCGGGCGAAAGTCCGTCGACATCGATCGCCGCATCCGCGGCGCGGTACCAGTCGGCGCGTGCCTGGAGGAGCGCTTCGAGGCGGCCACGCATGTCGCCGGCGAGCAGCGGACGGGCGGGCGTCGCCGGGTTGGCGGCAATACGTTCGGCAGCAACCTCGGGGCTGACAGAAAGCCAGACGACGAAGCCTTCGCCCATTAACTCGCGTGCTGCAGCAGTAGTGACGGCGCCGCCGCCGGTGGCGATGACGATGGAATCGCGCTCCGCCAGGCCCTTGAGCGCATCGAGTTCGAGGGTGCGGAACGCCTCTTCGCCGTCATCACGAAAGATGTCCGGCACTTTGCGGCCGCTCAGCCGCTCGATTTCATCGTCGGAATCCGCGAAAGACCAGCCGAGGCGCTGGGCGGCGAGCCTTCCCGCGGTGGATTTGCCGCCACCGGAGAGGCCCACGAGGAAGATGCGGGAGGCCGTCATCCGTCCCGCCGGTTGCGAGGGCCGATGGTCTCGAGGTAGCGCTCGCAATTGGCGCGGGTCTCGTCCACGGTGTCGCCCCCGAACTTTTCGAGCCAGGCGTCGGCGAGGACGATGGCGACCATCGCTTCGGCGACGACGCCCCCGGCGGGCACCACACAGACGTCACTGCGCTCGTAATGAGCGAGCACCTCCTCGCCGCTATCGAGGTCAACCGACGGCAGGGGATGGGCAAGCGTGGGAATGGGCTTGATGGCCGCGCGGACGACGATTTCCTCGCCGGTGCTGATGCCGCCTTCGATGCCGCCGTGGTTGTTGGTCTTGTGCCGCCAGGGCAGGCCCTGCCATTCGGCGATCGGGAGGATGACGTCGTGAACCTGGGAACCGCGCATCGCCGCTCCTTCGAAGCCGAGGCCGAAGCCCACCGCCTTGAACGCGTTGATGCTGCAGATGGCCTGGGCGATGCGGCCGTCGAGCTTCCGGTCCCAGTGGACATGGCTTCCGAGTCCCAATGGGATCCCGCTCACCCGCACCTCGACCTCGCCGCCGACAGTATCGCCGTCCGGTTTCGCAGCGTTGATGGCGGCGACCATCGCCACGCCCGAATCGCGGTCCGAGCAGCGCACCGGATCTTCCTCGACCGCGTCCCAGTCGATGGTTGCGGGGACGTTCGCGCGGACGCCGGCAATCGAGAGTGTGTGGCTGTAAAAGCTGACGCCGAACTCGCCGAGGAGCCGCTTGGCGACGGCGCCGACGGCCACGCGAGCCGCTGTTTCGCGGGCGCTCGCGCGTTCGAGGACGTTGCGCACGTCGTCGAAGCCGTACTTCAGCGCACCCGGAAGGTCGGCATGGCCGGGGCGCATGCGTGTAACCCGTTCGATCTCGGTTTCGACCGGTTCGACGGCCATCTTCTCGGTCCAGTTCACCCAGTCGCGGTTCTGGATCCAGAGGGCGAGGGGTGAACCGAGGGTGCAGCCGTGGCGCACACCAGACATGATCTCGGCGTAATCAGATTCGATTTTCATGCGGCCGCCGCGTCCGTATCCACCCTGGCGGCGGCGAAGGTCGGGCGCGATGTCAGCTTCGGACAGGCGCAGGCCGGCGGGCAGTCCTTCGACGACCATCGTCAGGCCTTTGCCATGGCTCTCGCCTGCGGTGAGGAACCGGAACTGGCCCATCAGACCTCACCTCGATCGATGGAGGCTGCGAAGTCAGCGGCTGCTTCGGCGGTAGCCCGTGGGGCAACGCCGGCCACCGGGAGCAACTCGATAGGCAGCGGTTGCCCGCCTGCACCACGTTCGAAGGTCGCACCGAAGCGGCCGAGGATCTCTTCAGGAGTAAGGGCTTCCCAGGTCATGTTGTCGGCAATCGTGCGCTCTGCAGTCACCGTCAGGATCGGGCGCTGCACCGGCGTGCCATCAGCTCCGCTGAAAGTGGAGTACACATCGACGCGCGCGTAGGCGAGCCGAAGGTTTGGGACATCGTACATGATCATGTCGAGCAGCTTCGCCGCGACGGCGATGGCTTCGTCGAGGGCGGTCGAGACCTGGACGCGGGTCGCGCCTTCCGTGCGGAACTCGCCCTCGGCGGACGTCGAGAGGGTGACACCATCGGTCTCCAGGGCGATGAGCTGGGCAGCCTGGACACCAGCCCAGAGGCTCGCGGGCGTGCCCCTTGGAGGGCGGCCCCTGCGCCAGGCGCCAAGCGCCTCTTCGACCAGTGCGGCGACGATGTCAACATCGCCGGAAGCCACGCGGCGCCGCCATGCCCGGTGCTGGAACATCTCGGTCGAAACCGCCCAGCCAACGACAGCGAAGATCACGCCGACGAAGATCAGCCCGACGATGATCATAGGTGGGCCTGCCCGAGCCGCTTGCGGGCCGCTTCGAACATGACGTCCACGGGCGCCGCGACTCCGGTCCAGAGTTCGAAGGCGAGCGCGCCCTGGTAGATGAGCATCGGGAGCCCGCCGAGGGTGCGCAGCCCTCGCGCAGCCGCTGCCGCGAGGAACGGCGTCACCTCCGGGCGGTAAACGATATCGACCACAAGGGCCGACGGAGTCGACCGGGCGAAATCGCAGACCGGCTCGGTCTCTGCGCCGCCGCCGGACATGCCTGCCGAAGTGCAGTTCACGATGCAATCGTATCCCCATCCGTCGGGGGCGGCCTGCCAGTCAGCAGGGACCTTGACCGCGCTGAGTTCGGCAAGGAGGCGGTAGGCCCGCTCCGGCGAGCGGTTCCAGATGGCGATTCGCCCGGCACGGGCCTCGCCCAGGGCAAATGCAATGCCACGGGCAGCGCCGCCCGCGCCAAGGAGCAGGATGGCCTTGCCGGCGGGATCGAAGGCGGCTTCGTTGCGAAGCGCGGCGACGAACCCGGGGCCGTCGGTGTTGAATCCGAACAGCCGCCCGCTCCGGTTGACGATGGTGTTGACCGCGCCGATCCGGGCGCTCAGCCCGCCGAGCTCGTCGAGCAGCGGGATGACGGCTTCCTTGTGCGGGATCGTGACGTTCGCACCGACGACGGATGGGTTGCGAAGCCACGCCACGCGCTCTTTGAGCGACTCCAATGGCGTGTCCCACCGTTCGTAGCGGACATCGAGGCCGCAATGGGCGAACGCCGCCTCCTGGAAGTCAGGCGAGAGCGAGTGCGCGACCGGGTGGCCGATGATCCCGGCAAGGCGGCTCATGGCGAGCCGTACTGCGCGATGTTGCGTTCGTGCTCGGCCAGCGTCTCAGCAAAGATGTGCGAACCGTCGGCGGCCTTCGCATCGGCCACGAAGTAGTACCTCTTCGTGGTCTCGGGGTTGGCGACAGCTTCAATCGAGGCGAGGCCGGGGTTCGCAATCGGCCCCGGCGGCAGGCCGGGGAACTTGCGCGTGTTATAGGGCGAATCGATCTGGAGGTCCTCGGCGGTCAGTTCCTTCTTCCAGTACCCGGACTTCTCCACGGCGCCGGGGAGCAGCGAGACGGCGTACTGCACCGTAGGGTCCGCGCCAAGAGCATCGCCTGCAGCCAGCCGGTTATAGAAAACGCCGGCGATGAGCGGCCGCTCCTTCGCGATAACCGCTTCGCGCTCGACGATCGAGGCGAGGGTGAGCGCCTGGTGGGGGTTCAGGCCGTGCGACTGGGCGGCGGTGCGCAGTTCGGGGGTGAAGCGCTCCTGGAGGGTTTCGAGCATGTAAGCGATAAGTTCATCCGGCGTGGCGCCAACTCGCATGATGTAGGTGTCGGGGAAGAGGTAGCCTTCGAGGCCCGCGCCGGCCGGATGGGATTCGGCGAAGCCCGGCGGCAACTGCGCCCGCGCGACCGCGGCCATGAACTCGTCGCGTGGGCCGAAACCGGCTTTCTCGGCGATGACCGCCATCTCCTCGACACGGATGCCTTCGGGAAAAGTGACCTTGAGCACGGGGACGGGCTTGCGCACGGTGATGTCGTTCACGACCGCGAGAGCCGAGGAGTTCTTCTTCAGGAGGTAGTCCCCGGAGCCGAGCTTGCTCTGCACGCCCATGAGGCCGACGAGGAACTCGAACTGCTGGCCGGACTTCACGATCCCGAGTTTCTGGAGATCCTTGCCGACGTCGGCTGCCGACCGGCCGCTGGGCAGCGTGTAACCGACTTCGGTGTGGTCGGTAGACGGTGTCGTCACCTTCACGATGCTATCGCCGAGCACGTCCCCGGGTGTTCGAGCCACAAAGTAACTGGCGAGCAGGATCACGGCGACCGTGAGCGCGACGCCAATTGCGCCGAACGGGGTGACGAGACGGCCGGTCACGCCCGGCTCCGCTCGCGACGGGCATCGAGCACGGCCTGCAACACGACCGCGGCAGACGCGGAATCGAGCGTGCCATCGCGCTTGCCGCGCAGCGCCGGCTGCATCGCGACTGCCTGGGCCGAAGAGAGGCGCTCGTCGACTTCGCGGACTGGGACGGTGAGGGAGGCCCGGAGTTCGGCGAGAAGTTCCGCGACCGCGCCAGCCTGGTGGCCGCGCTCCCCGCGAAGAGTGAGCGGGAGGCCGACGATGACCTCGTCGACGCCCTCTTCGCGGACGATGCGGGCGATCGCGCGAACAGCGTCGTGCTTCGAACGGGCGGGAACGGCAGGCCGCGGGTGGGCATAGAGGCCGAGCGCATCACTCACAGCGACGCCGATGCGCGCTTCACCGGGGTCAAGGGCGAGGAGTCGTGGCGGCTGTTGGGGTTGCGGTTGGGCCATTGGTTCGGGTTGTTTCCAGGGAGACGGGCGTTTCCCGTGCGGCAAGTTCCACATCGATTCGGAAGTCGAAGCGCGGGAGCCGTGGGGCCCACGCGGACAGCCGGACATCCGCATCCTGAATACCATACCGCTCTGCGAGGGTCGACCGGGCAGCGCCGGTGGACTTTCCCTTTACAGCGCCGCGAATGCCTTCCTCGGTAACGCCGCGCGCGAGTTCGCCCTGGATGCGGAGTTCGGTGCGTATCTCGCCCGTGGCTGCATCGATCTGGCGGGCGCCGGTCTCGATAGCCTTCACCGAACCGGGGACGAACGTGCCTGCGGCAGCATGCGGAGCGAGCACCCGGGCGGCCAACTCTTCGAGCGTCGTCTCGACCACCGCAAGGGCGCTCAGCTTCACGGTTACGTCCAGCAGAACGATATCCGAGGGCGTGCCTACCGTCGGCCGGGCATCGCCGTAGTCCGCCTTGCCTTCTGCCGTCCCGAGGAAGACCGCGTCATGCGGGCGAGCCTGGAGGAGGCCCTGTTTGACCACGGGGGAGCCTTCGAGCGCCTTTGCCATGGACTGGAGGGCCAGCACGTCGGCCGGGTCCACCGCCGGGCGCGGTTCGCTGACGCCCCCGGCTGCGGCTGCGGCGTTGGTCACCTTGAGGAAGCGGTACTTCTCGGCCTGCCAGCCAACGATGGCGCCGGCGGGGACGTTCCCCGCTGCGCCCGGCTTCTGCGCGGTCACGGCGGCCTCGGCTGCGCCGCCGGCGGGTACGGTCAATTCAGCGTCGAGCGTGAAGGGCGCGAAATCGGGCGCGGCGAGCAGCACGGTCCCGGCGGGCAGGAAGACGGCCGCCGCGCTGCCGTTGGTGATCGCCACGCGAGCGCGTGCCGGCTGGATGCCGACCTGGGTGGTCCCGGTCGTCTTGAGAGCGAGGGTGTAGGTCTGCTCGGCGCTGACCCTCGATGCCGGCACGGCCATCGTTTCGAGGTCGATGATCGTGCGGTTCTCTGCGGCGGTGACGACCACCACCTCGCTGACCGTCTCCGTCGGCGGGTAGGCGGTCACCTTCGCGGACGGCGCCATGGCGAGGAGGAGGAAGATTCCGGCGAACGCCACACCGAGGATGATGGCGGCCTGCACGTACCGGCCGATCCCCGGTGCGGCAATGTTCAGGGGCCCCAGGCGGATGACATGGCGGCCGCCCGCGTCCCAGCGGATGTGGTGGGGCTTGCCCGCGACCGGGACACCGAGTTCCCGCGCGCGGGAGGCGAGCGCAGCGTTGCGGGTGGCAATGGCGATGACCTTGCCGGCCTCTTCCGCATGGTGGATGAGGCGGCGCATGCCAAGTTCGGCGCTGAGCTGGCGGTTGCCGTCCGGGGCATGGATGACGACAGCCCATGTGGGCGCCGCATCGACCCGGCCACTAACCGCCGCCAGGTCTTCCGTCTTTTCGACCGTTACGACCGATGCGACGTCATCGGAGGGCTCGCGCAACTCGCCGGGGTCCCGGCCAATTTCTTCCATCGCGACGCCACCTCCCTGCCGTCAGCTTCAGCCCGTGAGAGCCTCCATCGCCTTGCGCCGCCCTTCCGCCAGCGCGGCATCGATAAGCGAAGCGTCCTTCGCGCCGGCCTGGGCGATGTCGGGGCGGCCACCGCCGCCGCCGCCCGCGGCCTTCGCCACTTCGCGAACCAGGTTGCCGGCGTGCACCCCGCGGCTCACGAGGTCCGGCGTGGCCGCAGCGAGGAACGCCGGGCGCCCTTCGACCACAGCGGCGAGAACGAGAACGGATGACTTGAGCCGCGAACGCACGCGGTCTGCCACGTCACGCAGGACGTCAGCTGAGCTCGCGTTGACCCGCGCCACCACGAGGTAGGCGTCGCCAACCTGTTGCGCCCCTTCAACGAGGGACTCGGTCACCGATGCACCCTGCAGGCGTTCGAGTTCGGACTCCTGTTTGCGGAGGCGTTCGAGTTCGCTCTGCATCGCGTCCAGGCGCTCCTCGATCTCCGAGGGGCCCGTGCCGAGACGGTCGGCGATGCGCAGGAGGCGCTCCTGTTGCTCGACCAGGTGGGCCTCCGCCGCGCGGCCGGTGAGGGCTTCGATGCGGCGGGTGCCAGCGGCCACCGCAGATTCGCGGAGGATGTGGACAAAGCCGATTTCACCCGTGTGGTGGACGTGGGTGCCGCCGCACAGTTCGGCGCTGAAGAGGCCGTCGTTGTCCTTGATTTCGACCACGCGGACGTCGGCGCCGTACTTGTCGCCGAAGAAGGCGAGTGCGCCGCCTTCGACCGCCTGGCGGTAGCCGGAAACGCGCCACGCGACTTCGAGGTCGCTGCGGATTTTCTCATTGGCCAGGTGCTGCACTTCGGCCAGGGCCGTGCGCGGCGCCTGTTCGAGATGCGTGAAGTCGAAACGGAGACGGTCGGGGGTGACGAGCGAGCCCTGCTGGCGAACATGCGCTCCGAGGATCTGGCGCAGCGCCGCATGGAGCAGGTGGGTGCCCGTGTGGTTGCGGGCGGCGCCGTTGCGCCACTGCATGTCGACGGTTGCCTCGGCAGCTTCGGCCACGCGGATGGCTCCTTCGGTCACGCGGCCGCGGTGGACGATTGCGCCGCCCGCCGCCTGCGTGTCTTCTACAGTGAAGACGCCGGAGGGGGTGCGAATGTTCCCGTGGTCGCCAACCTGGCCGCCGCCTTCGGGATAGAAGGGCGTCGTCGAGAGGATGACCTCGCAGGTGTCGCCTTCGGTGGCGATGGTGACCAGTTCCCCGCCCTTGAGGACGGCGACGACGGCAGCATCAGATTCGACCTTGCTGTAGCCGACGAAGTCGCTGTGGTCTTCGCCGAGGCTCTGTAGCGCCGGTGAGACCTCGCCTTTAAGGAACTTACCGGTCTGGCGGGCGCGCTTTCGCTGGGCTTCGAGGGCCGCTTCGAAACCGGCGTCGTCGAGGGCAAACCCTTCGTTCGCGGCGATCTCGCGCGTGAGTTCGAGGGGCATGCCAAAGGTGTCGTAGAGCTGGAACGCTTCCTCACCGGGGATAACCCCGGCGCCGCTCTCCCTCAGGCGCTGGAGAAGCGCTTCGAGGCGCGACTGGCCGCTTGCGAGCGTGCGCACGAAGCGCTCTTCTTCGCTGTCCATCGCCTGCTCGATGAAGGCGCGGGACTCGACGAGGTGGGTGTAGTAGCCACCCATCTTATCGATAGCGGCGCCGCCCACGCGGGCCGTGAACTTCGAGGTGACGCCGGCCCGACGGGCGAGGTAAATGGCGCGGCGCAGCACCCGGCGGAGGACGTAGCCGCGGCCTTCGTTGCTCGGCACCACGCCGTCGCCGATGAGCAGCACGGCCGCCCGGCAATGCTCCGACATCGCACGGATGACGTACTGGAGATCCGCCGGCGCGGTTTCGTACTGCTCTTCGAAGACCGATGCCGCGCGCTGGAGGATGGGATAGAAGATGTCGGTCTCGAAGACGGACTTCTTGCCCTGGATGACCATGGCGACCCGTTCGAGGCCGCTGCCCGTGTCGATGTTCTGGGCCGGGAGCGGTTCGCGGTGGCCGTCCGGGTGCTGGTACAGCTGCATGAAGACGAGGTTCCAGATTTCGAGGAACCGGTCGTCGTAACCGACGCCGCCGGGCTTGCCATCTTCACGAGTGTGGAGTTGCGCGCCTTCGATGCCGCGTTCGGGCTCGAGGTCGTAGTAAATCTCGCTGTCCGGGCCGCATGGACCGCTGGCGCCGGGAGTGCCGTTCGGGAAGCTGAACCAGTAGTTCAAGTCCTCGTCCCGGCGATGGATGTGGGCGTCGTCAGCGCCGACTTCGCGCCAGTACCCGTAAGAGTCGTCGTCATCGAGGTAGATGGTGATGTGGAGGCGTTCACGGTCGAGCCCATACCCGTCGGTGAGCAGCTCCCACGCCATCTGGATAGCTTCCCGCTTGAAGTAGTTGCCGAAGCTGAAGTTGCCCAGCATTTCAAAGGCGGTGCAGTGGCTGAGGTCGCCCACTTCTTCGATGTCGGTGGTTCGAAAGCAGCGCTGCACCGTGACAGCGCGCGGCGACGATGCGGGCTGTTCGCCCATGAAGACCGGCTTGAACTGCTGCATGCCCGCGCTCGTGAACATCGAAGTCGGATCGCCGATGGGCACGAGGGGCCAGGGCGGAAGCAGTTGGTGCCCTTTTTCTCGAAAGAACGAGATGTAGGCGTCACGAATTTCGTCGGAGGTGCGAGGCTGATTGGTCATAACCGTGCCCGAATCCTATGTGGCGACGGCGCGGAATGTCGATACGCGCGGGCCAAAGGGCGCGCTGGAAAACTGCTCAGGTGCTTGACACCTTTTTCGGGACATTCCACGATGCGGACGGACGCGGCGCTGCGTCACTTATGCATACCGAACCTGAGCCTCCCAGTACCACACCCCCTGGCACACGCTTCCCGGCCTTCGCTGGCCACCGGGAGGAACGGCGATGAGCGGCCTCGGCGTCATTGTGCTCGCTGCCGGGATGGGCACGCGGATGAAGTCCCGGACCCACAAGGTGCTGCACCCCGTCTGCGGCGTGCCGATGGGCCAGCACGTGATCGACGCTGCACTCGCGCTCAAACCGGCGAAACTCGTGGTGGTCATCGGTCACCAGGCCGAGACGGTGCGGGCGGCCTTCGAAGCGCCCGGCGTCTCCTTCGTGCTCCAGTCCGAACTCAACGGAACGGGCGATGCGGTCCGTCGCTGCCGGGAGGCGCTCGCAGGCTGCGACGATGTGATGGTCCTCAACGGGGACTGTCCGCTCATTACCGCTGAGTTGCTGCGGGACCTTGCCGCCGCGCGGGGCCAGCGGCCGCTGGCGTTCGTCACCTGCCAGGTCGGCGACCCGGGCCGGCTCGGCCGGGTGCAGCGTGACGCCCGAGGAGAGCCTGCCGCCATCGTCGAAGCAGCCGACTACCGGGGCCCGGAGGGCCCGGCGGAGATCAACGCCGGGCAGTACGTCTTCGACGCTGCATGGCTGTGGGAGCGCCTCCCGAAAGTCCCCATGTCGGCGAAGGGTGAGTACTACCTGACGCACCTCGTCGAAACCGCCGCGAAAGAAGCTTCCCCGGGCACAACCGTCAGCAGCGATGCCACCGAGGCGCTTGGCGTGGACGACCGCGTGAAGCTGGCGGAGGCCGAGCGGACCATGCGCCAGCGAATCCTCACCCGGCACATGCTCAACGGAGTGACAATCCAGGACCCGGCGACGACCTACATCGACGCCTCCGTGACCATCGAGCAGGACGCCACGATCCTGCCGAATTGCCACATCCTCGGGCGGTCGGCGGTCGGCGAGGCCGCCGTTATCGGCCCGGGCACGACCCTTTCGAACGCGACGATCGGCGCCGAGACGGCAGTGCGGTCCTCCGCGATTGAAGACTCTCGAGTGGGAGCGCGCTGCCGCATCGGGCCGTTCGCGCACATTCGTGGCGGCGCGAACCTGGCCGATGAGTGCGAACTGGGGAACTACGCCGAGGTCAAGAACTCGAACATCGGCCGCGGCGTGACGATGCACCACTTCAGCTACATGGGGGACGCCGACATCGGCGCGCGGACGAACATCGCCGCCGGGAGCATCACCTGCAACTTCGACGGCAAGCAGAAGCACCGCACGACCATCGGCGCGGACGCGTTCATCGGCTGCGACACCATGCTCATCGCGCCGGTGACCATCGGCGACGGGGCATTCACGGCCACGGGCGCGGTGGTCACGCGCGACGTGGCGCCGGGGGAGACCGTCGCAGGCATCCCGGCACGGCCCTTCCAGCGCCAGGCACAGGACTAGTCACGATGGACATCAGTGTTGTCGTGGGTATCGCAGGTATCGCCGTGATGTCCTTTGTCCTGGGCGCCGTGGCGGCGAGCGAAGCCGCCCTCGAACGCGCCAACGACGTGCGCATCACGGCACTTGCCTCGCGGGGCAACCGCCAGGCGCTGCGGATCACGGGCGAAGTCGGTCAGCCGGGGCGCTACCTCGGCGCATTGACCTCGGCCCGCGTCATCACCGCGTCAGTCATCCTCGGTACGTTTGCCTTCCTCGGCGCGCGAGCCTACTCGCCCTTCGCCGGCGCATTCGGGTTCTCGCTCATCGGCGGCGTGTACGTCGCGTTCATCCAGATGACCGTCGGGCTCCTGGTGGCGCGCGGCCCAGAACGTGCGGCGCTGCAACTGAGCGGCGTGGCACGTGTCACGAATCTCGTGTTCGCGGCGCCGGCGTTCATTCTCGGCCTGCCTTCACGGCTCGTCGCCGGTTCGATTTCCGCGGTCACCCCGGATGCAGGCATCGACATCCTCAGCCTCGTCGAACGGGAAGAGGCCGCCGGGGGCGTTGAGGAGCAGGAACGGCGAATGATCCGCGGCATCATCGACCTCGAAGACAAGGCCGCGCGCGAAATCATGGTCCCGCGCATCGACATGGCCGCCGCCGACATCGAAGACGGCTTCGCCGAGATCGCCGCGATTGTGACCGAGCGGGGGTTCAGCCGCGTGCCGGTCTACCGGGAGAACATCGACGACATCGTCGGGGTGCTCTACGCGAAAGACCTGCTGCGAGCGCTCACGGCCGGCCGAACCGAGCGCCCGCTCCAGGAACTGCTCCGGGAGCCCTTCTTCATCCCCGAATCGAAGCGTCTCGACGAACTGCTGACCGAAATGCAGGCCCGCCGTCAGCACCTCGCCATCGTCGTCGACGAATACGGCGGGACGGCCGGCCTGGTTACCATCGAAGACCTGCTCGAAGAGATCGTTGGCGAAATCGAAGACGAATACGACGTCGCCCGGCCGCCGATGGAGGTCATCTCCGACGACGAGGTCGTACTCGACGCCGGGACGACGACCGACGTGCTCAAGGACCTCTTCGGCTACGAAATCGAGTCGGACGACTTCGACACCGTGGGCGGTTTCGTCATCCACCGGCTCGGGCGCCTGCCGTCCGTCGGCGACGAAGTGCAGGCCGACGGTCTTTCGTTGCGCGTGCTCAGCATGTCAGGGCGCCGTATTCGCCGCCTGCGCATCACCCGCGAACACGCCGAAGAAGCGGAAGGCGTCGCCGCGCACTGAGTTCGAGCCTGCGCCGCGCCGGCCCTAGAATTGGAGGTCCGCCCGCGTGATTGCGGCGGATTCGCCCCGGAGTTGCCTGTGTCTGATTCGCGCCCTGTTCGCACCCGTTACGCCCCGAGCCCAACCGGTGACCCGCACGTCGGCAACATCCGCTCGGCGCTGTTCAGCTGGGCGTACGCGCGCTCCCAGGGCGGCCAGTTCATCCTGCGCATTGAAGACACAGACCGGAACCGCCTCGTCGAGACGTCGACCGATGCGATTATGGAAAGCCTCCGCTGGCTCGGGATCGACTGGGACGAGGGCCCAGAGGTTGGCGGCCCACACGAACCGTACTTCCAGTCGCAGCGGCTGCCACTCTACCAGCGCGCCGCCAGCCAGTTGATCGAAGCCGGCCGTGCTTACCGCTGCTTCTGTACTGCGGAGCGGCTCGAACAGATGCGGGCCGCACAGGCCGCCGCGAAACAGCCGCCCGGCTACGACGGACTCTGCCGCCAGCTTTCGGCCGAAGAATCGGAGGCCCGGTCGAAGGCCGAGCCATTCGTCGTCCGTTTCGCGATGCGCCGCGAGGGCCAGACCGTCCTCAACGACCTCGTCCGCGGCCAGGTCGTCTTCGAAAACAAGCTCCAGGACGACTTCGTGATGCTGAAGTCGGACGGCTACCCGACGTACCACCTCGGCGTCGTGGTCGACGACACCGAGATGGAGATCACCAACGCCATCCGCGGCGACGAGTGGATTTCGAGCGCCCCAAAGCACATCCAGCTGTACGAAGCGCTCGGCTGGACGCCCCCGGTGTGGGCGCACCTGCCGCTCATCCTGGGGCCCGACCACAAGAAGCTGAGCAAGCGCTCCGGCGACACAGCGCTGCTGGATTACCGCACGAACGGCTACCTGCCGGCCGCGATGATCAACTTCCTCGCGTTCCTCGGCTGGTCACTCGACGACCACACCTCGATCCTTTCGATTGAGGAACTGAAGCAACACTTCGACCTGTCCCGCGTAGTCGCGAACCCGGCCGTCTTCGACATCGACCGGCTGAACTTCCTCAACGGCCACTACATTCGCGCCATGGGCGACGCCGAGTGGGTCGAGACAATTGCCACATGGTGCGAAAGCGGGCTGCCGGCGAGCGTGCCGCGCCCGGTCGACCGGCCGGTCATCGAACAAGCGGCGCCGCTGCTGAAGGAGCGCATCGCCCGCCTGGACGAGATCGCGCCGATGGTCGCCTTTCTCTTCGGCGAAGAGGCTCCCGAGTACGCCCCGGAAGCCATCCTCGAACGCGTGCCCGAGCGAGAGGTGGCCATCCGTGTCCTCGAAACCGCCGCCGAGCGCCTCGGAGCCGTCCCGGATGCAGAGTGGGACGTCGCCCGCATCGAGGCGGTCATCCGCGGACTCGAAGAGCCCCTCGGCCTGAAGCTGCGAAAGTTCGTGCCGGCGCTGTACGTGGCCGAAATGGGCCGCGCGCAGGGCATCCCGCTGTTCGATTCGCTCGTCCTCCTCGGCCGCGAACGCTCGCTGCGGCGGCTGCGAACGGCCATCCGGAAGCTCGGCTAAACGGCCGTGAGGTAGAGCAATCCCGGAGCGGCGTGATACGCTTGGGAACGGTCTTACTGGGGACTCGTCTAATGGTAGGACAGCGGATTCTGGTTCCGTATGTGGGAGTTCGACTCTCTCGTCCCCAGCCACTTCTCCTGAATCTGCCCTGGCCATGACCGCCTGCCTGCTCCACCGTCTCCCGGCCCTCTGACAGTCAGCTACCGTTACCACAATGCAACGGAATCGGCCGAGGCTCTCACCGACTGGAACATGACCACCATTGACTACGCGTACGATGATGCTGGCAGGATGACGACGGCGACGCTTCCATCGGGCACCGGCATTGTCTCGACGTACAGCTATGACAACGCCGACCGGCTGACCGGCATCACGCACGTGAAAGGCGGCTCGACGACGATTGCGTCCGTCGCCTACACCCTGGACGACGTCGGGAACCGCACCCAGCGGGTGGACCAGCAGGGCACGCATACCTACAGCTACGACGACCTCTACCGGCTGACCTCAGTCACCTATCCCGGCCCGAGCACGACGAGCTATGCCTTTGATGCCTTCGGCAACCGGACGAGCATGACGGTCGCCGGCAACACGACGACCTACGCCTACGACGACAACGACCGCATCACCAGTGTGACCCCGCCGAGCCCGGCCTCGGTCATCAACTACACCTGGGACGACAACGGTGACCTCACGGCACGCGGCAGCGATTCGTTCTCCTGGGATTACGAGGACCGCATGGTCTCCGCGACCGTGAACTCGGTGACGACGACCTTTGCTTACCGCGGAGATGGCCTCCGCGACTCTCGGACGGTCGGTGGGAATACGACGACCTTCACCTGGGACGTCGCCGGTGGCCTGCCGGTCGTGCTCAATGACGGCAACCAGTACCTCTACGGCGCGGGACTGACCGCGATGAAGCAGTCGGGGTCGTGGTACTACTACCTGGCCGATGGTCTCGGTTCGACGATGGCGGTGGTCGATTCTTCCGGCAACAGCCAGAAGTCGTACCAGTACGACGTGTACGGCGAGGTCACCGGCGGCTCGGGGAGTTTGGCGAATGAGTTCGACTTCGCCGGCCAGCAGACTGACGGGACGGGGCTGCAGTACCTGCGCGCGCGGTATTACGATCCGGAGTCGGGGACGTTCTTGAGCCGAGATCCTCTTGTGCATGTCCCGCTGTGGGCAGGAAACGGATATTCGTACCTCAGTCCTGTGAACATGGCCGACCCAACGGGCCTCAGACCTGAAGACGGAGGTGAGTCCAACTGGTCGTGCTCCAGCGGCTGTTGGCTTTGGGCTCCAGGAGGTTCGTTCATTCTGGCGGACTCCTGGCTAGGGGCCGATGTTTTGCTCCCCGACGGCTACTGGTTCGAGCTTTGGACGGTCGAAGGTCAAAGTTCAACGAAGTACCGCGTTTGTCATCTGGTTGGTGAATACCGCCGGTGTACCAACGACGACCAAGCAACCTCTGACTGGTGGGGCGAACAGATGGCGCGCTTGAACGCCGAGAGGTTCACTCAGGCGATGCTCTTCGCGCTCGGGATGATCAACTACACGACCGATGTCGAGGACATATTCCGAAGACTAGAACGATTCCACGGCATCTCCAGAGAGACGGCTAGCACGAGACTGCACCAGATCAAAGAAAACAACAAGCTCAATGGCGAGAATCGAGATGTCAAGTTCGGGCGTAATGGTGACGTGTACGATGCTGACACAGGTGAGCACCTCGGCTCGTTGACAGAAGGCGGGGGACCGTGACTCAGTCTACTATGGTTTGGGTCGTGATTCGCATCGATCACTACTTGGAGGACCTGTACCTGCCGTCCGGGTCGCCGAGCGGAGTCGCAGCGGCGCTGGTGAAGCCAGTGGGGATCTGGCCGTTAAAGGAGGGAGCGGAGGAGGACGCCGTGCGTCTTCTTACACTCAACGGTTCGAAAGGAGTTGAGTACGTTGTCAAGGCTACAGACTCCGCCGTCGGCTCCACCCAGGCCGAGGCATACACCGTACTGCGGGTGGATGCTGGCCCCGAAAGGAGAGTTCTCACGAGCAGTGACATCGACTTGGTGGGCGTTTTCGATTCACAGGCGGAGGCTGGCCACGTCTGCGAACGTTCGGAACGACACTCCTCGAGTTCCTTCGCCATCACCAAAGTAGGAATCCGGCGATAAAGACTTGGAAGGTAGTTGGGCAGCCTGCCCGAAAGGAGTGTCGGCTCCGGCTATCCTCGACGACGGCAACCAGTACCTCTACGGCGCCGGGTTGACCGCCCAGAAGCAGAGTGGGATCGTGGTATTACTACCTGGCCGACGGTCTCGGCTCGACGATGGCCGTAGTCGATGCGTCAGGCGTGGTGCAGGACAGCTACACTTACGACGTGTACGGCACACCCTCGAAGACGGGCTCCCTGGCGAATGAGTTCGATTTCGCCGGCCAGCAGACCGATGGGACCGGCCTGCAGTACCTGCGAGCCCGGTACTACGACCCGGGGACGGGTACGTTCTTGAGCCGGGATCCCATAAGCACCGTCCCAGGGTCCACCTTGAACGCTTATGGGTACGCCGATCAGAGTCCCAGCCTGATGACTGATCCCTCAGGACTGTTCAGCGTTTGGCCCGTCGGCCCCGGCGGGACATGCTTCTTAGGCATCGGTATTTGCAAGCATGGCCCACCCCCTACAGTTGATGACGAATGCTCGTATTGGTATGCCTACACAGCGCCACCACAGTGTAAGGAGCAAGTCGAGAGGCTAGAGAAATGGCTGGACGACAACTTGCCAGCATTAACCGGGATCGTGGGCGAGTACCCTAAGGGCGGCTCTGGCTACAGCGATGCGCCTAAGAAGGTGACTGGATGGACTAAGCACGGAATCGTGCAAGCCCTCACCAAAGACGGCCATGGAGTGAATACGACGGCCATTGAAGGCGCCCTGAATAACCCGACAAAAGTAGTTCGCGTCGTAAATCGCAAAACGGGAGAAGTTTCGTTCCAGTGGATAGGGAAACACGCGACCGTTGTCCTAAATAAGGCTGGTGAAATAGTGACTGTGTGGGCCAACGGTAAGGCGGGATACCGCTATTGACCCAGCAGCGAACCGCTGACCAGAACTGGCTCTTGGCATTTTTCGCCCGCAACGACGATCGCCGGCCCACTGATCTCGCTCAGCGATGGGCGGATGGCCTCGCAACGGTGGAAGAGCTGATCGAATTGAGGGAGCTCGTAGGACTGGAGGTGTCACGCGTAGGCTTCGATCGTGGGTGGGTCATTAATTCGACCGGGCAACAACTTGAACGACTAGTCGGAGTTTTGGCAGATGAGATTGAGTAGTGTGTCTGCAGTACCTGCGGGCCCGGTACTACGACCCAGGCGTCTGGAAGGTAGATGTCCGTTCAGGAAGCGGCTATGTCAAGATCACGGTTAAAGATGTCAAGTGAAGGCGCCGTTTCCGAAGGATCGCTGCGGTGCCGCGCGACGTTCGCTGTATTCAGCGATGCCACCAACCATCTTTCGAGATGCCAGCCCAAGCCCGACGGTGTGCTCGCCGGGGATGCCACTACCGGCGTCACCAGCCAAGTCTACTATCTTCTAGCGGATCGGGCGCAATCCGTCAGCTGCGCTCGCCAGCTAGAGTGGCTTAGAGCGTTCTTGGCTGTGAACCGCTCCCTAATCAGGCAGGCAGAACCATTTCGATGCACCCTCATGTTCGTCATCGACACGGAGGACATAGAACTCGGAGAGTCGCTTTGGGCAATTCCGCCGGAAGTACTCGACCTGTGGGAAGAATGGCCGATCTCGGTGAGCGTTCTCTTCGAATGAACCGCTACGGAGGTGTTTACTCGGCTACTAGGTCTACAGCTACGACGATGCGTCTCGACGCACGTCGGTCACCTATCCGGTCGTGCTCGAACCAGGCGACCTACGCCTACGACGACAACGACCGCATCACCAGCGTGACGCCGCCGAGCCCGGGGTCGTGGTATTACTACCTGGCCGATGGTCTCGGCTCGACGATGGCCGTAGTCGATGCCTCGGGCGTGGTGCAGGACAGCTACACTTACGACGTGTACGGCACACCCTCGAAGACGGGCTCCCTCGCGAACGAGTTCGATTTCGCCGGCCAGCAGACCGATGGCACCGGCCTGCAATACCTGCGGGCGCGGTACTACGATCCGGCGACGGGGGCGTTCTTGAGCCGAGATCCGCTCGCAGCATCCGCCCTGTCCACGGGCTCGGCCTACGGGTACGCCGCCTGCAGTCCCGTCACGTTCGGCGACGCTACTGGGCTCAAGCCCGTCGGGAGCGGCGAAGATGAACGCAATATGAGCGCCCGCGAGAAACTCTGCTGGAACATTGCGAACCAGATGTTGAAGAAGATCGCCGAGATGCGTGAGGATCGGGATGTCATCGAGGGCCGTGGCTCAGGGCGAGACGTAACGGACAAGCAGAAGACCGGCAAACAGAAGCGCTGGAAGAATAACCAGAGGGGCCTGAACGATCTCTGGGGGCGATTCGAACATCTCGACTGCGCCAACCACATCGGCACTGGCTGGGTACCGAACGATTTTGATGAGCAGCTGTGCGGCGAATATCCCAAATTCGACGCATCCAGTAAGAGCTGGTGGAACAAGTTGCCCGATGTCGATCTCGAGTGGCCGGAGGTCCCCGAGGGCATTCGGTGGAACGACGACGATTGGTGGAATCCCCCGATTCCGGTGCCGGCACCTGGGCCGGTCCCCGCGTACTAACCGATGGAGTCGGCCCTCCTCGCCCCGTCCATTCTGGGTCATCTCGCGGGCCCAGGCGCTGCCGTTCCCGTACTCCCGGCCGAGGCTGACGCGCTCACCGCTGAACTCGAGCGTTCGTTGCAGCTCCCGCGGGTAGACCTGCCCCCTGCGACAGTCGAAGACGGGCTCATAACGCTAGCGATCCATGCCAACTCGGTCCTGTGGGACGAGGAGGTCCCGGACGACACCAAACGGCGGTTGGTAGAGGTCCTCGTCCAAGTCTTCCTGCAGGAAGAGGCACTGCGCACTCTCGATGTCTACGATCTCTATTGGGACACCATTTGTCGCCCTTCGGAACCCTCTGCTCCAGCGAACCGTACCAGAGACCTGCTCCTCGGGGCGCTGAAGCTAGTTGGAGCTCATGAGTGGGCCACCGCCGCCGCCGATATGGGGCTCCGGCGATTGCATCAGTCCGCGTGAAACCGTCCTGAGCGGGCATGAATAGAGGAGGGCCACTCAGCAACGTCACCACCTAACCTACGACGGCAACGGCAACGTTCTCACCATGGCCTGCGCGATTCGCGCACGACCGGGGGCAACACGACGACCTTCACCTGGGACGTCGCCGGTGGCCTGCCGGTCGTCCTCGATGACGGCAACCAGTACCTCTACGGCGCGGGACTGACCGCGATGAAGCAGTCTGGGTCGTGGTATTACTACCTGGCCGATGGCCTCGGCTCGACGATGGCCGTGGTCGATGCGTCGGGCACGGTGCAGGACAGCTACACTTACGACGTGTACGGCACACCCTCGAAGACCGGCTCCCTGGCGAATGAGTTCGACTTCGCCGGGCAACAGACCGATGGCACCGGCCTGCAATACCTGCGGGCGCGGTACTACGACCCGGCGACGGGCACGTTCTTGTCGAGAGAGCCTCTGGCGATTTATCCGAGGTGCATTGGGAACCTGTTTTCGTACTCCGCGGGCCGCGTGGTCAATGGATATGACCCCACGGGTCGCCAGCCAACCATTGATGGAGATGGTTCTCCGTCTGACCCGTGCAACGGGCTGATCATTCCTCGAATTCTTGACCGGATCAAAGAGCTATTAACGAGAATTCAGGAGTACCAGAATCCGAAGTATGACCTTCCGGAAACTGGAAGGATGTCACGGCAGAGCCACCGAGACGAGTTCACCGCCAAGCAGAAGAACCTCCAAAATTGGATTCAACGTTACTTCGATGACGACTGCAATGACGGGGATCCCCGGACGATTCTTGACGGAATTGAACTGTCCGAGTACAAAAACCATCGCCTAGACAATGCCGGAGAGTGGCTGGATCCAGCGATTAGCGGAAGGTATCCCCTGCCCGCATCGACGGATCCGTCCGGTGACGGGGGTTCGACTCCACCGGTGCCTTGGTTTATCCCAATCACTCCACCCAGCCGGTGGATTCCTGAAGGATTGTGCCAGCCCGCCGGAGGCGGTTGGTCTCCATGCTATGCGGCGCAAATCGGCAGGCCACCAATCGCCAACACGCTGGAGAAGTCGGCGATGGACGCATGAGAAGGGCAGTGTCCGCAAGATGACAAACCAACCCCAGGCTCAGGCCTCACTGTCAAGCTGGCTGATGAGCGATTCGAATACCGATCCTATGGGTACCCGGTTCAATTCGGCCACCGGTGCCGCTTACCTCGAACAGTTCATATCAGCAGTTGGCAGCGAGCCACTGACCGAGCACTTGCTTTCGCAAAGGCAGTCGTGGGAGGAGGCACTCTGGCATCTTCAAATCAACATGGACTTCGTGCTTTGGGACTCGACGATTCGTTTGCAGCTTCGCGCTTCGGCCCTTCGGCTCCTTCCGCGGGCCCTAGAGGCTATAGCGGGCGTCGTCGGACCGGAATCGTCCGCCCTCTTCATGTTTTGGGAAGGACTGGCCGGGGCAGGGCATCCAGCTGAACCGTCTATGGACTCAGCGCTGATGGATGCACTCGGTTCTCAGCTGGAGTCCAGCTCGGAAGCCGCGGTCTTGAGCGGAGTGCAAGGGATCACTCGGCTCCGAGAACTAAGGCTCATACCAAAGGTTTCAGCGTTGCTGGAAGACGCGGATTCCTCAGCGGAAGTTCGTTCGGCGGCCGAATCCGCCGTGTTAGCTTCCCGAAGCTGGTGAGGACTCCAGACTCACCAGCATGAACCTGCCCGTGTCGCGCACCAACAGACGTTCATGTTCGCATTGGTCGACTCGTCTCGACCACGTACTCTCGTGCCTCGAGCCAAGCGACCCTGCTACGACAACGCAACTCAAATCGGCTGAGTCTGTCACCGGCTGGAACATGGCCATCGTTGACTGCGTGTACGATGATGCAGGCAGGATGACGACGGCAACGCTTCTATCGAGCACCTGCCTCGGCTCGACGATGGCCGTAGTCGATGCCTCGGGCGTGGTGCAGGACAGCTACACTTACGACGTGTACGGCACACCGTCGAAGACCGGCTCCCTGGCGAATGAGTTCGATTTCGCCGGGCAGCAGACCGATGGCACCGGCCTGCAGTACCTGCGAGCCCGGTACTACGACCCGGCTACTGGCACGTTCCTGTCGAGAGAGCCGCTGGCGACCAGGCCTAGCTGCACTTTGAATCCAAGTACCTACGGCGCGGACTCTCCCGCAAGGTTGGCTGATCCTAGCGGACGAGTACCTATCGAGGGCTCGGGACAAGGCGGTGGACGATCCGACTGCGAAGGTCTTTGGAGCAAGATAGTCAACACCGTGAGTGCCATTTATGATGCAGCCAAGACTTGGTTCGACAATGATTATGGGACTTGGGATACCGGTTACGGCTCTAAACCAGGTGACAGAATGACGCCGGAGAGCCGAGCTGCCCACTATCAAGAGTTCGACCGCCTTCAAGGTGCTTTGGACCGCCAATGGGACGACTACTACGCGACCGGTAATTCCAAACAAAAGAACCCATGTCCTCCACCTGGTGGAGGACTGTGGAAGCGCATACAGGCTACTGTCACTATCCTCAACGCCGAGTACTTCCGGGGTAAAAGTCTGGACGACGCCGCGAGACGCTGGCAGGGCTCCACTTCGAACCCTTCAGGTGGATGGAACTGGCACTGGCCAAAACCTCCTGATCTCGGGAACTCTCCTGAGTGACACCCGACATGCCAACCTTTGATGCTATCTTAGAGTGGGCTACAAACCTCTCCGAGATGAAGCCTCTCGAACCCACACTCTACGAAACCGAGGATTGCGAACGGTTCCTTCAGGGATGGACTATTGCGTGTCGTTTTGCAAGCCGCGTCTTGGATGCTCTTGGTTTGAAAGCCGAGAGTTTTGTTGAGGTCTCACAATACTCGCTCATGGAGGTCGTTTGGCGTGAGGATATTTCGCTCGACCTTAGCCAAGAGGCTATCAGACTAAGCCCTAATATGCTTGAATATCTGTGCGGTCAACAGGGACCATCCGCTGTTACGCGATCGTTTTGGATGGTAATAGTTAGAGGATGGCGAGCGAACTATCAGAGTTACTCCGGCCACCGACTTCTACCAATAGTTAAGTCAACATTGTTGGCACAAATTAGGATGGCAGGAGAGAGCGGGTGTCTGCGGGATAGCGCATGGGAGGGGGTCAAGTTGATCGACGAAGAGATCGCTAATAGGGCCAGGGCTATCGATGAAAAATCAGGTTGACAACGCCGACCGGCTGACCGGTATCACGCACGTGAAAGGCGGCTCGACGACGATTGCGTCAGTCGCTTACACCCTGGACGACGTCGGGAACCGCACCCAGCGGGTGGACCAGCAGGGCACGCATACGTATTCGTATGACGACCTCTATCACCTCACCAGCGTGAGACGGGCTACCTCTACGGCGCGGGACTGACCGCGATGAAGCAGTCAGGGTCGTGTTATTACTACCTGGCCGACGGCCTCGGTTCGACGATGGCCGTGGTCGATGCGTCAGGCACGGTGCAGGACAGCTACACTTACGACGTGTACGGCACACCGTCGAAGACCGCGCATCATGCCTCCGCAGCGACCGGCACCACACCTTTGCGGTAGATCGTCCTCAGGTCGGAAGCGGCGATGCGGCTGGCGAGGACGATCACCGCGAACACTGCGCCTGGGACCAGCAGCAACATCGGCGCCCCAAGCCTGTCGGCGGCTGTGGCGAACCCGAGGTTCGCGAATGCCATAATCCCGCCGGCCGACATCAGATAGAGGCTCATCACCCGCCCGCGCATCGTGTCGGGGACGACTTCCTGGAGCAGGATCGAGACGAGGGCCATGAAGAGCGCCTGCGACGAGCCCATGAGGACGGCGCTGCCGACGGCCGGGGCCATCGACATACTGATCGCCATGAGGATTGGCGACAGGCCACTAGCGATGCCGGTCCAGAGCAGGAGCGTACCGCGCTGCTGGCCCGGCCACATCGCGAGGGCGAAGGTGGCGATGAGTGCGCCCGCACCGACGCCAAAGGTCATCATCGTGAAACCCATGGACGAACTGTGCAGGTGGTCCTCGGCGAAGCCCGGCAGCATCGCATCGAACGACATCGTCAGCGCGCAGTGGGCGGCAACGAGGCCGAACACCAACAGCACCGGCGTCGTCGACCGGACGTAGGCGAGACCGTCGAGCAGGTTGGAATAGACCTGGGTGAGGCTCTGGACGCCGCCCCGAGAGCGAACCTCAACTCTTCGCACCGAGGTAAACGCCAGCAGCGCAAAGACCGCGGCGATGGCATACGCCCCTTCGACGCCGACGGTGGCCAGGAGCGGAGCGGAGAAGAGCGGACCCGCCGCGCGCGAACCCTGCTGCGTCATTGTGCTCAGGGAAACGGCGTTCGCCAGGTGGTCCACCGGCACAACGTTCGCGAGGAGCGCCTGGTCCGACGGGATTTCGATCGCGCGTACGACACCCTGGACAAGCGCGACGCTGACGACCATCCAGACCGCGATGACGTCGGTCGCGGCGAGGATGAACAGCGCCATCGTGGTGGTGAACGCGCCGACGCGGGTGACTCTCACCAGCAACCGGCGTTCGAACCGGTCAGCGATCACGCCTCCAATAGGGGCCATGAGGTACGGCGACATCGACGCGAACGTCGAAACGCCGACCCAGAACGAGGAGTTGCTGAGCTTGTAGACGATCCAGGCGTTGCCGAGGAGCATCGTCCAGAGCGAGACGCTGGAGCAGGCGGTGCCGCCCCAGAGGGCGCGAAAGTCGCGGTGCTGCGTGGCCGGCAGACGTTCAGCGAACCAGTTACCCACGGCTGTGCCTCCTCGCCTTCCTGTCCGTCGCGCTGAGGCCGAATCCTACCGGCCAGCGAACGAACTGACCAAGCGCCTTGTGTTGTTTCGAACACGGCCGATGGTTATCGGGCCGCCTAACGGTCGTAGCCGTTCATTTCGGGCAGGTAGTCGTTCATTCGGCCGGTGTAGCGCAGGCCATCGAGGTCGACGCGCACCACGGAACCGAACCAGTCGTCGCTGTAAATGGGGATGACGTGCCGGTAGGTCGCAGTCGCCGTCCCTTCGAGGATTCGACCGCCGGACAGGTGCAACGCCAGGGCTCGTTCCAGGCCGGGCGGGCCGAGTTCAACGCGCTCAATGCGGGTTGCCTCGTCGTTGTGGAGAAGCGTGCCGCCGCCGCGCTTCGGCCCGCGAATGAAGAGGATGCCGCCCTCTTCGCGCCGGAGCGTGCAGTAGGTGAACCCGGTCATGAAGCGAGGGTTGCGTTGCTCCTGTTCGTGGAAGTGGCCCGGCGCGCTGAGCCGGAGCTCCCGCCCGCCGAGCACGATGGTTGCATCCACCATGCCGAGGACTTCGGTGCGGCCCTCAACGTTGTTCACCGAGCGGGTGAGCGGGCGAAGTTGTGCCGTGACCTCGACGGGAATGCCGCCCTCGCCCAGCACAGCACGAGCGCCCTCGGCCGCGAGGAAGCTCGCCTGCGCGGAGCACGACGACGGACCGAGCAGCGGCCCGACGCGCTCGAATCGGAAGGCGGGCGCCGTGCCCGCACCGTGGGTGTACACGACGCTGTCGGTGTCGAGGTTCGTCACACTGCTGTCGCACGGCTGCGCATGGTCGGCGAAGACGTAGACCTTGCCGCCGGCGAAGACGTGGCCCCAGAGCCAGCTGATGCCGAGCTCGGGGTAACGGCAGAGCCGGAGGGTGAACGCGAGGTGGCCGTCGGTGCTGGCGGACTCGAGAAGGACGGCTTCGCTGCGCGTCTCGTGGCCCTTCGAATCGGCATAGCCGGCCATGCGAACCTCCGTTCCTCGGTCGTTCATTGGCCATCCACCACAACGCCGCGTGCGACGAGCCGGTCGACCGCGGCGCCATCGAGGCCTGCTTCAGCAAGCGCGGCCCGCGTGTGGGCGCCGAGCGCCGGGGAAGCGGTATGCGCCGCGAGGGGCGTCTTCGAAAACGCGACAGGCGGCGAAACCACCGTCACGCCGCCGACCGTCTCGTGTTCGAGGCGGGTGAGGAAGCCGTTCGCGGCGACCTGCGGGTCGTCGAGCAGCTGCTCGGGGAACTGCAGCGGCGCGCTGGGAATCCCGGCCGCGGCGAACTTCCGCTGCCAGTTCGCGGTCGAGTCCTGCGTGGTGCGCGCTTCTACGGCGCGAGCCACCTCCTCGGCGTAGGCGCGCCCATCCTCCGGCAACCAGCCGGGCTCGCGCGTCCAGCGGTCTTCGAAGCCAACAACCTCCATCATCTTCAGGCGAAGCGGGCGCGCCATGGCGGCAACGGCGATCATCCCGTCCCGGGTTGGCAGGTAGCCGTAATAAGCCCGGACGAGCGCGTGCGGCTGCAGCTCCTCGCGCCGGGCGATGACGTTCGCCCAGGTTTCCCCGTTCGCGAACGCGGTCTTCAGGTACTCGACGAACTCGGTCCGCCACTCGTCGAGGACGTCGACGTGGTTCATGTGGTTGTTCTGGAGGAGGAGCGCGGCCTGGAGGAGGGCGACGTCGAGGCGCTGGCCCTCGCCGGTCCGTTCGCGCGTATAAAGAGCGGTGGAGACGCCCCACGCGAGCAGCATCCCGGCCATGTAGTCGACGATCGGGTCGGAGAGCGGCGTTGGGCCGTCGGGGTGGAAGTTCACCAGCCCGGCATAGGCGGCGAGGACGACATCCATGCCAGCGGCATCGGCCATCGGGCCTTTCCGCCCGTAGGCGGTGTTCTCGGCGTAGATGAGCCGCGGGTTGCGGGCGGACAGCGACTCATAGTCGAGACCGTGGCGGGCCGCCTGGCCGGGCCGGAAGTTCGCCACCACGATGTCGGCTCGGGCCGCAAGCTCCACCACGGCAGCGAGGACTTCGGGATCGCGCAGGTCCACCGCAAGGGAACGCTTGCCACGGTTCTTGTTCAGGAACTGGCGGCCTTCGCCGGGAACGATCTGCCCGTTGCGGCGCGTCTCATCGCCTTCGAGGGATTCGACCTTGATAACGTCGGCGCCGCCGTCCGCGAGGAGTTGGCCGCAATACGGCGCGGCGATGAACCGCCCGAACTCGACCACGCGCAGCCCAGCGAACGGACCCGCCACGGGTTAGCGCGCCTTCCCGGGGCGTTCCAGCTGTCGCATCCCCTCCGGCGCCCAGCAGAGTGACATGGTGAACTCGCGAAAAGAACGGACCACGTTCGACTCCCAACCCCGGTCTCGCGAGACGATAACGAACTCACGGCGCGGCGGCGAGGCGAGGCGGAACGTAGCAAGGCGCGGGTCATCGCCGTCGATGGCGTAGCTCGAAATGATGCCGACACCCGCGCCCTCGGCGACGGCGCGCTTGATACCGGTGAGGGCCGCGATATGGAGGCGCGACCGCGGCTGGACTCCGCCAGCGGTGAACCAGCCGGTCATGAGCTGCTCGATCGGGGGCAACCGGCCTTCGTCAGCGAATCCGAAGTGGATAAACGGCTCGCGGGCGACTTCCTCGGGCGTCGCCGGGCGGTTGAGCTTCGCGAGCCCGTGGCCGGCCGGAGCGATGCCGACGAGGGTGTCGGCGAGGAACGGCACCTTATCGAGGCCCGGGCGCGCGGCAAGGTCGCTATGCACGCCGAGGTCGTACATCCGGTCGAGAACGCCCGCATCGACTTCGCCGTTGGTCCCGGTCGCGCGGATGCGGATTTCGATACGCGGGTGCTGCTGCTGGAACGCGACCGCGACCAGGGGAAGGATGAACTCGGCCGACGTCGTACCGGCGGCGATGCGGAGTTGGCCCTGCCCGAGCGAGATGTCGTCGCTCAGGTAGCGCATCAGGTCCTTCTCCTCGTCATCGGCGCGGCGGGCGTACTGGTAAACGACGCGGCCATGCTCGGTGAGGACGACGCGCTTGCCGTGTTGTTCGACGAGACGGGTCTTCAGTTCGGCTTCGAGCTTCTTGATGTGCTGGTGGACGCCCGGCTGTGAGAGCCCGAGTTCGGCGGCGGCACGGGTGTAGCTCTGGTGCTCGGCGACGGCGAGGAAACAGGCGAGGCTGCGCGAGTTAAGCTCCATCACGCAGATAATCGCGCCACGTAATGAACCCTGTAAAGTCACTCAGCGCGGGCGTCGCTGCATTCTCCGCACACAGCCTCCAAAACCAGCAAATAATAAGTAATCCTGTAGGTAATCATCAATATCATCAGATTGCATGCATTGCCGCGCCCGGATTATGCTTCCGCCCATGGAGGGCGCCGTGGGACCGTTGCCACTTGATGGGTTCCGGATCATCGATTGCTCGACGGTGCTGGCAGGGCCGCTTGCCGCCACGCACCTCGGGGATTTCGGCGCGGACGTGGTCAAAGTGGAGCTTCCGAACAACCGGCAGATGCCGTTGCGCGGGCTTCGCCTCCAGGAAGAGCGCAACAAGCGCTCGGTGACGATCGATCTCCGCGTTCCGGAGGGCCAGGACCTGCTGGTCAGGCTCGCATCCACCGCCGACGCGCTCATCGAGAACTTCCGGCCGGGCACATTCGAGAAATGGAACCTCTCGCCGGAGCGGCTGCTCGAAGCGAACCCGCGCCTCATCATCCATCGCCTCAGCGCCTTCGGGCAGACAGGGCCGTGGAGCGGTTTCGGAGGCTACGACCGGCAGGCTCAGGCCATCTCCGGCGCCACCTACGTCACCGGCTTCCCGGACGGCGAACCGGTGCGCAGCGGCTTCGCGACGGCAGACTACATGGCCGGCATCTGGGGGGCGTTCAGCATCCTCCTCGCGGCCTACTGGCGGGATGTGCGCGGCGGCACGGGCCAGGTCTCCGACCTCGCGCTGTTCGAACCGATGCTGCGCTCATGCGAGGCGGCCATCACCGAGTTCAGCCTGAGCGGACTTGTCCGTGAACGTTCCGGGAACTCGAACCCCGGCGTGGTGCCAGCAGCGAACTTCCAGACAAAAGACGGCGTGGCCGTCGCCATCAACGCGAACAACGACCGCCAGTGGGCGCGGCTCGCCAACGTCATCGGCAGGCCCGACCTCGCCGACGCGCCGGAATACCGGATGCCGGAGCGAGTGAAGCACGGCCCCGAAATCTACCCGCTCATCAGCGCGTGGGTCAGCGAGCGCACGGTGGCCGAAGTTGAAGAGGCGCTGGTCGCTGCTGGTGTGCCGTGCGCGCCCATCCTCAACACGCGGCAGATCCTCGAACACCCGATGATCCGGGGCCGTGGGAGCATCATCACCATCCCCTGGGCCGACCGGGAGATCGCGATGGTGGATGCGCTTCCCCGGCTTTCGAAGACTCCCGGGAAGGTACGGCGGCCGGGCCCGCGGCCGGGTGAACACACACGCGAGGTCCTCGAAGAAGCAGGGCTGAGCGCGAGCGAGATCGCAGCACTATCCGGCAGCGGCGCGATTGGCCCGCTGCCACCGAACGACTGAACGAACCCGGCCATGGGCCACCTGGAGGAACACGCAATGGAACCTGGACGAAACACCCCCTGGCAGAGCGGAACATCGAGCCGGCGCACCTTCTTGCGCGGCGCTTCAGTCGCGGGCATCGGTGCAGCCGCCGCCGGGCTCATTGGCTGCGGCGATGACGACGACAACAACAAGCCGAACGGCGGCGGCCAGACGACTCCCGGAGCAAGCGCGTCGCCAACCGAGGCGCCCAAGTCCGGCGGCACCCTCCGGGGCGCACAGACCGCGGACCTGAATATGGCCACCGGCTACCCCTTCGTCACACTGGCGGAGAACCCCTATCTCCACTGGCTGCCGATCGAAACCCCGATCCGGTACAACGACAGCCTCGATCCGGAACTGGTGCTCGCGGAGAAGTTCGAGTTCAACGCCGACCGGTCAGCGGTGACTATCGCCCTCAAGCCGGGGCTGACATTCCACAACGGCGCACCGGTGACGGCGGATGACATGGCGTTCGGCGTGAAGCTGGTCCAGGACCCGAAGGCCTTCGGCGTGACCGGCACGTTCCAGACCACGGCGTTCGCGAAGGCCATCACCGATATCAAGATCTTGAGCAAGACCGAGGCGCAGTTCACCTTCGATAAGCCGCGCCCGAACATGGCCGACTACTTCACCCAGCTCTACATCATCCACGCTGCCTCGTACGACCAGATCAAGGCGGGCAAGGCCGTCCCGGGGACAGGGCCATTCATCTTCAAGAACTGGACGCCGGGCCAGATCCTGACGTTCGAGAAGAACCCGAACTGGCACGGAACGGCGAAGTGGGGCGGACCGTACCTGGATGGCGTGACAGTGAAGTTCTTCGGCGACCAGGACGCGATGGGCCTCGCCTACGAAGCGGGTGAGTTGGACCATGTGCCCGGCCCGCTGGCGTCGCTGGCGAAGAAGTACAAGGACCTCGTCTCGGTGACCCCGAAGACAGGCCTGACGTACATGGGTGTGAACGTCACGAACCCGGACCTGAAGGACCCGCGCGTGCGCAAGGCGGTCTTCCTGGCGATGGACCGCGAGCGCATCGTGAACGAGTTGCAAGAGGGCTTCGGCAAGGTCACCGCGCAGCCGTGGCCGTCCAGCTCACCCGCCTTCGACCCGGCGCTCGAGGGCGCGCACTACGACCCAACAGCGGCGAAGAAGTTGCTCGCCGAAGCGGGTTTCAAGCAGTCCGCACCGATCCCGTTCGACCACCGGACCACGCAGTCGTACGTGAACCTGGCCTCGCTCATCCAGCAGAATCTGAAGGACGTCGGGATCGAGGTGAAGCTCGTCCCGTCCGAGCCGACAGCCTTCCTCAAGATCCTTCGCGACCGGGGATTCAAGGGCTTCTGGGCGACCACGCATTCCTTCGCGAACATGACGCCACTGACGAACTTCCAGCAGACCATCCCGTACCAGATCCCGAACGCGAGCTACTACGAGTCGGCCGACTACCAGGATCTCCGGGCCAAGCTGGAGACCCTCGACCCGCTGAGTGCGGCCGCAAAGGAACAGTACAAGCGGTTCAACGACCTCTGGCAGAACGACCCATTCCTCATCCCGCTGGCGCCGAACGAGACGCCGCAACTGCTTTCGAAGAAGGTGCGCGGGTACGGGCAGTACCTGACCTCGCCGGCCAACGCGCCCGTCTTCTCGAGCGTCTGGCTGGCCTGAGCAGGAGTGCGACGGCCGTGCTTGCCCCCTGCGCGTAGAGTGGCCGGATGATCGGCTACCTCGTTGGCCGGCTGGTCCAGGCGATCCCGGTGCTCTTCCTCGCGAGCATCGCGGTCTTCCTCGTCCTGCGGCTGGTGCCGGGCGACCCGGCGGACAACATCGCCGGCGAGGACGCTTCGCCAGCGCAGGTTGCGGCCATCCGCGAACAGCTGGGCCTGAACGACCCGCTGCCCGTACAGTACGGCCGCTGGATCGGCGACCTCGCGCAGGGTGACCTTGGCGTCTCCGTTCGAACCGGGGTGCCGGTCCGCCGGCTCCTTAGCCTGTCGCTGCCGCCAACGCTGGAACTGGCCGTCGCCTCGTACGTCATCGCCATCCTTATCGGCCTGCCGCTCGGCGTCATCGCGGGGGTGAAGCCCCGGTCCGGGTGGGACTGGCTGCTGTCGTCGTACACCGTCGGGACGCTGGGGGTGCCGAACTTCATGCTCGGCGTGCTGTTGCTGTGGTTGTTCTCGGTGAAGCTGGGCTGGTTCCCGGTCAGCGGGCGCATCTCGTTCTTCGATGACCCGGTGGGGTCGATTCGTTACCTGGTGCTGCCGGCGTTCGCCCTCGGAACCGGGCTCGGCGCGGTGCTGGCGCGCTACACGCGCACGACGGTACAGGCTGCGATGGGTCAGGACTACATCCGCACGGCACGCGCGAAGGGCCTTGCCGGGCACGTTGTGGTCATTCGCCACGCGCTGCGCAACTCACTCATCCCGGTGGTCACGATCATGGCGCTGCAGGTGGGCCACGTCCTCGCCGGGACCGTGGTCATCGAACGCGTCTTCACCCGCCCCGGGCTGGGGCGGCTCGTGGTCGATGCCATCCTCAACCGGGACTACCTGATCGTGCAGAGCACGCTCCTCATCCTCGTCCTCATCTTCGTCGGTGTGAACCTGGTAGCGGACATCGCCTACGGGATGCTGGATCCGCGGGTGCGACGGCGATGAGCAGGGTTTCCTACCAACCGCTGGAGTATCGCAGCCGCCGGGAGCGGCTCGTTCGCGAGTCCATGTTGTGGGGGAGCCTGGACCGCCTGGTCCGCAACCCGCAGGGGCTGATCGGACTCGTGATCCTGCTGCTGCTCGTGTTCGCGGCGGTGTTCGCGCCGTTCATCACCTGGCACGACCCGAATATCCAGGACGCCTCGGCCCGGTTCCTTTCGCCGAGCTTCGAACACCCCTTCGGCACGGACGAACTGCGGCGCGACCTCTACTCGCGGACCATCTACGGGCTGCGCATTTCGCTGCTCATCAGCCTCGTCGCGGTGGGCGTGGGAGCGACGTTCGGGATCATCGCAGGGTTCCTCTCAGGTTACTTCGGCGGATGGGTCGACACGGTGATGATGCGGCTGGTCGATGCGTTACTGGCCTTCCCCGGCCTGCTCGCCGCGCTCGCCATCGTGACCATCCTCGGTCCCGGCGTGCGAAATGTCGGCATCGCCATCGCCTTCTTCTCGATCCCGTCGTTTGCGCGGCTGGCGCGGGCCCAGATGCTGAGCGAACGAAACCGCGACTACGTGCTCGCTGCCGAAGCGCTCGGCGCGGGCGCGATGCGGGTGGTGTTCGGGCACATTACCCGCAACGCGATTGCCCCGCTGCTCACGCAAGTCGCGCTGTTCATGGCCGCGGCGGTCGTCCTGTCGGCATCGTTGAGCTTCCTCGGACTCGGGGAAAAGCCGCCCGACCCGTCGCTTGGCGGGCTGGTGAACAGTTCGAAGAGCAATCTGCAGGTGGCCTGGTGGTACGCGGTGTTCCCGGGCGCTGCGCTGGCCGCGCTGCTGCTCTCGCTCAACCTGCTGGCGGACGCGATCAACGAGGCGATTAACCCGTTCGCGCGGCGGCGAGCCTGAGACTGGCCCGCTGCGAACCTACTTCCGCCAGTAGTTGTTGGCTGCGGCGACCGTCTGGAAGTTGATGGCAACCACCTGCGAGGCCGCCGTGAGCGCTTCGGCGTTGTTGGCGTAGTCCGGGCGGAGCTTGTGGAGCACGTCGGTATCGGGCTGGGTGTACTTCACTCCGCGGCGGCTCAGGGTGATGGCAAGCTCGAAGCCTTCCTGCGGGGTCGCCGTAATCAGCGACGTGAGCCAGGTGTCAGCCATAGGTGGTTACTCCTTGTTTCGGCGCGCGGCGGCGCCGGGTGATGCGTTGCAGGCGAATGCCCTCCGCTCCCGGGCGAAACCACGCACCTCAGGGTGCGAAAGCAAGCTCGATGCAGTCGGACTGGCAGGTCCCGGCGTCTTTCGGCACAGGCGACGGCACGGGCCGGTGCAGCACCGCGCGGGTGGGCGTAATGCGCATGCCACCCTCGGTAACTTCGGCCGTGCCGTCGACGAACAGCGAGTAGTCCTCTGCCGATTGTGGCGGCCAGACGAGCCCGACTGCTGGCTGGCGCACTGCGTTCTCACGCGTATGGCGGCCAATCCCGCTGACCACCAGCACACCCGCTTCCAGCTCAATCGATACGGGTGAAGCGTGCGGCGCACGGTCTCCGTTAGAAGTGAGCACGTACCCCATCGGGTACCGTTGCAACGCCTCCGCGAGGGTCGATAGTTGTACGTCACTCATGAACCCACCTCCAACGATGGCGCCGCACAGGGCCACCGGTTCGTCACGGCTGAACCGTCATCAGACCGTTCACCGCCTCGCTCAAGGCTGGCACATCGAGCGTGTCCCCGGCCGTGAGGTTTGTCAACTGAGGTGTGAGGTGTGAGGTGTGAGGTGTGAGGTGTGAGGTGTGAGGTGTGAGGTGTGAGGTGTGAGGTGTGAGGTGTGAGGTGTGAGGTGTGAGGTGTGACGTGTGCGCTACGCGCTTGTCGCCGGGCGGCCTACTCCGAGGTAGCGGCTGCCGGCTGCTTCGATGGCCGAGCGGTCGAGGGCGTTGCGGGCGTCGACGATCAGCGGCGCTACCTTCGCCCAGTCCAGGGTCGCGTACTGGCGGTGGTTGCTGTGAACGACCGCGATATCGAAGCCTTCGAGGGTGTCTGCCGGTTCGAAGCCGAGTTCGCGGACGCCATCCGTGCTCAGCAGCGCATCGTGGCCGCGGACGACGGCGCCGCGCCGTTCGAACTCGCGCAGGAGGTCGACGGCGTTCGTGTGGAAAGTAACGGCGACGTCCGGGCGGAAGGTGAGTCCGAGGATCAGCACGCGCTTGCCAGTGAGGCCGCCCACGAGTTCGGCGGCTCGGTCGACCACGTAGCCGGGCATGGCATCGTTCACATCGCGGCCGAGGGCTGAGAGCGCGCTCGGGCCCTCGCCCTGCATGAGGAAGCGCGGGTAGACCGGGATGCAGTGTCCGCCGACGCCCGTCCCGGGGACGTGGATGTGCGAGTAGGGCTGCGAGTTCGCCGCGCGGATGACCTCGGTCACGTCGATGCCGTGGATATCGGCGACCATCGCGAGTTCGTTGGCGAGCGCGATGTTGAGGTCGCGGTAGGCGCCTTCGGCCAGCTTGCTCAGTTCGGCGGCTTCGGCCGACTGCAACTGGAGCACGTCGCCGCCGAACACTTCCCGGTAGAAGGCGGCAGCGCGTTCGCCCGCGCCGGAGTCGACGCCGCCGACGACCTTCGGGTACTTCGTCAGGTCTTCGATGACGCGGCCCATCAGCAGGCGCTCGGGGCTGAAGGCGACATGGAAGTCACGTCCGAGCTTGCGGCCGCCAACTTCGAGGCGCGGCGCGAGTTCGCGGCGGGTCGTGCCCACCGGGAGGGTCGTGTCGAAGATGCACAGGGCGCCCGGCTTGAGGCCCTTGCCGGCCTCTTCCGCAGCGGCGAAGAGGTACTGGAGGTCCGCGCGCCCGGCGTCATCGACGTCAACGCGGACCGCGAAGAGCACGACGTCACACTGCGCGACCGCCTCCGCCGTACCGGTGGTCGCGCTAAAGCGGCCGCTGGCGACGACTTCCTTCAGCATCGCGCCGAGGCCCGCTTCGTCGGGGATCGGGTTTTCGCCACGGTTGACGCGTTCGACCAGGGAGGCGTTCACATCGCAGCCGAAGACGCGGTGACCCTTCGAGGCGATGGTCGCCGCGACCGGAAGGCCGATGCGCCCGATGCCGACGACAGCGACGTTCATGCGCGGCCCGCCACCTCGCCGACGGCGACGGGCACACCTGTCTCGCCGGAGCGAACGAGGGCCTCGGCGACGGCGAGCGCGGTCATGCCATCGTGGGCGCTGACCGGGGCCGGTCCCCCGGCGAGGACAGCATCGCGGAAGGCTTCGAGTTCCACCCGCAGCGGCTCCCGGTTCGGGATCGGGTAGCGCGTCATCGGGCCTTCGGTCACGCTCGCATAGCGGCCTTCGCGGGCGGCGGCATCGAAGTTCTCGTAGAAGGCGAGCGACTGGGCGGCGTAATCGACCACGAACATGCCCTTTTCGCAGAGGACGGTCAGCGAACGCTCCTTTGTCGGGGTCAGCCAGTTGATATCGAGCGTGCCCATAGCGCCGCCGCGGAAGCGGACCAGCCCGGCGAACATGTCCTCGTTGCCCGTGGCGATATGACTGCGCGATTCAGCGAAGACGCGTTCGATTTCATCGCCGAGGAGGTAGCGCATGATATCGATATCGTGCGGCCCGAGGTCGTGGATGACCCCGACATCACGGATGCGGTGGGGGAATGGCCCGACGCGGCGGGCGCGAACCTGGAGGACCGGCCCGCCCTGGCCGGCATCGAGGCGGCGCTTGAGTTCCTGGATGGCAGGGTTGAAGCGCTCGATGTGGCCCACGGTGAGAAGCAGCCCGGCGGCCTCGGCGGCGGCGGCGATGCGGCGGGCGGCATCGAGGTTCGCGGCGATTGGCTTTTCGACCAGGACGTTCGCCCCGGCGGCGATGGCCTGGAGCGCGACCTCTTCGTGCAACTGCGTCGGCACGACGATGGAGACCATCTCCGGCCGGGCTTCGCGCAGGAGTGTGGCGGCATCGGGAAAGCCGGGGATCGGCCGCCCGGCCACCGCTTTGGCGACCGCCGCGGGGTTGGCGTCGGCAACAGCGACGAGTTCGATGCCGGGAGTATCAGCAAGCACACGGGCGTGGTTCGCGCCCATCGATCCGAGGCCGATAACGGCCGCGCGCAAGGTTCGAGTCATCGAGATTGAGGGTAACAGGGCCCGCAATCTCGAGACAGCGCGCTCCTACCCGATCCGGTTGATGACGCTCGCGATGTACTCGACGTCTTCGGGGCCGAGGGACGGGTGCACCGGGATGGAGAGGACGCGTTCGGCGGCCGCATCAGCGACCGGGCAATCAAACTCGCCGAAGCCCATCTCCTCCATGATTGGCTGGTGGTGGATCGGGATGGGGTAGTGCACGGCACTGCCGATACCCGCCTCGTGGAGCTTCGCCTGGAAGGCGTCGCGGTCGCCGTTCACGCGGATGGTGTACTGGTGGAAGACGTGGCGGTCGCCCTCGCGAACGCGCGGCGTTTCGACGCTTCGAATAAGTGACGACAGCTTCTCGGCATTCGCGATGCGGGCCCTGTTCCAGTCCTCGATGTAGTCCATCTGGACAAGGCCGATGGCGGCGTTGAGGTCCTGCATGCGCCAGTTGAGGCCGAAGTAGTCGTGCTTGTACCGCTGCTCCTGGCCGTGGCTGCGGATGATCCGGCACATCCGGGCGACCTCGTCATCGTTCGTGGTGATGATGCCGCCTTCGCCGGTGGTCATGTTCTTGGTGGGATAAAAGCTGAAGCAGCCCGTCCCGAAGGACCCAACCCGGCGCCCGGCATGCTCGGCGCCGTGCGCCTGGGCGGCGTCCTCGACGAGGGCGAGTCCGTTCTCTTCGCACAGTTGGCTCAGCTCTTCGATGCGCGCCGGGTGCCCGAAAATGTGGACCGGCATGACGGCCTTCGTGTTGTCAGTGATAGCCGCTTCCACCTTCTCCGGGTCGAGGTTGAAGTCGAACGGGTCGACATCGACGAACACAGGGGTGGCGCCGCAGGCGATGATGCTGGTGGCGGTCGCGATGAAGCTGAACGGCGTGGTGATGACTTCGTCGCCGGGGCCAACGCCGTGGGCCTGGAGGGCGACGATGAGCGCTGCCGTGCCGCTGTTGACGCCGATGGCGTGCTTCGCGCCGATGTAGCGGGCGAATGCGGCTTCGAAGGCCTCGGTACGGGGGCCCTGGGCGAGGTGGCCGCTGTCGAGCACGTCCATCACAGCGCGCTTCTCAGCCTCGCCGATGAGCGGCTTCGCAACCGGGATGTACTGGCGTTCGGTCGTGGTCATAGCGGCCTCCAGGGCGGCGGGTAACGTGCTCCGAGCGTATCAAGCCCCCGGGCTGTGCGCTGCACAACGGGATGAGAATTTGCGATGGGACGCATTGGCCCTATACTTCCGCCAACCCGGAATACCGGCCATTACAGGTGGAGCCATGACCTGGACAGCTTCGTTCTTTGCTTTCCTTCGGCGCGCCCTGCTCGGTGCGGCGGCCGGCGGCATCGCCGGGATACTGGTAGGCGGCATTGGCGGGCGGCTCGCGATGCTGCTCCTCCGCTTCACGTCACCCGGCTCCGTTCGCGGAACACTCACCGACGATGAGTTCGAAATCGGGGTCGTCACCTTCGACACGTTGAACCTGGTAGTGACGACCTGGGCGCTGGGGGCAATCGCGGGCCTGTTCGTGGCGCTGGCTCTTCGCTTCATGCACGGACGCTGGGCCGTCTGGGCGTGGGCCGCGCCCGGGGCAACCCTCGGCGGCGCAGGACTGATCCACGGCGACGGGGTGGACTTCACCGTGTTGGAGCCGGCATGGCTGGCGGTGCTGCTCTTTATCGTCATCCCGGCGGCAGGCCTGGTGCTGACTGCAGCCCTGGTTCGCAGCTGGCAAGGCTGGTGGTGGGTGAACCGCCGGAGAACCGCCATCGTGGCAGTGGCAGCGGCGCCGGCCGTCGCCTTCTTTCCGGTCGGCCTGGCGGTCATCGCCGTCGGCGCGGCCTACGCATTCCTCGCAAAGAACCCCGTGGCTCGAGAGTTTGAGAACTCAGTGCCGGCGCGAACGGCGGCGGTGGCGGTCTTCTCGCTCGTTACAATCGGTTTCGCGCCCGTACTCGCGGCCGACATGGCCGCCGTCCTCTAACGGACCCGCCGCCTATCGCAGGGTGACGATCGCCGTGCTTTCGATCCTGCCCGGCTGGGTGAGGAGGAGCGCATCGAGGCCAACCCCAACCGGCACCTGGAAGCTGATCCAGCCCGTCTTCGATTCGCCGGACTTCAGGGTGCCCGACTCGAACTTCGGCGCCGAATTCGTGATTGCCCACGTGTGCTCTTGGCCGTTGGCGTCACGCAGGCGGAAGGCGGCGAAGCTGTAGGTCACGTCCCTCCCTGTGGCCTCCTGCGTGATCTCCAGCGCCACGCGGCGGTTGCCGGCGGTCGTGGTGAAAAAGCCCGGCGGCTCCGGGTCGGCGACCTGGTGGACGGTGTAGCGCGAGCCGCCGATCTCGGTTGTCGCGCCGATCGGAACCTGGGTGATGTCACGCCCCGACGGTGTCGGCGGCACAGAGGGCGTTCGCTCGCCGGCGAGCGCAGTCGCCGTACGGAACACAGCCGTTGCCGTCCCGCGTGCCTGGCCCGGCGATTGGCCGCGGCCCAGGCCCTCCGGGGTCGCCGCGCCATCACCGACGCGCGCCCCAGAAACGCGGGCGCTGATGCTGCTGTCGATCAGTCCTTCGTTGACACGGACAATCACGAACACGATGCCGAGCGCCATGATGACCCCGGAAATCACGAGGAAGAAGACGGCCCGCATCATCGTCATGCGGCAATCCTACGGAGTCGGCGGGTACAGGGCACTAACGGCGGCTACGCCCGGACGGCCGCGGTGACGGCGCTTCGGGCTGGCGGCCGAGCCGGTAGTGCGGCGCGAGGATGGTCACGAATGTCCCCGCATGCGGGTCGGCGATGCGCGCGACGATGCGGGGGTGGGCCTGCTGCAGCCGGTCGAGCGACTGGTCGGTTGTCACCACCGTTGGCAACCCGGCAACGTGGCGGTAGTTGACCACCTGGTAGAGCTTCTCCTGCGCCCACTCCGAGGCCTTCTGAGCGCCGAGGTCATCGAGGATCAGCAGGTCCACGTTCCGGATGCGGTCGAACGTTTCGTCGTAGGGGGTTTCGTTCCCGGGCGCGAAGGAGGCGCGGAGCGAATCGAGGAGGTCCGGGACGACCGCGAAGAAGACCCCCTGTCCGTTGCTGAGGGCCTTGTTCGCGATGGCCGACGCGAGGTGGGTCTTCCCGCAGCCGTTGGCGCCCTGGAGGACGAACCAGCCGCGGGGGTCATCGGCGAAGGCCATCGCAGCGCGGAAGGCGGAGTCGAGCGACTCGCGCTCCTCGGCATGGAGGCCCTGGACGCGCAGGTCAAAGGTGCGGAACTGGAGCTCGTTGATCCGCTCGCGGGTCATGCCGCCAACCTGGCTGTAGCCGCCGCGCACCTCCGAATCGAGCACAAGCACGCGCGAGAGCATCTCATCGAGCAGGCGGGTGGCGAGCCGCTCGTCGAGGTTTTGCGGCCGGGTCGTCGTCGTGAACACGGTCGGCAGGCTGGCGTTAAAGCGGTGGTTGACCACCTGGAAGAGCTTCTCCCGCGCCCACGGCGTGCCCGAGCCGGTATCGACGTCGTCGAGGATGAGGAGCGGCGCGTTCCGAACCTGGTCGAAGAGTTGCTCGAAGCCCATGTCATCGTCGCCCGGTTCGTAGCTGGCACGAAGGAGGTCGAGCAGGTCGGGGACGACCATGAACAGCACGGGCTCGCCTTCAGCGATGCGGGCGTTGGCGATGGCAGCGGCGAGGTGCGTCTTTCCGCTCCCCGAAGAACCGGTGAACACCAGCCAGCCCGCGGGATTGGCGGCGTAGTCGCGGGCAGCCGCGTAGGCGCGTTCGAACCAGCCGCCATCGTCGTTGCGGCCGGCAGGGACCATGTTCTCGAAGGTGAAGCGGGTGAGCGCACCGAGGTGGCTCATGCGTTCGAGGCGCGTCCGCCGGGTGTGCTGGTCTTCTTCGAGGACGCACTGGCAGGGTTCGGCCTTGCCGAATCGCGGGTGATCCACCGGGAGCGCCCGGCGCACGAAACCGGCGCCCTGGCAGAGCGGGCAGACCGGCGCCGCGGGGGCTGGTTCAGTTGCCTGGCCGGAGGGCGCCTCCGAGGTACTTTCGCTTACGGTCTTCGAGAGAATCTCGCCCAGGCGTTTCATGAGGACGGCCCTCCTCGGCCCAGTTCCTGAGGATAGTTTCAATGTAGCGCCAGTTACGCGCGTTCAGTTCGGCGGCCTCGCGGAAGGCGTCTTCGATCCAGTCCGCAGGATAGCGGTCCTGCGCTTCGAGGAGGCGCTCGCCCACCATCGCGGTGATGGTGCCAATGTTCTCCTCGTAGAGCCGGAAGATGCCCGGGCGGCGCTCCTTCGGTTCGATCGGGACGACGATGCTGTCCGGGCGCAGGGTGATTTCGCCGGCCCGGGCGCGGGCGATGGTACGTCGCGAGGCCGGGTCGTTGCTCGCGAAGAGGACCTCTTCGCTGCCGGCGGAACGGAGGCCGATGGCGAGCAGCGCCCGCAGTTCGACGCATTCGGAAAGGCCGGTCTTCAGGCCCTTCTCGCCACCGGCCAGGTTCGCAAAGCTCTCTTCCGCAGCGGGTTGAGCCCAGATCTCGGCGGCGGTGACGAAGCGGGTGTCTCCGCGCTTCTCCTGGAGCAGCCGGGACGCCCAGAGGAAGGCGAGCAGCGCACCAGGGGTGTGCACCTCGGGCAGGACGGCCGCGAAGAAGAGGTTCGGGACCACGGTGCCCTTGCCGATGCCGGGGAAGCCGTCGAAGTCGCTCATGGACGGCGGCCCTCACGTGCGGCTGCGGGTTCCACGCGGGCAGCGCTACTCATCATCGGTGCGCAAGACCCAGTCTTCGAACCGGGCCAGGCGGTCCCGGAAGCGCAGTTCGACGAAGCCGATGGGGCCGTTGCGATGCTTCGCTACATCGACCCGCGCAACACCCTTTGGGTACGCGCTCTCGGGCAGGTCCGGGTGTTGCTGCGCCCATTGTTCGAGGCTCGTATGAAGCTCTTCGCGGCTGAGGAACAGGACGATGTCGGCGTCCTGTTCGATGGATCCGGAGTCGCGCAGGTCGGACAGCTGGGGAATCCGCGGATGGCGGTTTTCGATGGCGCGCGAGAGCTGCGCGAGGGCGACGATGGGCACATCGAGTTCACGGGCGAGGCCCTTGAGCATGCGCGAGATGTAGCTGATCTCCTGCACGCGGTTCTCCCGTCCGCTGTTCCCCTCGCCCTGCATGAGCTGGAGGTAGTCGATCACGATGAGGTCGAGCTGCTTTGCTTCGCCGGCCAGGCGGCGCGCCTTGGCGCGCAGTTCGGCCGCAGTCAGCATGGCCGAGTCGTCGAACCAGATGTTCGCTTCCGAAAGTCGCGCGGCCGCTGCGACCACGCGGCGCTCTTCGATCTCCGTGTTCTGGCCGAGTCGCAGGCGGGTGCTGTCGACGCCGGACTCCGCCGAAAGCATGCGAATCGCTAGCTGCTCGGACGACATTTCGAGCGAGAAGAAGGCGACGTTGGCGCGCTGCTCGATTGCCGCGTTTCGCGCGATGCCGAGGGCGAAGCTTGACTTACCAACACTCGGGCGGGCGCCGATGATGACGAGGTCGGAACGCTTCAGGCCGTTCAGCAGCGTATCGAGGTCGCTGAAGCCCGTCCGAATGGCTGACAGCTCCATCCGCTCGATTTCATCCGGATCCTGGTCGAGGTAGGCGTCGAGCAACTGGCGGATGTGCACGAAGTCGCGGAAGTTCTCACCGCCGCGCAGCTTCTGGAGCAACGTTTCTGAGCGGGAGAAGACGCCGTCGATGTCGGCGGGTGCTTCGTAGGCCATCTGGAGGATGCCGGTGGCGGCATGGATGAGACCGCGGTACATCGCGTCGCGCTTGACGATGCGGGCATAGAACTCTGCGCCGATGGACGTGGGGAGCC
Source organism: Dehalococcoidia bacterium (assembly GCA_020853755.1). GTDB lineage: Bacteria > Chloroflexota > Dehalococcoidia > Tepidiformales > Tepidiformaceae > Amarobacter. The sequence continues at coordinate 27,900 of JADYYG010000013.1, read as the reverse complement.
GCCGGATCACATCGGCGAGGAAGACCTGGCCGCCGATCTCTTCGAGCTGATCACGGGAAGCAAGTTCGTGGGCGACGGTGATCTGGTTGATGACCTCATCGCGGTTCCAGAGCGCGATGCAGGCGTCGTAGACCCAGCCGTTCTTCTCGCGGAAGAAGTCAGACGCTTTGACGATCCCATGCACGGCCAGGACGGCCTCGGGATCGACCATGAGGGAGGCGATGACAGCCTCCTCTGCCTCGATGTCATGCGGGGGAAGACGTTCGAGATGCGAGAGAGCCATGAGGTAAGGAGGAACCGGGGTCCGCCAACAACGGCGGAGGAGCAACAAGCCTCGGTCCCTGGGTCCTCCTTTCCCGGTTATTCCGCTTCTTCGGTGGCTTCCGCGCTCGCTGCTTCGGCCTCTTCGCGGGCTTTTGCGGCGGCGGCAAGCTGCTTCGCTTCGAGTTCGGCCTGGGCGGCGCGCTCGGCAAGCAGCTTCTCGACCACCGGCCGCGACGCTTCGTCAGGCACGACATCGACCGTGACTTCGGCGATGACGTTGCGGGTGAACTTGACGCTCACCTGGCGCTGGCCGATCTCGCGAATCGGCTCGGCGAGGAGGACGATCTTCGAGTCGACCTCGACGCCCGTCTTTGCCGTGAGCTGCTCGGCAATGTCGCGGTTCGTGACGGAACCGAAGAGGTGGCCGGTCTCGCCGACGCGGGCCTCGATGGTGACGGTGTAGCCGTCCACCTTGCCGGAGATGCCGCGCGCCTCGGCGTCGAGTTTCTCCTGGCGGCGGGCTTCCTTCTGCGCGAGCGAGTTGGCGCGCTGCAGGTTATCCCGCGAGGTGGCGCCGGCGATGCCGCGAGGCAGCAGGAAGTTGCGAGCGAAGCCGTTCTTCACGTCCTTCACTTCGCCGACCTGCGCAGTTCCTTCTACGTCTTCGAAAAAGACGACTTTCATGACCTGGACTCCAGATAGGGATGGCCCCGGCGGGACTGTTGGCGGGGTGACTGTGCCCGCCCGGTGCGATCCCGGGGGCACCGTAGACGAATAAGGATAGCTGCTCCATCCGTTATCGTCGCGTCGGCCAATCCTTGATAGTTCCTTTATGGAGCCCACGGGTTATGGATACCGCTCGATCGCGACAAATCATGTCGCGATCGCCGAAGAATCGCGCCGGTGCTGTCAGCGCGCACGGCCAACGAGGCAGAATAACAGCCGATGACGCAACGCCTCGAACTCGCTGCACGCTCGGATATTGGCCGCCGCCGCAAGCGCAACGAGGATGCCGTGTTCGCGGGCAGCCTGGCTGGCGCCGATGGCTGGACCCTCATCGCCGTCGCCGACGGGGTGGGCGGGCACGCGCGCGGCGACTGGGCGAGCCGGCGCACGCTTGAGTTGCTCGCGCTCGAACTGGGGCCACTGGTCACGGCCAGCGGACCAGAGCGCGGACTGCGGGAAACGGTGCTCCGGGTCAACTGGAGCATCCGGGCGGAGGCGAAGACGCTCGGCGCGACGGGTGCGGCAACCACGCTGGTTCTCGCCCTGCTGAAGGAAACGGAGTACTGGTGGCTCAACATCGGTGACAGCCGCCTCTACCTGCACTCGGGGGGCGAGCTTCGCCAGCTGAGCCGTGACCATTCGTGGGTGCAGGAGCAGGTTGATGCAGGTGTGCTTGACGCGGAGAGTGCGCGTCATCACCCCTACCGGAACGTCGTGACGCGCACGGTCGGCTTCGAAGCGGCCGTGGAAGCCGGCATCGGCGGGCCATTCACCCTCGGCCCCGGCGACACGCTGCTCGCCTGCAGCGACGGACTCTTCGGTCCGGTGGAAGATGCCGCACTCGCGGCTGTCGTCGCGCGGCCGAACGTGGAGGACGTGGCCCAGCGGCTGGTAGAACTCGCGAACGATGCTGGCGGCCCGGACAACATCACCGTGGCGCTGGCGCGAAACGCCGCGCTGGCTTCCTGAAATACTCAGGCGCGGAGCGCGCGGCCGGCGCCCCGGGTGATCATCGGCGTCCCCGGCTCCCGCCGCATGACGAAGTTCCGCACCTGCCAGCGCCCGTCCTGGAAGCGAATGTGCCGGGCGATTGGCTCGCGCAGTTCCGGGCTGACGCGCCAGAGTTCCTCGGCGATTTCGCGGTCAAAGTGCCAGCGAGTCTCGGCGATTTCGAAGCCGAGCGCACGGTACGCCCGGTGCGCGTGCTCGGCGAAGCTGTTGCTGGTGAGGATGAATCCGGGCCATGTGCCGCTGCGCTCGAGGTAAACCATCAGGGCGGCAAGCATCCTGCGGCACACGCCGCGCCGCTCGTGCTCCGGGGCGACATGGACCGACCAGAGGTAGCAGCCGGCCGGGTCTCGCAGGTTCACCGAAACGCGCCCAACGGCTGTGCCGTCCTCGACGGCCACAAAGTGCCGATGGGGGCCTTCTTCCCGGAACCCGGCGATAGCCGACGCGCGCCGGGCCGGGTCTTTCAGGTAGCCCAGATCGAAGGCGTGGTAGGGGAAGCCACGAATGCCCCATTTCGCCATCTGTGCGGCGAGGTCCTCGTCCCAGGGGCGGAGTTCGAGTCCTTCGCCCTCAATCGCCGGTGGGTATTCGGCCTGTACCACACAACCAGTATAGGCAGGTGAGCGCCGCCCGCGCCGGGCTGCGAGCACTGCCGGTATGCGCCGAGCGGGGCCGAACATTACGCTGTCAGCATGTTCGAACGCCCGGTGCTGGTCATCTTCCACGGCGGCACGGGCGATGGCCACGCGGAGCGCATGCTCGCCGCCGCCCGCGTGGCAGCAGCCAGGAACACGGCACAGGCAGCCCTCGCGGCGGGCTTCGAAGCCGTCATCATCGCGACCAGCGAGCCAGGCGAGTTCGCGCCGGTGCTCCCCGGCCTGCTCATCGACCCTGACCAGCCGGGCGAGCCATTCGACTTCGCCGCACGCCTGCGGGGCATCGTCGCCCGGTATGGGCTGCAGAAGCCGGCCACGATGGGCTCGGGCTCGGTGCCGCTACTCGGCCTCGACGAGTTCCGGCTCGTGGTGGAACAACTGGAAGCGCGGGACCCGCGCTTCGTCACCAATAACTTCTTCTCTGCCGACCTGACCGCTTGGACACCCGGCGAGGCCATCGAACGATGCGGGGAGTTCGGGCGGGACAACCTGCTCCCGCGGCGGCTGCGCGACGATGCGGGCCTCGCCTCGGTCATCCTCCCGCGGACAACCGCGACACAATTCGACCTCGACACGCCGAGCGACCTGGCAGTGCTTTCGCTCTGTGAAGGACTGCCGCCGGAACTGGCCGAGGCGGCGAAACCGGCAGCTGCGGCAGCCGCACGCTACCGGACCTTCATGCCGCTGCTCTGCGACCGGACGATGCAGGTGGTGGTCGCCGGACGCGTTGGCGGCAGCCAGGCGTGGCAGTACCTCGAGCGCGAAACCGCATGCCGAGTGCGGCTCTTCGCCGAAGAACGCGGGCTGGCGACTGCGCCCCCGGGCTACCGCGCGCGCAGCATCCTCGGCTTCCTCATCGAAGAGGTCGGCGTCGAGCGGTTCTTCCACCGGCTCGCCGAACTGGGCGATGGCGCGGTCATCGACACCCGCGTCATCGAGGCGCACCTGGGCATCGAACCGTCCCGCGAGGACCGCTTCCAGAGCGACCTGCTCGCCTGGGAGGCAATCGAAGAGCCGTTCCTGCGGCGGTTCACCCGGGCGGCAGCCGAAGCGCCAATCCCGGTGCTCCTCGGCGGGCATTCGCTCGTCTCGGGCGGGCTGATGGCCCTGAACGATGTCGCCTGGGCCGAGAACGACCGCCGCCTCGGCCTGTAGCCTCCGTTAACGCAGCGGGTCGCCCGGATTCGGAACGTTCGCGAGGAAGTCCTGTTTCACCGCCGCGAGCAACTCAGGCTGGGTAATTACGTCATAGGCGGCGCGGGCCATCGCCTTCGCCACACGGACGGTGCGCTCGTGCGCCTCTTCGGTTGCAGCGGCCTGCGTGAACGGCGCGGTATGGTTCGCGTTCATCGGGTCGCAGGGGATGCCGAACATCGGGTGGATGGTCGGAAGCACGTAGCTCACGTTCCCCATGTCAGTGCTCGCCCCGAACCACGGGATCTTCCCGACGGGCAGGCCCAACTCTTCCATGTGGGCACAGTACCGCCCGGCCAGAGGGTCGTTCGAGACGAGATCGGTGTAGGCGCGGCCGACCCAGGTGAACTCGACCCGGCAACCGGCGGCCATCCCGCCCGACTCGAGGGCCGCCTGGACCTTTGGCTTCAGCTCGTCCAGTTCGGCCATCGTCGCCGAGCGGACGTAGTAATCAGCGGCGGTGTAGTCGGGGATGATGTTCGGCTTCACGCCGGCATCGGTGAAGATGCCGTGCACGCGGTCGGTCGGCTTGATCTGCTGGCGCAGCATCGAGACGGCGTTGTAGCCCGCTACAAGGGCGTCGAGGGCGTTCACGCCGTTCCATGGCATCGCGGCCGCATGCGCATTCCGCCCGAAGTACTCGACCCGGAGCGACTGGAGCGCCTGCACCTTCGGTGTCGCACTGTCCGCCGGGCTCGGGTGGGCCATCAGCGCGGCGGCGACACCTTCGAACGCGCCCTGCTCGATGAGGATCTGCTTCCCGGCGCCGCCCTCTTCCGCGGGGCTGCCGAGGATGACAACCGTGCCCTCGACGCCTTCGAGGCCGGCCCGCAGGCCGACACCCGCGCCGATGCCAGCGATCGCGATGAGGTTGTGGCCGCAGGCATGGCCGATCCCTGGCAGGGCATCGTATTCGGAGAGGACCGCTACCGTCGGGCCGCCGTTCCCGGCGACCGCCTTGAAGGCCGTCGGCATTGTGTACGCGCCGCGGACCACCTCGAAGCCCTGCTCGTCGAGGTACTCGGTGAGCACGCTGTGCGCGTGGTGCTCTTCGAAGTTCAGTTCAGGGTGGGAGTGGATTTCGAGGCTGAGGCGGCGAAGGGCGTCACTCGCTTCGTCCACCGCGCGGTCGATTCGTTCGTAGGGGGTCATCTGCTGGCTCCGGGACCGGGTTGCAGGGATTCAACCACACCGCAGCCAGCCTTGACGATGCCCGGACGACAGGTCTTGCCAATTTCGTACGATCGATCTATATTTTGGACGTGCGTACGAAAAATGAAGCAGCCGTCCGGGAAGGGCCGACCTTCATCGAGGCTGCGCGGAAGGCCCAGATCATCGCAGCGGCTACCGAGGCCATCGCGGACGTTGGTTTTGCGCACGCCTCACTCGCGCGCATCGCCCGCCAGGCAGGGATCTCGAAGGGCGTCATCGGCTACTACTTCCCCAGCAAGGACGACCTCGTTCGCGCGGTCGTTGATTCGTTCTATCTGACCGGCCACGAGCAGATGATGGCCACCCTGAAAGACGCGCAGTCGGCAGGTGAACTGCTCACCAGGTACATCGCCACGAACCTCGGCTTTATCGCAGAGAACCGGGCAGCCGCCCGGGCCATCACCGACATCATCACGAACTTCCGCAAACCGGACGGCGAGCCGCACTACCGGGTCGAAGACACCGAGCCGCTCATCGCCGGGACGGCCGCGATGTTCGCCTGGGGCCAGGAAACCGGTGAGTTCCGCAGCTTCGATACGCGCGTCATGGCAGTGACCCTGCGCGCGGCGGTCGACGGTTTCGCCGGTCAACTGGCGACGACGCCCTCGCTCGACGTCGCGGCGTACACGCGGGAGCTGACCGAACTCTTCCAGCGCGCCGTACGCGCCTGACACGGGTCTGAGCCGCAGGGACGCGGCTTTCGAATTCATGCAATGGAGGCACAAACTCATGACCGGGAGACTCGAAGGGAAGGTGGCCGTCATCACCGGCGCGGCCAGCGGCATCGGCGCCGAGAGCGCGCGGCTGTTTGCAGCGGAAGGCGCGAGCGTCGTTCTCGCGGACGTGCAGGACGATCGCGGCCAGCGGATCGCGGACGAACTCGGCGGGAACGCGAGGTTCATCCACACCGACGTGACCGATGACGCCCAGGTTGGCGCAGCTGTGCAGTTCGCCGTCGACACGTTTGGGCGCCTCGATGTGATGTTCAACAACGCCGGCCGCGGCCACCCGGAGGGCCTCATCAGCGACCTGAAGCCGGAGATGTACCGCGAGTCGGTCGACGTGCTCCTCGGCGGGGTCCTGTTCGGAATCAAGCACGCCTCGGCGGTCATGAAGGCGCAGAAGTCGGGGAGCATCATCAACACTGCGAGCGTCGCCGGCATCGGCGTCGGCTACGGCGGCACGCTGTATTCGGCGTCGAAGGCGGCGGTCATCCACCTCACCCGTGTCCTCGCCAACGAGCTCGGCGAGGAGAACGTGCGGGTCAACGCCATCGCGCCGGGGGCCATCCCGACGGCCATCTTTGGCCGGGGCGGAGGCATGGACCAGGACGCCGCCGAGGCACTCATCCCCATCCTCCAGATGGGGTTCGCAAAGGCTCAGCCGATCCCCCGCTCTGGCAGCACGCACGACATCGCCGAGGCCGCACTCTGGCTGGCGAGCGACGCTTCGAGCTTCGTCACCGGCATCTGCCTGCCGGTCGACGGCGGCATGACCACCGGCAAGCTGTTCTCGCAGCGGATGGCCGAACTCGGGGCGATGGCCCCGGCTTAGCCCATGCCCCAGCGAATGCTGTTGCGCAGCAGCGAGATGTAGGCGGGCGCTTCCCAACTCGTGCGAATGATGGGCGGCGTCTTCCCTTCGGGGTCCACGCTCTTATCGACGAACGGCTGCACGCTCGTCGACGGCGTGTGGCAGTGGCCCAGGGCGACGTAGGTGACACCGCCCTCGCCAACGTCGCGGGTGTAGCCGAGCACGCGGGTCCTGCCGTCCGGCAAAAGGGCGGTGTCCTTCTCGTACTGGAAGCCGAATCCGCGCGGCGAGTTGTCCGGGCCGAGTTCGGCGGTCAGCAGGATGCGGGCGTTCGGGTCGCTGCATTCGACCATGTACGGCTCGTCGACGGTGACGAAGGACTCGGGCAGGCCGTCGGTGATGGTGTCGTTGCCGGCATGAACCTTCACTTCGAACTTGCGGACCGGCGGGTGGTTGAGGAAAAACCCGCCGAGCACCTCGTGGTGTTCGAGGCGGAGCATCGCGCGGCGCCGGTCTTCGTTATCGACACGGACGGCGCGGCCTCCGGAAGTGCCGTGCAGGCCGATCCAGTGCCCGCCGGCGGTCAACCATGCCTGGATAGCCTTCGCCTGGTCGGCCGAGGCGATGGGACCGGCGGTGTAGGTAATGAGGAGGCGGCTAATCGGCAGCCAACGTTCGATGTCGATGAAGTCGTTCGCTGTCGATGCGTGGATTTCGTTCTCGCCGAGGAGTTCGAGGATGCGCAGCCGGGCGTAATCGTGGTCGTGGCCCGCGGCCTGCCCGGGCGGGAAACCGCCGCAGATGACATGAGCGCGTGGGGGAAGTGAACCGGGCATCGATGAGCCTCCTTGGTTAGCGGCGGGCTGAATCTAACCGGTTCGGCCGGTGCTGTCAGCACCAGTCGACGGCGAGCGCCGCGCTCTCTACAGTCCGCGCTACAGGGAACCGAGGAGGCAGCCGTGATTCGACGCATCGACCATATTGGCCTGGTCTCACCTTCGTGGGAGCAGGCGCGAGAGATCCTGCTGGGAAAGCTCGGCTTCCCCATTGCCGACTGGAAGGGCGCAGGCGACACAGGCCAGTACTTCCCGCCCGAACGGACGATGAACTACTTCCTGCAGGTGGGCGAAGGCGACACCGTGATCGAAATCATCGTCCCCCAGGACGCGACGAGCGGCGCCGCGAAGTTCCTCGCAAAGCGCGGCCCGGGCCTCCATCACATCGGCTACGCGGTAGACGACGTTGAGGAGGAAGCGAACCGGCTGACCGACCAGGGGCTCCGGCGCGTTGACCTCGGGCCGAAGGCGGGCGCGGCGTTCTTCTACCCGCAGGACGTCCACGGCGTGCTTACCGAATTTGTGCCCTACCGCCAGCCCGGCGTGCGGGTGCACACCTCGCAGCGGTAGCCCGATGGCCATCATCAAGCTCACCTACTGTCTTCGCCGGAAGCCGGGGATGACCTGGGACGAGTTCTCAGACTACTGGCGCAACGTGCATGCGCCGCTGGTGGCCGAGCGGGCAGCCGTTCTCGGCGTCAAGCGGTACCAGCAGGTGCGAACACTGCGGGACCCGGAGATGCACGCCCGGCTGCAGGCGCGCAACGGCGGCGCGCCCGAACCCTTCGATGGCATCGCCGAACTCTGGTACGACTCGAACGAACGTGGCCGTGGCGGTGAGGCAGCCGTAACCGCCGCGCGCGAACTGCTCGAAGACGAGCGCAACTTCATTGACCTGCCGAACTCGCCCATGTGGTACGGCGAAGAGTGGGAGGTCGTGCCCGGCACGCGATAGCGGCTATGCCTCAGGTTTCGTGAGCTGGAACATCGGCGTCCGCGCGCAGACCCGCTCCACCTCTTCGGCAGTTGGGTTTGGCCACGTTATGCCAAAATGGGCCTTCGTCACGCCTGACCATCGGCGAAGGTACTCCAGCAGGACCGGCGGCTTCTCGGCCTCGGCCAGTTCGTGGTCCACGCGCACGGTGCGGCGCTTCCGCCCGAGGCGCAGCTGGGCTGTCCCGGCGACGCGCAGGTTCCGGGTCCAGTGACAGTCGCCGCGCGGGGCGACCAGGTACTCGTTCCCGTTGAAGGTCATCGGGTTCACCGGCGTGGACATCGGCTTGCCGCTTTTGCGCCCGCGCACGGTGAGCAACTGACCACCCTGCGGGCTAAGGCCCAGCTTGATGGCAACGCCAATCGCAGAGTTCATGACGCGGATCATGGCGCCGGGCTTCCTGTATTCGGGCATCGCGATTCCTCCGGGGCGGCAAGTCTACCACCGGGAGTGCGGGTGCCTGCTACGCTTCCGCGATGCACATCCGGCCAGCCACTCCAGCCGACGCGGGACGCCTCGCAGCGCTCCGGCACGACTTTCGCACCGCTATGAACCAGGCCACCGAGGAGCGCGAAGGTTTCATCACGCGTTGCACGGCCTGGATGGCGGAGCGCCTGCAGCCCGGCGGGCCCTGGCGCTGCTGGGTGGCCGAACAGGACCGAATGGTGGTTGGCCAACTCTGGCTCGAACTCATCGAGAAGGTGCCGAACCCCGCGCCCGAATTGGAACAGCACGCATACATCACGAACGTCTACGTCGACCCTTCGGCGCGGGCGGCCGGGACTGGCCAGCGGCTGCTCGATGCCGCACTCGGCTTCTGCCGCGAACAGCGCGTCGACTCGGTCATCCTCTGGCCGACGGAACGGAGCCGGACGCTCTACGCGCGGAACGGCTTCGCGAGCCCGGCAGACATGCTCGAAGCGGTCCTCGACGCCGGCCGGGACATCCACTGACTACTCGCTCGGCGGGTTCGGGCCGAGGTTCCCGTCCGGGTAGGGCGGCAGGGTTGGAGGGGTAGCGATCGGCCACGGGTTCGGATTCGGCGTGGGTGTGACCACAGGCGGCGCCGGCGTTGCCACAGGCGTACCCGGCTCTTCCGAAGGTGGCGAAACCGGCGCGGTCGGGGTGTTCGCCGGCGCGACGGTCACGGTGGGTGGAGGCGGGTCAGCCGATGGCGGCTCGGTGGCGGGCGGCTGCCAGCTCCCGCCGGTAGCCGCACCCGGGAGCGTGTAGGGCGTCCCAGCGGGTCGCGGCAGGTTCTTCAGCTGGGCAATCGTGAGGCGCACGGGCGTTGGCGTCGGTGTCGCGCCGGGTTCAGGCGTCGCGGTTGGCGTTGGCGTCCGAGGTTTCGTCTGCGAATGTGAGAGTTCCTTCGTGGGGCTGGCTGTCGCCGTCTCGCCGGCAGCCGGGCGCGAAGCTCCCGCGCCGGTGTTCAGGTAGAACATCGCGCCCGCGCCCAGCACACAGCCAACCAGCACTATCGTGCCCTTGCCCACACACGACCCCCAGCGTGGGGATCGGCAGAACGGTCCGAACGGCACGTTTCCCGGCGGTTACGAAGGGGTGGATGCCAGCGGGCGAGGGGATAAACAAACACGCCCCGTGGGTTCCCACGGGGCGTGCGCTTTGCTGCTGGTGCGCTGGGCTGGTCGGGTTTTAGCGCTTGGTGAACTGCGGCGCCTTGCGAGCCCGCTTGAGGCCTGCCTTCTTGCGTTCCTTCATGCGTGGGTCTCGCGTGAGGAGGTTCTCAGGCCGCTTGAGGGCGGGCTTCACACTGGCGTCGCTGGCGACGAGGGCGCGGGCAATGCCCATCTGGATGGCGCCTGCCCAGCCGCTGACTCCGCCGCCTTCGCACTTGACCTGCGCGCTGAAGCGGCCTTCGCGGCCGAGGCGGGTCAGTGGCGAGAGCACTTCGGCACGGTGCGAATCGCGGGAGAAGACCTCTTCGAGGGGCTTGCCGTTGATGACCACTGCGCCGTTGCCGGGGTAGAGGCGGACGCGCGCGACGGCGGTCTTGCGGCGGCCGGTGCCATAGAAGTATTGGTCAGCCATGGGTTACTCCTCGGTCCCTTCGGACTTGGCCGCTGCACGGCGTCGCGCCGGCTTCGGGGCTTCTTCGTTCGATTCCGCAACTTCGGCGGTGGCTTCTTCGGCGGCAGCGGCCTTGCGGCGCGGCGCGCGCTTCGGAGCTTCGGCTGCCGCCTCTTCGACGGCGGGCGCCGCCTCGACGGCTTCGACCACTGCTGCAGTTTCTTCGGTTTCGGCAGGAGCTGCCTGGCGAACCCGGGCGCGAGCCTGGCGGGCGGCTGTTGCGGCGGCTGACGCCGCCTTCGGCGCCTCGGTTTCTTCGGCTTCGACCACCGGCACGCTGAGCGGGCGGAGGCGCTTCACCTTCAGGGGAGCAGTGGCGAGTTCGGCTGCGGCGGCCTCGCGGGCGGTCTTCGCCTTCTCGCTGCCGGCGAGCTGCGACTGGTGGGGGTGGTTGGCCCCGCGATACACCTTGAGGTGCTTGAACATCGCTTTGCCGAGTGGGCCCTTGGGCAGCATGCCCCAGATGGCCTGCTCGAGGATGCGCTCCGGGAACTTCTCCATCTGGTCGGCGTAGGAGCGCGACTTGAGGCCGCCCGGGTAGCCGGAGTGGCGGTAGTAGGTGATCTGCTCGGCCTTGTGGCCGGTGACGCGCACCTGCGAGGCATTGACCACGATGACGAAGTCGCCGTCGTCGAGGTGGGGCTCATAGGTGGGCTTGTGCTTGCCCTTGAGCAGGTAGGCGGCCTCGGTGGCGACGCGGCCGAGCGGCCGGCCAGCGGCATCGATGACGTGCCAGTCCTTGTACACCTGCGATTGTTTGATTCGCACAGTCGTGTTCATGCCGTATATCCCTCGTCGTACCAGACCTTCTGGAGGCAGAGACCGTGCGCGGGGGCCACGTAGGCCATCGAGCCGGGCTGCGCCTGTTCCAGCAGGCGGACGAATTCCTCCACAGTGGCGGCGTGGCGCCCGCACCGGATGAGCGCGCCGGTGATCCGGCGGACCATCTGGGGCAGGAACGCGTCTGCCTCGATGTCGAACAGGAGGGTGCTGCCTTCGCAGCTCCACTCTGCCCGCGAAACCGTCCGCACGGGAGTGCGTCCAGCTTCCAGGAACCCGGAGAAGGCACTGAAGTCCCTTCGTCCGAGGAGCGCTTGCGACGCCGCGCGCATCGCCGGGAGGTCGAGGTTTCCCTCGACGAACCAAGCGGCGCCCCGGGTGAGGGGCTCGCGCGATTCGCCGTTCGCGACGGTGTAGCGGTACCAGCGTTTGCGCGCCCAGCGCCGCGGGTCGAACCCTGCGGACGCTTCGCGCACTGCGCAGACTGCCACATCTTCCGGCAGGTTGGCGTTGAGCGCCTTCCTGACGGTTTCCGGTTCGTGCCGGGTTTCGGCACTGAACGCGGCGACCTGGCCAACGGCATGGACGCCCGAATCGGTGCGTCCTGCCAGTTCAACGCGGGTGGGGCTCCCGAAGAGCACCGCCGCCGCGGTTTCCAGCTCTTGCTGGACGGTCCGGCCGTTCGGTTGGATCTGTGACCCAACGAACGCTGTCCCGTCGTAACTGACCGTGGCCGCGAAGCGTTTCGCGGTCACGCTGCTTAGCCCTCTGCGGGCGTTTCCCCGTCCGCTGCGGGCGCTTCGGGTTCGGTTTCAGCGGCGACTTCGGCCGCTTCCTCGGCCACCGCTTCGGGGGCTTCGGTGGCAGCTTCGACGGCGCTGATGGTGTCATCAGCCTCGGCGGCTTCGGCTTCGGCGGCTGCTTCATCGGCGGGGGCCGGTTCAGCCGCTGCCGGGCGGGCCGGCGCCGTCGGGGCGGCAGTCACGCGTTGCGGCCTGGGCATGGCCGGCCCATCGGTGAAGTCGACCAGTTCGATGACGGCCATGCGGGCGCCGTCGCCCTTGCGGGCTTCGAGGCCGGTGATGCGCAGGTAGCCGCCGGGGCGGGTCGCCATGCGCGGGCCGATGTCGTCGAAGACCTTCTTCACAACCTTCGGGTCGAAGACGAAGCGCATCGCCTGGCGGCGGGCGTGGAGGTCACCGCGGCGGCCGAGCGTGATAATCCGCTCCGCCATGGGCCGGATCTCCTTCGCCTTGGCCTCAGTCGTCGTGATCCGCTCGTACCGCAGCAGGTCGGTGACCAGGTTGCGGTAGAGCGAAAGGCGGTGGCTGGTGTCGCGGCCAAGGTGGCGGCCGTGTACGCGGTGTCGCATGGGTTAGTCCTCGTCGTCCACGCCGATCAGATCCTCGGCGCTTCCATCTTTCAGCAGTGCTTCCTTCAGCGCCTTGCCAAGGGCGCTCAGGTTCTCTTCCTCATCGTCGTCATCCATGACGACGGCGTTCGAACGGCCACCGGGGCGCGCGGCTGACCGGCCGGCCATGCTGGCAGGGCCTCGCCCGGAGGGCGTTGCGCCGGGCTTCGCGGCGGGGGTATCCACGATCGGCACGAGGCCTTCGGCCGTGCCGTCGACGTAGCCAAGTTCGATCAGCCGGTCGCGGAGTTCGTCGTAAGACTTGCGGCCGAAGTTCCGGAGCGCGAGCAGTTCGTCTTCGGATTTCTCGAGCACCTGGCCGACGGTCATCAGGCCGCTGCGCTTGAGGCAGTTGTAGGCCCGCACGGAGAGCGCGAGGTCTTCGATCGGCGTGTTGTACCTGTCGGGGGCCATGAGCAGGCCGCTAACCGACTGCCCGCCGCTGACCTGGCCGCCGCTGTAGGAACTGGTGGTGTACTCCGGCCGGCCCATCTGGCTGAAGAGCGCGAACTGGTCCATCAGGATGTCAGCGCTCTGGCTGACCGCTTCGACCGGGCCGACGGTGCCGTCAGTCCAGACTTCGAGGATGAGGCGGTCGAAGTTCGTGGACTGACCGACGCGCGTCTTTTCGACGCGGTAGTTGACCTTGCGCACGGGGGTATAGATGGCATCGACCGGGATGACGCCGATAGGCAGATCCTCGACGGAGCCAGCCGGGACGTAGCCTTTGCCGAGGGCCGCGTGGAACTCGACGCTGAGGCGGGCCTTCGGGGTGTCGATGGTGGCCAGGTGCAGTTCGGGGTTCACGACTTCGAAGTCGGCCGGGACCTGCAGGTCAGCCGCCGTAACGACAGCCGGGCCTTCGATATCGAGCGAGAGCGACCCGGGGCGGTTGCTGAGGGCGCGCAGGCGGATTTCCTTGGCGTTGAGGAGGAACTCGGTGGTGTCCTCCTGCATGCCGGGGATGGTAGAGAACTCGTGCTGCACCTGCTCGATCCGCACCGAATTAATGGCGGCACCTTCGAGCGAACTGAGGAGGACGCGCCGGAGCGCGTTCCCCAGGGTGATGCCGTAGCCAGATTCGAGCGGCTCGGCGATGAGGCGCGCGTACTTTTCCGTCTCTTCTTCGACAGTGAGCTGCGGGGCAACGTCTTCCGTTGCCTGGCCGATCAACTCAAGAGAATCCATCATGTTTCTTGGGGTCCTTCTCGCCGGTACTCGGGCGGGTTAGCGCGAGTAGTACTCGATGATGACGTTTTCGTTGAACTGGTGCGTTTCGCCATGGACGACGATCGGGGGCGCCGTCACCTTCCCGGACATGTTGGCCAGGTCCAGCGAGAGCCAGGTTGGCGGGTTCTTGGACTTCATCGTCTCCTGGACGATCTTGTAGTACTCGCTGCGGATGCCGCGAGGCGTGAAGCCGATAGCGTCGCCGACCTTGAGGTGGGCCGAGGGGACGTCCAGCTTGCGGCCATTCACCGTGATGAGGCCGTGCCGGACGATCTGGCGCGCCTGGCTGCGGGAATCGGCGAAGCCGAGCCGGTAGACGATGTTGTCCAGGCGAGTTTCGAGCAGCCGCACAAGGTTCTCACCGGAGACGCCGGTGGTCCGGATGGCTTCCTTGTAGTAGCGCACGAACTGCTTTTCGAGGACGCCGTAGAAGACGCGGGCGCGCTGCTTTTCACGCAGCTGGAGGCCGCGGTCCGAGACCTTGCGGCGGCGCGCCGGGCGCGGCCCGGGAGGGTTCGGGCGGCGGTCAAAGCTGCACTTGGGCGTGAAGCAGCGATCGCCCTTGAGGAAGAGCTTTTCGCCGTGACGGCGGCAGAGACGGCAGACGGGGCCGGTGTAACGTGCCATTGACTCAGGTGGCTCCTAGACCCGGCGCCGCTTGGGAGCGCGGCAACCGTTGTGGGGGATGGGGGTGACATCGCGGATGGCGGTCACGTTGAGACCGGCAGCCTGGAGCGAACGGATGGCGGCTTCGCGGCCGCTGCCCGCGCCGCGGACGTAGACTTCGACGGACTGGAGGCCGTGTTCCATGGCGCGCTTGGCCGCGTTCTCGCTCGCCAGTTGGGCGGCGAACGGCGTGCCCTTGCGCGAACCCTTGAAGCCGGACCCGCCAGAGCTGGCCCAGGAGATGACGTTCCCGTTCGGGTCCGTCAGGGTGACCAGCGTGTTGTTAAAGGTCGACTTGATGTAGGCCCGTCCGCGAGGGATGGACTTTCGCTCGCGCCGCTTCAGGCGGCGAGTCTTGTCGGCGGCTCCGCGTTTTGCATCTGCCATCTGGGCCTACTCCTACTTCTTTCCTGCGCGCTTCTTGCCGGCCACGGTCTTGCGCGCGCCACGCTTCTGCCGGGCATTGGTGCGGGTGCGCTGGCCATGAACCGGGAGGTTCCGGCGGTGGCGCTGCCCGCGATAGCAGTTGATTTCGATGAGCCGGGCGATGTTCTGGCGAACTTCGCGCCGGAGGTCTCCCTCAACCGTGTAGTGCTTATCGATGTAGTCGCGGATGCGGAGCACATCGTCATCGGTCAGTTCCCGCGCGCGGGTGTCCGGGTTGATGCCGGTCTCGGCGAGGATGGCCTTCGAGCGGGTGAGCCCGATGCCATAGATATAGGTGAGCGCGACTTCGATGCGCTTGTCGTTTGGGATGTCGACTCCGGAGATACGTGCCATCGGGCTACCCCTGCCGCTGCTTGTGCTTTGGATTTTCGCAGATCACCATGACGCGCCCGTGCCGGCGGATCACCTTGCACTTGTCGCAGCGTGGCTTAACTGATGCTCGAACTTTCATCGTTCTCCCTGTGTCGGCGGCGACGGGCGCCCTACTTGAAGCGGTACGTTATTCGCCCACGACCGAGGTCAAAGGGCGAAAGCTCAACCAGGACGCGGTCTCCAGGAAGGAGCTTGACGAAGTGGACCTGGATCTCGCGGCCCAGGTGGGCGAGGACTTCGTGGCCATCTGCCAGCTGCACCCTGAACATCGCGTTCGGCAGCGGCTCGGTCACCTTTCCTTCCACTTCAATCGTCTCCTTCTTGGCCATACACCCTCGTTTTTGCAGAGATGGGTTTACGGGAGCGTGAGGACTTGAGCCTCACCTCCCGCGCGAATAGCTATGGTATGCTCGAAATGACAGCATAAGCTACCGTCTTTCGTGCTTACAGTCCAGCCATCCGCCTCCTCGTAAACGTCTGGCCCGCCAGCGTTGACCATGGGTTCGAGCGCGAGCACGAGGCCCGGCACGAGTTCTGGCCCGCGGTACCGCTGGCGGTAGTTCTCCACGTGGGGTTCTTCGTGCATTTCACGCCCCACGCCGTGGCCACCGTATCCCTTCACGATGGAGAAGCCGCTCACCTTGATGGTGTCTTCGATGGCGCCGCGCACATCGTTCAGGTGGTTGCCCGGCCGCGCGGCGCCGATGCCCGCCCAGAGCGCTGCCTCGGTCACTTCGAGGAGCTTCTCGGCGATGGGATTCACCTTCCCTACCGGCACCGTGATCGCGGCATCGCCAACGTAGCCGTTGTAGGTGGCCCCGAGGTCCAGGGTGACGATGTCGCCCTCCTGGAGTTCCCGGTTGGTCGGGATGCCGTGGACGAGCTGCTCGTTCACGCTCACGCAGATGTTCGACGGGTAGGGGCGCTTGCCTCCCGGCGCATAGTTGAGGAAGGTCTCCTTCGCGCCGGCCCGCTTGTATTCGTCGCGGACGAACTGCTCGATGGCCATGAGGTTGAGACCCGGCCGGATCATCTCGCGCAGCTGGGCAAGCGTGTTCCCCACGATCCTGCCGGCTTCGCGCATGATGGTCAGTTCTTCCTCGGACTTGAGCTTAATCGCCATGCCTAGCGGATGGCCTCCAGCAACGCAGCCGTGACTGCGTCCAGCGACTGTTCGCCGTCGATCTCTTTGAGGACGTGAGCCTTGCGGTAGTGCTCGATGAGCGCCGCGGGCGGCTTCTGCTTCTCGAGACGCGACTGCACCACTTCGGGGCGATCGTCTTCGCGCTGGTAGAGTTCGCCGCCGCAGGCGTCGCAGACGCCTGCGCGCTTCGGCGGGTCATTCCGCTCGTGGTAGAGCTTGCCGCAGTTGCGGCAGATCCAGCGGCCGCCGAGGCGGGCCACGAGTTCTTCATCGCGGACGGAGATGAGGAGCGCGAAATCGACCTTCGCGCCTTCGCGGGCGAGGGCGGCATCGAGCGCCTCAGCCTGGACGACGTTGCGCGGGAAGCCATCGAACATGGCGCCAGCGCGGGCGTCATCCCGGGAGATGCGTTCCAGCAGCATCTCGATGGTCACTTCGTCGGGCACGAGTTCGCCGCGAGACATGTAGTCGTTGGCCAGCTTGCCCAGTTCGGTCTGGTTCTTGACGTTCTCGCGGAACATGTCGCCCGTCGAAATGTGGACGAGCTTCGTCGCCACAGCGATGCGCTGCGCCTGTGTGCCCTTGCCGGCGCCCGGTGGTCCAAGCAGAACTATGTACACGTCAGCGAATAAACCCTTCATAGTTGCGCATCAACAGCTGCGCTTCGAGCTGCTTCATGGTGTCGAGGACGACAGCGACGACGATGAGGAAGCCTGTGGCCGAAATCGTCAGGGCGCGGACATCAGTCAGGAGGCCGACGAAGAACGGCAGGATGGCGACGAAGCCAAGGAAGAACGCGCCCGCCCACGTGATCCGGGTGACGACGCGGACCAGGTAGGCCTCTGTCGGCGCGCCGGGACGGATGCCGGGGATGAAGGCGCCCTGGCGTTGGAGGTTCTTCGCGATCTGCTGCTGCTGGTACTGCACCATCGTGTAGAAGAAGGTGAAGGCCACAACCATGATGAAGAGGATGAGCCAGTACCATCCAGTGCCGCCGCTGCCGCGGCCGCTCTGGAACTGGTTCACGAAGAAGCTGGCGACGGAGCCAACCCAGCCGCCTGTGCTCGTGAAGTACGAGGCCACGATCGGCGGGAGGATCATGATCGAGTAGGCGAAGATGAGCGGGATCATCCCTGCCATGTTCACCCGTAAGGGGACATGGCTCTGCCCCTGCTGGCGGTACATGCGCCCGCCTCGGAAGGCCGACCGGGCGTATTGCACCGGCACCTTCCGGGTCGCCTCCTGGAAGTAAACCACGAGGTAGATGAGCCCAATGGCGAAGCCGACGAACCCGGCGGTCGCGAGGATCGATTGGGTCGTGACGTTCGGCACAAGGCTGGGCAGGCGGGCAACGATACCGCCGAAGATGATGACGGAAACACCGTTGCCGATGCCGTTCTCGGTGATAAGTTCGCCAAGCCAGACGAGGAACATCGTGCCGGCGGTCAACGTCAGCAGCGTCGCCAGCGTGCCCATCGGGTGATCGAGGATGCCGAAGTTCTGGACGACAGCGCCGCCACTCTGGCTGTTGATGAAGACGATCTGGCCATAGCCTTGGACGAACGCCATGGGCACGGAGATCCAGTGCGTGATGACCTGCAGCCGCCGGCGGCCCTGTTCGCCCTCTTCGGAGAGCGCCCGCCAGGACGGGATCAGCGGCGTCAGGATCTGGATGACGATCGACGCCGTGATATAGGGGTACACACCGAGTGCAGCGACGCTCAAGTTCTGAAGCGCGCCACCGGAGAAGATGCTCAGGAAGTCGAGCAGGGCGTTGCCTTCGAAAGCTTGCTTCAACGCGTTGCGATCGACATTCGGGATCGGGACATGGGCCACGAACCGGAAGATGACCAGCATGGTGAGCGTGAACACGAGCTTCTTCCGCACGTCTTCCTGGCGGAAGGCGTCGACCATGGCCTGCAAGAGGCGGGGCCGCTGGGCGGGCTGTGCGGTCATTTAGTCTTCCTTCGTCTCTTCCGTGGCGGCGATGACGGTGCAGACGCCGCCGGCTGCCTCGATCTTGGTACGGGCCGACTCGCTGAAGCGGTGGGCGCTCACGGTCAGCTTCCGGGTGAGGGTCCCGTTGCCGAGGATCTTCACCGGGCTGTTGAGGTTGCGCAGCACACCGGCCGCGCGGAGGCTTTCAGGGCTGACGGCGCTGCCGTCTTCGAAGCGTTCGAGCGCCGCCAGGTTGACCGGCTGGAACTCGACGCGCCACTTGTTATTGAAGCCGCGGAGGACATGGAACTTCCGCGAGGACGGGAACTGGCCGCCTTCGAACGCGTCATACGGGAGGTTCTTGCCTGAGCGGGACTTCTGCCCCTTCAGGCCCTTCCCGGCGTACGTGCCGGTGCCGGAGCCATTGCCGCGGCCAACCCGCTTCTTCGAATGGGTCGCTCCGCGTGAAGGGCGAAGGTCCTGGGCGCCGATACTCATTTCGCATCCCCTTCTGTGACGTCCACGAGGTGGGAGACCTTGTGGACCATGCCGCGGTGGGCCGGGGTGTCCTCAAGCGTCACCGACTGGTTGAGCCGGCGAAGGCCGAGCTTCTTAATGGTGTCTTTCTGGTCCTGCTTATAGCCGATGGCGCTCTTGCGCCAGGTCACCTGGAAGGTCGCCATCACGACTCACCCCGGGCGATGGCGAGACGCCGTTCCCGCGCGCCCTCCGGGTCCTGGAGGGTGGTGAGGCCCTCGATAGTGGCGCGAGAGACGTTCACCGGGTTGCGGCTGCCGAACGTCTTGGCCAGCACGTCGGTCACGCCGGCGGCCTCCATGATGGCCCGAACGGCGCCCCCGGCGATGACGCCGGTACCGTGGCTGGCCGGCTTCATCATGACCCGGGCAGCAGAGAAGCGGTTCCAGACGGGGTGGGAGATGGTGCCCCCCTTCATCGGGATCTTGATCATGCCCCGGCGGGCCTGCGTCGAACCCTTGCGGATGGCTTCCGGCACTTCGTTCGCCTTGCCCAGGCCAACGCCAACGCTGCCCTGACCGTCACCGACGACGACGAGCGCGCTGAAGCTGAAGCGGCGGCCGCCCTTGACCACCTTGGCGACGCGGTTGATGTAGATGACCTTTTCGGTCAGCTCATCGCCGCCCTCGTCCCGGCGGTTGTCGCGGTCGCGACGGTCGCGTTGGTCTCGTTCTCGGTTGACTGGCATTTAGAACCCCAATCCAGCTTCGCGCGCGGCATCGGCGAGCGCCTGCACACGGCCGTGGTACTTGTAGCCGCCGCGGTCAAAGACAACGAGTTCGACCCCGTTGGCCTTTGCGCGTTCGGCAATCGCCCTGCCGACGATGGCGGCGCGTTCGCTCTTGTTCTTGCCCTTGAGGTCGGCTTCGAGGGCCTTATCGCCGTCGCTGGCGGCCGCGAGGGTGTGGCCGGCGATGTCGTCGATGACCTGGGCGTAGATGTGCTGCGAGCTGCGGAAGACGTTCAGCCGGGGACGCGCCTGCGTACCGGAAATGGACTTCCGCACGCGCGCATGGCGGCGGGAACGGGCCAGGACGGATGTTGCCTTCGCCATTACTTGCCTACCTTCCCGGCCTTGCCGGCCTTGCGGCGCACGCGCTCACCCGCATAGCGGATGCCCTTGCCCTTGTAGGGCTCCGGGGGACGCAGCTTGCGAATGTTCGCGGCAACCTGGCCGACGGCTTCCTTGTCGATACCCTGGATGCTCACGCGCGGCCCTTCGACCACGAAGGAGATGCCGGGCGGCGGCGCCACAACGACGGGGTGAGAGAAGCCGAGCGCGAGCTGGAGGTTCGAACCCTGCATCTGGGCGCGATAACCGACACCCTGCACTTCGAGCACCTTGGTGAAGCCTTCGGTCACGCCCACCACCATGTTGTTGAGGAGCGTGCGGGAGAGGCCATGGAGCGAGCGCTGCTTGCCTTCGTCGTTCGGGCGCGTGACGTTAACGACGCCTTCATCGCGCGAGAGCGTGATAGTCGCCGGGAACTGGCGGGTGAGTTCGCCTTTCGGGCCCTTCACGGAGACGACGTTGCCATCGCCGATGGTGAAGGTGACGCTGGCAGGGACGGTTACGGGTTGACGGCCAATGCGCGACATCTCGGTCCTCCTACCAGACGTAGCAGATGAGCTCGCCGCCAACTTCGTTGCGGCGGGCTTCCTGCCCCGACATGACGCCCTTGGGCGTCGAAAGAATTGCGATACCGAGGCCGCCGTACACGCGCGGGATTTCGCGGCGCTGGACGTACACCCGGAGGCCAGGCTTGCTCACGCGCTGGAGGCCGTTGAGCACGGGGGTCTTGCGGCCGCCGTAACTCAGGTCAACCTTCAGGTTGGGCTGGACCTTGCCCTCTTCGGCGGCCACGGAGAAGTCCTTGATAAAGCCTTCTTCCTTGAGCACGCCGGCGATGGCGACTTTGATCTTGGAGGCCGGCATGAGGACCGAATCGTGGCGCGCCGCAGCGGCGTTCCGGATTCGCGTCAACATATCGGCGATTGGGTCACTGACACTCATAGCACTTCCCCTCTAGCAGTTTGCTTGCGCACTTACCAGCTGGACTTCGTAACTCCGGGGAGCATGCCCTTGTGGGCGAGCTCGCGGAAGGTGATGCGGGAGAGACCGAACTTGCGGATATACGCCTTCGGCCGCCCGGTGATGTAGTCGCGGTTGTGGATCCGCGTGGGGCTGGAGTTGAGCGGGAGCTTCATCAGCTCTCCCTGGATGCGCATCACTTCCTGGGGGTTATCCCAGGAATGGCGCAGTTGCTCCTTCAGTTCGTGACGGCGGGCGGCGTACTTGGCATTCAGTTCGCGGCGGCGCTGGTCACGCAGGACAATACCCTTCGATGCCATGGGGCGAGCCTCCTCAGTTCTTTCTGAACGGCAGGCCCATCAGCTCCAGGAGCTTCCGGCCCTCTTCGTCGGTCTTGGCGGTCGTCACGATGGTGACCTGGAGGCCACGCACCTTGTCCACGCGGTCGTACTCAATCTCCGGGAAGATGAGCTGCTCGCGCAGGCCGAGGCTGTAGTTCCCGCGGCCGTCGAAGGCGTTGGGGTTGAGGCCCTGGAAGTCGCGAATACGGGGCAGGGCCGCGCTCACGAGGCGGTCCAGGAACTCCCACATGCGGTCACCGCGGAGGGTGGTGGCGACGCCGATGGCGTTGCCTTCACGCAGGCGGAAGTTCGCGATCGAACGCTTGGCCCGCGTGATCACTGGCTTCTGGCCTGTGATCGCGGTCATTTCGTCGGCCGCTTTGTCCAGTGCGTTGCCATCGGTCAGGGCTTCGCCGAGGCCGATGTTGACGTTGATCTTCGTGATGCGCGGAATCTGCATCACGTTCCCGTACTGGTACTGCTCCTTCAGGGCGCCGCTGACTTCCTTCTGGTAGCGCTCCTTCAATCGAGGCGGCATTACTCGATGTCCTCCCCGCTGCGCTTGCCCACGCGGACCATGCTGCCGTCTTCGCGGCGGCGGAAACCGACGCGGGTGGGCTGGTCGTTGTTGGGGTCGATCAACATGACGTTGCTCATGTGGATCGGCGCTTCGCGTTCGATGATTTGCGAGGCCTGGCCCTGCTGGCGGGCGCGCTGGTGGCGCTTGATGATGTTCACGCCTTCCACCAGCACGCGGTTGTTCTTGTTATCGATGGCGCGCACGGCGCCGCGCTTGCCCCGGTCCTTGCCGGCCAGCACGACTACCTTGTCGCCACGCTTAATCCTCGCGGGCACTACAGCACCTCCGGCGCGAGCGAAACGATCTTCATGAAGTTGCGGTCGCGCAGTTCGCGGGCAACCGGCCCGAAGATGCGCGTGCCGCGCGGGTTCTCGCCGTCGTTGGCGAGGAGCACAGCTGCGTTCTCATCGAACCGGATGTACGACCCGTCCGGGCGCCCGTACTCCTTGGTCACGCGGACGACGACGGCCTTGACCACGTCACCCTTCTTCACGTTCGAGTTCGGCTGGGCCACCTTCACGCTGGCGACGATGATGTCGCCCGGGCGTGCGTAGCGGCGGCGGCTGCCCCCGAGGACGCGGATGCAAAGCAGCGACCGCGCGCCGGAGTTGTCGGCCACCTTCAGCCGGGTTTCCTGTTGGATCACGCCTGCACCTCCGCCTTCGGAGCTACCTGCGTTTCCTTCTCCAGGTCGCGGCCGATGGTTTCGGGCGCCACATCCGCGACGTCGCCGCGGGTGAGGATTTCGATGACGCGCCAGCGCTTCTCGCGCGACATCGGGCGGCATTCCTGGATGCGAACGACGTCGCCGAGCTTGCAGTTGTCGTTCTCGTCGTGCGCCTTGTAGCGGTCAGTCACCGTCACAACCTTGTGGTAGAGGCGGTGCTTCTTCTTGCGCTCGACCGAGACGACGACGGTCTTCTGCATCTTGTCCGAAACCACCGTCCCCTGGATGACTCGTTGGGTACCCATGACTACTCCTCACCCAGGATGGCTTCGAGCTGGCGCTCGCGCTTGATGGTGCGCAGCCGGGCGATCTTCTGCCGGGCATTGCGCAACTCACGATGGTTCGTGAGCTGGCGGCTGGCGTGCTGGAACCGGAGCGTGAAGAGCGCCCGGTACGCCTCGTTGATTTCGTGGTCCAGCTTCGAGGGATCCAATTTGCGGAGCGACTCCGCAGTCTGGCGTGCCATTAGATGACGGCCTCCTCGCGCTGAACGATCTTGGTGGGCACCGGCAGCTTGTGCGCGGCCAGGCGGAGCGCCTCGCGCGCCACCTCTTCCGGCACGCCGGCGATTTCGAACATGATGCGGTCCGGCTTGACCACGGCCACCCAGCGGTCCGGTGCGCCCTTGCCGGAGCCCATGCGGGTTTCGGCGGGCTTCGCCGTCACCGGCTTGTCCGGGAAGATGCGGATCCAGACCTTGCCACCGCGCTTCATTTCGTGGGTCATGGCGCGGCGGGCGCTTTCGATGTGGCGGGAGTCGATCCAGGCAGCGCCCTGGGCCTGCAGGCCGAACTCGCCGAAAGCGATGTAGTTGCCTGCGCCAGCGGCACCTGCGCGGCGACCCCGGTGCTGCTTGCGGTGCTTAACACGTCGCGGCTGAAGCATTTAGTTACTCCCTCCGTCGCTGCGGGCCGCGGCCTGCTGCTCCATGGAAATAGCGGTGTGGGCCGGCCCCTCGCTCTCTGCGCGCGGTGCGGGCGCAGCAGCCACCGGCTCGGGGATTTCCACTTCCACCGGCGCGAGGCCGCGCTCGGGGATGATTTCTCCCTTGTAGATCCAGACCTTCACGCCAATGCGGCCGAAGGTGGTGTGCGCTTCAGCGAGTCCGTAGTCGATGTCGGCGCGGAGGGTGTGGCGCGGCACGCGGCCCTGCGTCTCATCTTCGCGGCGGGACATTTCCGAACCGCCAAGCCGGCCGGCGATGGCCACCCGGCACCCCTGCGCGCCACGCTGCATGGTGCGCTGCACCGACTGCTTGATCGCGCGGCGGAAGGCGACGCGGCGCTCCAGCTGGTCGGCGACGGAGCGGGCGACCAGGTAGGCATCGAGTTCGGGCGTCCGGATCTCCTGGATGTTCACGCGAACGCGCCCGCCGGTGAACCGTTCGAGCGAGTTGCGGAGCTCCTCCACCTTGGCGCCGCCGCGGCCGATGACGATGCCCGGCTTGGCGGTGTGAATGGTGACGGTCACCAGGTTCGCGTTCCGGTCGATCTCCACGCGGCTGATCGAAGCGTCCGGCAGTTCGCCCAGGACGAACGCCCGGAGGTCGAGGTCCTGGTGGAGGCGCGCCGTGTAGTCGCGCTCGGCGAACCACTTCGACTCCCATTCGTAGATGTAGCCGAGGCGGAAGCCGTGCGGATGTACTTTCTGTCCCATTTAGGCCTCCCGCTCGTCGAGGATGATTGTGATGTGGCTCGAGCGCTTCAGGATCGGGCTCACCCGGCCGCGCGAACGCGGGCGGAAGCGCTTCTGCGTCGGGCCGTCATCGGCGTAGGCGCGCTTCACGACCATGGTGTCCACATCGAGGTCGAAGTTGTTCTCCGCGTTCGAAGCGGCGGAGAGGACGACCTTGGAGACCGTGCGGGCGTGGGGCGACTGCACGTAGCGCAGCAGCGCGAGCGCCTGGTCGACGGAGAGACCGGGCAGGCGGTCGAGGATGAGGCGCACCTTGCGAGGCGAAGCGCCCATGTTCTGGCAACTGGCACGAACTTCCACGGTTAGCGCCTCACCTTGCTCTGCTTGTCGCTCTTCGCCACGTGCCCGCGGAAGGTGCGGGTGAGGGCGAATTCGCCAAGCTTGTGGCCGACCATGTTCTCGGTGCAGAACACCGGCACATGGCGCCGGCCGTCGTGCACGGCGATGGTGAGGCCGATCATCTCGGGAAGGATGGTCGAAGCGCGCGACCAGGTCTTGATGACCGTGCGGTTACTCGCGTTCCGCATCGCCATGACCTTCTTTTCGAGCGAAGGATGGATGTATGGGCCCTTCTTAATCGAGCGTGACATGTCCTACTCCTAGGTCCGGCGGCGGACAATGAGCCTGTCCGTGCGCTTGTTGTTGCGGGTGCGATAGCCGAGCGTCGGCTTGCCCCAGGGCGTCTTCGGTCCCGGCATACCAACCGGGGCGCGGCCTTCGCCACCGCCGTGAGGATGGTCGCGCGGGTTCATCACAGCGCCGCGCACTTCAGGCCGGCGGCCGCGATGCCGGGTCCGCCCGGCCTTGCCGAGCTTCACCAGCGAGTGTTCGACGTTGCTCACCTGGCCGATGGTGGCGCAGCACTCGATGCGCACACGCCGCATCTCGCCGCTCGGAAGGCGAAGGAGCGCGTAGTCGCCTTCCTTCGCCATCAGCTGTGCGCTGACGCCGGCGCTGCGGACCATCTGGCCGCCGCGGCCGGGGGTGAGTTCGATGTTGTGGACCTGCGTACCGGTCGGCATCGAAGCCAGCGGCAGCGAATTACCAACGCGCACATCGGCGTTTGGGCCGCTGCTGATGACCGCGCCGACCGCCAGGCCGTTGGGAGCGAGGATGTACCGCTTCTCGCCGTCCACGTACTGGATGAGGGCGATGCGGGCCGTGCGGTTCGGGTCGTACTCGATCGAGACGACCTTGCCCGGCACGCCGTGCTTGTTCCGCTTCCAGTCGATGATGCGGTAGAGCCGCCGGCTGCCACCGCCGCGGGACCGGACGGTGATGCGGCCCTGGTTGTTGCGGCCGCCGCTCTTGCTGCCAAGGGCTTCGGTGAGCCGCTTCTCCGGCTTCTTCCGCGTAATTTCGCCGTACGTCTGCGAACTCGCGTTACGACGACCGGGGGATGTGGGCTTGTACTGCTTGATCGGCATGGCCTAAATCCCCTCGAACAGTTCGATCTTGTCGCCGGGGACGAGGGTCACGATGGCCTTCTTCCAGTCCGGGCGGTTGGTGACTTTCCGGCCGAAGCGCTTCGGCTTCCCCTTCATCACCATCGTGTTCACTTCCTGGACGCGAACGTTGAACGCGATCTGGACGGCGTCCTTGATCTGGTTCTTGTTGGCGCGGAGGTCGACTTCGAAGACGTACTTATCGGCTCCGGTGAGCACGGTCGTCTTCTCGGTGATGATCGGCCGGAGGAGGATGGCGTAGGGATGGATTTCCTTCGGCATTAGACCGCCGCCTCCTTCGCCCGGCCGCGCTGGACCTTGACGTTGACGCCGCCCCAGAGCGCCTCGCAGGCGCGAACCGCGTCTTCCGACATCACCAGCTTGTGAGCGTTGATCAGGTCGACCACGTTGAGGTTCTGGGCCGGCAGGGCCTTCACCTCATCGATGTTGCGGGCGGCGCGGGTGAGCTCCGGGACATGAGCGCCACTGACCACCAGGGCGCGCCGCTGGACGCCAAGGGCATCGAGCACGTTCTGGATGGTGCGGGTCTTCCCGTCCGGCGCGTTCAGCCCTTCGACCACCATCAGCGAGCCGTTGCCGGCGTGGCTGGAGAGCGCCGAGCGCAGGGCCAGCCGCTTCATCGCGCGGGGGAGGTCCTTCGCGAAGCTGTGAGGCTTCGGCCCGTGGGCCACACCACCGCCGACGTGATGCGAAGCGCGAATCGTGCCCTGGCGCGAGCGGCCGAGCCCCTTCTGCTTGCGAATCTTGACGGACGAGCCGTGCACTTCGCCGCGGCTCTTGGTGTGGGCGTTGCCGGCCCGCCGGTTCGCCATCTGGGCGACATACGCCTGGTGGAGCACCGAGCGGTTCGGCTCGAGGCCGAACACTTCGTCCGCGGCATCGATCTGCCGCAGCTCCTTGCCGGCGGTATCGAACACAGTCAGCTTCATTTCGATACCTTCTTTGCTTTGCGGACGCGGACGAGGCCGCCGGGGGCGCCGGGCACCGAACCCGCGACGAAAATCACGTTCCGCTCTTCGTTCTTCGAAACCACTTCCAGGTTCCGCACGGTCACACGCTCGGCGCCCATGTGGCCGGCCATGCGCGTGCCCTTGTAGACCCGGCCCGGCGTGGTGCCGGAACCAATAGAACCGGGAGCGCGATGGCGGTCGCTCTGGCCGTGCGTCTTGGGGCCGCCGCGGAAGTTGTGGCGGCGGACGCCACCCTGGTAGCCGCGGCCCTTCGAGGTGGCCGTCACGTCAACCTTCTGCCCGGTCTCGAACAGTTCCGTCCCGATGCGGTCACCGAGCGCGTAATCGCTGCCTTCGGAGGGGAACTCGGCAAGGTGGCGAAGCTTCAGGTTGCCTGCCGCCTTGAGGTGGCCGGTTTCCGGCTTGTTCAGCCGCTTGTCTTCCGAAAAGCCGATTTGCACGGCTGCGTAGCCGTGCTTTTCGGGGGTGCGAATATCGGTCACGAAGCATGGGCCAACTTCGACGGCAGTGACGCCGCGGAGGCGCCCCTTTGCGTCGAACACCTGCGTGGTGCCCAGCTTGCGGCCAAGAATGCCTTCAATCGTCATGGCGGCCTACAGCTTGATCTCGATGTCCACGCCGCTCGGCAGCTGCAGCCGCATCAGCGTGTCCACCGTCTTGGAAGTCGGCTCCATGATGTCGATGAGCCGCTTATGGGTGCGGATTTCGAACTGCTCGCGCGCATCCTTGTGGATGTGCGGACCCTTCAAAACCGTGTACTTGTCGATCGAGGTCGGAAGCGGCACAGGGCCAGCAACCGCCGCGCCCGTGCGCTCAGCAGCCTCGACGATCTGCCGGGCCGACTGATCCAGGAGGCGGTGGTCGTACGCCTTGAGCTTGATGCGAATCTGTTGACGAGCCATGTGCCGTTCCTTCGTGCGCCGAATCGCCTAGGCGAGGATTTTGGTGACGACGCCAGCGCCGACGGTGCGGCCGCCTTCGCGGATGGCGAAGCGGAGGCCGTCTTCGATGGCGACCGGCTGGATCAGTTCGACGGTCATCGTGAT
>JADYYG010000012.1 GCA_020853755.1 Dehalococcoidia bacterium | reverse complement strand
TCGAATACGACGTCCCGTGGGGCTGGGGCGAACTCGTGGGCATTGCGGCCCGCACGGACTTCGACCTGACCGCCCACGGCAACGAGAGCGGCAAGCCCATCACCTACTTCGACGAGGAAACCAAACAACACCTCGTCCCGTGGGTCATCGAACCGGCGGCGGGCCTGACGCGAACCCTCGCAGTGGCGATGCTCGAAGCCTACGACGAGGAACTGGACGAAAAGGGCGAGACTCGCGTCGTCCTGCGATTCAAGCCCGCGATCGCGCCGATCAAAGTGGCTATCCTGCCGCTTTCGAAGAACGAAGCGCTGCGCCCAACCGCGCGGCGCGTCTTCGAACTGGTGCGGCCGGCCTTCATGGCCCAGTACGACGAAACCCAGTCCATCGGCCGACGCTACCGCCGGCAGGACGAGATTGGCACCCCGCTCTGCGTGACGGTGGACTTCCAGACCGTGGGCGAGAACGGGGAACCGGGCGACGACGCCGTCACCATCCGCGACCGTGACTCGCAGGAACAGGTGCGCGTGCCCATCAGCAACCTGCTCGACGTGTTGCGGGAACGCCTCCCAGGCTGTTAATCAGCGGCGGGCCACACCACAACGAGGCGTCCAGCGATGGGCGCCTCTTCTCTTGCCTCGAACGGACTACGCCTTGAGGCCCGCGTCCCGGCAGGCCTGGCCGTATTCCGCAAGGGCGATGACCACCGGGTCGTTCGCCGCGAGGTCACGGGGGCCGAAGTGGCTCGTGAGCGCCTCGTACACGTGGGCGCTGGCGGTCTTCACACCCTCTTCGTTACGCTCGCGGCTGCGCTGGCCGTATTCGGAGATCGCCTTGACCAGTGGCTGGTGCGCCGAAAGGTCGAGCGGGCCGTAGTGGTGGGTCATCGCCTCATAGAGGCGAGCGCTCGCCTGCTTCACGCCGGCTTCGGGGTCCATGACTGCTTCCGTGCTCATGCTTCTCTCCCACTGAGGAATTAACGAGAATGTAACATACCCGAAACAAGCGCGAAACAGGGAAATTTGGGCGGCCCTTACCCTTGCGGCCTCACCCTGAGCGAAAGGCCGCCCATGAACGCTATCCAAACCCGCCTTGCCGCACCCGGTGACGCCGCCGCGATGAGTGACTTGCTCGCACAGCGCCACCGCCGTGATCGGTCCCGCATTCCGTCCCTGACCGCACACCTCAGCGAACCCGCCGCCTGGCGATCCATGGTCGACGGTTTGCTGGCCAATCCCCGGGCCGATGTGCAGGTGGCGATGCGAGCCGGCGCCGTCGTTGGTTTCCTCGCGGGCGAACGCATGCTGCTCGGCCCGGCCGACTTCGCCTCCCAGTTCATCCCGCCTCAGTCGATCCAGAGCGGGTTGGAGAGCCAGGCCGTCGCCGATGGAGAGGATGCACTCAACATCCTCCGTGCTCTGTACGCGGTACTCGCGCGGACATGGGTCGACGCCGGGTTCTTCACCCATCGCATCTCGATAACCCACGGCGACGCCGAACTCCAGGAGGCCTGGGTGACCCTTGGGTTCGGGCGCTACATGACCGCTGCCACCCGCCCGACCGCGAACCCGGTACCGCTCGCAAAACCCCGGGCGATTCGCATCGAGCGCGCGTCACCGGAAGACATCGAGGACGTGATGGCGCTCGCAGACAACCTGAACGCGTGGCACTGGCAGGCGCCGATGTTCTGGCCGATCCTCGAAGCCCCGGCCGCTGCGGCACACCAGTTCAATGTTGCGGCCCTCCGCAACGCCGACGTGCCCTACTTCGTCGCCTACGAAGACGGCCGTCCAGTCGGGATGCAGACGTTCCTCCGTCCCGGGTTCACGCCACCGATTGTTGACCACTCGTCGGACGTCTACCTCTTCGAAGGCGTGGTCAGCGACGACGTCCGCGGCGGCGGCGTTGGGGCAGGGCTGCTCGCCCACTCGATGGAATGGGCGCGGCGGGCCGGGCACGAAACCTGCACGCTCCATTTCGCCTCGGGAAATCCGTCGGGCGCGCCGTTCTGGCTGGGCCACGGGTTCGCACCGGTCGAACACACGATGGAGCGCACCATCGACTCCCGTGTGATGTGGGCCCGCCCGAAGGGTTCGTAACGCCGTCCGTGCGCCACTGATCGCCCGACCGTACCATTCGCCCGGATGGGAATGGCGGGTGCGCGCGGCGGGAAGGCTCTTTCGAAGGGCGCGAACCAGTTGGTCTACGCCGGGATAGCCACGGCGCTGGCCCTCGTCCCTGCAGCGTTCATTCCCCAGCTTTATGACGACTTCACGCTGATCAAGCAGGCCGGGCTGGCGGTTGCTGCGGCCCTCACCCTGGCCGGACTCGTCCTGGCGGGTTTCCCGATGCCCGCAGCCCGCCCGGCACGGATCGCTCTCGGCGTCTGGCTCTTTCTCGTCGTCGTGTCAGAGTGGCTCGCCCTCGATCCTCGCGGGAGCGTCCTCGGGGTCTACCAGTACCGCCAGGGACTCGTGACGCAGTTCGCGTACGTCGTGCTTTTCCTCGGCGGCGCGCACCTGAGGGCGATCGGCAGCCGGTTCGCCGAACGCGCGCTGCTGGCCGGAGGGCTGGCCGTGCTCGCCTACACCGTCATCCAGGGACTCGGCCTCGACCCCGTTGACTGGTGGACCGACACCTCGGAACGGGCGATTGGAACCATCGGCAACGCGAACGAACTTGCCGCGTTCGCGGTAGTGGCGCTGGCGGCCCTCCCGGTCGCGTTCGAACTGCGCGGAAGGACCG
This sequence comes from Dehalococcoidia bacterium, assembly GCA_020853755.1. Classification (GTDB taxonomy): domain Bacteria; phylum Chloroflexota; class Dehalococcoidia; order Tepidiformales; family Tepidiformaceae; genus Amarobacter. The sequence goes on along the minus strand of JADYYG010000012.1, from coordinate 32,327 downwards.
GGCCAATCGTCGCCGCGGCAATCACCGGGTCCGTGTGCTTCGTCGCACTTCAGGCCGAGAGCCGGTCGGGGCTGGGAGCGCTGGTCCTGTTCGTCCTGCTCGTGCCTGTGGCCTGGTGGGTCGCGAAAAACCCCTGGCGGACGCTTGCCCGGCCGGGCGCTGCGGTTCTCGCCGGGTTCGCCGCAGGAACGGTCTGCGCGTTTGCGATCGGCAGCCTTGGCGGCACCGCCGGGCGCGTGCAGGGCGGCGTTGCCGGGACCGACGCCGGCGGTTCGACCAGGCTGGCGCTCTGGGAAGGGACGCTCGCCGTGATTCGCGCCGAACCGCTGCACGGAGCAGGCCCTGACGGCCTCTTCCTCGCCTTCCCCGTGCATCGCCCGGCGGACCTCGGCGGGGCGTACGAAAGCTACGACCTCGTGGCCCAGAGCAGCCACAACCTCGTGCTCGACACTGCCGCGAACTACGGCATCCCGGCGTTGGCAGCCTTCACGGCACTCGTCGTGCTCGCCTCCACGAACAGCGTCAGGCAGGCCCGCCGCCATGCCGCCGACGAGCCTTCGACCGCGCCCTGGGCGTGGGCGGCGCTGGCCGCGTACGGCGCACTCACGCTGCTCAACCCGGTTTCGCTGGCGGCACACGCGGCGTTCTTCGTGGTCCTCGGTGGCTTCGCAGCGGAAGGACGCCGGCTGCCGTCCGGGAGGTTCGCGCTGACGCCGGTGGCGTTGCGCGCCGTACTGGTCGCCCCGGCCGTCATCGCAGCCTTCTTCCTCGCCACGCGCATGGTCGTGGCCGACTACCGGGCGAACCGGGCGTGGGACAACTACGCCGCGAAAAAGTTCGACGCGGCCGCCGCAGATTACTCCGAAGCGAACACCTTGATGCCGCTGGAACGGCGCTACGCGACCGACTACGCGCGCTCGCTGCTGGCTGCCGGCGTCGATGGCCCACCCGGACGCCTGCGAGACGCCGAGGAGGCGTTCACCGAGCTGGAGACGGACTTCGGCTTCACGTCAGGCGACGCAATCGGCCTTGCCACCGCGCGGATTGGGCTGCACGCCGACGCGTCTCGTATCACGCCCGTCATCGACGAGGCGTTGCGGCTCAACCCGCACGGGGTCTCGATGGCGGCTTACACACAGGTGCTCCGCAACGCCGCGGTGCGCGGCGGAACCCTGCATTACGCCGACCGCGACCGCTGGGTGTACGTCGAAGCTGACGCCGCTGGCGGTTCGACCCCGGAGCCCCGGTAGCACGATACTTCGCCGATGCTGCTGATCGTCGACGGCAACAACGTCGCCTGGGCCGGATTCCACGCCCTCCGACGTCCAATGGGTGCGAACACACCCGAGAAGTACATCCGTGCAGCGCTGCTCGGCCTCACGCAGAGCGTCATCGGGTTCGCTGTTCGCGCCGGCGAACCGCCAGACGCGAACCCTCGGCGGGACGGACAGCCGGGACTCTTCGACAGTCCGGGCGAACGCACCAGCCGGCTCGTGGTCGCCTTCGACGAAGGCCGCCCACTTCGCCGCCGCGCCGTCTTCCCGCCCTACCAGACGGGCCGCGAGTCCGACCCGAACTTCATGGAGTTCGAACAGTACGTCCTCGAGGGCATCCGCGAGTTCTCCGAGATGGCGAAGGCCTGCCTCCCGGTCTCCATCCTCCGCGGTGTCAACACCGAGGCCGACGACCTCATCGCCACCGAGGCGCTGGCCGCACCGGGCCCGGTCCGCATCTGCTCGACTGACCGCGACTTCCTTCAACTCGTCGGCGAACGTATCTCCATCTACTCGCCCGTGAAGCGGCTGGTTATCACCACTGACAACTTCGGCGACGCGACGGCGCCGAAAGCCGCGGACGGCACAGCCGTGGCGTTCCCCCGCGAACGCTACCTCGACTACCGGGCGGCCAGCGGTGATGCGAGCGACAATCTCCCCGGGATTCCGGGCGTCGGAGCTCTCTCAGCGGCCAAACTGGTCGGCGCACTTCCGCTGGACGCCTATTTCGAAGACCCGGCCCAAATCACCGCGATCCTTGGCCGGAGGAGCGCGCGCATCGACGCCGCGTTCGCATCCGGGGAGGCGCAGGAGGCCGTCACCCGGAACCGCGCGCTCATGGACCTTCGCCTGGCATCCGCGAACTACCCCACCCTGGACCCCTACCGCACCGCCGGGACATGGGATGAGCCGGCCTTCCGCGCGTGGGTGAAGGAACAGCGCATTTCGGCGCTCGAAGTCGAGTCCGCCGTGGGCTGCATGGCGTACATCGCCGCGCAATAGGTTCGACACACCGGCCGTTCGCGCCGGACAATCGCAACGCACGGGCGATTAGCTCAGTTGGTCAGAGCACCTGCTTTACACGCAGGGGGTCGGGGGTTCGAGCCCCTCATCGCCTACCACTCCCCATCCGCTTCCAGCACCACAAGAAACACGAACCCGGCCCGAGGGGCTGCCTCAAGCCGGGTTTGTTCAGTTCAGTGCGCCGAGTGGTTAGACGGCCGCTACGGCTTCGCCTTCGACAACCGACTCACCGTTCTGGTTCGTGGTCACCAGCTTGATCGTCGCAAGGCCGTTGTCCACGGAGACGACCTCACCTTTGGCAGTCAGGGTGTCGCCGGGCCAGACCTGCTTCGTGAACCGCACGCCGTACTTCTTCAGCGCGACTGGCCCCAGCCAGTCCGTCAGCATCCGGCCGGTCAGGCCCATCGAGAGCATGCCGTGGGCGAAAACGGACGGGTAACCCGCCATCGCCTGGGCGGCGCCCTCGTCGTGGTGCAGGGGGTTGAAGTCTCCGCTCGCGCCTGCGTACTTCACGATGTGGCTGCGGTTCACGTTCTCGATCACGACCTGCTCGTGCTTGTCGCCGACTTTGAGAGTCATCGCGGGCCTCCTACTGGTCCACGGCGCGTTCGGTCTGGACGCCGACGCTGGTCGCAGTCACGCACAGGACGCCGTCCTGGTTGCGGTACTCGGTGATGGATTCGGAGAACTTGAGCTTCCCGCCGCGGCGCCCTTCCTTCTCCCAGCTCTTGCCGGGCTTCTGGGTGACCGTGAGCGTGTCGCCGACGTGGATCGGGTGGTGGTACTCGTAGTGCTGCTCCGCGTGAAGCCCGCGGCCGAGGCCGCCACCACCACCGCCTCCGGCTGCACGCTGCGGGGCCGGGTCCTTGCGCGGGCGGGTCAGGTCGAGCGGATAGTTCGGCTGCCAGTGTGCACTGCACTGCACGAACGTCGGCGGGGTCACGATGCCGCCGACGGCCTTCGTCGCCGGGTCGTTCGGGTCCGAAAATTCGGGCCGGATGTCGAGCACCGAGCGAGCGAAGAGCATGACCTGGGTACGGTCGACCGGGAATTCGAAACCCTCGTCTGCCATGGGAACCTCCTGAACCATGATGGTTTGCGCCGGGATGGTAGCGTACCAACCCGCCGTCGACCACGGCCGGGCGGCCGCAATTCCGGGCTCACCAGGCCCCTGAACCGGCCATTCCGCGGTGGCGAAGCTTCCGGTAGCGTTCTCCTCGATGCGCTTCCTCCAGGTCCTGGCCGCCGCCTTCGCGCTCTTCCCGCTGCTCGCGGCCTGCGGGGACTCCGGTTCGCTCGGGGGCACGCCCACGCCTCCTCCGACCGCAACACCCGACCCGCTGCAGACCTGGCTGACCCCGGAACGGCGTGACCTCCTCCTCGAAACGGTGAAGGAACTGACGCTGGAGGCAGGCTGGGTAGCCGGTTGCGTGTTCGAAACCAAAGCCGACCAGAACGTCCTCGGCGCGCTGAAGAAACCCGCTGGCCGGGCGTTCTTCAGCGAGTTCACGAACCCGGCACTCGGCCTGGCGCTTGCCGCCCGGGTCGAGGGCACCTCCGCTATCACCGACTTCGTGGGCGCGGCGCCGAATGCGCAGAGCTACTGCTTCGTCCCGAAACCCTGACCGGCGGTACACTCCGAGCGATGGCATTCCACTGCAACGACTGCGGCAACGAGTTCGTCCTCCCTGCGGCCGTCCTGCAGAAGTACCCGAACTGGACCCCGAAGCAGTGCATGGACTGCCGCTCGAAAGGTGCCTCGGGGAGCGCGCCGTCACGCAAAACGTCTGCCTCGAAGCCAAAATCCTCGGTCACCCGGACCCAGGATCTGTCGACCTCCGAAGTGCTCGCACGTTTCAGTGGCGGGCCTTCGACCGGCATCTTCACAGACGGTTCGTCCCGGCCGAACCCCGGCCCCGGCGGCTGGGGCGCTGTCTACGTTGTTGATGGCGAGGTTCGCGAAGAGCGGTTCGGCCACGAGGATTGGACCACGAACAACCGGATGGAACTGACAGCCATGATTGCCGGGCTGGAGATGGCGCCGAAGGGCCAGCCCATCACCGTGTATTCGGACAGCCAGCTCGTGGTGAACACGCTGACAAAATGGGCGAAGGGCTGGGAAGCGAAGGGGTGGAAGCGGCGCGAAGGCGAGATCGCGAACCTCGACCTCGTCCAGCAGGCATGGGCGACCGTCAAAGCAAATCCGGCCGTTCAGATCGAGTGGATCCGCGCCCACGACGGTTCCCGCTGGAACGAGTACGCCGACGCCTTATCGACCGCCCACCTCCGTTCTGAAGTGTGAGCGGCCACTTGTCACCATGTCGTAACCTGTCTTGACTGTCCCCGTCACCGGCGCCGGCGGGAGACTGCAAGGGTGGAAGGGATGCCTGGGGAACCAATCGACTCCCGCGAACTGCGCGAACTCCTGCTCGAAGTCGCCGAGACGCTCGAGGCAGTGATCATCGCGCTCCAGGCAGAGCGCGCTGGCGCGGAGCCGGGCTACGTCATCCGCGAGGCTGTCCGGCGGGTCGTCCAGTTACGGCAGCATCTCGACAGCAGCGAAACAGGGTAAACCCGCGTGGGGTTTCGTCACTTTGTGACTGCTTCGCGACATATAGCCGTCATGATGGCTGCCTTGAAAGCACTCTTCCTCCTCGTCACTGTCCTCGCCGCAACACTGCTGCTCACCGCCTGCTCGAAGTCCGATTCAAAGGGCTCGCCGACAGCCACGATGTCGACCACCGGCTCGCCAACGCCTGCCGCGTCGCCTGCAGCCTCCAGCACGGCGACCCGGCCGGCCGATGCCATTCCGCAGGTCGCAACCGGCGTGAGCCGCGGAACGCTGGCCTTCGACGGCACAGAACGGACGTACCGGCTCTTCGTCCCGAAGGGCGCTGGAAGCGCGAAGATGCCGCTGGTTCTCGCGCTGCACGGCGGTCTCGGCTCCGGCGACATCATGGCGGCAAAGACGCGATTCGAGGCGCTTGCCCAGAAGGAGGGCTTCATCGCCGTGTTCCCTGACGGCCTCGAAGGCACATGGAACGCCGGCGGCTGTTGCGGCAAGGCCGCGCGCAACAATGTCGACGATGTCGGTTTCCTCGCCGCACTCATCAAGGATCTCGAAGAGCGCGCACCAGTGGACCCGTCACGCGTGTTCATGACCGGCCATTCAAACGGGGCCATGATGAGCTTCCGTTTCGGCTGCGAACACCCGGAAATGGTCAGGGGCATCGCGCCCGTCGCCGGGTCGTTGGAGATCCCCAAGTGCGCCGCGTCGAAGGGGACGAACCTGCTCACCATCCACGGCGATGCCGATGAGAACCACCCGATCGACGGGGGCCGTGGGCCGAAATCCATCGCCGGCGTCGATTTCGTCTCGATGGCCCAGACGCTCTCCCTCTGGACGAGCGCCATGGCCTGCGCCGCCCCCACGACCACGACGGATGGCCCCCTGACCACAACGAACTGGGCCGGATGCAAGGACGGGACGGTGGCCCGCTACATCATCGTTGCCGGGGCGAGTCATGGTTGGCCGGGTTCGGCGGCAGCGTCCGGGGACACCCCGTCCCAGGCGCTCGATGCAACCAGCACCGTGTGGGCGTTCTTCAAGGGCCTTTCGTAGCCGGACCACCTGCAGTGCCACCCGGGCCTTTGCGTTCGCGGATGGCCGGGTAATCCTGGTTCGCCATGCGAGTCGAGTACCGTGAGGAGCCGTGCAAGATCGCCCTCAGCCCGGTCAAGGGGATGCACTTCGAGTGGTCGCTCAATCCCTACATGGGGTGCGTCCACCGCTGCACCTTTTGCTACGTGCGCGCGTTCGAACAACGCGCCGACAGGCCGAGCGGAACGGCGTACGGGACCTCCATCCGGGTCAAGACGAACATTGTCGAGGTCTTGCGACGCGAACTCCGTCTGCCGAGCAGGCGCGAGGCTCACGTCGCCATCGGTTCAGCCACCGACCCATACCAGCCGGCCGAAGGGCAGTACCGCCTGACCAGGGGCTGCATCGAGGCGCTGGCGGCAGCCCGGACCCGGTTCAGCATCATCACCCGTGGGCCGCTCGCGCTGCGCGACCTCGATGTGTTGCGCGAAGCAAGCCAGCGCACCGCGATGAGCATCAGCTTCTCTGTCCCGACCCTTGACGACGATGTCTGGCGAAAGACCGAACCGGGAACTGCGCATCCCCGGCAGCGCATCAAGGTGCTGCAGCGGCTGTCCGAAGCGGGAATCCATGCAGGACTCAGCATCGCACCGGTCTTGCCGGGCCTCTCTGACCGCCCTGAGCAGCTGGAGACGGTCGTGAAGGCCGCCCGCGATCACGGCGCCAGGTTCATCTGGTGCGGGGCGCTGCGCCTCAGTCCCGGCACGCGAGAGCACTTCCTCGAGTGCCTCGCGAGGGACTGGCCCGAACTCCTGCCGTCTTACGGCGCGCTCTATGCACGCCCAACAGCGCCGCGCTCTGTCACGCAGCCAATCGAGTCGTTGGTTGCGGCGCTGAAGGCGAAATACAGTATCGGCGACGAAGGCGCCCTCCGCGCTCCGGCGAGCGAGGAGCAACTCCCCCTCTTCGCCGCAAGCTGACAGCAGAGCTCCCGATTCGACACACAACCCTCGATCGCGGATAACACGACGTATGAGTGAACGTATCGGCGTGGTGGCCCGCCGCACGGCTGAAACAAGCATCGACGTCCGGCTGAATGTCGACGGCTCCGGGAAGTTCGTCACCGAGACCGGCGTCGGGTTTTTCGACCACATGCTCAGCCACATCGCCAAGCACGGCGTCTTCGACCTCGAAATGCGGGCGAAGGGCGACCTCTGGATTGACCAGCACCACACCGTCGAAGACTGCGGCATCGCGCTCGGCGAGGCGCTCGCCCAGGCACTCGGCGACAAGGCCGGGCTCCAGCGCGCCGGTTCGGCATACATGCCGCTGGATGAGGCGCTCGCCTTCGCCGCGGTCGACCTCAGCGGACGGCCATACGCACGGCTCGACCTCAAGCTGCTCGGGCGCGAAATCGGCGGGATGCCGCCTGACCTGTTCGACCACTTCCTCGAGTCCTTCGCCTTTGCCGCAAAGTTGAACCTGCACATTCGCGTCCTCGATGGCGTCAACGACCACCACAAGGTCGAGGCCGCGTTCAAGGCGCTCGCCCGGGCGCTCGACGCCGCCTGCCGGGTCGACCCGCGCCGCCAGGGAGATATTCCGAGCACCAAGGGCACGATTTAGGTTCGATTCCGAACGTGGCCCGTTTGACCGCGGGCTACAAGCGCGACACGATTCGGGCCGCATGGAAGACCGTCTCGAAAAGTACCTTGCCGCGCACATCCCCACCGCCACAGTGAGCGTGACGAACCTGTTGCGCATCCCCGGCGGCGCATCCCGCGAAACCTGGATGTTCGACGCCGCCTGGGACGGCCCGAACGGCCCGGAGACGGAAGCGTTCGTCCTTCGCAAGGACCCTCCGGCAAGCCTGCTCGAAACTGACCGCGAAACCGAGTACGCCTTCTATTCAACGTTCTGGGGTTCGAAGGTTCCCGTCCCACGCATGCGCTGGCTCGAGCCGGACGGGAGCATCCTCGGTGGCCCGTTCTTCATCATGGACCGCATCCTCAACGTCGAATCAAACACGAAAGCGCCGCAAGCGCCGCCGTACCTGGCGGTCCAGGCCGAACTTGCCCGGAACATGTACGAGATCCTCGGCGCCATCGCCACCTTCGACTGGCACGGCACACCGGCCGAGTCCGTCGCCGCCGCGCCTTCGGCGGACGGGGCCTGGAAGAAAGAACTCGACCACTGGCAAGCCATCATCGACGCCCAGGAACTGAGCCCGCAACCGATCATCCGCGCGGCCATCCGCTGGCTGCGAGCGAACCCCCCGCCCCCGGCTCAGCGCGTCAGCGTGGTTCACGGCGACTACCGGGTGGGCAACTTCCTCTTCCGGCCGGACGGCTCGATCCACGGCATCGTGGACTGGGAGATGGCCCACCTCGGCGACCCGCTGGAAGACCTCGCATGGTCACTCAACGAATCGTGGCAGTGGGCCCGCAACGGCCGCCCGGGCGGCATCGTCGACCGTCCCGACGCAATCGTGCTCTGGGAACAGTTCAGCGGCATGAAGGCCGACCTGGTGGCGCTCCAATGGTGGGAAGTGTTCTGCCACGTGAAATGCCAGGGCATCTGGCTCACTGGCGCGCGCTCGTTTCAGGAGGGCCGTACGAACGAACTCATTCTCCCGATGGTCGCCTACAGCCTCATCAACGCGCAGGACCAGTCGGTCCTGCGCCAGATTGGGAGGTTGTAATGCGCCCTGACACATCACGCACGCTCCAGGGCGTCGCCCTCAACCTGCTCACCAACGTCATGGGCGAAACCCGCACTCCTTTCGGGCAGCAGACCGTCGGGATCGCGGGGCAGCTGCTGTTCTGGATAGCCGAGGAGTGCGAGCGCGGCGCAGACCGGCTCGTCGTCGAGAACCGGGCCACCCGGCAACTGTTGAGCGACGGCCTCCCGCTGGCCGGAACGGCGGCGAAGTCAGTCGAGGCGGCTCTCGCGACTCCGCCGGCGGCGGACTTCCGCATTTCCTCACTGCAGGCGGAGAACGACGCGCTGCGCAAGGGACTCATCGCGCTTCACGCAGCGGTTGAATCCGTGGATAGCGACGAGGCGCGAGCTTTCAACGAACGCATCTGGGCCGAACTGGTCGAATCGACGAAGCGGCGGCAGTTCGCGGTGCGGCTCGGGTGACCTTCGAACGCGGGGAACAGGCGAACGGCGACGAGGCCCTGAAGCGCCGTGTCAGGGAACTCCTCGCCGGGTATGAGCCGATCGAACAACGGCCGGACCCGCCGCTCCCGCCCGCTGGCGTGCTGCTCATCCTGCACGAACGGCCGACCGGGCCCCACATCATCTTCCAGAAGCGCACCGACTCGGTTCGCGACCACAAGGGCCAGATCAGCTTCCCCGGAGGCGCCTCGGACCCCGAGGACGATTCGGTCTTGCAGACAGCACTGCGCGAGACCCACGAGGAGATCGGCGTCGTCCCAGCCGACATCGAAATCCTCGGCCAACTCGACGACATGGCGACAATCTCGAACTTCCTGGTCACCCCGTTCGTCGGCTGGCTCGAACGCTACCCGTACGAGTGGACCTTCAGCCACGAGGAGGTCGCCTACCTGCTGGAGGTCCCGCTCAGCCACCTCCAGGACCCGCACAACCTCATTCCCGACCGCAGGGTTATCAACGGCCGCGAGTACGAGTTCCAGAGCTACCAATTCGGCGACGACCTCATCTGGGGCGCCACAGCGCGGATGCTCGGCAACTTCCTCGACATCCTCCACGCGCTGTAACCCTGCCAGCCCAGCGACATTGGCCAGACACCCCGGTAGGATCGGCCAGATGACTGACCAAGACCCGCGCACGCTTGCCTCCCTGCTGGACGAACTCCCGGGCGGGCGGCTCCTTCGCGGTGAGCGCGACACCATCGTTTCGGCCATCGAACATGATTCACGGCGCGCCGGGCCGGGGACGCTCTTCGTCGCCATCCCGGGGTTCACGGTCGATGGCCACCAGTTTCTCGCGCAGGTTGGCGCCGCTGGCGCGTCGGCAGTCGTGATCCAGGCTGATCACGCCGATGCCATCGCGAACCTGCCGGACACGCTCGCGGTCGTTTCTGTTCCGCGGACAAGGCCCGCGCTCGCGAGTGCGGCAGCCTGGTTCTACGGCCACCCCGGCCGGGAAATGACCGTTATCGGCATCACCGGCACCGACGGCAAGACGACCACCTCACACCTGCTCACGTCCGTCCTCGAAGCAGCAGGCGGAGTGACCGGAAGGCTCGGCACGGTGGACACCTACTTCCCCGGGGAAGCAGGCAAGGTCACCGACCGCATGACTACCCCCGAGGCGCCCGAGGTCCAGCGTCTCCTTCGCCGCATGGCCGATGCCGGCTGCGACTTCGCCATCGTCGAGAGCACGAGCCACGGGCTGGCGCTCAACCGCCTCGACCACTGCGAGTACGACGTCGCGGTCTTCACGAACATCACCGGCGACCACCTCGACTTCCACAAGACGTTCGATGCCTACCGCGAGGCCAAAGGGCTCCTCTTTGCAGCGCTCGACGAGAGCGTGGACAAAGGCGTCCCCAAGGCTGCCGTGGTCAATGCCGATGACCCGTCGGCGAACGCCATGCTCTGGCGCACCGGGGCGACACCCATTCGCTACGGCCTCGATGCGCGCGACGCCACGGTGACCGCGCGCAACATCATCCTCCGGCCCGACGGCGCGGACTTCCGCATCGAGACCCCCGATGCGCGCGTCGATACCTCGATCCAGTTGCCGGCGATGTTCAACATCATGAACGCGCTGGCCGCGACGGGAGCGGCCCTGGCCTGCGGAGCGAGTCTTCCGGACATTGGGCGCGGGTTGGCGAGTTGCACGGGCGTCCCCGGCCGGATGGAACGCATCGATGCTGGCCAGCCGTTCGAGGTCATCGTCGACTACGCCCACACCGGCGAAGCCGTGCGCACAGTGCTCGAAGTGCTGCGCGACGTGACCCGCGACAGGCTCATCATCGTTGTCGGCGCCGCCGGCGAGCGCGACCCCGGACGCCGCTTCGGCGTTGGCCGGGCAGCTGCCGAAGGCGCGGACTTCGCCGTCTTCACCAATGAAGACCCGCGCACCGAAGACCCCGGCGCTATCGTGCGCGAAATCGGCCGCCATGCCGAAGGCGCCGGGCGCGTTCGTGGGAAGGACTTCCTCGAAATCGAAGACCGGCGCGAAGCTATCCGCGCAGCCCTCCAGCGCGCTCGCCCGGGCGACATCGTCCTCATCGCCGGGAAGGGTCACGAGAAGTCCATCGTCTTCGGCCACGAGAGCGTCCCCTGGGACGACCGCGACGTGGCTCGCGAGGAACTGGCCCGTCTCGGCCACGGCGCGCGGTAGCGGCCTTACCCCCGGTTTCCGGAGGTTTATGGCCCCTATCCGGGCCGTTCGTATACTGGCGAACAGCGGATCCCGATGTGGCCGCTCCCAACTTCGAGGTCTTCCAACGTGGCAAAACGACGAAAGCGCGAGCTGCACCATCTGCGGCAGGAGCAATCGCGCCAGCGCTCCTACTCCCTGGGCAACACGTCTCCCAACGAGATCTACAAGCCCGGCTTCCCGATGAACATCTTCGGGAATATCAAGCTCTTCGCGATCATCGGCGTCGTCGTCGCGATCGTGACCGTCGGGACGGCACTGTTCACCAGCCGCGTTGGCACGAACGCCAACCAGGCCGCCGACCTCCAGACGCCAACACCGTCCAGCAGCGCCACCGCTGATGCCAGCGCCTCGCCCGGCGCCAGCCCGACCGCGAACAACAAGCAGTTCACCGCCGCCGAACAGGTGGTCGACGCATCGAAGAAGTACACGGCGACGATCAAGACCTCGAAGGGCGACATCGTCCTGAACCTCTTCGCGGACAAGGCGCCGAACACCGTGAACAGCTTCGTTTTCCTCGCCCAGAAGGGTTTCTTCGACGGGATTACCTTCCATCGCGTGGCGAAGAACTTCGTCATCCAGGCGGGCGACCCGACCGGCTCCGGCAGCGGTGGCCCGGGTTACACCACGAAGGACGAGCCGAACGAGATCGCCAACAAGCGCGGCACCCTGAGCATGGCCAAGGTCAGCGGCGCCTCCGAGTTCGGCAGCCAGTGGTTCATCAACGTGAAGGACAACCCATCGCTCGACTACAACAACCCGAGCGGGAATAAGTTCTACCCGTTCGCCGAGGTCGTCTCAGGGATGGACGTCGTCGACGCGATCGCGAACGCCCCGACCCAGGGCGAGAAGCCGAACCCGCCGATCACCATCAGCACCATCACTATCGAAGCGAAGTAACGGGCCCTCAGCGGCCTTCCCGGCCCAGCCGGGCATCACGGGCGGCGACCGTCTCGGCGAAGCGTGTACCTTGCTCGGCGCTCGGCGTCCCATCTGCTTCGCCGACCACCATCGTGAGCACGACGTCGCCGCGTGCGACCGCCTGGTAGACGGCGTTCATCCGCTCTTCGCCAGAACCTGCGCGAATCGTGAACCGCGCTGAACGCGCTGAACCTTCCCTGCTGGCATCTTCGGCAGCGAACGCCCGGTCACCCCGGGGTATCCAGATCATCGCCGTCGTCGCGAGCGAATCGTCCGGTCTCAGGTTGGCGACGAACGCGCTTGCAGACGCTGCTGAATCGAACTGCAACGCCTGGCAGACGACGTTCACCGGTGGTTCGAACGGGGGCTTCGGGAGCGACTGCTTGAAGAGGACGAACCGCCCGTGCCGTGCGCCGGCCGCGCGCAGTTCGCCTTCACGCCTGTCCGCATCCGGACCAAGGTCGGCCAGGTCCCTGACGGAAAAGTCGCCGTCGGTGAGTTGCTGGTAGTCCGGACCGACGTCTTCCTGGGTGCAGAGTTGGGGCTTGAGTTCACCATAGGTGTTCCCGCCAGAACACGCGGCTGCCGCAAAACACACAGCCAACACAAGGCAGAGCCAGGCCGGGCGCAGGGCGCGAACGTGTATCGCTGTGCCGGCGCCGCGGACGCACTTACTCAGCGTCTTCCGGGTCAGCAACGGCCGGGCCGATCATTCCGTGCTTCGCCTGGTGGCGTTCAACCAGCACGATGAGGCCGAAGAACGGCCAGAACAGGGCCACGGCGATGAGGCCGTACAGCCACTCCGGGATGATGAACATGAGGATCGCCACCGCCGAAAAGAAGGCCATGCCGATAATCGAAAGAATGCGGCCGGCAAGAACCCACGGCGTAACGGGACTGTTCACGCGGTTCATCTTCGCCCGCGCCCGGTTGCCGGTCTAGGCAAGGGGCGGCCCCGGCCTGCCACGATCCCGTTCGTCACGTATAGTGAACCCCATTCAGATTTGGGGAGGCGCCACGTGCCACGACCGGTCTTGCGGACATCTCTCTGTGACATGCTGGGGATCGAATACCCCGTTATCCTGGCAGGTATGGGCCCCGTTGCAGGCGGAATCAGCGGGCCGGTAGCAACGGCGCCGCTCGTCGCCGCAGTCTCGAACGCGGGCGGACTCGGCGTCATCGGCGGCGCCGGGTTCGGCGCCGAACGGCTCCGCGAGGAGATCAACACAGTCCGTTCCATGACGGACAAGCCCTTCGGCGTGGACCTCCTTCTGCCGTCGAACTTCATGGGCGGCGCGGCCAGCGGCGAGATGCCGCCCGACCCGCGCGACTTGATTCCGAAAGAGACCTACGAGGGACTCAAACGCGTCGCCGAGGAAGTTGGCATCCCGTGGCAACAGGCGCCGCGCCCTGCTTCGACTGCCACCGCGCCCCGCCGCCGCTCCGGCGGCATGTCGGACGAGCAAATGGAGGTCGTCATCGAGGAGAAGGTGGCCGTCTTCGCTTCGGGTCTCGGCAGCCCGGCGCCGTGGATGGAGCGGCTGAAGGCCAACGGCACGAAGGTGCTTTCGCTCGTAGGCAATGTGAAGAACGCAAAGCGCGTTGCCGGGATCGGCGCCGACGCGGTCGTGGCCCAGGGCACGGAAGCCGGCGGCCACACCGGTCGCATCGCCACGATGGCGCTCGTCCCCCAGGTCATCGACGCGGTTTCGCCGACGCCGGTGATCGCTGCTGGCGGCATCGCCGATGGACGCGGATTGGCAGCGTCCCTCGCCATGGGCGCCATCGGCGTCTGGTGCGGGACGGCGTTCCTCGTCTCCGAAGAGGCTAACCAGCCTGAGATGCAGAAGCAGCGCGTCCTCGCCGCCACGGATGAGGACACCAAGATCACGCGGCTCTACAGCGGCAAGACCATGCGCAACATCACGAACCCGCTGATCGAAGCCTACGAGGCGTCAGGTATCAAGGCGCTCCCGATGGGCATCCAGGGCATGCTCATCCAGGACCTCATCTACTCCGCGCGCCAGGCCGGGCGGGAGGATCTCCTCATGAACGCCGCTGGCCAGGCTTCGGGCATGCTGAAGAACATCCGCCCGGCGGCAAGCATCCTCCACGACATGGTCAACGAAGCCGCCGCAATCCTCGGCCGTGACCTGCAGCAGCGTGTCACCGCAGTTCCGGAGGCGTAAGGAATGGTTGAACGAGCCCTCGAAGGCGTGCGCGTCGTCGAGTTCACTGATGAGACCGGGGCTTACTGCGGGAAGCTCCTGGCAGACCTCGGCGCAGACGTGATCAAGGTCGAGCCCCCGGGGGGTGGCCGCCAGCGCAATGCCGGCCCCTTCGTCACTGGCCACGATGGTGAGCCGAACGCAAGCCTCGCCTTCTGGGTCCACAACACATCGAAGAAGTCGGTCGTACTCGACATCGAAGACGCCTCAGACCGCGCCAAAGCGAAGCAGCTCGCACTGTCGGCCGACATCGTTATCGAGGACAACCCGGTGGGCTTCCTCGCCGCGCGTGGCCTCGGCTATGCCCAGCTCCACGCCGAAAAGCCGTCGCTGGTCTACACCTCGGTCACCGGGTTCGGCCAGACCGGACCGCACGCCAACTGGGCCTACTCCGACATCGTCGGCCAGGCAACGAGCGGCATCATGACGTTGGCCGGGGAGATGGCTGACCCCCCGAACATGATCTACGGCCACCAGGCCGACATTTCGGCGAGCATCCACGCCGCCCAGGGCTCGATGATCGCCCTCCTCCACGCCGAGGAAACCGGCCAGGGTCAGCAAGTCGACGTGTCCGCCCAGGAAGCCTGCTCGATGTCCCAGGAGACGGCCATGCAGTCGTGGGACTTCCAGAAGAAGAACCGGGTTCGCACGGGGGAACTCGGCGCGATCCCACTCCGGCTCCCCGGCGCCGGCACGCTCAAGGCGAAGGACGGCTACGTCCTCCTCTTCATCATCGCGCCTGCGGGCGAAGACCTTCCCGCGCTCGTCGACTGGATGCGCGAAGAAGGGATGCAGGAGGACCTCGACGAAGACCCTTACCGGGAGATCATCGCCGCCATGAACATGGGCTTCCTCACTCAGCTGATGGGCGATCCCAGTCGCGCCGCCCAGATCATCGGCCACCTTCCCCACATCAACGATGTGATCGGCAGGTTCTTCGAATCCAAGACAGCGAAAGAGGCGTACGAAGAGGGCCAGCATCGCCGCCTGCTCATCGGCATCGTTTCGAAGCCGGCCGACCTGGCAGAGAACACCCAGCTACGCAGCCGGAACTGGTACATCACGTTCCCGAACCCGGTCGGCGACTCCCCGGTCGAGTTCCCCGGCCCGCCGTACCGGCTCTCCGAAAGCCCCGCAACCGTGCAGCGACCGCCGCGCCTGGGTGAGCACACCGCAGCCGTCCTCAGCGCCCTGTAAGAAAGGAGAATCCCATGACAAAGCGACCACTCGAAGGCCTCCGCGTCGGCGACTTCTCCTGGTTCGGGGCCGGGCCAATCGCCGGAAACACCCTCGCCCAATTCGGCGCCGAAGTCATCCGCGTCGAGTCGGAAGCGAAGCTCGACGGGCTGCGCCGCGGCCACCCCTTCGCCATGAACCCGGACGGCACCTTCAAAGAGGGCTACAACGTCTCCGGCTACTTCAACAACTACAACTGCGGCAAGCTTTCGCTCCAACTGAACCTGAATGTTGAGAAGGGCCAGGAGATCGCCTATCGCCTCATCGAAAAGTGCGACATCTTCCTCACGAACTTCACGCCGCGCGTCGTCGAGAAGTGGAACCTGACCTATAAGCAGCTTTCTCGCGTGAACCCGCGGCTTATCGCGGCCTACGCCCCGATGCAGGGGATGGAAGGCCCGCACCGGGACTTCCTCGGCTTCGGCGCCGTGCTCACACCGGTCACCGGCCTGAGCGAGATGTCTGGCTTCCCGAACCGGCCGCCGTTCGGGATTGGGACGAACTATCCCGATTATGTCGTTAATCCCGGGCATACGGTGACCGCCATGCTGGCCGCCCTCCGCTACCGCAAGCGGACCGGCAAAGGTCAATGCATCGAACTGCCGCAGCTCGAGTCAGTGGTGAACACGCTGGGCACGGCCGTCCCCGAGCGCCTGGTCAACGGGACGAACCCCACGCGGAATGGCAACCGCAGCATCTCGGCCGCACCGCACGGCGCCTTCCGCTGCGCCGACGACCCCGAGTCGGTCGGTTCGAACGACCGCTGGGTCGTTATCGCCTGCCGGACGGACGCCGAATGGCAGGCCGCCACGAAAGCCCTCGGCCACGCCGATGCCGCATCGGACCCGAAGTTCGCGACCTTCGCGGCCCGGAAGGCGAACGAAGACGACCTGGAAGCGCTCATCGGTAATTGGACAGCAGGCCTGAAGGCAGAGGACGCCGCCGCAACCCTGCAGACCGCCGGTGTCCCGGCAGGGGTCGTCCAGAACGCCCAGGATATGCTCGACCGCGACCCGCACATGAAGGCCCGCGGCTACTACCGCTACGTGAACCATCCCGAAGCAGGCCGCGAAGCGCATGACGGCCCGGCCGCCGTGCTCTCCGAGACCCCGGGCGATGTGCCGGGACCATCGCCCCTGCTGGGAGAACACACCATGGACGTCTGCGAACGGATCATCGGGCTCAACATGGACGAAATCGCCGACCTCCTCGCGGACGGCGTCCTCGTCTAACGTCGGCTCCTTCGCGGACATCGGGGCGCACATGCCGGCTGGTAAAGCTGGTCTATTCCGGTTCGTTCCTCGCGCTGTGCTAGGATGCGCGTGACCCCCGCCAGGAGCGTTTCCCATGGGTTTGCTAATCACGCTCATTGTCATCGCAGTCGTCGTGCTGATCCTCGTGTTCTGGGTGTTCGGCATGTACAACGGCCTCGCCCGTGCTCGTATCCGGGTCAAGGAAGCCTGGTCCGGCATCGATGTGCAGCTCAAGCGGCGCAGCAGCCTGATCCCGAACCTCGTCGAGACCGTCAAGGGTTACGCCGCGCACGAAAAGGAAGTGCTCGAAAATGTGACGCGCGCCCGGGCGATGCTCGACCGCGCAGGCACGCCCGGGCAGGCAGCCCAGGCCGACAACATGCTCACCGGCGCGCTCCGCAGCCTCTTCGCGGTCGCCGAAGCCTACCCGGACCTGAAGGCGAACCAGAACTTCCTCGAACTGCAGCGCGAATTGACCGACACCGAAGACAAGATCGCGTACGCCCGCCAGTTCTATAACTCAAACGTCCGCGTCTACAACGAAAAGACCGCGACGGTGCCGAGTTCGATCCTCGCCGGCATGTTCAACTTCGAACCGGCGGAGTTCTACGAGGCAGAAGAAGCGGCCCGCGAGGACGTCAAGGTCAGCTTTGGCAACGATGCCCCTGCGCCGCCGCCCGCTGCACCGGCTCCCTGATCCTCGAACGCCGGCTTTCGAAAGGCGAATGAGGCCGGACATGGCCAGTTTCCACGCGACTGAGCACTCCCCCCGTGGCATGACGGCAGTTGCCCGCTGCCCGCGGATTAGCGCTGCGGCTATCCCGGCCGGAGGTTCCCGCCCGTGAGCACCGACCCGGCGCCCCAACCGTTCATTCCGGGTTCGATCCTGGTCTGGGACCGGGTCGCGTCAAACAAACGCACCACATGGGTGCTGATGTCGGCGTTCGTGGTCGTGCTCACCGTGCTGGTTGGACTCCTGTCCCTCGCCATCGGCCTGCCCATCGGCATCATCGGGGTCGTGGGCATCGGCCTCATCATCTACGCCGTTGTCAGCTACTACATTTCGACGAACGTGGTTCTCTCGATTTCGGGCGCGCACGAAGTGACGAAAGAGGAGGAGTGGGAGTTCGTCCGCCGCGTGGAGAACCTCTCCATCGGCGCCGGGCTGCCGATGCCGAAGACCTGGGTGCTCGAAGACTCCGCGCCAAACGCCTTCGCCACTGGCCGGGACCCCCAGCACGCCCACGTTGTCGCGACGCGCGGGCTCCTCGACAAACTCGAACCGATCGAACTCGAAGCCGTTCTGGCGCACGAGATGTCGCATATCGGCAACTACGACATCCGGATCATGACGCTGACCACGGTCCTTGTCGGCCTGATCGCGCTCATCAGCGACCTTGCTTTGCGCTGGAGCTTCATGGGAGCTGGCGGCCGCCGTTCGAGCCGCGAGAAGAACGGCGGCGGCGGGGTCGTCATCATCCTCGTGCTGGCACTGGTCGCCGCAATCCTGGCGCCCATCATCGCCCAGGCCATCAAGTTCGGAATCAGCCGCCAGCGCGAATACCTCGCCGACGCCAGCGGGGCGTTGCTCTCACGCCATCCCGAGGCGCTCGCCCGGGCACTCGAGAAGATCGCCGCCGACCCAGAACCTCTCGAAGCGGCAAACAAGGCGACCGCGCACCTCTACATCTCGAACCCGCTGAAGGAACACGCCAGCTTCCTCAACAACCTCTTCGACACCCACCCGCCGATCGAAGAACGCATCCGCCTCCTGCGAAATATGTAACAGCCACGCGAGGCCCGGTGTTCGAAAAGCGCCATCTGGTACCCTTAGCCGTGGCCGCGCCCCCGCCACGGGGGGCAGTTCTCCAGCCGCGGCAACTCACGGGCCTGTAGCTCAGCGGTAGAGCAGTGGACTTTTAATCCATTGGTCGAGAGTTCGAATCTCTCCGGGCCTACCAGACTCAAAGCGTTCGATAGCGGCGTGTGGGCGTCGGCGAACGGCCGTGGCCCACTCGCTGTGCTCACAAGTCGACCGGGCCGCCGCTTAGCCGGCGCTTAGGCTTTCGTTCGTAGCGCCGCGCTCCGCACTTGCGATGACTTCGCGGAGCGCCGCCAGCTCTTCATCGAGGGCCGCACGGCCCGAGCGAGTGATCTTGACCCAGGTGCGCGGGCGGCGGTTCTCGAAGACCTTGTCGATCGCGACGTAGCCAGCCTCCTCGAGGACCTGAAGGTGCTTGCCGAGGTTTCCATCGGTCAGGCCTAACGTCTGGCGCAGGAATGCGAAGTCTGCCCGCGAGGCGCCATTCAGGATGGCGAGGATCCCCAGGCGCACGCGCTGGTGAACATCATCCTGGAGACGGCTGGTTGGGTGAGTCACGGGTGCCTCCGGTGCTGGGAGTAGTTGAAGTGTGCGAGGCAGAAGAAGACGACGGCCCACGAGCCAACCTGGAAGGCGATTGCGGGGTCGCCGTCGGCAACGTTCACGGAGAACGCAATGGCAACCGCCATTGCCGCGACGGCGACCAGCAGCACGGTGCTCCGCGCCCAGAGCGCGAGGATGGCATAACCGACGGTCAGTGCGACGCCCGGACCGGCAAGGTTAAGTGCGCGCCATCCTTCTTCGCGGCCGGCATCTGAGCAGACCGCACCCGCCACGGTAGCCCCGGCGATGACCGCGAGCCATGCAAACAGTGGCGCCTGCAGGCCGCTCACGCGCCCCGTCTGCCGGTAGTGGAGGGCGCTGAGCACGCCTCCGGCGAGTGCCGCCGGAAGGTAAAACGACCCCAGGTGGTCGCGGCCAATCATGAGCACGAGCGGCGCCGCAACGGCGTTGATGAGACCGAAAACGAGCAGGGGGAACCAGACCTCGGTGCGTGGAGCGCGCCCGATCGCATCGAGGCGAGCAACCTCACGGAGTGACTCCTGGGCAGTGCGTAAGTCTCCCACGAACGGAGAATACTCTGTCTTGCAAAGTGTGACGAGCCCTGATATCGTTCCCAGGGCAACTCTGTACCACAGAGTAATCTGTCGAGGGAGAGACAGTATGTACCTGTCGCGCCTTGTCGAGACGGCCCGCTTCGGCGGGATCGCATTCGTGGTGCTCACGCTCGGTGGGTTCATCGCCGCGGGCGATGCCGGGTACGAAGATGGCTCGAAAATTGCCGCCTACTTTGCGGACCACCGCGAACGCATTCTCATCGCGAATCATGTCGCTGCAATCGGCCTTCTTGCGTTCATCGCCTGGGCCTGGTGGATCATGAATGCTATCGAGCGCCGGCAAACGGACAGCCGGCGCCTGGGGCTGGCGATCTTCGTGTCGGCGAGCATGCTGGTCGCGGTCGAGTTCGGATGCATCGCCCTCACGATGACCCTCGCCCTCATCGCTAACAAGCCAGTTGACCCGTCACTGGCGCGGGCACTCGTAAACGGCGCGCAGGACTTCAGTTACGTGGAGTACTTCCCGCAGGCGCTCCTGCTCTTCTTCTTCGGAGCGGCGATCCTGGAGACCCGGCTGACCGCCACGTGGCTCGGTTGGCTGGCGTTCGCCCTTGTTCCCCTTTCATTGATCGGTGCGGCGCCGGGCCTCGGTCTCGATACTCCCGTGGCGCTCCTGACCTCCGCCTGGTTCCTTGCCGCAAGCATCCTGGCGCTCCGGGCCGAAGCTGGAACGAAGGCCCGGGCAGAGGCCGGCAAGGCCCTCGCCACGGCCGCCCAGTTGGAGTGACCGAGCGCACCGAGAGCCACGATGACAACGGTCACGCCGACGGCGAGCACCGTTGCCGCCATGACAAACTTCGTCTTCATTCGCCCTTCCTCCCTGCGGCCGCGACCCTGAGCTGGTACACGGTTAGCCGACTCCCCCAATCCGAGTCATCGCGGACTACTGCTCGGTTCAAGACCACCAACTCGATCCCGAAGTCACCCTGTCGGCCCGACGCTTGCAGGAGCCGACCCTGCTGGGCTGTAGTTCTTGCGAAAGTCCATCCCAGCTCAGTCAGTTCCGCACGAAAGAATTCGAAGACCTCCTCAGCGGAAAGGTCGGTCCGAACATCGACGATGATGTGCGTGCTGGTAGGGCCCCCGAGCGTCGTCCCAGGACGTTCCGTGGTCCGGATCACCTCGCCGTCGGGAACCACGAGGGAGGAAACAGGCAGCGCCTTCAATTCCTCGACGGTGTAACCGTCAGGACTCTTGTCACAGCCGAGCGAAGCCAGAACGGCCAGCGCTATCACGGCCACCGCTGCTGGACTCCTCAGCACGTGTAGCCTCCGAACGGCTGCTATCAGCCCGCCGAGTTCTCGCGCACAAGTCAGGCCAGCACACCGAGCCACCCCGGTTCGTCGTTCAAGCACGGGACCGCACTGTACGCCGCTATCGCCTCCCAGGCTGCCGCGAGCAACCGGTTGGTGCAGCAAGCGTGGAACGAGGCCCGCGCGTCGCCAAATCCGAGGTCCGCAGCCAGCGTTCCAGCCAGCCCGAGCCACCGCCACCCTCCCAGTTGACCTCCCATCATACAGATCAGAATAATACCAGCGGTTGAAAGTGGAGGGTCCCTCTCATGGAATTGAAAGAGGTCATCGGCACCAGGCGGTCCATCCGGTTCTTCGATCCAGACCGCCCGGTGGAACGCGAAAAGATCCAGAAGATGCTCGAGGCCGCCCGCCTTGCGTCCTGCGCTGTCAACGCTCAGTGGCAGCGGGCTGTCGTCGCTTTCCGCAAGGACCTCACCGACGAGCAGTTCAACCGGCTCAAGACGCCGGTGGCCGCGCTCAACGTCGACCTCGCGCCCGTCCATATCCACTGGTTTAACGACCTCAGCAGCGTGAATCGCATCAAGGGCTCGCGGCTGCGCGAACTGGTGGATGTCGGCGCTCTTGCCCCGACGCACGGCTGGAGCCACAAGTTCGTCGACGACTTCGTCTACCCACAGATCCTCGAACCATTCACCAGCAGCCCCGGCTATCCGGTGCACTCCACCTTCGACGTCGGCGGCGCAGTGACCCAGGCGCTCCTCACCGGCGTGGACGAAGGCCTCGGGGTCTGCCTTGTCACGCTCAACGCCCAGACGCTGCGGGACGTCTTCAAGGTTCCGGACGAATGGATGCCACTGATGACCATCCTGGTCGGCTACCCTGCGGAGTCGAAGGACGGCGGCGGCCAACGCCCGCGCCCGCCATTCGAGGAGCTCTATTACGAAGGCGCCTATGGTCAGCCGTTCGCACGCGACCCAAAGGTTGTAGAGGAGCTGAAGGCGGCGGGCATGATCCAGGAGCCGGCGACGCCGCACAACCCTGCGCGCATCGCCGAAATCAAGTCGCTGGCCGACCGCTACGGACTTCCGCTCTAGCCCGATGAGCGAAGCCAGCACCGAACAACCCGTAGAGCTGAAGCCGCTGCTCGAGTACGCCTCAGTGCAGGTCTGGATGGAAGGTCTCCGCTCCCACTGGGGCGGAGACCCCGAACACGACGACCCTCAGCGTTTCGTGATCTTCGAGACGTTCTGCCGCCGCGTAAACCGGGACCCGGATCAAATCGTCAAGGAAACGACGATGATCAAGGACGGCCAGAAGCGCATTCGTATCAAGGGCCGCAACCGTTACGCGGCGCTCATCGATGAGTGGCAGCAGGAAATCGAAGGGTCACGTTTCGAACGCGCAAAGTGGGCGAACACCGTCCGCAGCTTCCTGATCCACAACGGGGTGCTGCTGCAATCGGGCCTGCCCGGTTAGCACTGGCGCCCTCCAGCAACTCCCGGCGAGGTGACCATGATCAGGCTGACATTCCTCCTTCGACGAAAGCCCGGCATGAGCCTGGACGAGTTCCAGCGGTACTGGCTCAATGAGCATGGTCCCCTGCTTGCGAGCCACGCGAACCACCTCGCCATGCAGCGCTGCATGCAGGTCTGGACCCTCCCCGACGAGAACGACCGTTTCACCGGCACCCGTGGGACGATGGAGTCCCCATACGACGGCGTGACCGAAATCTGGTGGGAGAACATGGCCGCGCTCATGGACGCGCTCGCGACCGAGGCCGGCCGGAAGGCGATCGACGAGGTCGTGGCGCACGAGCGAGGGTTCGTGGATCACCCGGTTTCGCCGCTCTGGTTCGGCTACGAATACCCCCAGGTGAACGCTGCCCCCGAGACGCTCATCGCCCGTGAGCGCAGCTCCATCGTGAAGTTCTACTATCCGCTCCGCCACCTCTCGCAGCTTTCGTTTGACGATGCCCAGCTGTACTGGCGAACCCAGCACGGTCCCGTGATCCGCTCCCAGGCTACTGCCGGCCGGGTTCTGCGGTACATCCAGGTGCATCGTTTCGAAACGCCGCTGGAAGACGCATGGCGCGCGGTCCGCGGCACGGTCACCGAAACCTACACCGGGCACGCCGAACTCTGGTTCGACCGCAGCGGCTTCGGGCCCATGCCGACCGACGACAGCCAGCGTGCCACGAGCCGGGCCGAAGACGACGAGCGCAACTTCATCGACTTCTCCCGCTCCGCCATGTGGTTCGCCAAAGAGCGCGTCGTCGTCGACCGGGCGTAGCCGCACCGGGACGAAAGCAGGTCGCATGCGCCCGGGTCCGGCCAGCCAGGGCGTAGAGGTAAGATCCAGGCCAGCCTGCCGCAGCGTCACACACCGGGGCCGGGATGCCAGCCCTCGGTGGCCAGTGCAAAGTGGAGCAACGCGATGGAATCGATGGCGGGCAAGACAGCAGTCGTGACCGGCGCGGCGAGCGGGATTGGGCGAGCCCTGGTGGACGAATGCATCGCCGAGGGAATGAACGTCGTCCTCGCCGATGTGGAGGACCAGGCGCTCGATGCAGTGATGGCTTCGCTCGCGGCGGTCAGCTCACGGGTGATGGCCGTCCGCGTCAACGTCGCCGACCCGCAGCAGGTGGAGAGCCTCGCCACGCAGGCGGTTGAGCGGTTCGGCAACATCCACCTTCTCTTCAACAACGCCGGAGTTGGCGCCGGGACAACCATCTGGGATTCCACGCTCGAAGACTGGACGTGGGTGATGGGCGTGAACCTGTGGGGAGTCATCCACGGGATTCGCTCGTTCGTTCCCCGGATGCTCGCGCACGGGGAGCCGGGCTACATCGTGAACACGGCCTCGATCGCGGGCCTCACCCGAAGCCACCACAGCGCCTCGTACGGTGTGACCAAGCACGCGGTGGTGGCACTCTCCGAGCAGTTGGCCGCCGAACTGGAGCGCGTTGGCTCGAACCTTCGCGCCGCAGTCCTCTGCCCCAGTTGGGTCAATACCCGGATCAACGAGTCTGGCAGGAACCGCCCGGCCGGGTTGGCGAACACCACTCCGCCACCGGAACCCAGCTCTGAAATGCTTAAGCGCTGGGAAGACATGCAGGCGGTTGTGGCGGCCGCCACACCGGCCAGCGAAATCGCGCGCTTCACCTTCGATGGACTGAGGGCCGGCAAGTTCTTCCTGCTCCCTCACCCGGAGTCCTTCGAATGGGTGCGGGCGCGCTTCCGCGCAATCGAAAACGACTTCTAAGTTCCGTTCTGAAGACACCCTGGAGGTCTAACAATGCAGAAGGAAGTCACCATCTGGAGCGAAGGCGCCCGAATGTCGGGCGACCTCTTCATCCCGGACGACCTACGCGAAGGCGAACGCCGTCCGGCCATCCTGCTCTGCCACGGTTGGGCGGGGCCAAAGTCCCACCTCAGCCGCAGCTACGCGCCGGTCTTCTGCGAGGCCGGGTTCGTGTGCCTTACGTTCGACTACCGCGGCTGGTACGAGAGTGACTCACGCCTGGTGACGGTGGACACGCAGCCTGAGCCTGACGCCGACGGATACATCACCGTTCGTGCGCGGCCCGTCCGCGAGGTGGTCGACCCGCTCGACCAGAACCGGGACATCCACAATGCCATGGACTTCCTCCTCGCCGAGCCGTCCGTGGACCCCGCGCGGTTCGGCCTCTGGGGTTCCAGCTACGGTGGGGGCCACGTCATCAACGTCACGGGGAACGACCCGCGTGTCAGGGCGGTTGTGGCCCAGGTGCCCGGCATGGGCACAGCGCTGGATGAGCGGGGCTTCGGTGTCCTCACGGAAGAAGGCCAGCGTGTTGGCAGCGCCATGGCACGGGGCGAAATCGAGGTGATCACCCGGTCACCCGACATGCCCGAGTCGCTCAAGGGTTCCGGCGACCCGCGGACCATGTGGCTCTATCACACGCGCAGCGCGGCGGCGAATATCCAGATCCCCGCCCTCATCATCGACCAGGAAGAGGAGGAGTACGGCGGCCGCGAGAACTCCGGCCTGGCCGCGAAGAACGCCCTCCCGGCCGGCACGATCTCGGAGTATCACGTGCTCCCGGGCACCCACTACGACGTGTACGGGAAGAACTTCAAGCACAGCGCGGAACTGGCGGTGAACTGGTTCAACAAGTACCTGAAGTAGCCGTCCCCTGGCTCGCGCAACCCTGGGCAAAACGCTCGAAGGGGCGCCTCGGGTCATCGCCCTGTGAAGAACTCGAACGCCATTCGTGTTTACTGCCTGCAAAGTGACTTTAGTCACATTCGAGCCTTCTCCCCCGGGCCAGCATCGCTCCCAGAGGTAGCAGGCAAGTGTCACGAGCACCGACGGCTGGGACGGTCGTGCCGGGCAAGGATCAGATTTCGGGTGTCGCAGGCGCCTTAAAGGCGTGTGCCCTCGTTTCCGGCCTCGACGAAACCGAAATCTACGACGTCGCGGCACGCTCGTCGGTCATGCGGTTCAAAACGAACCGGCGGATTTTCGAAGAGGGCGAGGACTGCGCAGGCCTGTGGGTACTCACCCGGGGCCGCGTCCGCTTGCTCCACCTGATGGCCGATGGGCGCCAGCATGCCGTCGGATTCCATGCGCCAACAGCAGCTATCGACCTCGAAGCAGCGGTCGACGGCCGGGCTTACATGACGACCGCCGTGACGCTGACGGACTCCGAGTTCGTGTTCGTCCCGAGGCTCGTGCTCACTCAACTCGCAGAGGACTACCCGATCACCATTCGCAACGCGATGCAGCAGCTCTGCCTCGAAGTCCGCCAACGCGATATCACGGCGGCGATAGCCGCGCTGAAGGATGCCCGTGGGCGGATCGGCTGCACGTTGCTCCAACTTGCCCGGCAGTTCGGCGTCCAGGATGGCTCGGCCATCCGCATCGATTACCCGCTGACCCGCCAGCACATCGCCGACCGTGCCGGCGTGACGGTGGAGACAGCCATCCGCGTGATGTCGGAGATGCAACAACTTGGGGTCGTCGCCACCGACAACCAGATCATCTCGATCCTCGACATCATCCGGGTACGCGAGGCGATCAACTGCGAGGAGTGCCAGTTCGAATGCGGCGTCTTCGCGGAACAGGCCGGCAACACGACCCCGCTCCGCCGGCGCTGAGCCCTCCTTCCAATCGATGCGTATGACGGCCGTCATGTTTCTGGCGGCCGTTTGCATGGCAGGCTGCGGCGTGCGGCCGGGCGCCTCCGCGCCCCATCCTGCTAGCGCGCAGGCGCCCCGGCCCCGACGCGACCACGCTGTCGCGAAAGGCAGGAGGATCCGCGATGACCGCAACCCAGGCCCGAGGAACGAACGAGGTCGCGAGCGAGTCCTACCGATCCCGCTGGTCGTGGGATGAGGTGCGCTGGGCATCGCACTGCATCGACTGCTATCCCGGCAACTGCCCGATGCGCGTGTACGTGAAGGACGGCAAGGTTGTCCGCGAAGAATCCGCGGCCACCTTCCCCACGTACGAACCGGGCGTGCCCGACATGAACCCGATGGGCTGCCAGAAGGGCGTCGCCTGGTCGGTGATGGCCCGCGGCGAAGAGCGCGTGCTCTACCCTCTGAAGCGCGTCGGCGAGCGCGGTTCGGCCCGCTGGGAGCGCATCAGCTGGGATCAGGCCACGACGGAAATCGCAGACAAGATCCTCGATGCCGCGGTCGAAGTGGGCGGCGAGTCGATCATTGCCCCTTCCGGCTGCAACACCCCGCCCGCGTCGGTCACGGGGCGCGCCGGGCTGCTGGCATCGGTCGGCGGACTGACCACCGACGTGAATGCCGAAATGAACGACTTCGCGCCCGGCTACTACCTGACCTACGGGACGTTCGACCCGGTCAGCAGTGTGGACGACTGGTTCCACTCCGAAGTCTTCATCATCTGGGCGGGCAACCCGAATTACACGCGCATCCCGCATGTCCACTTCGTGAACGAAGCCCGCTACAAGGGCACCGAAGTCATCGTGATCGCACCCGATTTCTCGCCCTCCGCATTGCACGCGGACTACTTCGTCCCCGTGAAGGTCGGCACCGATGCCGCGCTGGCGCTCGCCATGGCCCAGGTCGTCGTGGAGGAAAAGCTCATCGACGAGACCTTCGTCCGCGAACAGACAGACCTGCCCCTGCTCGTGAACAAGGCGACGAACCGCTACCTCCGGGCAAGCGACCTCGCCGAGGGCGGAAGCGACGAACAGTTCTACGTTTGGGACTCTCGGAGCAAGGGCCTGGCGGCCGCACCGCGAGGGTCACTCAAGTGGGGCGCCGTCGTGCCCGCATTGGAAGGCGAATGGCAGGTGGCGACGCGCTCCGGCCCAGCGACCGTGACGACCGTCTTCGCCCTCATGCGCGAACGGCTGCAGGAATACACGCCGGAAGCAGTTCAGCCGATTGCCGGTGTCGACCCCGCCGCCACGCGAATGCTCGCCCGGAAGATCGCGTCCAGGAAGACCGGCATCCTTTCGGCCCTCGGCGGCATGGGCAAGCACTACCACGGCGACCTCATGGAGCGCAGCCAGCTCCTCCTGCTGGCGCTCACCGGGAACTGGGGCAAGCAGGGCACCGGCGTCCGCGCCTGGCTCGCGGGCCTCTTCGACGGCTCGGGCACGGTGATGATGAAGACGAAGCGCGGCCCGGACGAAGTCGCCGGCCTCCTCGATATGCGCGAAATGCTCATCAACGCCCAGGTAAGCCAGGACCCGTCACTCACCCCGCTCATCGTCGCCGTCGAACAGTCGCGGCAGTCATCGATGGGCCTCGTACCGCCCGTGTTCTGGTGGTACCACCACGCCGGCTACAAGGAAACGTGGGAGCGCCCGGACTGGCACGACCCGAGCATGAAGCGGCCGTTCGCCGAGTACTTCGACGAAGCCAGCCGCAGCGGCTGGTGGAACGGCGTCGATGTGCCCCGCAAGGAACACCCCACGCGGGTCATCATCGAGATGGGCGGAAACGTCCTCCGGCGCACCCGTGGCGGCAGCAAGATGCTCCTCGAAAAGCTCTGGCCGCAACTCACCTGCGTCGTCACGCTCGAAGTGCGCATGAGCACCACCGCCCTCTTCTCCGACTACATCCTGCCCTGCGCCCAGTGGTACGAGAAGATCGGCTTCGGCATCCCCTCGACTCACGTGATGCACCTCACCTTCTGCGACAAGGCGGTCGAGCCGCCGGGCGAGTGTGTCGACGAATGGGAAGCGTACCGGCGGATCACGGAGAAGGTTCAGGCGCGCGCCCGTGCTCGCGGCATCGAACCGTATAACGATGCCCGCGGAGTCCGCCGCGACCCGCAGAACGCCCACGACAGCTTCACCAAGCGCGGCATGTTCCTGAACGAAGAAGTGCTCGCCGACGAGATGATCCGCGATAGCGCGGTCACCGGCACGCTCCCGCCGAACGCAAGCCTCGAAGACATCCGCGAAAAAGGCTACTACCGCTGGCAGAGCCTCGGCATCAACCCCCGCGCCATCGCCCAGGCAACGACGCCGAAGCGGGACGAGACATTCGTCCCATTCCGCGACCACGTGGAGAAAGGCGACCCCTACCCGACGCTGGCGCGCAGGGCTCAATTCCTCATCGAGCACCCATGGTTCATCGAAGCGGATGAGCACCTGCCGCGTTACAAGGCGCCGCCGGTAATGGGCGGAAACTACGACTTCCAGATCACCAGTGGCCACAACCGCTGGAGCATCCACTCGAACAACAACAGCACGCAGCTCATGCTCGACACCCACCGCGGCACGCCCCACCTGGTGATGAACACCACCGATGCACGGAACCGCGGGATCGAAGACGACGAGATGGTGCGCGTGCACAACGACCTCGGCGAGTTCCAGGTGAAGGTGCTCCTCAGCGAGAGCGCCCAGCCGGGCCAGGTCGTTATGTACAACGGCTGGGACCCGTTCCAGTTCCCGAACTGGGCCGGCCCGAACGACCTCGAGCCCGGGATGATCAAGTGGCTCCACCTGGCGGGCGGCTACGGCCACCTTCGCTACTGGGTGACGGAGTGGCAACCATCGCCGGTAATGCGCAGCACTCGCGTAGGGATCGCCAAAATGGGGTGACGATTCCCAGGCGATCATGCAGCGGGGACGGGAGCCGATCGGCTCCCGTCTTTTTGTGCCGTTCCAGCCTGCGCGCCGAGTTCCCCGGTTGTATGACGGCCGGCCTAACCTCGCCTGCCACGCCGCTTCGAAGATTCCCGCCATGAAGGCAGCAGAGACAGAACGGATCTATTCCGGCCCCGGCGACCTCTACCGTAAGAAGTGGGAGTGGGACGCCGTCTACTGGGGCACCCACTGCGTCGATTGCTACCCCGGCAACTGCCCCATGCGCGTGTACGTCCGCGGTGGCCAGGTCTGGCGGGAAGAGCAATCTGGTACGTTCCAGACGATTGAACCCGGCGTGCCGGACTTCAACCCGATGGGATGCCAGAAGGGCGCTTCGTGGAGCCAGTCCCTTTACGGGCCAGACCGCCTCCTCTACCCCCTGAAGCGCGTTGGCGAACGCGGCGAGGGACGCTGGAACCGCGTCAGCTGGGACGAAGCGCTAACTGACATCGCAGACCGCATGATCGACGCCATCGAGGACGGCGGCCCCCAGACCATCGCCCACGAAGGAACGCCGGAGATGGCGACCGTCATCCCGACGAATAAGTTCTTCAGCACCCTCGGCGGCCACGGGCTCGACCTGAACGGCTCGATCAACGACTTCTCCATCGGTCTGTACGAGACCTTCGGCCGCTTCAGCCCCGTGTCTTCGGCTGATGACTGGTTCCACTCGGAAGTTGTGCTCAGCTGGCACATGAACCCGATCTATACGCGCATCCCGTTCTACCACTTCATCGCCGAAGCGCGGTACAACGGCGCCGAGGTCATCAACATCTCGCCCGATGTGAACCCCTCCCACCTGCACGCTGATATCCAGGTGCCGATCAATGGTGGGACGGACCCGGCCTTCGGCCTCGCGCTCGTCCAGGTCATCTTCGAAGAGAACCTGGCGAACTGGAAGTTCGTCAAGGAACAGACAGACCTCGGCTTCCTCGTCCGCACCGATACGCGCCGGTACCTTCGCCAGGCCGATGTCGAAGGCACGGGACTCGAGGACCAGATGTACCAGTGGGTCATCGGGTCCGGTATCCGCAAAGCGGACCGCGCGAACATCTTCCTCAAGGGCGTGGAGATTGCCCTCGAAGGAACCTTCGATGTGCAGCTCAAGGACGGTTCTACCGTCCAGGTGCGGCCTGCCTACGACATCCTCAAGCAGCACCTGAACGAGAAGTTCACGCCTGAAAAGCAGCAGGCAATCACCGGCGTCCACCCCGACGTCGTCCGTGACATCGCTCGCAAGTGCGCGACGAAGCGCACGAACATCATGCTGGGCTACAACGCCTGCAAGTTCTATCACGGCGACCTGATGGAGCGCGCCCAGGCGCTGCTCCTCGCCGTCACCGGCAACTGGGGCAAGAAGGGCACCGGCATCCGTTGCTGGGCGTCCGGCATGCACGACGGCGCCTTCATCGCCACGAACAAGCCCGGCCCGGGCGCCGCGAACACCGAGATCGTGCTCTCCGGGCGCGACGCCGCGATCGCTGCCTTCAAGCAGATGGACCCCACGGCGACCACCGAAATCGCGGTCAAGCGCATGGGCCAGATGTCTTCGAAGCTGCAGCGCACGCCCGGCGGCCTCGCGGGCATGTTCGGCGCCGGCGGCGAAGACTCCTCGAACGAGCATCCGAACGACTCGACTTCGGCGCCGCCCGCCTTCTGGTGGTACTGGCAAGCCAACTACAAGGAGCGATGGAACACGCCCGGCTGGGGCGACGATTCCCTCCCGCGCACCTTCGATGAGTACTTCAATGAGGCCATCGACAAAGGCTGGTGGCAGGGCATGGACCACCCCCGGCCGGAAGAACCGCCACGCATCCTGATCGAATGCGGCGGCAACATGCTCCGGCGCACGCGCGGCGGCAAGAAGGCCCTCCTCGATACCCTCTGGCCGAAGCTCGATCTCATCGTTTCGATCGACTTCCGCATCAGCCAGACCGGCCTCTACAGCGACTACGTCCTCCCGGCGGCGCAGCACTACGAGAAGATCGGGTTCCACATCCCGACGCCTCACCTGATGAACCTGACGTTCAGCGACAAGGCCGCAGAACCGGCCGGAGAGGCCCGGAACGAGTGGCAGATCTACAACGCCCTCTTCGAAAAGATGGCCGAGCGCGCTCGCGACCGCGGACTGACTTCGTACAAGGACACGAAGGGCATGACCCGCCGCTACGCCGCCCTGCCCGACGCCTACACGATGAAGGGCTTCCTCCTCGACGAGGAGCGGCTGGCGGACGAGCAGATTCGTGACTCCGCCCTGGCCGGCACCCTGCCGATGGGCACGAGCCTCCGCACGCTCCGCGAAAAGGGCCACGTCCGGTTCATCGACTGGGGACTATCGCCGATGGCGCTTGCCCAGGCGTCGCCGATCAAGGCGAACGAGACGCACGTCCCCTTCCGCGACCACACGGAGCGCGGGACGCCGTTCCCGACGTATGCCCGCCGGGCCCAGTTCTACATCGACCACGAGTGGTTCCTTGAAGCCCACGAAGAACTGCCGACCTACAAGCCGAACCCAAACATGGGCGGCGAATACCCCATCGGCATGACCTCCGGCCACAACCGCTGGAGCATCCACACGATGAACCAGGCGAACTGGGTCATCCTCGGCACGCACCGCGGCGAACCGGACGTGGTCGTGAACTCGGACGATGCGGCCGAGCGCGGCGTGAAGGACGGCGACCTGATTCGCATCTGGAACGACGTCAGCCAGTTCAAGAGCCGGGCGCGCGTGGCGCCGAACGTGAAGCGCGGCCAGCTCGTTTCCTACAACGGCTGGGCAGGCTTCCAGTACCCCGAATGGAGCGGCGCAAACGAGATCGAACCCGGGATGGTCAAGTGGATCGGCTTCGCTGGAGGCTACGGTCACTTGAGCCACCTCGGCGCCGAATGGCAGCCGGTGCCAGCCGAACGCTGGACACGCTGCGACTTCGAAAAGGTGGAGGTCGACTGATGAAAGTCGCGAAACTCAGCGGTGCGTTGGCCGATCCCGCAGGGGCCGAATGGCAGTCAGTGCCGGACGTTCGCGTCCCGCTAGCGC
>JADYYG010000011.1 GCA_020853755.1 Dehalococcoidia bacterium | reverse complement strand
TTCGGGTCATCGCCGTTTGGGTTCTTGATCGACCACGGCGACTGGACGCGGAACGCGGCCTGGAAGTAGGTCTCGGGCGACTTGAGGTTGCGTAGCATGAGGATGGATGACCATTGCGGGACGGTGACACCGGTGGTCAGCTTGCCGCACGAGAGCGTGATCGTGCTGGTCTCAAATCCACTCCCGATGGCCTTGCGCACTGGCGGCAGAGCCTCCAGCCCAATGCCGGCGGCGGCCCCCGCCGCCACCACGACGTCGTAGGTGTGCCAGAACGTGTTGTGCTTCTCGGTGAGCAGGTTCGCCATGGCATGGCAGGCGGCCACGCTCGGCATGAACCAGAACGAGTGCTGAAGGTATGACCGGAGCGCAACCGCGGCGTACGGGAAAGGAGGGCGCGTTCCCGTCTTCAGCGCCTCCGTCGCCGCTGGCATGTACGCGCCGCGGATGATGTCCAACCACTTCTGCACGTCGTCCTTATGCGTAAACTCGGCGCCCCCGCCGGTCCCTTTGGCTTCGAAGAAGGCGTTGAGGTCGAACTCGTCGAATTCGCCGCCGCTGGCGATTGCGAGCAGCTCATCAGGCATCTGGTAGGTCAAAAGGCGCATCTGGGGAAGAGCGCCGTACGGGTTCCACCTGTCCGGGTTGCGCTGGGCGAAATCCGCTTTCGCCCGCTGCTCATCGGTGTACGTCCAGTTGAAGATCTGCTCCTCGATGAACTCTCCCGTCGCGAGCGCGCGGAACGGGGTACCGGAGAGATAGAGGTAGGCACGGCTCGTGATCGGCAGGAAGTCCTTCTCCGCCTCCAGCGGCTGCTGCTGGTCGGCGATCCTATCTTTCAGCCGGGCAGTATTCTCGGCTTCCGCCTCGTCCCGGGCGATTGTTTCTTCTTCGCCCTCAAACAGTTCCTTCGCGCCCTCGCGCCATGCACCGAAGTGGTACTCGTCGAAGATCACGAGGTCCCACTTGATGAGGTGGAGCCACCCGTTCTTGGCTTTGATGTTGCCGAACATGTCCCGGCCGAGGAGGTCCTGGAATGACCCGAAAAACACCATCGGCGTCCTGGCGGGAACCTTCGTTGGGTCACGGTCGGCTCCCGCGTGGAGGTACTCCCATCCGTCGAAGTCGACGTGGGATTCGAGGTCGGCCTGCCAGGCATCCGCGACCGCCGGCTTGAACGTCACGACGAGCACACGACGGGCGCCCATCTTCTTCGCGAGCTGGTAGGCCGCGAACGTCTTCCCGAAGCGCATCTTGGCGTTCCAGAGAAAGCGCGGCACCGCGTTCATGTCCTCCGCCCAGCGCGAGAGGAAGTAGGCGTGCGTCATGGTCACCGCTTCGGCCTGCTCGCGACGCATGGGGAAGTCCGCGTGGTGCGTCCCCGAGACCGTCTTCCCTGTGCGCAACTCGGTGATGACGGTTTTCACGTCGTCCACGGAGCAGCGCATCCATTCCAACTCGGTGTTCTCAAAGCCTTTCTTGACGAGAGCGGCTCTCACGTCATGGTCGGTGAAGAACGACCCATCGTTGCGGTCAGCGGGCTCATCGACTTCGATGCGGTGCTTGATGGCAGCGGTCTTCAATTGCTCGTCGACACGCTGCTTTACGTTACGAGTGGTCTGTCCGACCTTCAGGAGTCCGCCGCGACCCTCTGCGCTCACCGAGTACGCGTAGATGCGCGGGCGGGCTTCGGGTTTTGGGGCGAGGATCTCCTCGATGGGCTTATTCATCCTCGGTTGGTCCGCTCAGATTCATCGGGCGCACGACCTTTTCTATGAAATCAATTTCGCTGTCTGTGATGCCGTACTTGGCGTAGAGGGCCTCGTCGGTCCACTTCATCGTCCAGTCTTGAACGGGCACGAAAGTGTAGACCTTGCGTGTCACATGCTGTGAAGGCTTATGCAACAACACCAGCAGACGAGTCAGGCGACAACTAAGGTAGGACAACACGCTCTCGGCCTCGGCTTGGGAATCGAACGGACCTAGGCAAAGATACGTCTCGGACGAAATCTCTCCCGGCTTCCCTATGAAAGGGGTGCTTATGATTCGGTGAGGGTATGTATCTCTGTTTCCCGTACCGGGCGCGGCGTACCCAGCGAAGAGCTTCCACTTGTCGATGAGTTCCCGACCAATTGAGATCGATTCGCGGCTCAGGTACGCAGTACCGCCATTCTGGTAAACCAGCAGATCGTCCGCGGCCGTTTTGGGCTTGCCCTTGAACGTCGTGTCCAGTCCGAAGGGCTTGCGGGAGCTGACCAACCGGTCGAAGCGCTTGGCATCGGGAAGAAGCAGCGAATTGGCGTCGCCGCTCTCGACCGTTACAACCTTCCGGAGAATCGACAGGCCCTCATTGAAGCGGATGAACACGTCTGCGCCGGCTTCCATCAACGGTCGAGTGGCGGTCGATATCGGCCAGTCCTTGAAATGTGTGGCGACTCGGCAAGGGCCGGGATGGTCTTTGTCCCAAAGGAAGTAGCACACGCCTCCCTTGAGGCCGACCCCAGGGAAAACGTCTGCCGCGCTAAGGAAGTCGTCGATTGAGCGAATCCGTTCGTCCCCTAACATCGACTCCCTGAACTCGTCGAGTCCCTTGCCCCCGGCGAACCAGCGAGACGGGATGATCATCGAGAGATAGCGCGGTTGGAGTGCCTTCGCCTGCTCGACAAACAGTTGGTAGATGGGCGCGGCACTCGTGCCGAACCCGCCGTCGTCCAGCTGGTAAGGCGGGTTCCCGATAATTACATCGAACTGCATATCGTCCCCAAACATCTCCCGGACACGGGTTTGAACGTCGTTCGTGTGGATAAATGCGTATGCGTGGGTCTCGCGACCCTCGCCGCGGTCGAGGGTCTTCTGGCTCGCACTACAAAACGCGCAGCGGCCGTCCCTCCAGGTGTGCTCCGTCCGCTCGAACCAGACGTTGCCAGCGTCGCGGGTGAAGCCCTTTGCCACGGAGTGCTCGCCCCTGGCGTGCTTGGAGCAGTAGAGGCTCCGCCGCGCCAGGAGGCTGGTGAGGTAGGTGGTGCCGATGCCGAACACCTGCTTCGTCAGGATGTGGTCCACGCGCTCCTGCAAGTCGGGGATTTCCTCGGCCAGTCCATCGCTCAGCCGGCTCGTGATCTCGCGGAGGAACACACCGGACTTCGTGCACGGATCGAGGAAGCGGACGCTGCTGTCCTTCCAGATGTCGGCGCCGGTGTGCGCCGCCGCCCACGCCTCCGCGAGGGTGTCGAGCATGCGGTTGGCGAACTCCGGAGGCGTGAACACTTCATCGTTCGAGAGGTTGGCGATGCAGGTCAGAACGTCGGGGTTTCGCCCGCGCAGGGTGAATGTTGCAGAACCGCTCATACTGCCTCCTCTGGCTCGCGGAAGGCCATCGCGGCGAGCTCGCGCATGGTCATCCGCGGGTATTCGCGCACCGGCGTGAATACCTCGTGGGTACCCTGGGGGCCGAAAAAGGCGGCATCCTTCTTCTGCTGCTCTGCCGTGGCCAGGCTCTTGAGCGCGAAGTCCCGTCGCTGGTACTTGCCCTTCAGATAACCCCACGAAGCGAAGACGATATGCTCACCGTCCTGCGTCAGCATTCTCAGAGCGTCGCCGTGGATGAGATTCTGCGAGAGAACGTACGAGGCCGCCCGGTACAGCACATCCGCCTCCTCGACCTCCATTTCGTCAGCGAACACCTCCAACAGGTTCGCATGGCACTCGGCGATGTTGTCTGACAGGAGTTCGATGCCGTAGATGGACCCTAACGCGTACAGCGCTTGGTGCCGCATCTCAAAATCGGACTTCCCGTACTTCTGCTGCACGGTTGCCAGTTTTCGGCGGAGTACGGGAACAAGGAAGTTGCCGCTGCCGCAGGCAGGTTCGAGGAAGCGAGCGTCGATCTGCTCGGTCTCAGGCTTCACGAGGTCGAGCATCGCTTCGACCATCCACGCTGGGGTGAAAACTTCCCCGTGGTCCGCGACTCTTTGCTTCGATTTCACGTGGCCGCCAGCAGCTGCTGGCGGATTTCTCCGCGCCTTTGTCTCCTGCATGTTTGGGCCCCGCGTTTGCAGCCGGCTTCGGCTCGATAGCAAGGGCGGATGATACGCCAGGAAGCGCTCGCGTTCCTCATCCCCGATCGGCCGCCCCTACCGCCGAAGGTTCATCGGCAGCCAGCCGTCCGGGCGGTGGCTTTCTTCGAAAGCCGCGCGGACCGCTTCGGTGTCGGCGGGCGTGAGGACGCTGCCGCTGGCCGGGTAGAGGATCTGCTCTTCCTTGCTGTTGTGCGCGTCGAGGACGGCGGCCATCGCGTCCATCGCGGCGGCAGCCCCGGTGGCATCGCTGCCGAAGGCCGATTCGACCGCAGCCAACCCCTGCCAGATCTCCGCGTGTTCACGGTGCATCACGAAGACGGGCGCAACGAGTCCGCCGTTCCGGAGGAACGGGAAGAGGACCTCTTCTTCGACGTAAATATGGTGCCGCAGCGCCTCGGCCGCCCGGGCGAATGACTCGCCGCGCCATTCGCCGGCGGCAAAGCCCGCCCTTGCATCGGCGAATCCCGCGTCAATCTCGTGGTGGTCGTGTTCGAGCACATCGCCAACGACAAATTCAGACATCACGCCCCCGTGGCGCAGCGCCGCAAAGCGCGGCCCTGCGCGCTGTTTGAGAATGCAGAAAGGGTGCAGCAGCGACCCTGGATGTGCGGTGACTTTAGTCGCACCGGGCGCGGCGGAGCCGCCATGGGCAGGCCCCGGCTTCAGGCGAAGGCCAGCGTGTCCCCAACGGTCACCCGGCCCTCAACGAGGACGGAACCGTACATCCCGGCGCACGCGCTGTTCAGTTCGCCCGCCTGCTTGAGGACCGCCGGCGTCGACTCCCCGGTTTCCGGGTGAAGCGTGATCATGTTGCAGCGCCGGTCGGGCTGGTGGATGGCGATCGAAGCGCCGCCGAGAGAGAGCGCCTTCCCGGCCCACGCATTCTCGGTAAAGGGCTCATCGCCAACGTCGACCACGAAGTTCATGCGGAAGCGGCGGTAGTCCGTCGGGACGCCGCCGGCTTCGCTGAGCGCGCGGATGGTCGCGGTAGAGATGATGGAAACGTAGGCAACGTCCTGGCAGCCGCGATAGTCGGTGCGGAGCGAGGCGCTGAGGCCGCTCCACTCCAGCAACCTGGTCTTGAATTCCGGGCTGGCCAGTTCGAACTCTCCGCCTGGAGTGTCCACGCGCACCGTTGGCCAGCGCCCTTCGCCCAGGATAGGCCGGCACTGGAGCAGTTCCGGGCAGTCTCGCGCGGTGAACCATGGGAACGGGGTGTAAACGCCGTCCTTGACGAATGCGAACGCACGGTCGAACGGCAGGCCTACGAAGTCGATATCGACGCTCTCAAGTGACTCGCCCTGCATCGACTTCACCGGGTAGCGGCTGATGTGCCGAATTGTTCCGAGGGTCACGCGTTTGACCCCACCGTCTTCTTCTCTTCGATGAGCGCATCGAGTTCCACCTTGAGTCGGTCAAGGACGGTGTCGTAGGGGAAGGCGCCGAGTTCGCGTTCGCCTTTTTTCAGGTTAACGAAGGTTGGCGCGCACCAGAGGCCGAGGTCGGCATCATCGGTTTCGCCCGGGCCGTTCACGCGGCAGCCCATGATAGCAATCGTTATGTCGTAGTCCTTCGCGTACGACGACATCTCCTTGACCTTGAAGGCGAGGTCCACGAACGCCTCGTTTTCGACACGGCTGCAGCTCGGGCAGCTGATGATGTTCAGGCCGTGGTCCTGGAAGACGGGCACCGACCGGAACCGGCCAGCCTCGACGTCGGCGATGATCTGCTTCCCGGCCTCGACTTCCTTCCACTTGTCGGCGAAGGGAAGCGTCAGGGAGACACGGAGGGTATCGCCGATACCCCGGCTGAGGAGCTGTTCGAAGGCGATGCGCGTCTTGAGGACACCGTCGGGGAGCATGCCGGCTTCGGTGACGCCGAGATGAAGCGGCACATCCGGCCGGGCCGCGGCGAAGCGGACATTCCCTTCGATGACCTTGCGCGGGTCGCTGTCCTTCATGGAGACGACGTAGCGAGTGAAACCGAGGTCTTCGAGGATGCGGCAGTGTTCGAGCGCGCTCTCCACCATCGCGGTTACGCCGTCGAACTCTGGCGGGTCGGCCCCGCGGAACTTTTCGTCCATCGCAGGGTCGACGGAACCGCAGTTGACTCCTACTCGAAGCGCTAAATCATGCCGCGCAGCCGTCTCGGCAATGAGCGCCACCTTCTCGCGGACGGGCTTGTTTTTCTCGTGGTGGTACAGGTGGCCGGGGTTGTAACGCACTTTGTTCACGTGGGGCGCCACCTGGGTAACGAGCCGGTAGTTCTCCTGCAGGTCAACCACCAGGTTCGCCTGCGGTACGCGGCCGCGGACGACTGCCAGCGCCTCCACATCCTTCGGGTTGTCGACGGCGATGCGGACGAGCCCGGCGCCCGCGTTGTGGATCATCTCGGCCTGGTTGACGGTGGCTTCGATGTCCTGGGTGCGGGTGGCGCACATCGACTGGACAACGATCGGGTTGCCGCCGCCGATGGTGACGGACCCGGCACGGACGGGACGGGTGTTGGCGCGCTTCATGGGGAGAGTGTAGCAACCGCTCCGGTTGCGCGTGGTGAGCGGGCCCCGGCGCCCGGCGCGCACCGGGGCCCGCGGGGGGTCTACGTCAGGGTGCTGCCGAAGAGCCGATGGCCCAGCCGACCGCGACACGGCGGCCGTACAGCTCATGGCACTCCATGTAAATCGCCTTCGGGGATGCCAGCCCTTCGCGGGTGGGCGTTCCGCCGAATGTGTAGGACAGTTGGTTGCCCTGCCATTCGGGTTCAGTTGTGGCGACGCCCTTTTCGGCCATGCAGGCGCGCTCCGCACTAATTGCCGCGACGTACTCGCTGCGGTCGATCTTCAGGTCGGAAACGGCCGCCTGCTGCGGGGCCGGCGCGCCATCGACGATCCAACTGCGCTCCCTGGCAGGGATTGCGGAGGTGTCACCGGCACCGGCCGAGGGCGTGGCGCCCGGCCCGGGCCAAGCGGCAACCAGGGCGACGACGCCGAGGA
This sequence comes from Dehalococcoidia bacterium, assembly GCA_020853755.1. GTDB lineage: Bacteria > Chloroflexota > Dehalococcoidia > Tepidiformales > Tepidiformaceae > Amarobacter. The sequence continues at coordinate 45,702 of JADYYG010000011.1, read as the reverse complement.
TGACCGCGGCCGGCACGGCGGCTTGCCAGCTGAAAAGTCGTTGAATCAGGGAACCCATGTGTACTCCTCCTGTCCCCACCCATGGCACGGGGAGTCAGTTCTGGGGACGAACGCCGGCGCTAACCTGCTACCGCCCCCCCCCCGCATTTTTTGGAACCAACTGCCGGGGAGAAGGTACATATCCCGCCAAGAGAAGGCAATAGCGACAATTACGCGACAACGTGACTCCGGGTTACCGTTCGACGACCCGGATTGTCGCCACCATCCCTTCCACCGTGTGTGACACCGTCTTACCGCCAACCTCTTCGACAACGTCGCAGGAGAGCAGGTACTCGCCGGGCACGAGGTCGACCTTCAGCAACTCCTGCTTACCGGCCGGGATAGCGCCCGTCCTGGCTACCAGTTCGAAGCTGCCGTCGGCGAGCTTCCGGCTGACCACGAGGTCGTGGGCCTTTCCGGCGTCGGCATCGCCGTGGGCGTGGTCCTCCGCGAGATGGACCGCGTCGAACGTAACGGTCCCCGCTGGTAGTTCCGTAGCCGACGGTGCGATCTTCCAGTTCGAAAGCTCGACGCGGACGGCGCCCGCGGGGGTGGCTGCCTCGCCGCCACCGAACCAGTCACGGTCGATGCCGGTGAAGACCAGGAGGGGCAGGACGAGGAGCGCGGTGGCGCTGGCCATCGCAAGGATCGGCCCGCGGCTGGCGGCGAGGGCATTCTGCTTCGGCGCCGAATAGCTGTTTCCGCTGGCTTCGGCGAGCTTCCGCGCCTTCGTCCGCAGGCGCAGGCTGTTCGCCATCACGCTCACCGAGCTAAAGGCCATGGCTGCACCGGCCAACACGGGGTTGAGCAAGCCCAGCGCAGCCACCGGGATGGTCACCACGTTGTAGCCGAACGCCCAGACGAGGTTCTGGCGGATTGTGGAGAGCGTGGAGCGCGAGAGCGCCACAGACTCCGCGATCTTCGAGACGTCGCCGTGGAGCAGTGTTATGTCCCCTGCCTCGATTGCGGCGTCGGTGCCGGTGCTCATCGCGATTCCGATGTCAGCCTGGGCGAGCGCCGGGGTGTCGTTGATGCCGTCGCCGACCATGGCGACGGAGAGTCCCTGGGCCTGGAGGTCGCGTACGAAGGCAAGCTTGTCCTCCGGTCGCGCGCCGGCCCGGAACTCATCGATACCGGCGCGGTTGGCCACGGCAGCGGCGGCGCTCTCGTTGTCACCCGTCATCATCACGACGCGCAGGCCGCGCTGCTTGAGGGCTGCGACCGCCCGGGGAGCGTTCTGCTTCACGTCGTCGAAGATGCCGAGCACCCCTTCGAGGCGGCCGTCCACGGCGACGAGGATGGCGGTCCGGCCATTCTGCGCGAGGGCAGCTGCCGCGTTCGCCGGGGCGCCTTCGAGTGGGAAGCCGTACTCGGTGAACAGTGCCGGGCTGCCGGCTAGGACGAGCTTGCCCTCGACCATGGCCTGGACACCCCGCCCGGTGATGGCCTCGAACTGGCTTGCTGCCGGCAGGTCGATCGCGTCTTCTACGGCACGGTCGACGATCGCGCGGCTGAGAGGGTGCTCGCTGGGTGATTCGGCAGCTGCGGCCCAGCGGAGCAGTTCTGCTGCATGCATATCTCCAAGCGGTTCGATTTCGAGTACCTGCGGGCGGCCTTCGGTCACGGTCCCGGTCTTATCGAGCACGATGACGTCCAGGTTCCTCGTCCGTTCGAGGACTTCGGCGTTGCGAATCAGGATGCCGCGTTCTGCGCCGAGGCCGGTGCCAACCATGATGGCGGTCGGTGTCGCCAGCCCCAGGGCGCATGGGCAGGCGATGACAAGCACGGCAACGGCCGCGACCATGCCGTCCTGCCAGTCGCCGCCGATGAGGCCCCATGCGACGAACGTGACGAGTGCGAGGGCGATGACGACCGGCACGAAGACGGCTGCCACTTCGTCCACAAGCTTCTGGATAGGCGCTTTTGAACCCTGTGCATCCTCGACCATGCGCGCCATGCGGCGGAGCACGGTTTCGTCGCCTACGGCCGTCGCTTCGGCATGCATGACGCCGTTCTGGTTGATGGAGCCGCCGACCACGTGGTCGCCGGGCTTCCGTTCGACCGGGATCGATTCGCCGGTGAGCATCGACTCATCGACGGTCGAATGGCCCTCACGGACGATGCCGTCGACCGGGATCCGCTGCCCTGGGCGCACGACGAAGATGTCGCCGAGCTTCAGCTCTTCGACCGGGACCTCGGCCTCGGCGCCGTTGCGGAGCACCGTGGCGGTGCGCGCGCTCAGACCGAGGAGCGCGCGGATGGCGCTCGACGCTGCGCCTTTCGATGTCTCCTCGAAGTACTTGCCCATCGTGATGAAGACGAGCACCGCCGCGCTGACGTCGAAGAACATGTGGTTGTGGCTATTCGTTATGACGACCCAGGCACTGTAGAGGTACGCGACCGAGGTGCCGAGCGCCACGAGGACATCCATGTTGGGGTTGAGATGGCGGAGGGAGATCCAGGCGCCACGGTAGAAGCGCCAGCCCAGGCCGAACTGGATGGGCGTCGCAAGCAGGAGGACGATCCAGCCGTGCAGCTTCTGGTCGTCGTTGATGTGCATGCCGGCGATGTCCATCGCCATCGCCAGGACAATCGTCGGGACGGCAAGCGCGCCGAACACCAACAGCTGGATGAGCGTCTTGCGGGCATGGGCCTCGCGCTCCCCGCTGCGGTCGGCATCAGGGACGGAGGTGGACGCTACGTAGCCGGCCTTTTCGACTGCGGCGATGAGCGATTCAACCGGCACCGGGGCGCCGAAGGTCACACGCGCCGTTTCGGCGGCAAGGTTCACGCTGGCGGTCTCGACGCCGGGCACTTTCGCGAGCGCCCGCTCAACGCGGCGCACGCACGAAGCGCAGGTCATTCCCGTGATGTCGAGCGTCATTGATGTATCAGGTGTTGCCATGGGATTCCTTCCGGGTTCGCCAGCGCATGCGGGGGATGCAAGCAGGGCCGCTCACTCCTGCTCGCATGTCCGGCACGTTAGCGGGGAGACGCCTCGTACTCCTCTTCCGCGACTGCGGCGACGAGGGCGGCGAGATCGAGGCCCTCGCCTTCGACGATCGCCTCTTTCTTTTCGAGGCTGACAGTGACGGCGGAGACGCCGGGCACGTCCTTGAGAGCGTTCGTGACCGAGCGGACGCAGTGGTCGCAGGTCATGCCGGTGATGTCGAGTTCGATAGTCTGGGCTGCCATGTGAGGATTCTCCTTCGTGGGTTGAGTGGGCGTCAGGACCCTTGCGGTCCCTGGACCTTATAGAGGCGCAACAGTTCGGCGATCGCCTTCTCCTCTTCGCCGCCGGTCATCATTTCGATGACGTGGGTGCGAAGGTGCCCCTCGATGACCAGCACGTCGAGGCTGCGGAGCGCTTTCTGGATGGACAGCGAGAGGTCGAGGATGTCCATGCAATAGCGGTCATCTTCAAGTTGCTTCTCGAGTGCCTGGACCTGCCCGGCGATGATTTTCATGCGCCGGAGGGACTGCCGGCGGGTTTCGGGAATCACCTTCCTGCCACCTCCATAGGGTACCCCCCTATCCTACTGGTCGGAAGTTGCCGTTGCAAGAGCTATTTCCTCCGACTTTCGGCGGATCCGCGCTTGTGCCAGAATCCCGCGCGATGCACATCGAAGACGACAACGGTATCTCCGCCCTCCTCATCAGCGCCGAGCGCAAGCTCTGCGGCGGATTCGGGTTCACCGAGGGCCCGGTCTGGATTGCCGCCGACGAAGCGCTTGTGTTCAGCGACATCCCCGGCAATCACATGCACCGCTGGCGGCCGGGCGCGGGCGAAGCCGAGTCGTATCGCCGTCCGAGCGGCTGGTCCAACGGGATGACGCTTGACCGCGAGGGGAGGCTTATCGTTTGCGAGCACGGCGGCCGGCGGGTGTCACGCGCCCCGTACGCGAGTCCCGCCGCCACCGAGACCCTCGCCGGCCACTGGGACGGCAAGCAACTGAACAGCCCGAACGACGTGGTCGTCCATTCCTCGGGGGCGATCTTCTTCACAGACCCGACCTATGGCATGGACACCGGCCGCCAGCCGAGTTTCGGCGCACCCGGCCAGGCCCAGGAACTGAGTTTCCAGGGCGTCTACCGCATTGACCCGGAGGGCACGCTCAACCTCGTCGTGGCGGAAGGCTTCACCCAGCCGAACGGCCTCGCGTTCTCGCCTGACGAGTCTTTGCTGTACATCGGCGATTCGCAGGAGCGCCTCATCTGGGCGTACGACGTGGCGAGCGACCTGTCGCTGAAGAACCGCCGCCTGTTTGTTGACCAGCACGCCGACCCGCGCCGTGGGGCGCCGGATGGGATGAAAGTCGATACCGAGGGACGCCTCTGGACCACGGGCGCCGGCGGGGTCTCGGTACATACGGCAGACGGGAACTACCTCGGCGTCTTCGAACTCGACGAGCACGCCGCGAACCTGACCTTCGGCGGACCGGCCTTTTCGACGTTGTTCATGACCGCCGGGACGAGCGTATACGCCATCGATACGGCCGTTCGGGGCGTCGTTCCCGACTCCCGGTAGGAGAAATCAGTCGCGTTCCGGTTACCTTGCCCCGATGGCGCCGACGGACTGCAGCCGGGCGATTTCGTCCCACTCGAAGCCGAACTCGAGCAGCACCTCTTCCGTATGCTGGCCGAATTCGGGCGCCCCGCTGCGAATTGACCCGGGGCTTTTTTCGAGCTGGACGGCTGGTCCGACGATCTTCCGGCGTTCTCCCGATGGATGGTCATACTCCACGATGTACTCGTTCGCGATGACCTGCGGGTCCTCGATTATCTGGCCGTAATCCTGGATCGGTGCACACGGCAGACCTTTGCCGCAGAGAAACTCCACCCATTCCCACTGGTCACGCTCACGAAAGAGGTCATCCAGGAGCCGGATGATCTCTTCGCGGTGTTCGTGGTGCTGGGGAAGCTGGTTGTACCGTGGGTCATCGCGCCAATCGAGGCGGCCGATGGCCTCGCAGAATGGCTTCCACCAGCGGCCGATGAGGGACATGCTCACGGCGATCCAGCCGCCGCCCTTGCATTCGTACACGTTCCACATGGGCGCAGCCTGTTCGCGGGCGCGCCGCGGTGGCACCACTCCGGTAAAGAGCGTGTTGGTTATGTTGAATGACTGGAGCATGACCTGCCCGCCGAGGAGGGAGGCGTCCAATTGCTGGCCCTGGCCGGTTCGCTGGCGATGCACCAGCGCAATAAGGATGCCATACGACAACGAGACGGCCCCCACCTGATCGGCCATCCCGCCGAATGAAAAGATCGGCGCGAGGTCTGGGGGGCCCTGCGTCATCATCGTGCCACCGCGAGCCTGCCCAAGGATGTCCATCGCGGGCCATGTGCGATGCGGCCCGCGGGCGCCGTACCCGCTGGCTGAGGCGTAGATGATCTGCTCGTTCCTGGCCCGCACATCGGCGTAGCTCAGACCAAGCTTCTCCATCACGCCCTGGCGCATGTTCTGAACGAACACGTCGGCCTTCTCGGCCAGCCGGAGAACAGTCTCCCGCCCTTCAGGGTGCTTGAAGTCGATGACGATGCCGCGCTTGTTGCGGTTGTGGCTCTGGAAATAGCCGTCACTGACGCCTCGGCCAGGGTCCGGCGAGTCCGGCCCCTCGATCTTGATGACGTTGGCGCCGAAGTCGGCAAGCATCGCGCTCGCATACGTGCCCTGCTGCCAGATGGTGCAATCGACGACAGTGAGACCCGAAAGCGGCGATCCATCGAAGGGGACATCGGGAAACATAGTGGACTCCGTGACCGGATAGTACGCTGCCGGGGATCTTGTGAACGGAGCCGTGCGGTGTCAATGCGGAGAGGAAAAGATTGACCGTGGCCGGGCATCGGAAGTTTGCCGCAGCGTGGGACTGGAAGAGCCGTCACGAAGGCCGCCAGGAAACGGCATTACGCCGTGAAGCAATGGCCGGACTCGAAGGCCATGTGCTCGAAATCGGCTACGGGGTTGGATCGAACTGGCGGTTTTTGCCGGCCGCCACCGCATACACCGGGATTGAACGCGACCCCTTCATGCGCGCCCGTGCGACCCGCCACATGCCGCTTGCGACGAACCTCGCCCTCGTCGGCGGCGATGCCGAGCGGCTCCCCTTCGCTGACGAAGCATTCGATGCGGTGGCTGCGACGCTCGTGTTTTGCACAATTTCCGACCCGGTTGCAGCGATGTCCGAAGTCTTGCGTGTCCTGAAGCCGGGTGGCCAGTTCAGGTTCTTCGAGCACGTGCGTGCCGGCAGCGGGTTCGGTGAGAAGATGCAGGACCTTGCCACGCCACTCTGGCGGCGGATCGGCGCTGGCTGCTGCCTCAACCGTGACACCGTTGCGACGGTCGTCGATGCTGGGTTCGAGATTGTCTCGCTGAGGCGATTGCGGCAGGGCCCACTGCCGATGGTTGTTGGGGCAGCGCGGCGTCCGGCCGGAACACAGGAAGGGGAGAGCAAGTGAGAATCGGAGCGCACATCTCCAGCGCGGGCGGGCACCACCTGGTGTTTGAACGGGCCAGGGAAATCGGAGCGGAGGCCGTCCAACTGTTCATCAGCGCGCCACAGCAATGGAAGCTGCCAGCATGCACCGACGAACAGATCGAGCACTTCCGAGCCGCCCAGACTGCTTCCGGAATGCCCGCCTTTTTCCACGGCGTCTACCTGATGAACTTTGGCAGCACCGATAATGCGCTCCTCGAGAAGGCGGTGGCATCACTGACCGCCTACCGGCACTTCGCCGGCCGGATGGGGGTGACCGGGACCATCTTCCACGTTGGCAGCCACCTCGGCGCCGGATTCACCTCCGAACTCGTGGCGCGCATCGGCCGGATGCTCCGCCAGGTGCTCGACGCCGAGCCGGACAACCCTTCGCTCGTCATCCTCGAGAACAACGCCGGGCAGGGGAACTGCATCGGCGGCACCTTCGCAGAACTGGGCGCGCTTATCGCTGCGCTGGACAGCGACCCGCGAGTCGCTGTCTGTGTTGATACCTGCCATGCCTACGCGATGGGCTACGACCTCGCCACGCCGGCCGGCTGCGAGTCGGCCATGGCTGAGTTTGACCGGGAGATTGGCTTCGAACGCCTGGTCGCCGTGCACGCGAACGACACGAAGCAACCGATCGGCACTTTCCGCGACCGCCACGAAAACATCGGTGACGGCCACATCGGCTATGACGGCTTCCGGACGCTGATGGGCCACCGGGCAGTCAGTGAAGTCCCGTTCCTGCTGGAGGTGCCCGGCCTGGACGGCAAGGGGCCCGATGCAAAGAACATCAGCCGGTTGAAGAAGCTGCGAAAAGAGTTGGGTATCCCGGCGCCGAAGATGCCGCGGGTTCCGCGGGTGAAGAGCAGCGGGTAGTCTCAGTCGAAACGATAGCGGATGGGGAACACGATGGCTGAAACGGGCAAACTCCAGGGCGCGCTGCTCACTGAGTGCTCCGAGTGGGTGTGGGAACAGATGCAGGAAGAGGGTTACCAGCTCTCCGGCGAACTCATTGACCTGATTTTCGAAACTGAACGCGAGCTCCAGGTTCATGCTCGCCCTCTCGAAGAGATCGCGCGGATCCTGGAAGACGAGTTCCGCATGCGCGGCATCCAGGCGCAGCCGTTCGCCATCGATGCGGCGCTCATCCGTGCGGTGCTCGAGTGGGAGGATGACTTCCTCGGGTTCGCCGGCATTTCCAGGGCTGAGAGTTGACTTCTTGACCCTGACGCCGCTCGCGCCAACACTCAGATTCAGTTCGCACGTGGAGGCAACGCTGCACCAGTAACCACCACAGCACGCAGAGAGCCAGTGACAAGCGCCAGGTCCCTTGTTTGAGGGACGACGAGGCGGGGGCAGTATCGAACCATTCGGCGGGTGGCCCCCCGGCAGGCACAGCCGCAGGCAGCACACAAACCAGCTCGGGCAACCGGCTGACAAAGGTGCTCCAGGTGCCAGGGATTCGCACTCCTTCTTCGCTCTCCATGTGACTAATTCGTTCATGAACCCGGATTCCGCGGGTTCTGCGTGCTGTTGCCATGGCTGCCTTGCGGTAGCCGCCACCTGGCACAAGGAGTGCTCTCTCATGTGTGGAATTGTTGGTTATGCGGGTGACCGCCCCGCTGTCCCGGTCCTGCTGCGCGCCCTGAAGGACCTCGAATACCGCGGCTACGACTCCGCCGGAATCGCCGTCCTGGACCCGGCCGCCGCCGGGACGCTCTCGGTGACGAAGAAGCAGGGCAAGATTGCGAACCTCGAAGCCGCCCTCGGGTCCGACCTTTCAGGAGCGACCACTGGCATCGGTCACACGCGCTGGGCCACCCACGGCAAGCCGAGCGACCAGAACGCGCATCCGCATCTCAGCTGCGGCGGCGAGGTCGTGGTCATCCATAACGGCATCGTGGAGAACTACGCGGAACTGCGCGCCGAGCTCCTCGCTTCCGGGCATACGTTCAAGAGCGAGACCGACACCGAAACGGTCGCGCACTTGCTTGAAGACCGGTTGAAGAGCGGCGCCGGGCTCCTCGATGCGCTCCGGCTCGTCGCCGCCCGGCTCGAAGGCTCGCAGGCAATCGTCGCGATGGCGCCGTCCGAGCCAGGAGTGTTGGCCGCCGCCCGCATCGGCAACGCCGGCGGCATCGTTATCGGATACGGAGACGGGCATGTCGTGCTCGCCAGCGATCTTGCCGCGGTGCTACCCGTGACGCAGCAGGTCAGCTTCCTTGCCGACCGCCAGTTCGCACGCATCGACAAGGGGGGCGCTACCTTTGTCGATGCCGAAGGAGCGCCGCTCGACATCCTGGTGAAGCGGATCCCCATCGACCCGGTGAGCGCACTCAAGGGCGACTACCAGCACTTCATGCTCAAGGAGATCATGGAACAGCCGGAGGCCCTCGCCGACACCATCTGGAGCCTGGCAACGCTGGAACCGGCGGAGTTGTACCTCAACGACCTCGGCGCGGCGAACCAACGCCTCGCTGACGTGAAGCGTGTCGTCCTTGTGGGCATGGGAACGAGCCTGCACGCGGCGATGATCGGCAAGCGGTACTTCGAAGCGTTTGCCGGCATCCCCGCTGAGACGGACAACGGGAGCGAATTCCGCTACCGCGACCCTGTGCTCGACGAGGGCACGCTGGTCGTCTCGGTCAGCCAGTCCGGCGAAACGGTCGACGTCCTCGAAGCGATGGCGGTCGCGAAGGCGAAAGGCGCCCTCCAGGTGACGATCTGCAACACCGAGGGGGCGCAGACGACGCGCGTCGCAGACGGGACGGTCTACACGCGCGCAGGGCTGGAACGCGGCGTTGCGAGCACCAAGTGCTTCACGACGGCGGTCGTTGCGCTCTACGCCCTCGCCCTCAGGCTCGGCCAGGCGAATGGTCACCTGCCTGCCGCTGAACTCCAGCAGCGGCTGGCCGAGTTGGCGAAACTCCCGGACGCCGTCGCCCGCGAGTTGGGCGCGGTCGCGGCCATCCGCCAGATGGCTGCCAGCTTCGACTCGGCCGAGCACGTGCTCATGCTCGGCCGGGGGCTCGCATTCCCGGCCGCGATGGAAGGCGCCCTGAAGATGAAGGAAATCAGCTACATCCACGCCGAGGGCTACGCCGCAGGCGAGATGAAGCACGGCCCCATTGCTCTCATCGACCAGGCGTTTCCGACCGTGGCCATCGCAACAAAGCATGCGCTTCGTTCGAAGATGGTTTCGAACATCGAGCAGGTCCAGGCGCGCGGCGGGAGCGTCCTCGCAATCGTCACTGAAGGCGACCAGGAAGTGGCAAAGCTGGCCAACGCCACGCTCGAAGTACCTGAAGTATCCGAACTCCTCGAACCTGTCGTCGCCTCAATCCCGCTTCAACTGCTGGCCTATGAAGTGGCGGTGCGCCGTGGCTGCGATGTCGACCAGCCGCGGAACCTGGCCAAGACGGTGACTGTGGAATAAACCTATCGCAACCACAAAAAGTGTCTAGCCGGCCGGGGGTGCCTTTCTCCGGCCGGTGACTATAATTCCGTGACCGAAGTCATCGGTCTGCGCTATGCACTAGCCACGGAGGTATAGGCAGATTGGTTAGCTTGACTCGCTCCGTTGTCTGGTTCTCCGAGGTAGGCCGGGAGGATCTCGGCCTGGTTGGCGGCAAAGGCGCCAACCTCGGTGAGCTGACCCGGGCATCGATCCCCGTCCCCCCCGGGTTCGTCATCACCGCGGATACGTACTTCCGCTTCATCCAGGTGAACGCGCTCGAACCGCTTATCAAGAAGGATCTCTTCAACCTCGACGTGCACGATTCCCGCGTGCTCAACGAGCGGGCGGCGAGCATTCGCCAGCGCATCATCGATGCACCGATGCCTGCTCACATCGCGGCCGAAATCATGGATGCCTACCGCGAACTCGGCGAAGGCCCGGTGGCGGTCCGCAGCTCGGCCACCGCGGAGGACTTGCCGGAAGCGAGCTTCGCCGGCCAGCAGAGCACGTTCTTAAACGTCGTCGGCGCCGAGAACGTGGTCCGCGCCGTGCAGGCCTGCTGGGCGTCTCTCTTTGAGGGCCGCGCAATCTTCTATCGCGAGGAAGCCGGCTACGACCACACGAAAGTCGGTCTCGCCGTCCCGGTTCAGCGCATGGTCCAGTCAGAAAAGTCCGGCGTCATGTTCACGGTCGAGCCGGTGACTTCCGACGCTTCCAAGATCACCATCGAGGCCGTCTTCGGACTCGGCGAAGGCATCGTCTCAGGCGAGATTTCGCCTGACCTGTATCTGCTGAACAAGGAATCGCTGGTCATCCTCGACAAGACCGTCACTCCGCAGGAACGGATGATCGGCAAGGCCGCCGGGGGAGACGGCGGGCACGAGGGCGCGAACGCCTGGCTTGACGTTCCGGAGGCGCTTCGCCCAACCCAGAAGCTTTCCGACAGCGAAATTCGAGAGCTGGCGCGGATCGGGCGCTCCGTCGAGGAGCACTATGGCTCGCACCAGGACATCGAGTGGGCCTACGAAGGCGGCAAGTTCTACCTGACGCAGGCGCGTCCCGTGACCACCATGAAGGCAGGCGCCGGCGACGACGATGATGCTGAACCGGAGACGCAGCCGGTGCTGCTGACCGGGCAGCCCGCCAGTCCGGGCGTTGGCGTCGGCGTCATCCGTGTCGTTCACGACCCGCGAGACATCGACATCGTGAAGCAGGGCGATGTCCTGGTGGCCGAGATGACGACCCCGGACTTCGTCCCGGCCATGAAACGCGCCGCCGCCATCATCACCGAGCGCGGCGGGCGAACCTGCCACGCCGCCATCGTCAGCCGGGAACTTGGCATCCCGTGCGTCGTCGGCGCTGCTGCTGCCACGACCGCCCTCCAGGTTGACCGGCAGGTGACCGTTGACGGATCCGCCGGCAAGGTCTACGACGGGCGGGCGGAAGCCCGCATCGCCTGGTATGAACGCCAGAAGCAGCGCTATTCCCGGGCGGCAGCGCTCAAGACGACGACCCGTCTGTACGTGAACCTGGCCGAGCCCGAACTCGCGAGCCGCGTGGCCGAACGGAACGTTGACGGCATCGGCCTGCTGCGGGCGGAGTTCATCGTCGCCCAGATTGGCACGCACCCCCGCCAGTTCATCGAAGAGGGGAACGGGACCGAGTACACCCGGCAACTGACCGAGGGTATCCGTGAGTTCTGCCGGTCTTTCGCTCCGCGCCCCGTCGTATACCGGCTGACCGACTTTAAGACGAACGAGTACGCCAACCTCCGCGGCGGCGCGAAGTTCGAATCAAGCGAAGAGAACCCGATGATCGGCTACCGCGGGGCCAGCCGCTACATCCGCGAACCGGACCTGTTCCGGCTTGAAATCGACGCCATCAAGGCCGTCCGCAAGGACTTCAAGAACCTCTATGTCATGGTGCCGTTCGTCCGCACAGCCGAAGAGCTGAAGCGGGTGAAGCAACTGCTCGCCGAGCAAGGGCTCGTTCGAGGGGACGACTTCAAGCTCTGGATGATGGTCGAAGTGCCATCCAACGTCATCGTGCTCGACCGCTTCATCGACGTGGGCATCGATGGCATATCCATCGGCTCGAACGACCTCACGCAGCTGGTCCTGGGTATCGACCGGGACAGCGAAGCGCTCGCGGAGACGTTCGATGAACGGAACGAGGCGGTCATGGCGGCGATCCAGACCGCGGTGGCTGTTGCGAAACGCCGTGGCATCACCGCATCGATCTGCGGCCAGGCGCCGAGCGTCTACCCCGAGGTCACCGAAAAGCTGGTCGAGTGGGGCATCACGAGCGTGAGCGTTAGCCCGGACATGATCGACCGGACGCGCGAGATCATCGCTAATGCCGAGGTCAAGCTCGGACGCGCACCCAAGTAGCGACATCCGAGGCGAGGATCACGCCACTGGCGCCAATCCTCGCCTCCCTGGTCTAGGCCGCGCTCAGGAGGGCTTCCGGCGCGGCCTCAACGAACGATTCGACGTGGTCCTGGAACCGCGTGACATTCGGGCTGAGTGCGAGCCGGGCGTACAGTTCGGAGTGACGGAAGGCGGCGACCGAGGACTTGTCCTTCCAAGCGAAAAACACAGCCCAGTGGCCTGCCACTGCGCGGCGCGTCCGCGCATACCGGACGAGGCCGTCGAACTCCGAGATGCCGAGTCGAAGCGATTCGACGTAGTGGAATGCTTGGCGTTCGGTCATGCCGCGGGTACAAAAGGTCAGGGTCTGGACTTCCATGGTGGTTGCTCCTATGGGCCGGGGTGGTATTTGGAACCGGCCCGCAGGCACTGTTTCATTCGCCGTTTTCGCGCTCCATGCAGCGGCTCACACTGGCTTCGGATATCCGCCTAACGAGTGAGCAGCTTCGCCATTTGGGACGATTGGCGTCAGCAGGTTGCGCGATGGGCCGTACACTGTCGGCATGGACCTCGACCAGGTACGCCGCCGCCTGGAGGCGAATGAAGAGCGGCTCAGCCCATTCGCCACACGGTCCTCGGCGAGTCGCGGCCGCGAACGTCCTGAGGCGCCATCGCCGCTGCGCACAGCCTTCCAGAGAGATCGCGACAGGATTCTCCACACCAAGGCGTTCCGCCGGCTGAAGCACAAGACACAGGTCTTCATCGCGCCCGCGCAGGACCATTATGTCACGCGCCTCACCCACACGCTCGAAGTGGCGCAGGTTGCCCGCACCATCGCTCGCGCACTCAATCTCAACGAGGACCTTGCCGAAGCGGCCGCACTCGGCCACGACATCGGCCACGGGCCGTTCGGGCATGCAGGGGAAGAAGCGCTCGCCGAGTGCCTTCCCGATGGATTCCGCCACAACTACCAGTCCGTGCGCGTGCTCGATACGCTGGAGAACGGCGGCCAGGGCCTGAACCTCACGTACGAAGTGCTGGAGGCCGTGAAGAAGAGTTCGAAGGCCCGCGAGGACATCTTCGCCGAGGGCTGGGGCATCCCGGAGACCCTTGAGGGCCAGGTGGTCAAGACCGCCGATGCGATCGCGTACGTCAACCACGACATTCTCGATGCTGTGCGTGCCGGGATCATCACCGAGGACGACCTGCCCGATTCGTCCCGGCGGGACCTGGGTCAGAATCACTCCGAACGGCTGAACACCCTGATCTCCGACATCGTCGAGGCGAGTTGGGACGCCACGGGGGCCGGCCCCAATCCGGCTATTCGGTTCAGCCCCCGGGTCCACGCTGCGGCGAACGAACTCCGCGAATTCATGTTCCAGCGGGTCTACCTGTATGACCAGACCCGGGAAGAGGCCGAGCGCGGCAAGCGGATCGTGATCTTCCTCTTCCGCCACTTCGCTGCCCATCCAGAGAGCATTTCACGGGACTACTCGCTGCCCGGTGACCCGATTGAGCGCCGCGCTGCCGACTACGTTAGTGGCATGACCGACCGTTTCGCACTGCGCATCGCGCGGGAGCTGGGCTGCACCGATGCAATCGGGTGGAAGGCCGACGGCCGGTAAATTGGCCGTTCAGGTACGCGTTATGTCTCGCGTTGAGTGTCTTGCGAGTAGATAGGTGTCGCCAGATACTCGGTTAACCCGCCATGCCTGACCGCTTCGACCACGAAAACCCCGACGATGGCCCGATTATCGGCGGCCCATCTACTCCGTCTTACCCTCCGCCGTTTCCTCCGGGCAGCTCAGAGATCGGCGGGATCTCGGCCTTCGGATCCCAGGACACGGATGACTATGAAGCCGATGGATATGACGACGGCTACGAGGACGGCGAGTACGAAGAGGACGAGTACTACGAAGAGGACTACTACGAGGACGGCCGAACACCAGCCCGCCAGCCGATGTTCTACCTGTTCATCGCCATCGCTGCGCTGGTCGGCGGCATCGTGGTCTTCCTGCTGTTCTCGCTTGTAAACAACGGGACCGGCGACGACAGCAGCCCAGGGACGGCAAAGCTCGAAGTCAAGATTGATTCCCCTGCGAAAGATAAACGCATCGAAGTGGGCAAATCGGAGGACGTGAGCGTCCTCGCGACGGCAACGGAGCCGCTCAGCCGCTTCGAGCTCTACGTTGGCGACAAACTCACAGACTCAGTGGACATCACGGAGACGCCGGCGGATAACCGGTACAGCGCCATCCTGCACCTCAAGCTTCAGGCAAAGGGCAACTACGACATCTTCGTGCGTGCGACGTCCTCCACTGGAGCAACCAAAGACTCTGCGAAGGTGCGCGTGATCGGCATCGAGCCCGTCGGTGAGCGGCCTCAGACGATCAAGGGCAAGGTAGCCACGGACACAACGCTCCGCACCGGCCCCGGCGACACCTTCGCCGAATCCGGCACGCTGAAGGGTGGCCAGGAAGTGACCATCCTCGGGAAGTCCCGGAACGTTGACTGGCTCCTCGTAGATTCGGCCCAGGGCCCCCGTTGGGCGAAGCGCACCGCGATCGAGCCGGCTGATTCGCTTGACCTGGTGCCGATCCGCGACGTCACGCCGACCCCTGCGCCCACGCAGCAGCCCACCAACACAGCAGTCCCGTCACCGTCGCCGTCGGCGAGCGTTAGCCCGTCTCCCAACCCGAACTCTCCCGACTTCGTGCCGACCAACGCCATCCTGATCGATGGCGGCACAGGGCTGCGGGTAACGGTCCAAAACGTCAGCAACACGGCCTATAACGGCCCGCTCGTTGTCAGCGTGGGCGGCGATGTCCCGGCAAACTCCGTAGTCTTCGATGCCAAACTCGCGGCAAATGGCGGGTCGGCGACGGTCGATTTTGCGGTGAACCCGGCTATCACTGACAAGGGCAAGAAGGCCCAGGTCAGTGTCGACCCGGCGAACGCGGTGAAAGAACTCCGCGAGGATAACAACACTGCGACCTTCGTCCTCACCCCTCCGGAAGAGGCGCCAGAAATCCAGATCCAGGCGCCTCAGGTTGCCGCGAGTGGGGTGACGATCACGATCCAGAACGTGGGCGGACCGCTTGCCGCCTCGAATGTCACGCTGCGAGTCAAGGTCGGAAATGCCGAAGCGGCACAGTCTCAGAACATCGCCCTGGCCAAGAACCAGACCGCCACATTCACCGTGAGCAAGCCCGGGACGGGGGCCGCAACGGCGGAGGTTGTGATCGGCGGACAGGTCGTCGCAAGCGCGTCGTTCACCATCAATCCGTGACGTAAACCGCAGCCTTCGGTTCAGACCGCCGCCGCAGTGCCACCTGCGCGTCATCTGAAGTCGCGCTGCCCGCTAGCATTGGCCTGTGGACGTCGTCGAGGCGATCAAGCGGCAACTGGACATTGTCGAGTTTATCGGGCGGTTTACGCCGCTCCAAAAGTCAGGGCGCAGCTTCAAGGGCCTCTGCCCGTTCCACACGGAGAAGACTCCGTCGTTTTATGTGTTCCCCGAACGGGGCAACTGGCGTTGCTTCGGCACCTGTGGCGAGGGCGGGGACCTCTTCACGTTCGTCCAGAAGCGCGAGAACGCCGATTTCCGCGGGGCGCTGAGGCTCCTTGCTGCCGAGGCGGGCATCGAACTCTCCGTTGAGGACTCTCGAAAACGGTCCCAGCACGAACGGCTGGCCGCCGTCATGTCGGCTGCGGTGGAGTTCTACCAGCGATGCCTGCGGGAGCCGGGCGGCGAAGCGGCGATGGCCTACCTCCGTGACAAGCGCGGCCTCCGAGACAACACCATCGAGTCATGGCGGCTTGGCTGGGCCCCGAACGACTGGCGCGTCCTTCGCGGCTTCCTCCACAACCGCGGATACGAAGAGCACGACATCGTCGGCGCAGGGCTCGTCATCGAAGGCGAGAACGGCCGCGAGTCATACGACCGCTTCCGCGGGCGAGTAATCATCCCGATCGCGAACGAGCGCGGAGAATATATCGCGATGGGCGGGCGCGGCCTCCACGGCGAAGAACCGAAGTACCTGAACTCGCCGCAGTCAGAATTGTTCGACAAAGGCCGGACACTGTTCGGGTTGGACCACGCGGCAGGATCCATCCGCGAATCGGGCGTGGCCGTCGTCGTTGAGGGCTACATGGACGTCCTCGGCCCATGGCAGGCCGGCTTCACGAACGTCGTCGCAACTATGGGCACATCGCTGACAGAGCATCACGCAGGCCTGCTCCGGCGGTCAGCCCGCCGCATCGTCCTCGCGATGGACCCCGACGCCGCCGGACTGGCGGCCGCTGAGCGAGCAGGAGGACTCTTCCTCGGCCTGGATTCGCCGGAGAACATGGGGCAGGCCGTGCGCCAGGCTGACGCCATCGTCGGGTCGGCCGAAGTTGAGTTACGTGTTGCGCCGCTCCCCCCGGGCCAGGACCCCGACGAGATCACCCGGGACCAGCCGGAGGTCTGGCGTTCGGCAATCGACGATGCCCCGCCGTTTGCGGAGTTCCTGCTCCGCCGCCTGATGAACGCGCAGCAGGTCGAATCGCCCTCCCAGGCACGTGAACTCGTCGACCGCCTTCGCCCGGTCCTGGCGGCCGTCAGGGACCCCCTGGAGCGGGCGGTGTACATTCAGCGCGTCGCCCGCCACCTGGGCATCGGCGAGGAAGCGATCATTGAGCGGCTGCAGGCGGGCGCACGGCAGACAGTCCCGGCGCCGAGGGCGCGCGAAGCGGCGACCCCGCTCACGCCGGAAGACGTGCTTCTTGCCATATTGCTCAAGCACCGCGTCCTGCGCCACGCGTTCCGCAACTATCCGCCGTCCCTTTTCACCGGGGCGCTGGAGCGCGAGCTATTCCTGCGGTGGCTGCGGGACGAAGAAGCCTTCGGGCGCGGCGAGGAAGAAGAACCAGTCATGCTCCGGGCGCGCTACCTCGAAGGCAGACGGCTTCCGCCTCTGAGTGAGAACGAAGCGCGTGCCGCGGCACAGGAGCAGGTGCGCAAGATCCTCCGTGACCGCATCGTGATGCACCAGGCGGCCCGCTCAGAGGACCTGGCCGAGGCGGAGCGCCGCCTGGGCGCCAACCGGGTCGCCGAACTGGCGATGGCAACCTGGCGCGGGGCAATGCCCGAAGACCACGACCGAACCCTCGCCGAAGCGGTAATTGAGGAGCTTCAGCTCGGCCTCAGCCTCCATCGACGGGAAGACCCAAGCACGGTTTAGCAACCGCTAAAACGAGATTTTACATTCCGTCGTGAATCTGCCACGCCGGTTGGTCACATTTACCATATTGACACCGCTCATACACGGACTGTATTACATACCGGCCAGTCAGAAATTGGCTGGTAGAGAAGCGGGAGGTGCCAGTTATGGCCAAGCTCCGGACGCTCCTCGTTCTCGGCGCGCTCGCCGCAGTTGCTGTCGTTTCCGCGGCAGTCCCTGCAATGACGATCAGCTGGTAACCAGGGGCAATCCAAAACGGTGAAGGCGGGCTGCAAAGCCCGCCTTCACTGTGTCTTCCGGGGTTCGAAGTCAGGCGTTCGCAGCATCCGCCTCGGCGCTCCCGCCCATTCGCCGGTACAGCATCCCCGCATCGATGAAGCGCTCCACTGACTCCGCAAAGTCGAGGGCCGCAGCCGGTGCAAGTCCCTTTTCGATCGCCGCCCGGGAGAAGTACCCCCGCCGGGAGTCGGCGAATCGTTCCACGATAGTGCGGATGCCTGGTTCGATGGCGGCTGTGCGCCAGAGTTCACTCATGAGGGCCGCGTGTTGCGCATCGCCGGCCAGCCCGAGGTATTGCCTCGCGGCATCGAGTGCGCTCGCGCCCGAACGAATCGACGCGCCAACGCGCTCCAGCCGCCACTCGGCCTGTTCGAGGAGCGTGGTCACGACTTCGAGGTAGAGTTCGAGCTTCGATGGAAAGTGGGCGTAGACGGCGCCCTTCGAGAGCGCCACAGAGGCTGCAATGACATCGACCGATGCGCCATCGTAGCCACGCTCGGCGAATGCAGCGGCGGCCGCGCGTAAGAGCACGGCTCGCGTCCTAGCTCGCCGCTCTTCCTGGCGCATCGTTCTCCTGCTTCCAGGCAGGGAGGTAGAGGGGCTTCCGCGCGCCACCCGGGTCCTCTTCCCGCCACCGTGGGAATGCTGCTTCGAAGGCCTCGACAACCTTTGGATCGAATTGCGTCCCTGAGCAGCGAAGTATCTCAGCCAGCGCCGCATCTGGCGACTGCCCCTGCCGGTATGGCCTATCCGAAATGATCGCGTCGTAGGTGTCGCAAATGGCGAAGATCCGTGCGCCCAGCGGGATGTCGTCGGCCTTCAAGCGGCGCGGGTAACCATCGCCGTCCCAGCGTTCGTGGTGGGCGAGCACGATCTTCGCCGCCGGGCGAAGGTACGGCACCTGCGCGAGGATCCGATACCCCAGTGCCGGGTGCCGGCGCATGAACTCCCACTCCTCATCCGTGAGCTTGGCCGGCTTGAGGAGAATGGCATCGGGGACGCCGATCTTCCCCACGTCGTGCATCAACGCGCCGCGGTACACGGTCAGCAGTTCTTCCTCTTCCTTGATGCCCAACATTCGTGCCATGTCCAGTGAGTGCTGGGCCACACGGACGGAGTGGCCGCGCGTCTCCTGGTCACGAACATCGAGCGCGGTTACGAGTGATTCGAGCGTCCCGGTGTAGGCGTCGCGCAGTTGGTCCGACATGTCACGGATTTCCACGTAGGCGTGCTGCAACTGGTCGTTCGAACGCTCAAGGCGCAGGACGTTCTCACGCGTGCGTTCGACGAACTGGGAAATGGAGTAGCGGCTCATCACCAGGGGCAGTGCCATCACGAGGATGGCCGTGATACCCAGTTGCGTGAAGATCACCGAAAGGCCGGCCGCCACCACGCCGAGCACGAGGTAGTGGGGCAGCAGCCACGCGAAGTTGTCCCGGTAACTCGACCGCATTGAACGGCCTGAAGTCACGCTCATGATCGCTGAAACCGACCAGGCGTCGACGGTGAAGAGGATCGCTGCGCCGGTCACGCCGCCGAGGAGGGTTCCGACGGGCCGATGGAAGTCGTGACTCGTCCCCGAAATTCCAACTGCCATGAGGAAGACCCCCGCGAGGAACGCGGAGAACGTTTCGTGCCCGAAATTGAACACCAGCTTCCGCGGGTTCCTGCTGGCCGTGAAGTAGCCGGTCATCGCCACCGAGGCAGCCGCGAGCACGCCCCCGAGCGGACCGAAGAGGATTGCCGAGAGCAGGGTCCCGATAAAGCTGATGGAAACCCGTCCGTCGAAGTAGAGCTTCACCGAGAGCGCTTCGCACAGGGCGGTCAGGATCACGACGCAGGCGAGGGCGAAGGGGTCTTCGATGGTCTGCAGGAAAAAGGCGATGGTGAACGAGACCGCGCCCGCCGCGAACATCCCGGCGATCAGCCAGTCCTCGCGCAGCTTCCTATCGGGAGTCAGTTTCATCTCACTCTCTGTATCGGACGGTTTTCGGGGGTCTGACAGCCGCGACTCTGTAAATTGTTGCCATTGGGTGAAAATTCACCGGGTTTCGGACGCGGGACGGCAGGAAAGTGAACGGCCGTAACATACCTCCGAGCCCACCTCGGAAGAGCGGTTCCAGATTCAGGACGCAGCCGACCCACCGCGTCACACAGTCCCCAAGAACCCCGCAAGCCCTGTGCGGGTGACAGCCGTGACAACTGAGTGAACGCTTAGCCCCGCCGGTCACCGGCGAGCCGGTGGGCTGGGGCGTAGACTGCGGGCATGCCGACGCCACTCGACGGGATCACCATCCTCGACTTCACACGCTACCAACAGGGCCCGTACGCCACTGCACTGCTTGCCGACTTCGGAGCTCGCGTCATCAAGATTGAAGACCCGAACGGCGGCGACTTCGGGCGCCGCATGTGGCGCGAACCCGACGGCTACAGCGCCTTCTGGGAATCGCTGAACCGGGGCAAGGCATCGGTGACGATGGACCTCCGTGACCCCGCCCAGCGCGCCACCGTCCTGCAACTTGGCGCGAAGGTCGACGTCGTCGTGGAGAACTTCCGTCCCGGCACGATGGAGGCCTGGGGGCTCGACTACGAGGCGTTCAAGGCAGTCAACTCGACGGTCATTTACGCACGGGCGACTGGCTGGGGGACGAAGGGGCCAATGGCCTCACTACCGTCGTTCGACCAGATCTCCCAGGCGTTCAGTGGGTTCGCGCAGCACAGCGGCGGTGGCGCGGGCAGCCGGCCCGAGATTCCCTACCCCGGCATCGCTGACCAATCCGGCGCGATGAACCTCGCGTTGGGGATCATGACTGCCCTCTTCGTTCGCGAACGGACGGGGACCGGACAGCGGGTCGAGGTGTCGCTGCTGGGCACCCAGTTGGCATTGCAGGCCCCTGACGTCCTCCACACGCTCCACTTCGGGAAGGAACGTGAGAGGGAGTTCCGCGCCTCCCCGACGGTTGGGCATTACCAGTGCCAGGATGGGCGCTGGATCATGATCGTCGGAATCGACCAGAAGTTCTGGCCGCGCATCGCCACGGCTCTCGAAGTCCCGTATCTCATCGACGACCCCAAGTTCGCCCGTGGGTACCCGCGATACGTCAATCGAGAGGAGCTGCAGGGCCTGCTCGAAACAGCGTTCGCGTCGAAGCCGTCCGGGTACTGGTTGGAGCGGCTGCGCGAGGCCGATGTGCCGGCCTCCCCGGTGTTGGACTACCCGGCGATGATCGAACAGGAACAGCCGTGGGCGAACGATTACCTGGCCACCCAGGAACACCCGCGATTCGGGACAGAACGCGTTGTAGGCCTCCACATCCAACTCAGCGAGACACCGGGCAGGGTAGGCGCCGCCGCCCCTGAACTGGGCGCTGATACCGAAGCCGTATTGCGCTGGGCTGGCCTTGCTGAGGGCGCCTTCAGGGAGTGACGTCGCCGTTCGCCGGGCCGCGCGCACCGGCAAACCCGAAGCCAAGCGTGGCAAGAGCGGAACGAAGCGCCGCCGCCTCACCCATTTCGGCCACACCGCTCGCGATCCGGCCCGCGGCTTCATCGAGTGCTGCCAGGGCTACGGGGACGTTGAAGTCAGCCTCCATCGCTTCATCGAAGCGCCGCGTCAGCGTGTGATCCGTGGTGGCGCCGCCGCCGGCCGCCTCGGAGGTGGCGACAGCCTTCAGGCGTCCGTACTTTTCCGCGACGGCTTCCATGTCGCCATGGACGAAGTTCGCATCGCTGCGCAGGTGATGGCTGAGCAGGTAGAGCCGCAGATGGTCCGGCTCGAACTCAGCCATCAGGTTGCGGGCGAGGACGAGGTTCCCCAGGGACTTGCTCATCTTCACGCCATCAAGCTGGAGCATCCCGTTGTGCATCCACCAGCCACAGAACGGCGCAGGCCCATAGGCGCATTCGGCCTGGGCGATCTCGTTCTCGTGGTGAGGGTAGATGAGGTCGTTCCCGCCACCGTGGATGTCGATCTGTGTCCCGAGGTGCTTCACCGACATGGCGGTGCATTCGATGCTCCAGCCGGGACGTCCGGGGCCCCACGGGCTAGACCAGTTTGGGTCACCGGGGTCGACAACCTGCCAGAGGAGGAAATCCAGGTGTCCGCGCTTCTTGTCGGCGCGCTTCGACTCAGGGTTTTCGAGTTTCCCGAGGTCGGCGTGGGAGAGCCCGTTCAGTGCGCCGTACCGTTCGAACGACTCCGCTGAGAAGAACACGTCCCCATCGACTTCGTACGCATGCCCGCTTTCGATGAGCTTGGCGGTCGCCTCGATGATCTCGGGGATGTGGTCCGTTGCGTATGGGTAGGCCGACGGACGAAGGACGTTGAGCCGGTCGAGGTCGCGCCGCAGGATGGCGTCATTCTCATCCCGGATTTCCGCGATGGGACGCCCCCCTTGGCGCTTCGAGACCAAGATCATATCGTCGTCGATATCGGTGACGTTCTGGACGTAGCGAACCTGGTAGCCCTTCGCGAGGAAGTAGCGCCGCAGTGTGTCGAACTGCACGTACGAGAAAGCGTGGCCGAGGTGGGTCACGTCGTAGGGGGTGACCCCGCAGACATACATTTTGACTTGCCCGGGCGTCACCGGTTTGAACTCGCGAACCTCCCGGCCCAGCGAGGAATAAAGGCGCAGCGTCACCACATGCTCCGAAAAAGGCTGCTTGAGAGCGTAGCAGAGGCTTCGGCGAGCCGTGCGCTCAGCTCAATGCCCCGCTGGCGAGGAGTTCGGCGGTTTCATCGTCCGAAAAGCCCAACAGTCCGGTCACGACGTCGAATGTGTCCTCACCAATGGCATGAACACCCGCATAGACGGGCGGACGTTCTCCATTGAATCGCGCCGGGAAGCGGTCGAGCCCGTGCTCTCCGCGTCCTGCAGACTCGGTCGTCCCGAAGAAGCCCCG
Source organism: Dehalococcoidia bacterium (assembly GCA_020853755.1). Taxonomy (GTDB): domain Bacteria; phylum Chloroflexota; class Dehalococcoidia; order Tepidiformales; family Tepidiformaceae; genus Amarobacter. Next base: position 22,949 of record JADYYG010000011.1, on the reverse strand, counting down.
GGCCGCGAGCTGCGGGTCGTGCTGGGTGAGGTCCCTCGCGTTCTGGACAGGCCCGGCGGCGATACCCACGGCCTGGCAGCGTTCGGCAAGGTCATCGGCATCTTGCGAGCGCGTCCAACGGGCTATCGCTTCATCGAGCGCGTCAGCGTGCTGGAGGCGCCCCTCGTGGGAGCTGAAACGGGGCTCGTTGATTCCGCTCAGTTCGCTGAACCGGGCCCACTCGACGTCGCCCGTGACACAGATGGCCACCCAGCGGTCATCGCCCTCACAGGTGTAGATGCCCTGCGGGGCGCTGACACCGAACGGGTGGCGGTTTCCGCACGGTTCTGGGTTGGTCCCGTTGGCGAGATAGTCGAGCAGCGCCGGGGCCATCAACCCGAGACCAAGTTCGTACTGCGATAGGTCGACTTCGATGCCTTCACCGGTGCGGTCACGGTGGGCGAGGCCTTCGAGGGCTGCCAGAGCCCCCGCGAGGCCGCTCAGGTGGTCCGTGAGGGAGAAGCCGTAGCCCAGGTAGTGCTCGCCGGGCGGGTTCGTCAGGTAGGTCAGGCCGGTGAGGGCGTGAATGGTCGGCGCGAACGTCACGAAGTCCTTCCACGGGCCGTCCTGGCCCATGCCGCCCATGGAAATGACCGTCACGCCGGGGTTCACGTCGTGAAGTCCCGCACGGTCCATGCCCCAACGCTTAAGAACGCCTGCGCTGAAGTTCTCGATGATCACGTCTGAACCTTCAGCCAACTTCCGGGCGATCTGGCGGCCTTCCTTCGTGCCCATGTTCACGGTGACGTTCCGCTTGTTCCGGTTCCACATCACGAAATAGGGGTGGTCAGGCGAGTTCGCGCCTCCCGAGCGCGAGGCCGTTCCGACCTTGATGACATCGGCGCCGAGGTCGGCGAGCACGCGGGTGCCGAACGGGCCCGCGAGGACGTGCGTGAAGTCGAGCACACGGATGCCCTCCAGCGGCCGGGAGGAGTTTCTTCGCTCGCTACGCGGCGGTGCAGCCCTGGGCGCCCAGTCGACGGTAGACACAGATGCCGCTGGCGATGGATGCGCCCTATCGGCGCTGGTTCGGAACAGCCGGCCGGGGAAGCGCACCTTGCCGAACCCGGGCACTTCGACCGGTTGGAGGTAGCCGCGCGCCTCGATCTGCGGGCTGCGTGTGAGCGTTTCCTCAATATCCCAGACCACCCCGAACGGCTGATGCCTCCGCTGAGCTTCGTAGAACATGTCTTCGCCCTGGTACGTCGCGACCCAGTCTTTGAGGACGTCCATGACATACGGCAGGTCACGAACCATAGCGACCACGTTTGGGAATGCCTCCGCGTCGCCGAGCCGCTGGGCGGCGCCGTCTTCCAGCAGCCACGGCAGGAGGATGTCGGCGAACCGCAGTGCCGCCGTAACCATCACGCCGTGGTTGTCGTTCGCCGGGTAGACCTCGTAGGCGCCGCTCCAGTGCAGGCTGCCCTGACGCGGCGCGATATCGGTCTTCCAGATGCCCTCGGGGAAAAACCACTCCATGAGAACCTGTTCGGTACAGGACGCGAGCGCCTCATGGCTTGAAAGGTCGACGTGCTGGTACTCACCGTTGGCCACCGCGGCCCGGCGTGCGGCGAGGGCGCAGATGGCGGCGTAAAAGCCCACGGTGTGCGCCGCCTGGTTCCCATAGCCGTTGATTGGCCCGGAAGCAGCGTTGCCGGTGACCGACGCTGACCCGCACATCGCGTTCGCGACGATGTCCGGCACTTTCCAGCCCGCCCGCGGCCCATCAACCCCCATGGGGGTCACTGACACTTGGGTCAGTGCGGGATTCGCCGCGCGGAGCTCGTCAGTGGTGAGCAGCGGTGAACCGGGCGGCCAGTCCTCGATGAGGACATCAGCGCGCCCGAGAAGATCCAGCAGCTCGGCGGGCGATTCCCCCAGGGCGAGCGTCCTCTTGCCGGCGTTGTACCAGGCGGCCTGGATCGACCGGCCCGAGTCGCCGAAGAACGGAGGTTCGAGGTCGAGGGGGTCGGCCCCAGGGGAGATGCGAATGACGTCAGCCCCCGCGTCGGCGAGGAGGCGGCCGGTGAATGCCACGGCATACCCACCGGTTTCGACGACGCGAAGGCCTGTAAGCGGCCCTGTTTCTGTCACAACGGCGGATTTTACGGGAAGGTTACACATTGCAAATTATCGATGTTTATGTCGTGTTGGTCATCGGGAAACCCCAGTGGGCTGCCCGGGCTTTGGCCTAATTGTGGCGTGAGCAAACCGGAATCGGGTGGAAACCCGGGTTGTCCATGCCCAAAACGTGGGTTAGGGTGCCGAAAGCCCTCAGGGGAACTGAAGCAGGTGAACTGATGCCGTTGTCCCAACACCGGCCGGCCCTGGCAGCCATCCTGGTCGCCGTTGTCGCCGTCCTTTCCGTCGTCTCGGACTCTCGTCCTGTTGACGCGGCGCCCCCTCCATCCAACCCGATCGCTGCCCGGGCGCTGCAGGATCTTGGCAGTTGGCAGGGCGAATGCTGGATCTGGATGAAGAAGGTCGTCTTCGAAGCCACCGGCAAGACCATCGGCTACGACTACCGTGCAGGGTATCTCGAAGCCGGCGCCGTTGAAGTGTCGCTTTCCCAGGCCGGCCCCGGCGACATCATTCAGATTGCCGATGATGCCTGGACCGCGCCGGATGCGGACTACTCCGGCCTGCACACGGCCATCATTCTCTCCGCCAACGGCGACGGCACATTTCAGGCCATTGATTCGAACCAGAACTACGACGGCATGGTCGCGCTGCGCCCAGGGTACGACCCGGCGCGGCTCGCAAGAGCCCGCGGCCTGAACTTCCACATCTATCGCCTGAGCGGAACTGCCGCACTCACGCCCCCGGCTCCGCCAGTCACGACCGTTGCCGGCCCCGTGACCACCGGCGACAAGGCTCGCATCAACACTCCAGGCGACTGCCTGCGGTTGCGCGCTGCACCCGGCGGCGCGGTCATCACCTGCCTCTCTCACGGGGTCCAGGTGACCGTGACAGGCGCTCCCCGGGTCGTCGATGGACTGAGTTGGGTTCCGGTGAACACGTTGCTCGGTCCGGGCTGGATGGCGGCTGACTACCTGCTGAAGGAAGTTCCCACGGCAGCTTCGCCATCGGGCAGCGGCTCGATCAAGCCCGTGCTGCCGTACCGCGCCGTCGTCTCCATCGCCGCTGACTAAGCACCGTCAGTTCCGTTCAATGACGCTTCGTGCCCAACGGTAGCGCAGACGTTCGTCGTCGAAACTGCTAACCTGCGTTACCAGATGCGCGTTACCCGGACTTCCCTTTGAGCGCTGCGCCTGCTTCACCGCCACGCCTGCGGCCGGGCCAGGCAGAGGCCCTCAAGCGCCTCGCCGAAGCTCTCCGTGCCGGTTCGCGCTCTGAACTCGTGGTCGTGCCCGTCGGCTATGGCAAGACGGTCATCGGCGTCGGTTCTTTCGAAGTGGCCACCGGAACGGTCCGGGCCGATACCTGCCTCTACCTGACACCCACCGACGTGCTCCGGACACAGGTCTATGACGGCGTTGAGCGGGCGCTCAGGGTCATCGGCAGTTCGCGTCCGATCGCCAAGATCATGGCCGACAATGCCGCCATGGACCGCATCGGCGCTTCGGGCGCCAACTTCATCGTCGCGAGCTACCAGCAGGTGGCGGCGGCGCCCGCACGCTACCGGAAGCTCTGCAGCACGCGCCGCGTCCACCTTGTCTGCGACGAAGCACACCATCTCGGGGAACGGGGCACGTGGGCGAAGGCGCTCGGTGAACTACCCGTGCAAAGTACGGTGCTCCTCTCCGCGACGCCGCTCCGCCTCGACCGCGATGCCATCGCGGGCGCCCGTTATGTGGAGGATGCCGAGGCGGAGGGCGTGGTCATCGACCCGCTGCTGCACGTGACGATGCGACAGGCGTGGAAAGAAGGCCGCATCCTCAAGCGGCTCAACATGCAGATGAAGGACTACGCGGTCGAACTGCAGTCGGCCGACGGCGAAGTGTTCGAGTTCACCGCTTCGGAGATGGCCGAATTGCCAGACTTCGACCAGCGTTGCGTACGTGAGCAGCTGCGCTGGAACGAAGACTACGTGCAGCCGCTCGTGCGCGAGTTCGCCCTGACGCTGCAGGCGAAGAACGCAGCTGCGCCCGGCAGCCACCAGGGCCTCGTGTTCGCCGCGACGACCGAACACGCGAACCACCTGATGCGGGTCTTCGGCAAGTGGCATCCGTCGCTGCGCTGCATCGTCGTGCACAGCGGCGAAGGCTTTAGCGACACCGATAACGAGAGGCGCATGCGTGACTTTCACGCCGGCCGCGCCGACGTCCTGATCCAGGTGAAAAAGGCGAGCGAAGGGTTCGACGCACCATCGGTCAGCGTCCTGCTCAAGTTGGACGCCGTCTTCAGCCGCGAACCGGTCATCCAGCAACTCGGGCGCGGGCTGCGCTACAACCACGCCCTCCCGGCTTCCCAGAACGTGCTCAACGTCCTTATCGGCCGTGACCCGCGGCTGGCTTCGGTCATCGAACACCTCGAACGCGAAGCCCCTCCGGCGGCCCTCAAGCCAACCGAGGACGCTGCTCCCATGGAGCCGGTCGTGGATGACGAGGAGCCTGAGTCCCTCGAAGAGGAACCAGTTGCCCGCCCGGAGATCCTGGACGTCGTGGAGGCGGGAGACGCCTTCCTCGACGAGACGGGGCAGTTCGTCGATGGGCAGCAGCTCACCATGTTTGGTGTTGCCGCGCCCGCGCCACGGAGTGATGCGACCGTCGAAGCGCCCGTGGCCGTCCAGGTGGTCGACATCCACGCGGAGCTGACCGAAGCGATCGAGTACTGCCGCACGTGGACGAACCGCGCCGCTCGCGAACGTGGACGTCACCACCCTCCGGGGCAGAACCACCACGCCGCGCTGAACCTCGCCTTCAGCCGCGAGGCAGGCAAGAAAGGCTCGCTCTCCACGGCCGCGGAATACCGCTCAAAGGGCGACTGGATGAAGCGCAAGTACCTGGAGTTTCTGCGCTAAAGCAGCGCCGCAGAGTCCAGCACCAGCCGGGCAACCTCGCCGGGCTTTTCGAGCATCGGCAGATGGCCACACTGCGGGATCAGTTGGAGGCGGGCGCCTGGGATCTGCGCGGCAATCTGCCGGCTGTTCTCCGGTGGCACCATCCCGTCGTCTTCGCCGCAAATCACCAGTGCCGGGCGCCTCAACGCCCCGAGACGGCCGTCGCTCGTCCACGCAGCGACCGATTCCTGTTGTCGCACCACGGCGAACCGGCGAGGGGGAGCGGCGAGGTCTGTTTCGAGCAGGCTGGCGAACGCTGCGGGGTCGCGTTCTCGCCACCCGGGCGAGGCCATGGCCTCGTTCTGCGTGGCGAAGATCTCCTCACGGGACATGTCAGGCGTGAAGTTCATGGCCCGGTTCACGCGCTCCGTCGATCCAACGGCGTTCGGTCCACGAGTGCTTGTGCCGCTGAGAACGAGCGCACGGATCCGATCCGGATGTTGCAGCGCGAACTCCTGCGCCAGCATCCCGCCACGGGAGCGGCCGTAGACGATTGCCTCCGTTACGCCTGCCGCATCGAGGACGCTGACCATGTCCCCCACCTCATCGGCGATCGAGTACGGTTCGTCGCGGCGCTCACTCGCGCCCATACCCCGGCAGTCGAAGGTCACGACACGAAGCTTCGAAGCCAGCAACGCCGGCAGCCTGCCCCAGTGTGCCAGCCGGTGCGAAAGACCGAGAACCATCAGGATCGGCGGGTTCGATTCGTCGCCGATCGACTCCCAGTGAATGGACCAGCCACCAGAGACTACTTCGGGCATTTGGGCGCCTCCGCGCGCAATGCTACGCCGTCAGCAGGCGCGAATGGGCTTCGCTCCCGTCAGCGAAATAAGGTCAGCTACGGAGAGCCGCACGTCGTAGCCGCGTTGGCCCGCGCTGACGAGCACTTCATCGAACAATGTTGCAGTCTCTTCGAGGAGCACCGGAAACCCCTTCCCGATGAGAGCAAGCGCGCTGATGCCGCCGACCTGCAGCCCGGTGTACTTTTCGGCGTCCCGGTGGGAGGCCATGCCAAGCTTCTTCACACCGAGGCTGCTGGCGAGCACCTTGAGGTCAATTTCGAACTCAGCCGGCATCATCACGAGGAACGGCTTCCCTTTCGGCGGCTCCTGCTCCACAACCAGCGTCTTCAGCACCTGCCCGGGTGGGATGCCGGTGACGTGGGCAACCTCCTGGGCCGAGCGGATGGCATCGTCGAACGCGAACACCTCGTGCGGCACGCGCTTCTGTTCGAGCATGCGGATGGCCATTGGCTTCTGCGCTGCCACAGGCGAACCTTACAGGTGCTGGCTCACGCCGCCATCCACGTGGAAGACCTGCCCGTTCAGGTACCCCGCAGCGTCCGAGCTAAGGAGGACAGCGAGGGCGGCGAGTTCCTCCGCCTTCCCGAAGCGGCGCATTGGGATGAAGCGGAGCAGCAGGTTCTGGCCGATTTCGTCAGGGCCTCGGCCGGGAGTCCAGTCCATCCACCCGGTCGAGATGCAGTTTGACGTGACGCCCCGCGCTGCGGCCTCCTGGCTGATAGCCGCGCTCAGGCCGGTCACCCCGGCTTTTGCTGTCGCGTAGGCACTGAGGTTGTCGACCCCGCGCTCCCCGAAGATGGAGGTGACGAAGATGATCCTGCCCGGCGTTCCCTCCGGCAGACCGCGGAGGAATGTGCGGGCGGCATAGAAGGCGCCGTTCTGGTTGACTGCCTGGACACGGCTGAACTCGACGTCGGTCGTCTTTTCGATGGATCGCGCGAGCGGCAGGTCCGCGTTGTAGACGAGGATCGACGGCGTCCCGAACTCCTTCGCAATCTGCCGGTAGCCAACCTGCACATTGGTTGGGAGCGTGACATCCCAGCCCTGCGAGAGGCTGGTTCGGCCCTGTGCCTGGACCGCTTTCGCGATGCGCTTGGCCTCCATCACCTCGTCGCCGTCCATGGTGGCGGAGGCAATCGCCACGTCGGCGCCAGCTTCCGCGAGGCCCTCGGCGATGGCACGGCCGGCAGGGTTCGAACAGCCGACGACCAGAGCACGCTTGCCGGCCAGGTCGAAGCCGGGCTTCCGGTTCCACTCAGCCACGAGCCACCTCCGCTTCTGCGGCAACCGTGTAGCCGGTCGGGGCGATGCCCCCGGTGAGGCCGCCGCCGTCGATGACGAACGACTCGGCAGTGATGTACGAAGAAGCGTCAGAGCAGAGGAACACGGCGAGCGGCCCCAACTCCCACGCCTCGCCCAGCCGCCGAGCGGTGATGAAGCGTCCCCTCTGCTTGCGAGCGTTCTCCTCGTCTTCGTCGCGAGCCGGGAATTGGGAGACGAATCCAGGGACGATGCAATTAACCCGGATGTTCTCCCCGATGAGTTGGGCGGCCACGCTCTTGGTGAGTGAGATGACGCCAGCCTTGGCCGCCGCATAGCCCATGGACTGCGCCGACGAACGCAACGCAGTGCCGCTCGCGACGTTCAGAATGACGCCTCCCTCGCCCTGTTTCAGAAGCTGGCGGGCCGCTGCGCGCGAGCAGTAGAACGTCCCGTGGAGGTTCACTTCCATCGTGTCGTGCCAATCTTCGTCAGACAGGTCGTGAATGCGTGCGCCTGCGCCCTTCCGGTCGCCGATGCCGGCGTTGTTGAGCATCACGTCGAGGCGACCGAAGTGCGCAACGGTCTTCTCGATGAGGGCGTCGCAGTCGGCGCTCGACTGCACATTCATCGCCACCGTCAGCGGCTTTCGTCCGCTTGCTCGTTCGATCTCCGCCGCGGCTTCATCCAACTGCGACTGGGTCCGGCTGGCGATGCAAATATCGGCGCCGGCTTCGGCGAGGGCGATGGCCATCGCTTTCCCGAGGCCGCGACTGCCCCCGGTGACGATGACGACGCGCCGCGGAGGGCCATCGAGACGAAGTGATTCAAGGACCATGACAGCCTCCAGCGTGGGGTTCGCCCCGAATCATACGGCCGAGGCGTGTCCGGTAGTCATGCGATGCGGATAGCGCCGATCACCAGGGTCAACGCTGCAGCGAAGAGGCGGTACGCGACGAACGGCATGAGCGTTCGCGAACGCAGGAAACGCAACAGGAAATGGATGACCAGGAATCCGACAACGGCCGAGCACGCAAACCCGATGAGCAACTCCGTGGTTGCCTCGCCGCTCAGGCCTTCAAGGTCGCCTGACTTGAGTACCGCCGCGCCAACAAAGGCCGGCGTCCCTAACAAGAACGCAAAACGGGCGGCCGAGTCCCGGGTGAAGTTCCGGAAGAGCGCCATCGAGATGGTGGCCCCGGAGCGTGAAACCCCGGGGAACAGCGCAGCCGCCTGCGCCGTCCCGATGAGCACCGCGTCCATGATGCGAATGCCGGCAATCTCACGCTCGAGCCGGCTCGCCCGATCCGCGGCGAGCATCACAAGTCCAACCGCGGCCAGGGCGATTGCCACAAGCCATGGCTGGCGCAGGTTCTCTTCGATCCAGTCGTTAAAGAGAAGCCCAACAACAGCGGCCGGGATCGATCCCAGCGCGATGAACAGGAGGAGCCGGGCGTCCGGCGAGTACTCGGGCAGATGCTGCTTCTGTCGCCGCAGGTCAGTCAACAGCGCACGCGCCATCCGCCACCAGTCGGCCCAGAAATAGACCAGCAGTGCCAGCAACGTGCCGCAGTGCAGGCCAACGTCGAACGCAAGCCCTTGGTCCGGCCACTTGAACAGCGCCGGGATGAGGATCAGGTGGCCAGACGACGAGATGGGGAGAAATTCGGAGAGGCCTTGGACGATACCAAGGATGGCCGCGCGAAGGTAATCCATGCGTGGCTCAAGGTGTCGCCGGGGCCTCTAACGGGCAAGAACCGCTGCTATTCGACCGATGCGATCCGGGTGCAGCGCTCGATTACGGGACGGCCGGCGAGCAGCCCGCCGAGCTTCGCGCCCATCGCCTTCATGTGGTCCGTCGTGCCGTGAGCGGCGAAGGCGGCGTCATCGCGGTAGGTCTCGTAGAAGACGAAGGTCGCCGGGTCGGAATCCAGCGTATGCAGCGAGTACGTCAGCACCGCGCCGGCTTCGTTGGCCTTCACCTGGCCAACCATTTCAGAAAGGACCGCTTTCAGGTCGGCTTCTTTGCCTGGCTGCGCCTGCAGTTTCGCGATAATCGTGATCATGAGCTTCTCCGTAAGTGGGTGTGGAGCAGTCTACCGGCGCGCCCTGACAGTGGCACCTGCGGCAACGGGGCCATACGATCCGGGGGATGCTGAAACGCATTGCTCCACCGCGTGCCGAGGAACTCATCTCGGCGGCAGCCGGGATGCCCCTGAGTGACCCGGGGGTGAAATACCCGGCGTGGTACCTCCACCGCTGGCACTTCCTGCCGGAAGGCTACCTGTCGCGCCGTAGCGCCGCCGGTTACGACTTTCTCATCAGGCGTCTCTACAACCAGGGTCTCGAGTCCCAGGTCGCGCGCACGGTCGTGTCCCGGCTGAAGCGCCTCTCTCCCTCGTCGCTCGTTGAGATTGGGTGCGGGCCCGGGCGGCTGCTTCATGCCGCTGCCTCCGCTCGTGTCGGTGACCAGCGCGTCGGCGTCGACCTCAGCCCGTACCTGCTCGAACGGGCCGAACGCCGTCTCGGCAGGGCGGCCCGGCTCGTCCACGCCGACGGTCTCGCTCTGCCGTCCGAAGATGCCGCGTTCGATGTCTCCCTGGCATCGCATTATGTCGGGCATCTTCCCCACACGATGCGTGCCGCCGCCGTCCAGGAGCTCGTCCGCGTCGTCCGGCCAGGCGGACACATCGTGCTCGTTGATCACCGCTGGCACCGCTGGCCCGGGCACGCCGGCCTCAGGTTACGGGAGTCCATCAGCCACAATCTTGGCCTCATCATCGTGCGTGTGTTCGAACGGACCGAACTGTCCGCAGGGCCCGCATGACGGAGCGCGGACAGGAAGAGTTGGCGCGAGTCGAACGGTGGCTGAGGAGCGAAGCTGCCGCCCGGACACTCCCGGAACTGTTCGAATGGGTCACGGACAAACAATCTCAACTGCTGAATGCCATCCGCGAATGCCCTGCGGAGGCGCTGGGCGCGCCGGCCTCCTCGGACGAGTGGCCCCCACTGAAGGCGTTTAAGCACGTAGTCGAATGGAACCACCAGGTCGGCGAGGACGTGCTGAACGTGTGCCTCACGGGAGAGCGTCCCGGGAACCCGCTACCGGAGTTCGAAGCGGACCACGACGCCCTTATCACACGGCAGCAGGACGGCCTCGCGATGCTCTGGGCACACGTCTCTGAGGCGGACCCGGAAGCGTTCCTCGAGGTGACATGGCATCACCCGTTCTTCGGAGAGTTGAATTGGCGCGAGTGGTTCCTCTTCGTTGGAATCCACTGCGCCGACCACGCCGCTCAGATTCGGGCCGCCGGCACCGCGCATGCCTGAGCCGCGCCCGCTGCGCATCGTGCACACGTCAGACGTGCACCTCGGGGCGTACGCCGGCGACGGCGACGACAAGTGGAACGCCCGCCGTGAACTCATGGAGCGCACGTTCGAGCGAGTCATTGAACTCGGCAACGACACCGGTGCGGACGCGCTGGTCATCGCCGGGGACTTCTTCGATAACGACCGCGTACCCGAATCGACCGTACGATTCGCCGCCGAAACCATCGCCCGGTTCCGCGGACAGACGATCCTCCTCCCCGGGAACCACGACCCGATGGACCACGGGAGTATCTACTGGCGCCACGACATGGAAGCGATTGCTCGCCGCCTCACCATCGTCCGGGCCCACGAGGGGGAACTGATCGAGCCAGAGGGACTCGACGCTGTCTTCTGGGGTCGGGGCTACCTCGATACCGACTGGCGTTTCAAGCCGCTCGAGGGCCTCCCCGGCAGAGTCGACAGGCGATGGCATATCGCCCTCGGCCACGGCCACTTCGTCCGTGAAGGCGGCGAAATGCATCGGTCGCTGCTCATTCGCGAGTCAGAAGTCTCTGCAGCCGCGGGACAATGGGACTACATGGCGTTCGGCCACTGGGAACCACACGCCGATGTGAGCACCGGCGGCGTCACCGCCATCTACTCCGGAGCGCCCCTGCCGCTCAGCGACGCCAACCGGAAGGCCGGCATGGCTGCAGTAGTCGACTTCGACGAGAGCGGCGTGCACTGGCGAATGCATCGTGTGGACCCTCGCCCGGTGGCGGCTGTGGTTCATCACAACGGGCCATCGTGATACGGTAGCGAACCGCGGCAGGGTAGCTCAGCTGGTCAGAGCGCACGACTCATAATCGTGAGGTCGGGAGTTCAAGTCTCCCCCCTGCTACCACCATTTTGAATCTGGGTTTGACGATAACGGGAGCAGATCCTCGCTGTCGTCGCGGACCTGATACCAGTTTGATGCCAACGGGTGCACGCCGTGGCAGTTTCGGGCGACCGCCTCGAACCTCCGGACTGCGCCTCCCTGCCTCGGCCCTTGGTTACCCTTAGCTGAGACCGTTTCCCGGTCCTCTTGGCCGCCTCGTGGCGCTAGACGGCCAGATCGACAACTTGGTGTCGACGTTGCTCCGCTCGATGGCACCCGACTACCATCGACGCTCCGGGAGGCTATACCCGCTCAGGAAGCTAGCTTGAACGAAGCGGACACGTGTCGAACTTATGTTGTTCCTCGGCTGCAGGCAGCAGGATGGGAGCGCGCCCCGCACTCCATCACCGAGCAGCGCTACTTCACTGACGGCCGGATCGTCGTGGCAGGAACGCGCACGGCTCGACGGAAGCATAAGAAAGCCGACTACCTCCTCCGCTACACCCGCGATTTTCCGATCGCAGTGGTCGAGGCGAAGGCGGAGTACAAGGCTCCCGGGGATGGGCTCGGTCAGGCAAAGGGCTACGCGGATGTGCTCGGCCTCAAATTCGCCTACTCCACGAACGGCACTGGCATCGTCGAGTTCGACTTCCTCGCTGGGACGGAGACTAACCTCGATTCGTTCCCTTCGCCTGACGAGTTGTGGAGCCGTCTGAGGGCGGCCGAGGGAATCACCGCCCCTCAGGAGGAAAAAGTGCTAGCGCCTGGGTTCCACAGCCCCGGTCGAACGCTCCGTTATTACCAGGAGGTCGCCGTGAACCGCACGGTTCAGGCAGTCGTGCAGGGCAAGCGCCGCCTCCTCCTGACCATGGCGACAGGGACCGGAAAGACTGAGACCGCCTTCCAGATTTGCTGGCGGCTCTGGAACTCCCGGTGGAACCGCGATGGGCGGCCGGGCAAGGCGCGGATCTTGTACCTGGCGGACAGAAACATCCTCATCGACGATCCGAAGGACAAGACGTTCGCTGCGTTCGGCGATGCACGAATCAAGATCGAGGGCGGTAAAGCGCCGAAGAGCCGCGAGATGTACTTCGCCATATACCAGGCGCTCGCTGGCGCAGAAGGGCGTCCGCCGCTCTACCGCGAATACCCTCCAGACTTCTTCGACCTGATCATCGTGGACGAGTGCCATCGAGGGAGCGCCCGTGAGGACAGCAACTGGCGCGAGATCCTTGAATACTTCAGTCCCGCGTACCAGCTCGGAATGACCGCAACACCACTCCGAGAGGATAGCCGCGACACGTACAAGTACTTCGGCGGGGCGCTTTACACCTACTCTCTCCGGGACGGCATCGAGGACGGATTCCTGGCCCCCTACCGAGTGCATCGGGCCTTCACTCCGTGGGATGCCGCCGGATGGCGACCATCGAAGGGCGAACTGGACCGTTACGGCCGCGAGATCCCGGACGAGGAATATCAAACGCGGGACTTCGAACGCGTCGTTGCGCTTCGCGCGCGGACGGAAGCCGTCGCCCGGCATTTGACAGCTCACCTCACGAAGACCGACCGCTTCGCGAAGACCATCGTCTTTTGCGTCGATCAAGAGCACGCCCTCGAAATGCGGACAGCCCTCGTCAACCTGAATCAAGACCTGGTCCGTGACCATCCCAACTACGTGGAACGCGTCACGTCAGATGAAGGTGACATCGGCCGTGGCCACCTGAGCCGTTTCCAGGATGTCGAGTCGCAAACGCCAGTCATTCTCACTACGTCTCAGCTGCTCACAACTGGCGTGGATGCCCCAACCTGCCGAAACATCGCGCTTGTCCGCTGGATCGGCTCGATGACAGAGTTCAAGCAAATCATCGGACGCGGCACGCGAGTCAGAGACGACTACGGGAAGCTCTTCTTCACCATCCTCGACTACACGGGCGCCGCGACCGGCAAGTTCGCTGATCCGGAGTTCGATGGAGACCCTGTCCAGGCGGTGGAAGAAACCCTCGACGAGTTGGGCGCAACGATTCCCGGTACTGAAACTGAAGTCCAACCCGAGGAGCCCATCGACGACGGCGGCGAACCGGGCGTCATCCTCGACGAAGACGACAAGCCGCGCCGGAAGTTCTACTTCGACGGCGACCACGTTGAAGTAATTGGCGAAGTCGTCTACGACCTCGATTCAGAAGGTAGAAAGCTTCGAGTCGTCCGCCTGGATGAGTATGCGGGCCAGAAGGTACGCTCGCTCTTCCCTCTTGCTGCCGACCTTCGAAGGCAGTGGGCAGACCCGGCAAAGCGGTCGGAGATCATCGACACGCTGTTCGACCGCGGGATCGACTTCGACACGCTCGCGGCGGCGACCAACCAGCCCGACGCGGACCCCTTCGACCTCCTCTGCCACCTCGCCTACTCTGCGCCGCTCCGAACTCGGCGCGAACGGGCCGAAATGCTTCGACGCGACCGAACTGACTTCTTCGAGCAGCATGGGCCGACCGCTCGCGCGATCCTTGGAGAATTGCTCGACAAGTACGCCGAGCACGGCACGGCCCAGTTCGTCATGCCCGATGTGCTCAAGGTCCCGCCCATCTCCGAGCGCGGAAACGTGATTGAGATTGCCCAGCACTTCGGCGGCGGCGATGCCCTGCGCGAGGCCGTGCACCAGCTTCAAACCCTGCTCTATGAGTCCTGAGGTGAGCCTTGGCTGAATTCTCCGTGGCCGCTGAATCCACCGCTCGTCGCAAGAAGTCCGAGCCAGTCCTCACGACGGCGCAGCGCCTCTCGAGCCTGGTGAAATCGGCCCGCGACATCATGCGCAAGGACAAAGGTTTAACCGGCGACTTAGACCGGTTGCCGCACTTCATTTGGGTGATGTTTCTGAAGTTCCTCGACGACCTCGAAGTGGTGCGCGAAGAGGAGGCGGCCATCTCGGGAGAGCGGTTCCAACCGACGATCGTCGCGCCGTATCGCTGGCGCGACTGGGCTGCCGACGATGGCGGAATCACCGGCGACGAACTACTGGCCTTCATCAACCAGGACGAAGCCGTCCGGCCGGACGGAACGCGCGGCGAGGGTCTCTTTCGGTATCTCCGAAGCTTGCAAGGAACCAACGGCGGCGACAGCCGGGACGTTATCGCGACGGTTTTCCGCGGCGTGAACAACCGCATGATCAGCGGCTACGTGCTCCGTGATCTTGTTAACAAGATCGATGGCATCCACTTCACATCAAGCGACGAGCTGCACACCCTCGGCACGTTGTACGAGTCGATTCTCCGCGAAATGCGGGATGCCGCAGGCGACAACGGGGAGTTCTATACGCCTCGTTCCCTCGTCAGGTTAATCGTGGAAGTCGTCAATCCGCGCCTAGGCGAGAGCGTGCTGGACCCAGCGTGCGGGACCGGGGGCTTTCTCGTGGAGGCATTCCGGCACATGGAACTTCAGAGCAAGACGGTGGGCGACCGCGAGCAGCTTCAAACGGCAAGCATCTTCGGCGGTGAAGCCAAGCCACTTCCGTACCTGTTGGTGCAGATGAACTTGCTCCTTCATGGCCTGGAATCGCCCCAAATCAACCCCGGCAACAGCCTTGCCGTGAAGGTGACGGAAATTGGCGACCGCGACCGCGTCGACGTCATCCTCACCAACCCGCCCTTCGGTGGAGAGGAAGAGCGCGGCATCCTCGGGAACTTCCCCAAGGACAAGCAGACCGCCGAAACTGCCCTCCTTTTCCTCCAGCTGATCATGCGGAAGCTGAAGCGGCCCGGACACGGCAGCGAGCACGGTGGCCGAGCGGCGGTGGTTGTCCCGAATGGCACGCTGTTCGGGGATGGCGTCTGTGCGCGTATCAAGGAGGAACTCCTGAAGGAGTTCAACCTCCACACCATCCTCCGGCTCCCAAACGGTGTCTTCGCGCCGTATACAGGCATTCCCACGAACGTCCTCTTCTTCGACCGTTCCGGTCCAACGAAGGAGGTCTGGTACTACGAGCACCCGTTGCCAGAGGGCCGCAAGAACTACACCAAGACGCAGCCGCTCCAGTACGAAGAGTTCGCTCCGATGCTCGCCTGGTGGAACGAACGCGAGGAGAACGAGCGCGCGTGGAAGGTGCCGCCTGCCGAGCTTCTCGTGAACAACTGCAACCTGGACCGCAAGAACCCGAACGCGGCAGCCGACTACGAGCACATGCCGCCCGAACAGCTCGTCGAGGACATCCTTGCCAAGGAGCACCGCATCGTCGAGATCCTCGGCGAAATCAAAGCCCTGCTGGCGGCCAGCCATGAGTGAGGGTTGGCCTCAGGTGCCGTTGGGGGAGGTCCTCATCAAGAGCTCCGAGACCACGCAGATTGACCCGGAGCGCACCTACAGCGAAGTAACAGTGCGCATGTGGGGAAACGGAGTCGTGCTACGCCGACGTGCGATCGGCGCGGAGATCGCAGCAGAACGAAGAGCGGTGGTCCGCGCAAGACAGTTCATCCTCTCACGGATCGACGCGAGGAACGGCGCCTTCGGAGTCGTGCCGGAGTCGCTCGATGGCGCCGTCGTCAGTAACGACTTCCCTTCATTTCGCGGGGCCGAGGGTCGGCTCGACATCGCGTATCTTGGATGGCTGAGCAAGACCGAAAGCTTTGTGGAACTCTGCCGGAAGGCTAGCGAAGGCACGACGAACCGAGTCCGCTTGAAGGAAGAGCTGTTCCTCAGGATGCCGATCCCCCTGCCGCCCATCGTGGAGCAGCGGCGAATCGTGGCCCGGGTGGAGGCAATCGCAGCGAAGGTCGAGGAGGCGCAGCGCCTGCGCCGGGCCGCAGTTGAGGAAGCCCGGGCTCTCACCGGGTCTGTCCTTCTCGAACTGCTCGATCCGGACCGGATGGGCTGGCCCGTAGTGCCACTCGGGGAGGTCGCCGAGGTTCGCGCGGGCGTGACGTTGGGCCGACGTCTCGTGGGAGACACCGTCGCTCTGCCTTACCTCCGGGTCGCGAACGTGCAGGACGGCTTCTTGGACCTCACCACGGTAAAGTCCGTTGCAGTCCTCCCGTCGGAAGTAGACAAGTGGCGTCTCGAACCTGGCGACATCCTCGTGACCGAAGGTGGGGACTGGGACAAGCTCGGGCGAGGTACTGTCTGGGGAGGCGAAATAGAGGGCTGCATCCACCAGAACCACATTCTTCGCATTCGGGTCCCCCAGTCTGAGTTCGAGCCTCGATTCGTCTCGGCTGCGCTCGGCTCGCCAATCGGCAAGGAGTACTTCCGAGCGGCGTCCAAGCAGACGACGAATCTCGCCTCCATTAATCAACGCCAGCTGAAGGCCTTCCCCCTGCCGCGCCCCCAGATTTACGAGCAGAGGCGGATTCTCACCGCACTCGATCTGGCGATAGAACGCGCGGCCGCACTCTCAATGGCCCAGGCGCGCGCGCAACGCGAGCTGGACGCGGTCCTCCCCGCGGTCCTCCACCGCGCCTTCCGGGGTGAGCTATAGGTGGGCAGCGTGGCATGCGGGCGATGCGGGGAGACCTTGGACGAGCCAACCGACCTCGACCCAACGCAGCGCCAACCATGCCCGGCGTGTGGGTCCACATCGAGGACGTTCGGGAAGCACCTGAGCGGGTCAATCCAGATGCACAGCAGCCTGAAGGCAAAAGGCAAGCACGCTGGCGCCACCGGCCGGCGAAAGTGGTTCGTCGAAACCTTCTCCGGCGCCGATTGGTCACACAGCCTGCAGCACTTCATCCGTAAGCAGCGGACCATCGACCGCGACAACGACCGATACGCCGAGAAGGTGGTCGATCCGGAGACCGGCGAGGTGCTGCGCGACGTCGACGAGCCGCTCAGCGACCACCATGGGCGTGGTTCGGCGAAGAGCAAGAGCATGAAGCAAGAGGAGGACGACAAGTGACCGACGAAGGTTATTCGCAAACACACTCGCCGGGCCCATGATCCGCGAAGTACATCGGATTGGAGGACCCCATCGTCATCCAGGCCGAACTAGCTCAGCTGGCAGGGCCCGAGATCGCAAGGCTGACGCGTCGGGGAGGCGAGGAGCGTGCTAACGCGATTCTCGTCGCTGCGGCGCCTGACCTGCTCGCCGCATCCGAAGCGCTCATCCCGATCGTTGAGAAGTACATCGAGCAGTACGGCGTGTTGCTTCAGCAGGGCGAACCTGCCATCCGCCAAGGAAACGCGCCGTCCTCCGCCGAGAGAGCATTGGCGCAAGCGCGCGCTGCCACTACGAAAGCGAGGCCGAGCCAGACCCCAACTTAGCGTGTCGCCTCACGGCGCAGGATCGCCGCTGTCTCCGCGGCAATGTCCTTCGTCCGGTAGAACAACCGAGACCGCTTGGTTGGCGTTTCGGGCAGACCTATGAGTAGTTCCGAATCGCCGCGAGAGTTCATCGTCCCGGAGCCACCATCGGCGGCGTACTCCGCCGCCGTGCGCCAGGGAACCCAACCGACGCCACGCAACAGGACGAAACCAGAGACATCGCCCGCTCGCTCGGTGGGATCGATGTGCTCGATAAGTGCTCTGCCGAGGCCAAGACTGGCCTCAAGCTTGCTCGCCAGGTCTTCAGCGACTATCGCCGCTAGCACAGTTCGGTCCGATCGTTCGACCGTGGGATCGGTGACGATCGCCATTGCCCCGTCCTGCGCGACTCGGATTCGCGTGCGACCGTCGTCTAGCTGTAGCACTCCGCCGTCACGATTGGAGTCCACCCGAGCCATCTTCCGGAATAATCGTGCGGCGACTGCGTGGTCATAGACGCGCTCTTCAGTCGCGTGGCTTTCGAACTCGCGGACCGGGACGAGGGTGCCCAATGGCCCGAACGCCAGTGCGACAACGAGCTCTGGACGGCCCAACGAATCCCCGGCGATCTCGCGAGCGCGGGCGGCAAGCTCGTCTGGGACAGTCTTAGCGCCTCTCAAATCGCGTACCTCCCAGTCGTGAATCGCACGCGTGACCAGCCCTTGAAGCACCTCCGGACTTGAGTAGCGGCCCGTCAGCTTGCCCGACGCCCAGTCCTGGACCTCGCTAAGGAAAGCCTGCTGCGCCGCTTCCAACTCGACTCCGTCCTCGACGAAGACGAGCAACGGTTTGTTGGAGGCTGCCTCCCTGAATTCCTCGTGGGTGGCGGAAAGGCCGCTACCCGCCTGGATCGCGCCGTACCTTTCACCCATGACAAGGACGACCAGATCTGAGTCGCGCAATTCGCCCAGACACGCCCGCTGCGGAGAGTCCGGCCGAACGCCGAAGTCTTCGGCGCGAACAACTTGATGCCCTAAGTTGATGATCGCCTGAGCCACCGCGTCCCGTTGAGCTTCGAAGCCCGTGATGACAGAACTGATGAACACTTTTGCCATTACTCTTTCTCGCATTTCTTAGGCCGAGCGCCCCGGCTGTGTGTGTGGGCGTAACGCGTCATCGGGTGACCTGAACCCGGGCCAGTGCGACCTCGAAGCCTCGGTTCCGAATATCAACTACCGCCCGGCGGAGGTTGACCTTGCTGAAGAACGGCAACGCCTGAGCGTACGACCGGTTCTTCCAGTCGGCGACGATCGCGTAAACAACACCGAACTGGCGGGTGTCGATGCCGGCGGTCGGAAAAAATGCATGGCTGTCGCCCTCCGCAGCCTCACGCACCACTCGTTGCGCTTCATCGCGAAAGCCGGCGTCGCTCTGCAGAAGTTCGGCCGAGACGGCACCCTGAGAGAACAGGTGGCTCAAGTCCCGTGATCCCAGGTGTCGTTTGACGTGGACGAGCTTCCGGTCCTGGGTTAGGAGGTCGCACAACTCCACGGGGGTGGTCTTCGCCGACACTGTGATGAGCTTCTTGTCGAGCAGTAGGCACCCAGCGGTGACTGACGCAGCCTGCGCATTGTAGGCGTCCTCCCGCGTCGCAACATCAGCGGCGGGCAGCCAATCGACTTCTTGAATCGCATCGATCTCCTGGTCAAGGCGCTGTTGGAAATCGGTGCTCACAGCCCAGAAGTCGCCGTCGTCAAGCACGTAGGTAACGCCATCGAGAATGAACGTCCCAGCGAGACAGCGCAAGATTGGCCACCGCTCAACGCTCGTGCCGTCGCCATCGACCGCAACGATGCTGTTCTTGCGCAGGAACGGGATGTCCAAGTCGTCTAAGTAACCTCTGGTTTGGAGTCCTCGATGCAAGTCCTCCAGCCGCATCTCGGGGCGAACCACCGTGCGGCCGTCGGTTGGAAGGCGAAACTTATGAATGCGTTCCCAATCGACGATAGTGGGCGGCCCCAAACCCAGTTCGTCAATCTGGCCGTCACGAAGCTTCCCTAGGACAGCCTCATGCAGGCGCCCGACAATCTGCGGCTCGGTGACGGGCTGCATGTCGTCCAGGAACGCGAAGCGTTGCCGATAGTCCGTCCGCTGGCTCGCCGACTCGATGTCACGGCATAGCTGGCCGACGCCAACGAAGTTCAACTCTGGACTTGCATTGAGCGCGTCGCCACCGCCAACTCGTGATCCCCAACGTTCTCGGTCGGCGGGCTTGCCCACGGCCGTCCGGAGGAACTCCCTCATCCGATCCACGTCGAACACCTCGAAGGTGGAAGCGGTGCTCGTCTGCCGCCGTGCGCGGACCGTCGTTCGATCTTGACGGTGGCTGTCCACCGACCGAAGGCGGGAAGGATTGGTAGCATCCCCGGTCGGATACATCAGGTTTAGCGCGGTGCGAAGCCCATACGCCCGCCGATGCGCGTCTGACCGAAGCAGGAAGCGCCCCATCGTTCCGAAGGTGAATGCGAAGTATCCCAGCGGCGGCTCATCGACTCGGACCACCAGGAGAGCGCCGGCACTCGAAACGCTCGGCCACTGAGCAGCGTCGAAGCCCTGATCCAGAAACGAGATCCAGGAAGGCTGACGCGGTGGGACCGAGATCACGAAGAGCTTCGATGTGAATCCGTCGCCCGCAACCGGCCCATACGTCTGCACATCGCCATGTTCCTCAGCCAGATATCCGTCGAAGTCCTGTACCAGAACTCCCTCGATCTCGTCTCGAAGCCGGTAGCAAGCGAGGTTGGGCATGAATTCTGAGTATCCGCGTAGGCAGCATAGCAGAATCCCGATGGAGCGCGCCCAGTTCATTGCTGACGAATCACACCCTCCGGGCCACCAGGCGCCCTTCTCGTGACCCGGACGGCGGTGGCAATAGGGTTCGTCATTCGCGGCCCAGGACGGCGTCCAGACGGTCAGCGGCTTCGCGCTGCATCGCAGGCATCACGTGCGAATACAAGTTCATCGTCACGCTGATCTGACTGTGGCCGAGCAGGTCCATGACCACACGGGGATGGACGTTTTCGCCCAGCAGCAGGGATGCGCAGGCATGGCGAAGGTCGTGGAACCGCTGATGCGGCAGTTCGAGCCGTTCCAGGGTGTCGCGCAGGTAACGGCCCACGTTCCGGGCATCGAGTGGGGTGCCGATCGTGGTGGTGAAAACCAGCCCGTGCTCGCGCCAGCGACGGCCGGCGAAGTCGCGTTCGAGTTCCTGCCGCTCTTTGTGATGGATAAGCGCATCTACCGCGAGCACCGAGAGCGGCACCACGCGGCGACTACTTCTGGACTTCGGTTCGCCGAGGGTGCGGTCACGCCCGAGGGTGCGGACGATCCGCGCCGACCGAACCTCAAGGTCGACATCCTCCCAGGCAAGCGCCAGCAGCTCGCCCTGGCGGAGTCCCAGAGTTACGGCACAGATGAGCAGGGCGCCAAGACGATCGCCGTGCACGCCGTCGAGGAGCGTTCGCAGTTGCCCCGCGTCGAGCGGGCGGACTTCGAACCGCGGGACCGGAGGTCCCTTCACGAAGTCGACCACGTTGCGGCCTATGAGGCCGTCGGCCACGGCCTGCTGGACGGCGGCGCGGAGGTTGGCACGGAGGAACTGGACTGAGCGAGGTGAGAGCCCCTCGTCCAGCTTCTTGGCGATGAGGCGCCGAACATGCGCTGCTGCGAGTTTCGCCAGGGTTATGCGGCCGAGTTCCGGGATCAGGTGTAGACGGACGTTCGACTCGTACGCCCGGAACGTCGAGGGCCTCACTGTGACCCGAACGGTGTCGCTAAGCCAGCGTTGGAACCATTCGCCGCAGGTTGTCCTGCCATCGATGTTACTCAGCCCACGGGCATGCTGGGCGTGGAACTCCATGAGTCGCCGTGAAGCCTCGGCGCGTGTCTTCGCGTACAAGGCCTTACGGATCGCTCTGCCTCGTTTGTCGTAACCAGTAGTGACACGGGCGACCCAGCGGCCGTCAGTGGTGCGCGAGATTGAGCCTTCGCCGTTCGCGCGACGTGCCACAGGACTCTCTCCAATGAAAGGGCCCGGCGGGATAAGCGCCGGGCCATCGAGATGTTGAGGACGCCGGGTTTTACAGCCCGGCCCAGGGCTCGGTTCGGTCATCGAGCCACTTCTGAAGAGCGGCAACCGGGATTCGGACGGATCTCCCGAGGCGAACGACCGGCAATTCGCCTGCCAACAGGAGTTGGTAGCAGGACGACCGGCTGACGCTCAGGAGCACTGCGGCTTCGCTCACCCCTAAGAGCAGGCGTTCGTTGAGGGGGTCATTCGACGGGTTCATGGCCATCATTGGACCCTGTCGGAACGCTGGCGTCGGCGACCTTAACTATCGCGATGTGCGATGGGGCTTCGAGCTTCCCATTCTTGTAGGGGGAGCGGTACGCCCCCGAAGAATCCCGCTCTACAGGGCGGACGTGGAGCCGGGGCCGGGACACGTCCTCTGAGTCCAGCGTCCAAGGCGCATCGGCGGCAGCTTCGGCGGTGAGCCGATTCCTCACCACCGTCGTCGTCAGACGGTCCGAACCGCCCGTCGCGATGAAGGCCGTTGCGCCGACCGGGCCGGCAACCAACTTGCCGATGGCGCGCTGAAGGTCTTCGCTCGAAATGCTCCAGCGACCTCCGCGACCACCTTTGGGCAGCAGTTCACCGAATTCGAAATCGTTCATTGAGAGCTCTTGCTCCTTTCACTTTTTGGGACGTGAAGCGGGGATGGTCACAGCCAGCGGCGGCCCGCGGGGGAATCGACGGCGGGGAACAAGAGTGGTTTCCACGACAAGGATGTTTGCGGCCCAGAGCTCGATAGAACCGCTTTTTAGTGCGCAGATTCGCCCGAGCTGGAAATTCCGCTCCGCCGTCGACCTCGGGATCTGCGCACTAAAAAGCGGCTCAAACGTGCCGGGAGTTGAGAGCCTGCGGACCTACTTCACGAAGGAGTCCGCTATGAATGATCAGTCCCTAACCCCATCCACAGTCCTCGAGGAAGCCAGACGGCTAAGTGCGTTGGGCATCGCTGTGACCAAGGTCAGAGCACGGGACAAGCGCCCAACTACCAAGGGATGGCAGAACGCGCCTGCTCCGGATGATCCACAACTGGTGACGTGGTTCGGGGACGGACAGAGCAACATCGGCATTCGCACTGGTCCTATCTCAGGCAACTTCGTCGACCTCGACAATGACAACGAGAAGTTCGCGCGCTACCTGGCCGCGGTCAGCCCCGACTGGCTCCTGGCCGCACCCCGATACCGCCGGGGCGATCGGCCCCATATCCTTCTTCCGATCGAACCCTTGCCCGACTACGCGAAATACACGTTAGGCAAGATGACGATCGTGGAGGTCCGGGGTGAC
>JADYYG010000010.1 GCA_020853755.1 Dehalococcoidia bacterium | reverse complement strand
GCCTCAAGGCCGAAGCCGAAAAGGCGAAGGTCGAACTTTCGAGCGCGCAGTCGACCGACGTGAACCTGCCGTTCATCCCCGCCGACGCCAGCGGCCCGAAGCACCTCAACATCTCCCTCACCCGGGCGAAGCTCGAACAACTCGTCGGCGATTTGCTGACCGGCACGCTCGAACCGGTGAAGAAGGCCCTCGCCGACGCCGGCAAGAAGCCCGGCGACATCGACGAAGTGGTGCTGGTTGGCGGCCAGACGCGCATGCCCGCGGTCCAGCGGATCGTTGCGGAGTACTTCGGCAAGGACCCGCACAAGGGCGTGAACCCGGACGAAGTGGTCGCCATCGGCGCCGCCGTCCAGGCCGGTGTCCTCAAGGGCGACGTGAAGGACGTCCTCTTGCTCGACGTCACCCCGCTGACCCTCGGCATCGAGACCCTGGGCGGCGTCATGACCCCGATCATCCAGCGCAACACCACCATCCCGACGGCCAAGAGCCAGACCTTCAGCACGGCCGCGGACAATCAGCCGAGCGTGGAGATCCATGTCCTCCAGGGCGAACGGCCGATGTCGAACGACAATAAGTCGCTCGGGCGGTTCATCCTCGATGGCATCCTCCCGGCGCCGCGCGGCATCCCGCAGGTCGAAGTCACTTTCGACATCGACGCGAACGGCATCGTGAACGTCGGCGCGCGGGATAAGGGCAGCGGACGCGAGCAGAAGATCACGATCCAGTCCTCGGGCGGACTCTCGAAGGACGAGATCGATCGGATGCAGCGCGAGGCCGAACTGTTCGCCGATGACGACCGCAAGAAGCGCGAGTCCATCGAACTGAAGAACACGGCCGACTCGATGGCCTACCAGGCCGAGAAGACGCTGCGCGACAACGCCGACAAGGTCCCCGCAGACCTGAAGGCAGACGTCGAGGCGAAGATCGCCGATGTGAAGGCCGCCATCGAATCCGATGACGCCGACCGCATGCGCAGCGCCACCGACGCCCTCAGCAGCTCGCTATCGAAGATCGGCGAGGCCGTGTACGGCGCAGCCGGCGCGGCAGCGGGCGAACCGGGCCCGGATGGCTTCGCCGGCGGAGCAGCCCCCGGCGGCGCCGAAGAAGGCACCGTGGAGGGCGAGTTCCGGGAAGTCTAGGGATTTTGGATTGGGGATTTCGGATTTTGGATTGAGCCGCCCGCTCGCCAAGGATCGAAGTCTTACCGGGGGGCCGTTGCGGTAACGCGGCGGCCCCCGGTTCTATTGCGGATTGCGGATTGGGGATTTTGGATTGCGGATTGGCCCCGCCTCCAGCCCCGGAGTCTGCAATCCGCAATCCCCAATCGTTCAGACCGCTGGGGAATCCACAATCCGAAATCCGCAATCCCCAATCGGTCGGACTGGCGGGGAATCCAAAATCCAAAATCGAGAATCCAAAATCGGTTGGGTCACATAAGCCTTCTCGGCTCCCTGCTCTTCGTTTTGTCTTGTCCAATCACGGGGTGAGACGTAATCGTTGGGGGTTGTTCAAGGGTTCGTGAAGGACTCCTCGAAGGCGTCATAAGTGGCTTGGAAGTGGCCGCGAGGGCCGCTACATTTCGCGGCGTTGGAGGCGGGGTGGCCGAGAGCCACACCGCAGGCGGGGAAGGGCTTACCGGCCCGGAAACGCCGAAGGCGAAGCGATTCGGGGTCACGGCCCCGGAAGCGCCGCCACCACCAGCGGGGCCGCCAGGCCGGGTGACCGGTGTGGTGGCAGGGTGGTACCGGTTGTGAGGCGCCGCAAGGCAGCCCGGCCGGAAAGCCCCCGGCGCCGCAAGGCCCGGCAGCGCGCAGTGGTGCGAGCCTGCTGTTTGTCCCGGCCCACGGGCGCAAGCCCGAAGCCAGGACCGCTCCCGGGAGAGAACCCAGCCCGCAAGGGCCAGGCTCCCCGCCCGGTGACAGGGATGCGCAGGCAGGGTTCCCGGCAGACACCTCCACACACCAGAGGGCCGTTCCCACCGCAAGGCAGGGGCGGCCCTTTTGGATTTTGGATTGGGGATTTCGGATTGTGGATTCCCCGCCCCCCACCGCCGCTGGCCTTGGTGAATCTAAAATCCAAAATCGGCAATCCAAAATTGCGCCAGCAGGTTCCCCGCCCGGTGACAGGGATGCGCAGGCAGGGTTCCCGGCCGACACCTCCACACACCAGAGGGCCGTTCCCACCGCAAGGCAGGAGCGGCCCTTTTGGATTTTGGATTGGGGATTTCGGATTGGGGATTGTGGATTCCCCGCCCCCACCGCCGCTGGCCCGGTGAATCTAGAATCCAAAATCGGCAATCCAAAATTGCGCCAGCATCGGGGATATTTCGTGCGGTGCGAACTTCACGTTCGCGTCAAGGTATGATAGGCTCCCTCAATATGGAGGAGAGTCTGTGCGCTGGCTTTTGCGCCTTATTCCGTATCTGAAGCGCTACAAGGGGCGGCTGGCGCTTGCCTGGCTCTGCATGATGTGCGCGTCCGCCTTCGTGATGGTCAGCCCCCTGCTCATCCGCTTCGCTATCGACTTTGGTCTCGACCCGCAGGAAGACGCCGCCGGCAAGCTCGTCTCCCTCGACGGCAACGCCAACCTCATCGTCTTCGGCTCCCTCGCACTGGTGGTCTTCGCCATCGGGCGCGGCGCTGCCCAGTTCGGCCAGCAGTACCTCGGCGAACTCGTCGGCCAGTCCGTCGCCTACGACATCCGCAACGAGATCTACGACAACCTCCAGCACCTGAGCTATGCATACCACGACAAGGCCCAGACCGGCCAGATCATGTCCCGCGCCACGCAGGATGTGGAGAACATCCGCATGTTCGTGAACATGGGCGCGCTGCGGCTCGCCTTCATTACGATCATGCTGCTCATCTCCATCGTCGGCATGTTCGTCATCCACTGGCAGCTGGCCATTGTCAGTGTGGTCACGCTGCCCTTCCTCGGCTGGCGTTCGTACGTCACGAGCAGCAAGCTGCGGCCTGTCTGGATGCAGATCCAGCAGAACCAGGCGGAGATGACGCAGGTCGCCGAAGAGGGCCTGACCGGCATTCGTGTCGTCAAGGCCTTCGCCCAGGAGCCGTTCGAAAGCAAGAAGTTCTCCGACGCTGCGAAGAAGCAGGCCGACCTCAGCTACTACTCGTCGCGTGTGCACGCCGGCAACCAGCCGATGCTCCAGGGCGTCTCGGCGGCCCAGGTCGCGGTCACGGTGGGCGTCGGCGCCTACTTCATTTCGAAGGGCGAAATCAGCGTCGGCGACCTCGCCCTCTTCACCCTCTGGCTCAACACGCTCCAGCTTCCCGTCCGCTCGGTCGGCTTCATCATTAACATCGTCGCCCGCTGCATCAGCTCCGCGGAGCGCGTGTTCGAACTGATCGATGCGCAGTCGGCGGTGCAGGAGAAGCCCGGCGCCCCGGCGCTGGCCGACATCACCGGGCACGTCCGCTTCGAAAACGTGAGCTTCGGCTACGACAACCTGAGCGCCGTGCTCTCGAACGTCGATATCGATGCCGAACCGGGCAAGGTCATCGCCCTCCTCGGGCCCACCGGTTCCGGCAAGTCGACGGTCGTGAACCTGATCCCGCGCTTCTACGATGTGACCGCGGGCCGCATCACCATCGACGAGCAAGACGTCCGCGATGTCACGCTCGAATCGCTCCGCAAGAACATCGGCATCGTCCAGCAGGACGTCTTCCTGTTCATCGGGACAATCCGCGACAACATCGCCTACGGCCGGCCCGAAGCTTCGCAGGAAGAGATCGAAGCGGCGGCGAAGGCAGCCCGCATTCACGACTTCATCGTCAGCCTGCCCTACGGCTACGACGAATGGGTCGGCGAACGCGGTGTCACTCTCTCCGGCGGCCAGAAGCAGCGCATCGCCATCGCCCGCACGTTGCTGCTCGACCCCCGCATCCTCATCTTCGATGACTCGACCGCGAGTGTTGACTCGCAGACGGAGTTCCTCATCCAGCAGGCCCTGAACGAACTGATGAAGGGCCGCACCACCTTCGTCATCGCCCAGCGTCTGCGTACCGTTATCCGCGCCGACGAGATCCTCGTACTCCAGCATGGACGCGTGGTCCAGCGCGGGAAGCACACCGAGCTGCTCGAACAGGAAGGCCTCTACCGGCGCATCTTCGACCTCGAACTGCGCGACCAGGAGGAGGCGCTCGGCCGCCCTGCGCCGAACTCGGTGGCGGCCGGATCGGTCTCCGTCGCCGGCAACGGCGCGCATGCCGATGCAAATGGGCGCGCAACGAATGCACCGCGCACCCCGGTGTTCAGTCCTGAAGGCACAGGGGGAGCTTCCTGATGGCAATGTTCGGTGGTTCGGGCGCCGGCGGTTGGAGTACCGGCATCGGCGGCCAGTCCATGGGCGCGCACCGCGGCCGCGGCAGTGACGGCTGGGACGACGAATACCTCGGCAAGGTCTACGACGCCGAGGTGGTCAAGCGCATCCTTCCCTACCTCAAGCCCTACAAGAAGCAGGCCGCGCTCGCGTTCGCCTGCATGGTGATCTCGGCGGTTTCGAGCTTCATGCAGCCGCTCCTCATCGGCCTCACGGTGAAGGCCGGCGTCCAGGGCGATACCACCCGTATCTGGTGGCTGCTCGGCATCATGGTCGGCGCCGCGACGATTACCTGGGCCTCCGCCTACACCCAGTTGTTGACCACGGCATGGATGGGCAACCGCCTGCTCTGGCAGTTGCGCAGCGAAATGTACGACCACATGCAGGGCCTCTCCCTCAGCTTCTACGACGAGATGGAAGTGGGCCGCATGATCAGCCGCCTGACGAGCGACGTCACCGTCATGCAGGAGTTGTTGACCAGCGGGTCGCTCACCTTCCTCGCGGACTTCGTCGGCCTCGCGGTGGTCGTCATCGTCCTCCTCAGTTTCGATACCGAACTGGCCCTCGTCACCTTCGCGGTCGTCCCGCCGCTCATCATCATCATGATCTGGTGGGCCAACCACGCGAAGAAGGCGTTCGTGAATGTGCGCGTTAAGATCAGCGCGCTCTATGGCACCCTCGCCGAGAACGTCTCCGGCGTCCGAGCCGTCCAATCGATGTCCCGTGAGGACGAAAACGCCCGCCGCTTCGATGCGCTCAACCAGGAGAACCGGCGCGCCAACGTCTGGGCCGGCATGCTCAGCGCGGCCATCATGCCCGTCATCGAACTGGCGGGGGCCAGCGCCACCTGCGCCATCCTCATCGTCGGCGGGCTGCGCGCCCTCCACGCCGACACCGTGGATGTGGCGACGTTGTTCGCCGTCCTCGTCAGCTTCACCCTCTACGTCGGCCGCTTCTTCGACCCCATCCGGGACCTTGTCCTCCAGTACACGATGGTCCAGCGGGCGATGGCCGGAGGCGAACGCATCTTCGAAGTGCTCGACACCGAGCCGCGTATCAAGGACAAGCCGGACGCCATCGAACTCGACCATGTCGAGGGCCGCGTAGACCTCGACGATGTCGAGTTCCATTACGTCGAGACCGTGCCGATCCTGCGCGGTATCACGCTCCACGTGCAGCCGGGCGAAACCATCGCATTCGTCGGGCCGACTGGCGCCGGCAAGACCACGATCACCTCGCTCATCAGTCGCGGCTACGAAGTGACCGGCGGGGCCATCAAGATCGACGGGCACGACATCCGCGACGTGAAGCGCCGCTCGCTCACGCGCCACATGGGCGTCGTCCTCCAGAACCCGTACCTGTTCAGCGGCACCGTGCGCGAGAACATCGCCTACGGCCGGCACGACGCCACCGATGAGCAGGTGCGCGCCGCAGCCACCGCGGTCGGCGCCGACGAGTTCATCTCGCGCCTCGAAAACGGCTACGACACGATGCTCCAGCAGCGCGGCCAGAACCTTTCGGTAGGCCAGCGCCAGCTCATCAGCTTCGCGCGGGCCATTCTCGCGCAGCCGCGCATCCTCGTGCTCGACGAAGCGACCGCGTACGTGGACACCCAGACCGAGGTCATCATCCAGCGGGCTCTGCGCGAACTGCTGAAGGACCGCACCTCGTTCGTCATCGCCCACCGCCTTTCGACGATCCGCGAGGCCAGCCGCATCGTTGTGCTCGACCAGGGGAAGATCGCCGAGATCGGTACGCATGACGAACTGCTGGCGAAGAACGGCATTTACGCGAACCTCTACAAGATGACCTACGAGCAGGAGCAGGCCCAGCGCGACGCCGGCATGGTCGGCGAGGACGAGGCGTTCGCGGCCCGCCGCCGCGGCGAACTCCAGCCGAACCTGGCGGCCCAGCCCGCCGGCGGCGGCCAGTAGCCCGGGGTTTCGGAGCCCTTCGCCTACGTCAGTACGTAGACGAGGATGCCGCCAACCGGCACCACGACCCACACGAGCGCCGATAGCACGATGGCGATGATCGCGAACGGCTGCGAGTTGTCTTCGGGCGGGTTGCCCGCGCGGCCGACGGCCTCCCAGAGGTCGGCCAGCGGTTGCCCGGCGATGACCCGGCAGCGCCGGTGCGCCACCGCCGCCGCGCTCAACAGGAGCGAACTGAGGAAGCCGAAAACCAGCACGATGAGCAGGAGCGTGGAGATCAGAACCGGTCGCGACAGGTAGTTCAGGCCGGTGACGAACTGGGTGACGCTCGCGAACAGGGATACGGCTGCGCCGCCGGCGATGATCGCGGGCGCGCCGATGCCGCCGCCAACGAAGCCGTTCGTCAGGCGGTCCATCTCCATGCGCGCCTGGGCGAGCATGATCCGCTCGGGCGTGCCGCGAACAGTCTGCGGTTCGCGGCGCGTGTAGAGCCGCCGCATCGAGTTGGCCGCGCTGTTCGCGTACCCCTTCACGATGTACTGCGTCACGTACTGCGCGCCGATCCGGGCGGCGGGCTTCAGCGGGCCGAACTTCGAAGACACCGACGGCTTGCGCCAGCCTTCGCGGTCGAGTAGTTCGAGCGCCTGGATGGCCGTGCGGTGCGCTGCGAGGAAGCGCTCGGGCTGGGCCACGGCGTGCGGCGTCGCCAGCTCGGTCGTGACCTTCGCTTCGACCTCGCGCTCGGCGGCGACGCTCGACATCGCTTCGTCGGCGGCCTCTTCCGGGTTCGCCGAAAGCAACAGGCGGGCGTGGCTCAGTTGCCGCGTGAGCCCTTCGATCAGCGAGTCCTCTTCGGACCGCTGCTTCGGCGAGGCAGAGGCGGGTTCGGTGTCCACGGAGCGGAGTGTACAGGCTGGTCAGCCCGGCTTCGAACACGAAAAAGCCCGCCGGGTTCGGCGGGCCTTCGCGGTGCTGATACTTGTTCGGCTTAGCCGAAGGTGAGCGCTTGGGTGCTGGTCAGCGCTTCTTCGCTGACGTTGAACTTCACCTGCTTCCAGCTGACCTTCACGCCCTTTTCGCCCTTCGAAGCGTCTTCTTCGACGAGCACTTCGAACATCCCCTTGTTCGTCTCCTCCGAGGGGAGCGCGAGGAGCTGCATGAAGGCCTCGGCAGCCTCGTAGGTCTCGAGCATGCGCGGCTGCCAGCGGCCGAAGACCTTCGGGTTCTCGGCGTATTCGTTCGTCATCCCGGTGCGGACGAACGGGTACATCACGCTGTAGGCGGTCACGAGGTTCGCCGCCTTGCCGAGGTTCACGGCGAGCACTTCCGGCAGCTGGAGCACGGCCCAGTTGGCGATGGCGTAGCCGGGGACGCTCATGCCCGGGTCGATCGACTGGCGGGAGGAGATGTAAACGATCTGGAGCGGCTCGTTGGCGTAGACCGCTTCGCCCGACCAGAGGTGAGTCATCGCCATGAAGCCGTCGATCTTCGTGTCGAGCACCACGCGGGTCTCGTTGAGATTGTTGATGAAGGCCTGGCGGACGCGGGCGCGGCGCATGGCCGTCGATTCGCCTTCGACTTCGCGCAGCGAGCGGCCGAAGGAGTAGCCGCGCTCGGTGAGGCCGGAGTTGCAAATGACGAGGTTCGGGATGCCGCCCATTTTGTCGATGACGTACGTGCGGGTGGCCCAGAGGTCGCCCATGTTCGTCACGTCGGCCTGGAGCGGGAAGGCGTTGACGCCCTGCGCCTTGAGGAAGTCGACGAGGTCGAGGCCGTCGTCGTACGAGCTGTGGAAGTGGACGGCCACGCTTTCGGCGCCGTTAAGGCCGGCCGCGAGGGCGAAGGACTGGCCGAGGCCGCCATCCTTGCCGGCGCCGGAAATGAGCACGCGCTTGCCCTTCACGCCGGCTGCAAGGTGGGTGGCGAACTTGAACTTGGACGAGTTGACCGTGAATGCCATTGGGAGTCTCCGGGAGGTATCGGCGCGCACGATAGCAGCGCCGCGATGTATAGCCTGCGAATGGTAGCGGGTAGCGCCGATGGGCGCACGCTAGCGAGGTTCGGAACGAGAATCTTCGGGTTGCCCGCCGCCGCGGCGCCAAGGTAGCCTGAGCCAACGCGTCGCCCAGCGCGGCCCTGCGTTACTACCAGGCGGCTCCGTGCGGCCGCCATTAGAAGGCGGGATTTGATGGCACACGAAGGCCCTCTGCTAACACCGAGAGAGCTAGAGGTTGCGCGCCTCGTCGCTGACGGCTGTACGAACCCGGAAATCGCTACCGAACTGTTGGTCAGTGTGGGGACGGTGAACGCCCACGTTCACGTGATACTCGGGAAGCTCGGGGCGAGGCGCCGGGCGGAGTTCGTGCTCGCGTATGCCCTCCAGAACAGCGGCCGGACGTTGGATGAACAGGCCTACTGGTCCATGCCGGAGGTCGTCGAAGCGTATCGCCGTTCGCTCACTATTCAGGCGCTGAGGGTCACCCTGAGGTCCCTTTCGAACCGCGCAGATGCCGTGGCAGCGGAGGTGAAGCGACTACGCGCCGCAGGTTCGGTCACAATAAGCCCCGCGTTTAAGTGACAAGGCTCTTTCCAATCTGCTGTGTCCTGGGTGTCTTGCTGGCCGTCGCGTGCGGCGATGGCCCAGACCCACGTCCAACTGAAGTCGCACTCCCCACTCTCACCCCGCTGCCCAAGGTGGGGGATTGTTTGAACAGCCAACCAGTCGCCATCCGGGACGTTGTCCCCTGCGATTCGGCAGCCGCCTACTTCAAGGTTCTCGCGATTGACCGCGGCACCGGCGAGCGGGTCTGTCCGCCGGAAACCGACGCTAGCTCAACATGGATCGGGAATCCCGTCTCTCTTTGCCTGGCGAAGTTGAAATAGGGCACTTTCACCTCACCCAGCCATCCGCCGCACGATCTCGTACATCAACTCGCAGCCCATATTCAGGTTGTCGATGGTGAGGAACTCGTTGTTGCCGTGGAAGCCGCGGCGCTCATCGGGTGAGAGCAGGCAGGGGATGAAGCCGTAGGCCGGGATTCCGCGCTCGCGCAGGAACCGGTTGTCCGTCCCGCCGACGGTCATGCCGGGCGCCACGACGGCGTCCTCCATCGCTTCCTTCACCACGGCGTTGATGGTGCGGAAGAGTTCGGTATCCCAGTCCACGCGCGACGGTTCGCCCTGGTCCGGCGAATACAGTTCGACCGTGATGCGGTCGTCGGCGATGCGCTCGCGGACTCTGTCCATCCACTCTTGCTTCGATTGGCCGGGGAGCAGGCGGCAGTCGATGACGGCCTCGCTCTTCGCGGGGATGACGTTCGCCTTGATGCCGGCGTCGAGCATCGTCAGGTTCAGGGTGTTGAGGAACATCGCGTAGAGCTCGGGCGAGCGCAGGATCTGCTGTTCGACCGCTGCCCGGTCGCTCAGCGGCGGCATGAGTCCCGCTTCGGCCAGCCGTTCGAGGTACGCGACCGTGTCAGGCGTGTACGTAATCCCACGGTCCCAGTCGACGAGCCGGTTGAGCGCCTGGACGAGGTAGACCGCCGAGTTCTCGTAATGGGGCACGCTGCCGTGGCCCGGCCTCCCGACGGCGGTGAGCCGCAGCCAGCAGAGGTCCTTCTCGTTGGTGGCCACGTTGAACAGCTTCGTGTCCTTCGCGCCGAAGCGGGTCGTTCCGCCGCCGCCTTCGCTCAGCTCGTATTCGACGTCCACGACGTCCGGGCGGTGCTTGCAGAGCCAGACCATCCCGGCTTCGCTGCCCGCTTCCTCGTCCGGCACCGCGCAGAAGACGATGTCCCGCTTGAGCGCGACCCCCTGGCGCTTCAGCAGGAGGAAGGCGATGAGCTGCATCACGCCGCACCCCTTCATGTCCACCGCGCCGCGGCCGTAGACCCGCCCGTCTTTGACAATGCCTTCGAACGCTGGCATGTCCCAGTACTGGGCTTCGACCGGCACCACGTCGGTGTGGTTGCAGAGCATCAGCGGGCGCTTCGAACCGTCGCCACGAAGCCGCGCAACCAGCACTTCGCGGTTCGGCGCGGTCTCGATGAACTCGGTCTCGATGCCTTCGGCCTCGCACAGCGCGCCGAGGAAGCGGGCGGCCGGCTTCTCGTTGCCAGGCGGGTTCGAGGTGTCGATCTGGAGGTAGCGCAGGAAGATGTCGAGCGCTTCGCGGTGCACAGAGGGCCAATCAATCGTCATCGGAGGTTCCGCCGAGGTTCAGAGGTCGGGGCTGAATCCTACGCGGTTCGTTCCGCAGCGGCCCGCCGCCGTCACCTTTTCGTGACAGCGGGCCATTACTCTCGTGAAACCACCTGCGCCCGCGCGGCGCTCCGACAGGACTCACGATGTTCCTGGCACAAAGCGTCTTCCTCGCCCACCACGTCTACGGCGGCCACCCGTTCGCCGCGCTCTTCCTCTACCTGCTGGCCGCGGCGGTCTGCATCGGCATCCTCGTCGTGGTAGCGAACGCACGCGGCCGCGCGGCGCTCTGGTCGCTGCTGGGGCTGTGGCTGGTCCCCGGCCTGCTCATCGGGCTGCTCATCCTGATCGCGCTGCCCGCGAACACGCAGCCGCCCACGCAACCCGCCGCCTGACGGTTCGAACCCTGCCTAGCGCCTGATGACGCCGCGAGCGGCGGCCGCTTCGATGACCTGGAGGACGTTGGTCGCGGCGCCCTTGCGGATGCTGTCGGTCACCGTCCAGAAGGTGATGCCCCCCGCGAGCGAACTGTCGCCGCGCAGCCGTCCGACGAGCACTTCGTCGGTGCCGACCACATCCATCGGCGTCGGGTATTGCTCTGAGGCCGGGTCATCGACGAGGCGGACGCCCTTCGCCGTGGCCACCAGGTCGCGCGCTTCGGCGGCGCTCACCGGGCGTTCGAATTCGGCCCAGACGTTCATCGCGTGGCCGAAGAAGGTCGGCACGCGGACGCAGGTCGCGCTGATGGCGATGTCCGGCGCGTGCAGGATCTTGCGCGTCTCGTTCGCCATCTTGATCTCCTCCTTCGTGTAGCCGTCTTCGGCGAAGAGGTCGATCTGGGGGACGGCGTTGAAGGCGATCTCCCGCTTCTGGGTGCCGCTCGGCTCGTGGCGGCCGTCCAGCGCTGCAGCGGATTCGGTGCGCAGGCCCTGGACCGCGGCGCTGCCCGCACCAGCCACCGCCTGGTAGGTGCTGACGACGATGCGCTTCAGCGGGTTCACGCGATGGATCGGCGCGAGCGCCATCACCATCGGCGTCGTCGTGCAGTTCGGCTGGCTCACGATGCCCGTGTGCCAGGCGAGGTCGTCGGCGTTGATCTCCGGGATGACGAGCGGCACCGCCGGGTCCATCCGGTAGGCGCTCGAATCATCGACCACGAAGCTGCCGTTCGCCGCCGCAATCGGGGCGAACTGCTTCGACGCCGCGCCCGAAGCCGAGAGGAACACGACCTCATCGTCGCGGGTGAAGCTGGCGTCGGTGGTCTCTTCGATGGTGACGCTTTCGCCGCGGAAGTCGACCGTTTTGCCGGCCGAACGGGCCGTCGCGAGCAGGCGCAGACGCTTGACCGGGGTCTTATGCTCCTCGAGCAGCTTGAGGAACTCGCGGCCGACGATGCCGGCCCCGCCAACCACGGTGATGTTGTAGGCGTCCACGGGGGCACTCCAGGGGGAGAGGGTACTGATTATGGTAGCCCGCGAACGGCCGTTTGGTCACCGGCACGAACCCTGAAGCTTTCAATGGCTGCATACGGCTCTGCCATATGCAGCTTTCGCCTCTGCGGCTGGATCAGACGCCCTGCCAGCGCTGCTTGCCATCGACGCGCACGAAGCGGCCGAGGCCCGGCGCCGGCAGGTGACTCGCACCCACGAGCGAGCCGTCAGCGATGAGCCGCTCGACCAGCGCCTTGCGCGTCGCCAGGGCGATGCCGTTGTCCCAGTCGAAGCTGTTGACCAGCTCCGGGTTCTCCGCATCGACCGGGGTGATCACGACGTCGCCGAGGACGATGCCGCGCTCGTTCCCGGAGGTGATGACGACGCTCGTATGGCCCGGGGTGTGGCCCGGCGTGGGGATAGCGGTCAGGCCCGCGGAGATAGTGGTCTCGCCCTCGATCAGGTCGACGAGGCCGAGCGGTTCGAGCGGCGCAACGTCGCGTTCGAACGAGCCGAGGCGGGGGTTGCCCCCGGCCTTGTTCGCTTCCGCGGCCTGGGCGCTGTAGTGGTCCCAGTCCGCTTTTGGGACCAGGTGCCGGGCGTGCGAAAAGATGGGGTGGCCGCTCTTGCGGTCGATGTTCCAGCCGGTGTGGTCGCCGTGGAGGTGGGTAAAGAGCACGTGGGTCACGTCGCCGGTTTTCACGCCGGCTTCGGCCAGTTCGAACAGCAGCTGCCCGTCATGCTCGGGACCCCAGCCGGTATCGACGAGGAGGACGGTCGCGCCGTCGCGCACGAGGAACGAGGCGAAGTTGAGGGTGACGGCGCCGGCTGCGTCGAGGTGCTGGGCGTAGGGCGCGAAGTCTTCCGTCTTCGGGTAGACGGCCTTCGCCGGGTAGGCCTGTTCGAGGTCGACCAGGGCGGTCATTTCGATGGATCCGATGGAGAGCTTTTGCATGCAGAGGAGTGTATACAAACGTGGAGCGGCCAGTGTGCGGATGTCGGTTGCAAACTGCAACTTGTTCCGCGTAGCCTCATTCCAAACGCCCCGGAGACACCACGTCATGTTCGACCCCGCCGCCGACCGCTCCCAGCCAGCCTTCTGGCTCGAACGTCAGCAGGGACGGCTCCCGGGTCTGATCGGCGTAACCCCGGTCGCGATTGGCGAAGGCTGGATCGAAGGCCGGCTCGACCTGCGCCCGGAGCTGCGCGCCCCCAATGGCTTCCTCCATGCAGCGACCGTGATTGCCCTCGCCGACACCCTCTGCGGCTACGGCTGCACCGCCAACCTGCCCGAAGGCGCCAGCGGATTCACGACCATCGAGGTGAAGAGCAACTACCTGGGGACAGCCACGGAAGGTTCGCTGACGGTCCGGGCCACGCTCGTCCACGGCGGCCGAACCACGCAGGTCTGGGACGCGCCCGTCGTGCACGAACAGACCGGCAAGACCATCGCCCTCTTCCGCTGCACCCAGATGGTCCTCTGGCCGAAGTAACCCGGGCTGTTGGGCCGGACAGCGCGTAGGATTCAGCCCCGACCTCTGAACCTCGGCGGAACCTCCGATGATGATTGACTGGCCCTCTGTGCACCGCGAAGCGCTCGACATCTTCGTGCGCTACCTCCAGATCGATACCTCGAACCCGCCGGGCAATGAGAAGCCGGCTGCCCGCTTCCTCGGCGCGCTCTGCGAGGCCGAAGGCATAGAGACCGAGTACATCGAGACCGCGCCGAACCGTGAAGTGCTGGTTGCGCGCCTTCGCGGTGATGGTTCGAAGCGCCCACTGATGCTCTGCAACCACACCGACGTCGTCCCGGTGGAAGCGCAGTACTGGGACATGCCAGCGTTCGAAGGCATCGTGAAGGACGGGCGGGTGTACGGCCGCGGCGCGGTGGACATGAAGGGGTGCGGCGTGATGCAACTCATCGCCTTCCTCCTGCTCAAACGCCAGGGCGCGGCACTCAAGCGGGACATCGTCTTCTGCGCCGTGCCGGACGAGGAAGCGGGGAGCGGCATGGGCATGGCGTGGCTGTGCGAACACCGCCCGGACGTGGTCGATGTGGAGTTCGAACTTTCCGAGGGCGGTTCGGGCGTGTCCCGCTTCGCAGGGAAGCCCGCGCGCATGTTCAACATCGCGACCAACGAGAAGTTCGGCGCGGGAGGGCTGAAGCTGACCTCGGTCGGCACGCCGGGCCACGGCAGCCGCCCGCACGCCGACAACTCGGCTATCCACCTGATGCGTGCCCTGGTCAAGCTGCACGATTGGGACCGCGGGATTACGTACACACCCGACACTATCGCCTACCTCGAACGGCTCGCGGGCGCCGGTCTCATGCCCCCGCTCTCTGACCGGGCCGCCGTGGAGGAGCAGATCCGGCGGTCGCCAGCGCTTTACGCCGCCTTCGTGAATACCCTGAACGTGACGATCGTGAAGAGCGGCATCAAAGTGAACGTTATCCCTGCGAAGAGCGAGGCGTTCTGCGACTGCCGCCTGCTCCCGGGCCAAGACCCCGAAGCCTGGCGCGCCGAAGTCGAGGCCTATATCGACGACCCGCGGGTCAAGGTCGAACTGACGCGGATCGTTGCCAGCGGCGCGCCCGAACCGGCGAACTGGGACACCGAACTCTTCTGGACCATCAACAACGTCATCAAGGAAGCGATGGAAGACGCGGTGGTTGTTCCTTCGATGACTGTTGGGGCGACGGACAACCGCTTCCTCCGGGCGCGCGGCATCCCGGCCTACGGCTTTATCCCCTGCTTGCTCAGCCCGGAGGAGTCGGCGGGGTTCCACGGCAACAACGAGTTCCTCACCATTGACAACCTGAACATGGGCTGCGAGTTGATGTACGAAGTGGTGCGGCGGATGTGCAGCTGACGGCTATTCGGTCCGGCGGCGAAGGGTGGCTGCGCCGAGGGCCAGGGCGAGCAGGCTGGCGACCGCGAGCACAAGCGTGTCGGAGGCGACGTTGCCGCTGAAGCCCTCGCCGCCGGCCACGCGGCTCAGGGCGTCGTAGGCATAGGTCATCGGCAACACATTCGAGAGAGCTTCGAGCGCCGGGGCCATCGCCGCCCGCGGAGCGATGAGCCCGCAGAGCAGGATCTGGGGCATCAGGAACACCGGCATGAACTGGACCGCCTGGAACTCGGAGTTCGCGAAGGCGCTCACCAGCAGCCCCATGGAGGTTCCCAGCAGCGCGTTGACCACTGCCAGAACGACGACGGCGAGCAATGGCCCTTCGACATCGAGGCCGAGTAGCCCGAACGCCACCGCCGACGTGAGCGCGCCCTGGAGCACCGCCACGGCGCCGAAGGCGAGCGCGTACCCGCCGAGCAGGTCGAGTTTCGCCAGCGGTGTGGTCAGCAGCCGTTCGAGTGTCCCCGTCGTGCGCTCGCGGAGCATCGTGATCGAAGTGACCAGGAACATCGAGGTCATCGGGAAGATGCCGACGAGCGGCACACCGATGCGCTGGAAGACCCGGTCCTGATCGAGGTACACCCACTTCATCAGGGCCACGAGGACCACGGGCGTGACAAGCAGCAGGGCGACGGTCCGCGGGTCGTTTCGCAACTGGGCGAGGACCCGGCGGGCTGTGGCGAACGTGAGCAGGGGGTTCATACGGCGACTCCCGGTTTTCGAACGAGACTGAGGAAGGCGTCCTCGACCGTGCTGGCCCCGGTGTCCGCGAGAAGTTGCCGCGGCGGGCAGTGCGCGAGGATCGCCCCTTCGCGCATGAGCACGAGCCGGTCGCACCGCTCGGCTTCGTCCATCACGTGGCTCGAAACGAGGAGGGTGGCGCCGTCACCGGCGAGTTGGTGGAAGGTGGCCCAGAGCTCCGCCCGGAGGACCGGGTCGAGCCCGACCGTGGGTTCGTCGAGGATGAGGACTTCGGGAGACGCGAGGAGCGCGCTGGCAAGGGACGCCCGCGCCCGCTGTCCTCCGCTGAGCTGGCGGACGAGCTTCGTGCTGTGTTCGCTCAGCCCGACCGCTTCAAGAGCGGCCGTGGCTCGCCCCGTTGGAACGCCGTAAAGGCGGGCGAAGTAGTGCAGGTTCGCCTCGATCGAAAGGTCTTCGTAGACCGACGGCGCCTGCGTCACGTAGCCAACCTTCGCGCGCAGAGATGATGACCCGGCCGGCTGGCCGAGGACCGTCACCTGCCCGCTCGCGACCTTCTGCACGCCAACGATGGCCCGCATCATGGTGGTCTTCCCACAACCGCTCGGCCCGAGCAGCCCGGTGATGACGCCCGGTTCGATGTCGAGGTCGAGGTTGTGGAGAACCTCGTTGCCGCCGCGAACGACGCGCAGGTGGTGGATAGAGATCGCTGGTTCAGTCACGGGGTGACTCCCTGGTGATGTCGCCTGAGATGTAGCGCTGGAGCGTTGGCGCGACGGCGGCCGCAACGTCTGGCCGGGGTGCGCTTGCCAGCGGTTCGAGGGCGAGGATGTAGCGGGCCATGGCGAGGCCCATCAGCTGCGAGGCGAGGAGCGTTCCGCGGAGCCGTGGCTGGCTGACGCCGAACTCCGTGAGGGCGTGCTCGATGCCGTCCAGGATGGTCGCGCGAAACATGTCCGATGCGGCCTGCTCGGTGACCGATGCCCGGACGAGGCCGAGCAGCGAGTCCCGGTGCGCCGCCGAATCCCAGATTTCGAGGAACGTGGCGGCGATGACTTCTCCGGCCCGGTCCGGGCTGGTGGCCAGCGCCCGCGAGAGCACGGCGGCCGGCTCGACCGGCAACGTCATCGCTTCGCGGAAGAGCGTTTCCTTGTTGCCGAAGAAGTGCATCACCAGCGCCGGATCGACCCCCGCCGCCGCGGCGATGCCGCGGATAGTTGCGGGGCGGTAGCCGGCGCGCGTGAAGGCCTCGCGGGCGGCGGCAAGGATTGATTCGCGGGTATCGGTGGCGCCCGGCCGCCGGCCACCACGTCGCTTGAAACTCACCATGCGTTGAACTCTACAGATGTTGAATAAGCTGTGCAAGCGGGAAATGTTGGCGGCGGGCATCGCGCGAGGGAACCGCGCGAAAGCAAGCGGATCGTGGCCGAGCGAGACGGTGTCCCGTTGAGGCGAGCCATCGGCGCTTGAGTGCCGTGGGGCCTCCCTCACGGTCGGATCCAGGTTTGGTGTTCGGGTGAGTCAGCGTTCGTGGTGAACGTGCGGTTCCCTGTGGGTGGTTCGGGGCAAGCCCTTGCTTACGCGCCGGCCTTTGTGGAATGAGTGGTGAGCCGGCGTTCGTGGTGAGGGTGTGGCTATCCGGGTATGGCGCGAGCCGCTTACGCCTGTGAGCGCCCCCGATTTACGATGGACGCCGATGAGCGCCACGCCCGACTACTACCTCGTGCTCCAGGTTGGGCGCACCGCCACGCTCGAAGAGATTCGTGCGGCCTACCGGCGGCTGGCCCGCGAACACCACCCGGACGCGAATCCCTCGCCCGAAGCCGAGACGCGCATGCGTGGCATCAACCAGGCGTGGGAGACACTCCGAGACGCCGACCGTAGGGCAGCCTACGACCGCACTCTTCCGCGATCAGCGCCACCTGTGCGCCCGGTTCGGCGGCAAGCCCCGCGGCGAACTGCGCCACACGCGTCTCCGAACGAACCCGGCGGCGCCTCGTGGTTCAAGGAGGATGCGCCGCGCCAACCCGGCGGGTCACAGGTGGAGTACGCCGGTGACCCGAACATCAACTGGTACGAACGCATCGGCGTGCGCGAGGACGCCCCACGGCAGGTCATCCTCAAGGCGCTCTCGCGGTTGGCCGGCGAACTGAATGGCGCAGACATCAGCGCGACCGAGTTCGCGCGGCGGCGGAACACCATGCGCGAGGCCTGGGCCGTCCTCGGCGACCAGTACATGCGCACCGCCTACGACCGCGCCCGCAAGGCCGCCCGCGAACACCCGTCGCCCGAACCGCCGCCGGAAGCGCCGTTCACGCCCCCTCCGGGCTACCGGCAGGGTCCCGTCACCATCGGCGGTGCGGTGGTGGACAAGGGTGCGCAGTTGCCGGGGGTCGACCTCCGCGGCGCTGATCTGCGCGGCCTCGACCTCGCCGGGATCGACCTCCGCGAGGCCCACCTCCAGGGCGCCGACTTCGAAGCTGCTTCCCTGCGCGGCGCGAAGATGGCCGGGGCTGACCTCAGCGGCGCGAACTTCCGCTACGCCGACTTATCGAATGCGGACTGTGCCGGGGCCAGCTTCGCCCAGGCCGACCTTTCGTTCGCCGCGCTGCACGCGACCAGCATGTTCCGCGCGAACCTCAGCGGAGCGGGACTCTCCGGTTGCGTCGGCCCAGGCCTGAACCTGGATTACGCCGACCTGCGGAGGACGGACCTCACCGGCGCGAAGATAACGGAGCAACTCGTTCGCCGCGGCCGCCTCGGCAACACCATCATGCCCGACGGGTCGGTCGCCGAACCGGCGGACTGAGCCGGGCTACT
Organism: Dehalococcoidia bacterium; assembly: GCA_020853755.1. Lineage (GTDB taxonomy): Bacteria > Chloroflexota > Dehalococcoidia > Tepidiformales > Tepidiformaceae > Amarobacter. The sequence goes on along the minus strand of JADYYG010000010.1, from coordinate 45,328 downwards.
GCCAGCGCTCGCGGCGGGCCTTCGCGTCCTCGGCGCTCTCGCCGATGAGGCGCTCAAGCTCAGCCAGGTGCTCGCTTGTGTGGCGCACCCAGGCCCGCACCAGCCGCTCGATGCTGACCTCCTGGCCTTCCCGCGTCCCTACCCTGGCGAGGTCTCGCGGTTCGAGCATGCGCAGGATGCCGAGGCTCGCCTGGCGCTGGAGCGCAAAGTCAGCGAGGAGCCACTCCTTCCGGTCGCGCGTGCGGTTGCGGCGGGGCGCCCAGTCTTCGCCTTCGATGAACCGCAGTTCGGGCCGGTCTTCGGCGAGGATCCGTTCGAGCGAGGTGCGCATGCAGAGGAACTCATCGTCGCGAAGGTGGGCGAGGATGATGCGCGGGGACCACTGGCCCGCTTCGGCGGCGTCGAGCGCGGCGTCGTCCAGTTCAGCGACGAGGTGGGCGAGCCGCGATGGCGTTGCGGCGAGTTCGGCGATGAGCGCTTCCACGCCTCCAGCCTACACCAGCGGCCACCGGCAGCGAACGGAAGCCGGTGGCCCGCTAGTATTTCGCTATGCGCGAACCAATCCAGACCCGCCACACCGTCAACGGCGTCGACCTCCAGGTGTATGAGTGGCCCGCTGACGGCCCGACGATCTTCCTCGCGCATGCCACCGGTTTCCACGCCCGCTGCTGGGACCGGGTGGTTGAGCGGCTGCCGGAGTTCCGCTGCATCGCCCTCGATATGCGTGGTCACGGGCTGAGTTCGAAGCCGGAGCCGCCCTACCCGTGGCGCCGTTTCGGCGAAGATGTCGCCGCGCTGGCGGACCGCCTGGGGCTCGAAGGCGCCATCGGCAGCGGGCACTCGAAGGGCGGGTATGCGGTCACGCTGGCCGCAGCGCTCAGGCCCGGCACGTTCTCGAAGCTGCTGCTTATCGACCCGGTCATCCTCTCGCGCGAGGCCTACCGGATGATGCCGCCGGACGGCGAGCACTTCGCAGCTCGCCGCCGGAACGAATGGGCCTCACCGGAGGCGATGGTCGAGAGCTTCGCCGGCCGGCCGCCGTTCAACCTCTGGGACCGGGATGTTCTGCGCGATTATTGCCAGTACGGGCTGGTCCCGAACCCGGCCGGCGAAGGCTTCGTGCTGGCCTGCCCGCCGCGTATCGAAGCTGCGACCTACGCGGGGAGCGCCGGCGGCGACATCTACGACGAGATCGCGACCATCGACATCCCCGTCCGCGTGCTCCGGGCGCGGCCTCGAGGGACGGATTCGGTGATGGGCGACATGAGCGGTTCGCCGACGACGCCTGACCTGGCCAGCCACTTCCGCCACGCCGAGGACGTCCCGCTGCCGCAGTACACCCACTTCATCCCGATGCAGGACCCGGGGTTCATCGCGGACGAGCTGCGCGCGTTCGCGGCCGGTGCGCAGGGCTGAATCAGCCGTTTTCGTTCGAACATTGGTGTTTGGGGGTGACAGACAGGCCCGCTGCGCCCAAGATCAGCGGGCATTCATCCCCAGGAGAGATTCGAACATGACAGCAACGGTCAACAAGAACGGCTTGCTCGCCGGAAAGGTCGCGGTCATTACCGGCGCGTCGCGCGGGATCGGCGAGGCCATCGCCCTGCGCTATGCCCAGGAAGGCGCGAAGGTCGTCGTCTCCGCCCGCACGGTCGAAGAGGGCGACCACATGCTGCCCGGCAGCATCAACGGCGTGGTCAAGCGCATCAACGCCGCCGGCGGCCAGGCGGTCGCAGTTCGCGCCGACCTCGCCAGCCACGACGATCGCGAGCAGCTCATCAAGGCCGCCGAAGACGCCTTCGGGCCGGTTGACATCCTCGTGAACAATGCCGCCATCACCTACTTCATCCCGGTCGATGATTTCCCGGAGAAGCGCTTCAAGCTGATGATGGAAGTGCAGGTGTACGGGCCGTTCCACCTCGCCCAGCTCGTGCTGCCGAAGATGCGCGAGCGCAAGAGCGGCTGGATCCTCAACATCTCGTCGCACGCTGCGCTCCACCCGAAGCTGAACGCCGCGGGCCGAGGCGGCACCGTTTACGGCATGTGCAAGGCCGCGCTCGAGCGGTTCACCACGGGCCTCGCCGCCGAAGCAGCCAGCGACGGCATCGGCGTCAACGTGATTTCGCCCGGCCTGATCGCAACGCCGGGCGTGCTCCATCACCACCTCATCAATGAGTCGAACAAAGACATGGCAGTGCCGGTGGAGAACATGGCCGAGGCCTGCCTCCACCTCGTTCACGGTGACCCCGCGAAGAACTCCGGCGCCATCACTTACGCCGATGTCGTCCTGCGCGAACAGAAGCTGACGCCGGCCGAACTCATCGCCTGAGCTTGCCCGAAAGGCTCCCCCGCCGATTATGCCGGTGGGGGAGTCGAACAACCCTGAAACTCAACGCAGCGCGCCTGCCTGCCGATAATCCGGTGTGGCGAAGTTCGACCTCTACGTCCCCCAGCAGCAGCGTGTGCTCATCTACGGGAAGGTCCAGGGTGTTGGCTTCCGGCTCTGGATTCGAAACGTGGCCAACACGCTCTCGCTGGTCGGCAGTTGCAGACAACTGCCAGACGGCTCGTGCGAGGCCATCGTCCAGGGCGAGCGGAACCTGGTGAAGCAGTTCATCGTCGCCTGCAAGCGCGGCCCATCCGAGGCCACAGTCGAACGCGTGGAGGTCTCGGTGATGCCGGTCGACACCGCGCTCGGCCGCTTCGACGTCGAACGGTAAATAAAGGCCAATTACTTCACGAAACAGATTTCGCTGTTCGCAGGTTCGTTATCGGGTGTAGTCTCAGTCACGCAATGGCTGAATGGAACTTTCTTACGAACCACGCCAACGTGTTGCTCTGTGTCACGGAGGAACCCGACATTCGCCTGCGAGACCTCGCGGTCAAGGTGGGCATCAGCGAGCGCGCCGTAAAGCGCATCGTCGCTGACCTTGAGCGCGACGGTTACATTTCGCGGGAGCGGATGGGCCGCCGGAACCACTACCTGGTGCATGAAGGCGCCACGGTGCCGGGTCCGGTCGTGCGGGGACTCCAGGTGGGCGCGCTGCTGACAGCGCTCCTCCCGATCCTGACGCAGTTCTAGCCACTCGCCCGAGCGCGGGCATCCGGGGGCAGAGGCAGGCCGCACGGCGGCAGGCAGGTGCGTGTCACGGTGAGCGCCGCCTGATTCAGAGCAGCGCGAGGAACTCGTCCACAGTGAGTCCGCTCTGCTTGATGATCGCCCGCAGTGTGCGCATGGGCAGGTCGCGAGCATGAACGGGTACGACAGTCGTCCGGCGCGTTCTGTGGTTAAAGAGCATCACGTGGCTCCCGGACTGCCGAGCGACAGAGAAGCCACCTCGCTCCAGCGCCGTAACTACCTGGCGTGAGCGAAGGGATGGCAGGTCAGGCACTCACCCGCCGTTCCCTCAGTGCAGACCGGATCTCGGCCGGGACTGGCAGGCCTTCTTCGTCAGCCACTTCCAGGTACATCACCAGGACTTCTCGGAGATTCTGAATGGTCTCGTCGATGGTCAGCCCGTCGGTAAGACACGTCTCCAGACCGACAACCTCGCCGAAGTAGCCGCCCTCTTCGACCTGCTCGATGCGGTACGTGATCCCGCGGTCGATGACGGTGAACTCTTCCATGTCCTGAGTCTACCACGCACGCAAGGCGGCCCCGCGGCCAGCAATCCTAGATCCGACCGTCAGGGAGGCCCCGAAGGTCACCCACCACGGACTCTCGACTCTAGCCCGGCTGCCGGTCCTGCGACAGCGAACCCCCACTCCGAGGTTGGGCAGCAGTGCCACGCGCAATTCAGGGCCTCCCTCACGGTCGGATCCAGGATGGAGAAGGGCCCCTACCCTGCCTCGCGCGAAAGGCGGCCCAGCGGCCGGCAATCCTAGATCCGACCGTCAGGGAGGCCCCGAAGGTCACCCACCACGGACGTTCGACTCTAGCCCGGCTGTTGGTCTTGCGACAGACGATCCACTTCCGGCACGCCAGGGTTCAGCTGCGGGCCACGCGCAATTCAGGGCCTCCCTCACGGTCGGATCTAGGATGGGGAAGGGCCTCTGACGCCGCCGAGGTCAGGGCCCTGGCCTTCGAGGACGTATTGCACCGCCGCTGCGATGTCTTCTTCCTTCCACAGGTACCGGGTGCTTCCGTGGCGAGTCCAAATCCGCGCCGTTTCGCTCGCCAGCCCTGCCTCGCGCAAACGGCGCGTTGCCCAGGACTTGAATGCGTTCATGACCCGTTCGGGTTGAACGGGCGCGGATACCACCACGTGCACGTGATTCGAGCGAACGTTCAGCGCCCAAAGAGTCCAGCCACGAAACTCCGCGACGCCTTCGATGGCGCTCGCGACGAACTGGCGCTGCGAAGCTTCGAGAGATGCTGGCCCTGCGACCAGCAGGGAGCGCTCGTGCTGTTCGCGCGGCCGATCTATGGCCAATTCGCGCACTCCGCCGCCGTCGCGAAGGCGCTCCACGGAGCCATTGGGGTTCCCGTGAAGGCGAGCACCATAGCAGGTGAAGGTGATGAAGTAGGCGAGGGGGTCGCTCACGGTCCCGTGCTGGGCCTACCCGTGCTCGGCTTCAAATGGCGCCGTCGAGCAGCATTCACGGTGGGCCTCCCTTACGGTCGGATCTAGGATTCGGACGGGTTCGCCATCCGCTCCAGGAGCCGGACCGCTGCGCGCTTGGCCGGGCTGTTCGGCTCGATCTGGGGGCCGACGCAGCCGGGGCAGCCGTTTTCGCACGCACAGGCCTTCGCGAGCGCGAGGCAGGCCTCGATGAGCTGCTCCCGCACCTCGAACAGGCGCTCGGCGAGGCCTACCCCGCCGGGAATCATGTCGTACAGGTAGACCGTCGGACGCTCCGTGCTTGGCGCGCGCACCTGGACGTTTGCGCCGATGTCACGCGCGTCGCAGAGGCAGAAGATAGGCGCGAGGTTGCGCGCCAGTTCGCCGATGCCGCTGAGCCCCGCCGCAATCTGCTCGCGGTCCAGCCCTGCGGTCGCCGCCTCGTCGAACATCAGCCAGTAGGCCGAGGTGTGCAGGTTCGACTCCGGGATGGCGATCTTCCCCCAGCCCACGTTCTCGTGGGTGTTCAGCTTCACCTTCTTGAAGATGGTGGCGAGGAACGTGATGGCCACCTCACCGGCCGCGTGGCTCCCGGCCGCCGCTCCCGCATGCTCGAACTGGTCGAGCACTTTTAGTTCGACCGCGAGCTGGGCGTCCGTGTAGTAGTCGACCGAGACCGGGGCAACGAACGCCTTCTTTTCGTCCCAGTCGAGGTACTCGACTTCGTACTGCTGGCCGCGGTGGATGTAGATGGCGTCTTCGTGGATGAGCAGCGGCGCACTGGGCCGGTCGCATTCGCCGATGACCCGCGGCTGCGGCCCCTGTTCGATGATGACGAAGTTGTCGGTGCTGGCGGTGCGGAGGCTGACCTGTTCGGCCGGGTAGGCCTCGCTCATCCAGTGGTAGCGGTTGTTCGCCTTCTGGACCACGCCGTCCTCGGCGAGGATGTCCAGCATCTCGGCGGCGTTCGGCCCGAATGCCTCGTCGACGCCGAAGGGCAGCTCGAAGGCGGCGCACTTCAGGTGGCTGGCCATCACGAAGAGGTTGTCCGGGTCGATGAGCCCGCGCTCCATGGTGCCTTCGAAGACGAAATCCGGGTGCGTTGCGACAAACTGGTCGAGCGGGTTCGAAGAGGCCACGAGGACCGAGAGGGCGGCTTCGCGGCTGCGCCCAGCCCGGCCGAACTGCTGCCAGAGGCTGGCCAGCGCGCCGGGGTAGCCGGTGACCACGCTCGCGCCGAGTCCGCCGATATCGATGCCGAGTTCGAGGGCGTTCGTCGCGACCACGCCGCGGATCGAGCCGTCGCGGAGGCCCTTCTCGACGGCCCGGCGCTCGTTCGGCAGGTAGCCGCCGCGGTAGCCGGTCACGCGTTCCGGGTCGCCCGGTTTGTTGCGGAGGGCGTCGCGCAGGTAGGTCAGGAGGATCTCGACGCGCATCCGGCTTGGCGCGAAGACGATCGTCTGCACGCCCGCGCGAATCAGTTCGGCGCCGATGTCCCGGGCCGCCTTGAGCGACGACTGGCGGATGCCGAGTTCGCGGTTGACCACCGGCGGGTTGTGGATGACCACCACGCGTTCGCCGGCGGGCGCGCCGTTGTCGTCGATCAGTTCGATGTCGTCGCCGAGGAGGGCCGCCGCCAGTTCGCCGGGGTTTGCGATCGTCGCAGAGCAGAGGATGAACGTCGGGTCTGTCCCGTAGAACTGGCAGATGCGGCGCAGGCGGCGGAGGACGTTCGCGAGGTGGCTCCCGAAGATGCCCCGGTAGGTGTGCACCTCATCGATGACGACGTACTGGAGCGATTCGAACAGTTGCACCCACTTGGTGTGGTGGGGGAGGACGGCCGTGTGCAGCATGTCCGGGTTCGTGAGCACGATGTGGCCGGCCTGGCGAACCGCGCGGCGGGCATCAGCAGGGGTGTCGCCGTCGTAGGTGAAGGTGCGAATGTCGGCCTGCAGGTCGGTGATCAGCCCGTGCAGTTCGTCGAGTTGGTCCTGGGCGAGGGCCTTCGTCGGGAAGAGGTAGAGCGCGCGGGTCGTTGGGTCCTTGAGGATCGCATCGATGACCGGGACGTTGTAGCAGAGGGTCTTCCCGCTCGCCGTAGGGGTTACGACCACGGTGTTCTTGCCGGCGATGGCGTTGCCGATGGCGGCCGCCTGGTGGCTGTAGGGGTGTTCGATGCCGCGCTTGCGGAGGGCCGCCAACAGCCGGGGATCGAGGTCGGCGGGCCATGTCCCGTAGCGCGCCGGGCGCTCATCGATGCGCCGGACGTGGGTCTCGGTCGGCTTGCTGCGAAGGGTGGCGACCACCTTTTCGGCGATGACGGCCGGCGGGATCGGCCGGACAGCTGGGACGGGATAGGCAGGCGGCGGCTTGACCACGGCAGACTCCTTTGCGGCCACCCCGGCAGAATCGCACAGATGTTCGCATAGGTCGGCCCGGCAGGGAAGGGGTGGAATTGCCTCGTCTATTCGAGCGGGCGACGGTCGCTTTCGAGGAGGACCGATTCGTCGCCGAGCTCAGCGCCCATGAGGCGCATCTCGCGGCCGAGGCGCGTGGTCTTTTCAGCGATGCCAGCGAGGTAGGTGCGGTTCGGGGTGACCTTCACCCAGAGCCGACGGCGCGGCACGTAGAAGGTGATGCCGAGGCCAACCATCGCCATGCCCACGGCCAGCCAGATGAACGTGTCGCCCGGGTCGCGCTTCACGCTGAGGCCGGCCGCTTCCACCTGCCCGCGGAAGGTGTAGGTGTAGCCGCCGATCGAGACCGGACGGTCCTTCGCCAGCAACGTGGGGGAACTGTCGATCCCCGCGACGTACAGGTAGGGTGTGCCATCGGGCGCGTTTGGCATCTGCACTGTCGCGCCGGCCGGGGTGGTCGCGCCGGGCATGTCGAACACCTGGATGGCCGGGATGGAGCGCGCCCCGGCGAACGTTATCCGGTAGACCCCGGCCAGGGCTGATTCACCCGGCTTCAGCGTCACCGGCTGGAGGTCTGGCCCCGTGATGGTCAGTTCCATCGTGCCGCGCACTACCCGCCACGCGAGCTGGTAGAGCGGCCCGGTCGCCGCGCCGGGTTCGGACGGGAAGACCAGGTCGCCTGTCGCGTAATCATCGTCGCGGGCGTTGGTTTCGCCCGGGTCGGTGCCCATCTGGGGGAGTTCGGCATCGAAGAGCGTGGCCCCGCGGGCCCCGGTCACCTTCAGCGTCGGGATGGCCGTGTTCTCGCTATTGAAGTCCAGGTTCTGGTCGACCACCACGCGGCCGTCGGCGTTCGTGATGCGCAGGTGCGCGAGGTCGTTGAACCAGGCCGCCTGGTGGATTTTGTAGCCGAAGGCGTGGCAGGGGTCGTTCACGGTCGTCTTGCAGGTCTTCGTCTCGTCGCCGCGGCGGACCTCGATGATGCTGTGGTAGTCGATGATGCGGTCCTTGTCGTCGAGGCCGCGGTGAGCATCGAGGACCTTGATGAACATCTGGCCGGGGCCTGCCGTATCGAACACCGAGGCCTCTGGCGCGGCTTCGGCGTACACGAAGGTGCGGTCGAACCCGGCAAGCGTGGTGAGCAGCGCGCCAACCAGCAGCATGAGCAGCGCGAGGTGGCTGAGGAACGTGCCGTACTGGCTCCACGCGAAGCGGTCGGCGAACAGGTAGGTTGCGCCGTCGCGTTCACCTGCGGCGGTCACCTTGTAGTGGCGCTTCCGCAGCAGGCGTTCGACTGCCTCCGCTCCGCCGTCATGGACGAAGCTGGCGCGATGGTGCGCCCGTTCGAAATAGGCGTCAGGGACGGTCAGTTGCGGGTGCTGGACCGCGCGCCATGTGGGCCGCAGGCGGCTCACCGTGCAGACCGTGACGGCAACGATGATGAGCACCCAGAGGCCGTTGAACCAGGTCGAATGGAACACGTCGAACAGGCCGAGGCGGTCCATCGGGCCGGTCAGCGGGCCATACGACTGTTCGCGCAGGGCGATCCATGCGGACCGTGCCGCCGGGTTGCCGCGCATCGGCCCCGGCACCTGCGGCAACACCACGCCCACGAGCCCGGCCACCAGCGCCGTCCCCACCAGCAGCAGCGCGAACTTCACGTTCGTCAGCAAGTCCCAAACCGTCCGCAGCGGGTCGAACCCCGAAGGCTCGACGCGGGACGTCCGCATGTCTGATTGCGCGACGCTCACGGCAGCAACCCGTGCGATTTTGGATTTCGGATTTCGGATTGTGGATTCCCTTCCTCCACCCAGTCCGGTGCGGACGAACAGCCATCCTCGTTCCTGGTGGCATGGCTCGAATACGCCGAGCGCGCCGCGAAAAACCAATCCACAATCCGAAATCCAAAATCCACAATCATTCGAGTTTTGCTTCGATTTCGTTGAAGTTGTCGTCGCTGAGACGGCCGAAGTAGACCTTTTCGATGACGCCGGAGGGGGCGATGAGGAAGCTGATGGGCAGGCCCCGGCCGACGCCATAGGTCTCCGAGACCTCTCCGTCGGTGTCGAGGACGACCGGGTAGGTGACGCCGAATTCGCGCAGGAACGTGTTCGCGGCTTCCGCCTTCTCCTGTTGGTTCACGCCGAGGACCACGAGCCCTTCGTTGGCATTGTGTTCGAAGAAGGACTGGAGGTCGGGTGTTTCGTCACGGCAGGGCGGGCACCAGCTGGCCCAGAAGTTCAGGAGCACCCACTTGCCCCGGAAGTTGGTGAGTGCGGCCGGATTGCCGCTTTCGTCCGCGGCTGCAAGGCGGAAGTTGGGCGCGGCCCGGCCCTGGCGCGCCGCCGCGGACTTGCCGGTCGGGTTCAGCGTGTCGGGGAGCGCTTCGACGCCGAACGCGCTGCTCGAAGAACCGCCGCCGCCGCCACCATCGCGGAATTCGAAGAACCAGATGCCCCCGGCAACTGCGAGCACGATGAGCGCAGCCAGCCCGAGCGTGGAGCCGGGCCCGGAGTATTCGCGCCGCCGTTGCGGCCGTTCATCGGGGAGCGCGTCAGGCATGGATGTGCGTACCACAGCGAGGGTACCAGAGAGTCGCCAACGGCGAGCCAGCGGGGGAAAGACGCGGAAAGCGGGGGTCCCGCCCGCGCCCGGTATCATGCCGCCCATGATCCATCTCCGCCTGGTGGCGCCTGCCGAGCGGGCCGGCGCAGTGCTCGACTTCCTCAACCAGACGCCCTCAGTCATCGACCTCATTCATCTGCGCGGGGCGGCCCACAAGCCGGATGGCGACGTCATCCTCTGCGATGTCGCTCGCGAAGACGCGAGCCGGGTGCTGACTGAACTGCGAGCGCTGCGCCTGCACCATGAAGGCACGATTGCCGTCGAGTACGTCGACACAGCGATCTCCGATGCGGCCCGCGGCGCAGAGGCGGCGGCTCCCGGCGCGGTCGGTGATGCAGTCGTCTGGGAAACCGTCCGCGCCCGCACGTTCGAGGAGGCCGACTTCTCGTTCACCTTCCTCGCCTTCATGGTGCTCGCCACGGCCATCGCGACGATGGGCATCCTGACCGACTCCATCGTGCTCATCATTGGTGCGATGATCGTCGGACCCGAGTTCGGCCCGCTCGCGGGCATCTCGGTCGCGGCGGTCGAACGGCGCTGGACCCTCGTCCGCAGGTCAGTGCAGGCGTTGGTCATCGGCTTCCCGGTGGGGATTACGGCGGCCTTTCTCCTCGTCCTGGTCCTGGATGCCGTGGGAGTCGCCCCGGAAGAAACGCCCGCCAACCGCCAGGCGACGCTGTTCATTTCGCACCCGGACACCTATTCGGTGCTCGTCGCCCTGGCCGCGGGCATTGCCGGGACGCTGAGCCTTACCACCATTAAGTCCGGCGCGCTCATCGGCGTGCTGGTCTCGGTAACCACCATCCCGGCCGCCGCGAACATCGCCGTGGCCAGCGCCTATGGCGACTGGGGCGAGTGGCGCGGCGCCCAACTACAGCTTGTGGTGAACCTCGCTGCGATCGTGGTCGCGGGCGTGGCCACGCTCCTTGTCCAGCGCTGGGCCTACCAGCGGCGGGCCCTTCGCCGCAGCCGTTCCGCGCGGGCGAAGGGGTAAGGGAGTTGTCAGGCGGGGAGCGGCAGCGCCGTGACCGCTCCGCTCGCTTCGTTCACGAAGAGGAATTCGCCGGCATTGCTGCCTCGCAACTGGTCACCAGCGTTGAGGAACTCGATGCCGACCACGGTCCCGTCCGGGGCAAGGTCCACAGCGAGGTCAGCGCCGATCTGGACGCTCTCAACCTCGGGCACGCCTTCCTTGAGCGTGATGTAGGCGATGTTTTGCCGGGGGTCATACGAAAGTTTCATTGCATCCGGCCTCCGAACTTGACGATGACGGTGATCACGAGCCAGCCATCCTCATCGACCGCGTACGCCTCGATCGTCTTGGTAGCATACCGTTTCCCGGCCCACACCGCGTTGAAATCGAAGGTGCTCCGAAACACAGACCGGCCGTGCAGAGCTGCCTGGCGCTCTCCAGTGCGGACCGTTGCGAGTACCTCGGCTTCGGTTGCCCCGCGTGCCAGGATCCGTTCACTCGCGTGGGGATGGAGCCTAATCTCCAGTCATAGCCTCCCAGGCCAGCGCCGCCACCTCCTCCGGCGGCAGCGTCGCATCGATGACGCGCCACCGCAGCGGGTCGGCCGCGGCCTGTGCGAGGTACCCCTCGCGCACCTTGCGATGGAACTCCAGCCCTTCGAGGCCTGTGCGGATCGCTTCTGCCTCGCCGAGCTTGCGGCGCAGCCCCACTTCGGGGTCAATGTCGAGATAGACCACCAGGTCGGGTTCGAGGCCGCCCGTGGCGATGGCGTTCGCCGCACGCACCTTCTCCGCGTCCAGGCCGCGAGCGTGTGCCTGGTAGGCGAACGTGCTCGGCGCGAACCGGTCGCAGATCACGGTCTCACCCCGCGTCAGCGCCGGCCGGATAACCTCCGCAACCAGCTGGGCGCGCGCGACAAGGAACGCGAACAACTCGGCCCACGGCGTCAGGTCCTCGTGGAGCAACTCGCGCACTCGCTCACCGGCGCGTGTCCCGCCCGGCTCGCGCGTGTGCACCACCACGGCCCCGGCCGCGCTCAAGCGGTGAGCCACCGCAAGCGAAGCAGTCGATTTTCCGGAGCCTTCGCCACCCTCGAAAACCACGAATTTTGGATTTTGGATTCTCCCGATTGGGGATTGCGGATTTCGGATTGGGGATTCATCGGATTGGGGATTGGGGATTTCGGATTTTGGATTCATCGGTGGTGGGTCCTGCGTCCGTTCTGCTAGTCGCCTGATGCTAACTCACCGGTCGCGGACTGCGTCACCAAATCCAAAATCCGAAATCGGCAATCCAAAATTTCCTCATTGGGGCAGGATCTTGACGCGCCGGAGGGGCTCTTTGCCGGAGCTGGTGCTGTCCAGGTTGTAGCGCGTGGCCAACTGGTGTTGGACGCGGCGGACGTAGCTGTTCGCGGGGGGCAACTCGACCGGCCGGCCTTCGTCGATGACGCGGGCGATGGCGTCTTCGGTTTCGCGGAAGACGTCGACCATTGGGTCGCGGCGCGGCGGGCGCGGGCCTTCCGAATAGCTGTTCGAGCGGAACTGCGTGAGCACCTGTTCGAGGTGGTACTGGCTGTTGCTTTTCACCACGTACATCGGCAGGTTGCGCTCCTCTGCTTCGCGGAGGGCGGCAGGCTTCGCGCGGTAGTAGCTGCGCATCGTCAGCACGGCGTCGGCGGCGGCCACGTCGTCGACGAGCGTTGCGTTCACGCCCACGCTGCGGATTGCCGCTTCGAGCCGCGAACGCGGGATGCCGTACGGATAGAGGTGCATCCCCGTCGAGGTCGACGTCCGGGCAGGCGCTTCCGGCATTTCGGCCGGGCGTTCGAACATGGCTGCGTCGCGGTGGTGGTCGCGAACATGCCCGCCACCGCGGTGCCGCGGCTCGCCAAAGGCCGGGCCATCGTGCCGCACGCCGCCGGAGAGCAGGCCCGCGGTCGTCCGAGCGCCTTCGCGCTCCGAGTCATCGACGATTTCGAGGCGGCCGCTGGCGCCAAGCTGGCGCGTCTCCGGGTTCGCGAGGTACCCGCGAAGCATCGCGTCCACGGTGTCGGCCACGTTCTTATGGACGGCCACCCGCTTCCAGCTTTCGATTTCGATAACGATGTCGAACGTCGGCGGCGCTTTCCGTTCGAGGATCGACTTCTGGGTGCCGCGGCGGCGCGCTTCTTCGTCGCCGAGGGTGACCGATTGGATGCCGCCGATGAGGTCGGCGAGGGTCGGGTTGAGCATGAGGTTTTCGAGCGAGGTGCCGTGCGCCGTTCCGACCAATTGGACGCCGCGTTCAGCGATCGTGCGTGCGGCCTGGGCTTCGAGTTCGGTGCCGATTTCGTCGATCACGATGACTTCGGGCATGTGGTTTTCGACGGCTTCGATCATGACGGCGTGCTGGGCGAGGGGCGTCGCCACCTGCATCCGGCGCGAGCCGCCGATTGCCGGGTGGGGCACATCGCCGTCGCCGCCGATTTCGTTCGACGTGTCGACGATGATGACGCGCTTGTTCGCATCGTCGGCCAGGACGCGGGCGACTTCGCGAAGCATCGTCGTCTTGCCGACGCCCGGTTTGCCGAGGAAGAGGATGCTCTGGCCGCTAAGGACGAGGTCCTCGATGACGCGGATGGTGCCGTAGACGGCCCGGCCGACTCGGCACGTCAACCCGACGATCTTGCCCCGCCGGTTGCGGATGCAACTGATGCGGTGGAGCGTGCGTTCGATGCCCGCGCGGTTGTCGTCGCCGAAGTCGCCGATGTGGTCGATGACGAATTGGAGGTCGTCTTCGCCAACTTCATCGTGCGAGAGGACGACTTCGCGGCCGGGGTAGCGCGCTTCCGGCAGGCGGCCGAGGTCCATCACTACTTCGAGCAACTCGTTCCGGCGTTCGGCGCCCTGGAGGGCATCGACGATGCGCGGCGGCAGCGCCTCGAGGAGGAGGTCGAGGTCATCGGTGATGATCTGCTGGTCGGGGAAGGGGGAGGCGGTGTCAGTCATGGTTCAGTGCGGCAGCGCCACCGACTCGGCGACGGTTGCCTTGGCGACCTCCTTCAGGGGATTCGAAAGCGCGAGCCGCCGTGCGCACATCAGCCGCGTGCCGAGGGCTGTGTAGCCACGTTCGTTGGCAGCCGCCTCGATCATGAACTGGTGCTCGGCAATGACGAGCGTGCCATTGCGCGAACCCTGCGCCTCCACCAGATCCAGCGTCGCCTGGACGGCCGCGTCATCGGGGTCGTCGATGAGGACGTGGCTTTCGCGGTCGCCGATGCCCACCCAGGCGGCGAGGCCGTTCGGACCGTCGAGGACGAAGCCGCGGTCGCAGTCGAACGAGTCGAGGACCGCGCGCCAGTCCTGCTGGGTTGGCGCTTCGTGGCGGCGGACCATTTCGGGGACGGCCCGGCAGTAGAGCCGGAAGATGCCGTGACGGTCGCTTCGTGTCGCTGGCCGGAAGGCGGTCTCGGGCAGCGGGCGGCCGCCGCGGACGGCGTACAGGTGCTCCAGGCGGTAGGCGAAAAAGCCCCCTTTGCGCAGGGCGTCGGCGTGGAGGCTGCCTTCGGCGTAGCGCATGTAGACCGTGCGCCCGCCGCGCGAGGCAACCTCCGCCGAGAGCCCTTCGCAGAGCGTGGTCACGGTGTCGTCGTCTTTCGGGCGCGAAAGCCGCAGCGAGACGGCCTCCCAGGCGGCGCCGCCGGCCAGTTCGCGGCCTACCGCGACGCCGCGGTAACTCAGCCCCCGCCGGACGCCGAGGACGGACGTGCGGGGCACGCGCGGCAGGTGGCTCAGGCCGGTGGCCGCGAGCCCGCTCGAAACGAGCAGGCTCTCGGCGCCGCGAGTGGCGATCACTTCGGTGTTCAGCCGGCCCAACTGCGGCCAGAGCGTGGCCGTGTCGATCGGGCTCAGGGGTTCGGCGCGCATCTCACCCACGGCGCGCCTCGGCGGGAGCCCCGATGGAGAGGAAGAGTTCGTGCAGGCGGGTGTCGCCGGTCAATTCCGGGTGGAACGATGTGGCCAGGAGGTTGCCCTGGCGGGCCGCGACGATGGTCCCGTCTTCGAGCGTACAGATGGCCCGCGCATTCCCCCAGACCGAGAGGAAGAGCGGGGCCCGGATGAACACGGCATGGAACGGCGGCCCGGCGATGCCTTCGACCTGGAGCGCCGCCTCGAAGCTGTCGACCTGGCGGCCGAACGCGTTGCGCTGGATCGAGATGTCCATTGTTTCGATGCCCGGGCGGTCGAGGTTATCCACCTGCCGTGCAAGGAGGATTGCGCCGGCGCAGGTGCCCCAGACCGGTTTGCCGCTCGCGCAGAAGTCGCGCAGCGGCTGCTGGAAGCCGTTGCTCAGGATGAGGCGTGCGATCGTGGTGCTTTCGCCGCCAGGGATGATGAGGGCGTCGATCTCGTCGAGTTGGCCTGGCTTGCGAATCTCGGAGACGTGGTGACCCATCCGCTCGAGCATCTCGCGGTGTTCGCGGAAGTCTCCCTGGAGTGCGAGCACCCCGACAGTGAGCGGCCGGCGCCCGTTGGTGGACATGGTCATTGGCGTGAAGCCCTGGTCGGCAGGGCGAAGTTGATGTGCCGTATTCGTAGTGTAGCGCATGGCGGTGCGAGGTTTGAGGTCTGATCCAGCGGCTGACCGCTGATGGCCGATAGGTCATGGCTGACAGCTGAAGCCTGACAGCTTTCAGTTGATCGCGGATACTCGAAGCGTGGCATCCTTCGGCAACCTCGAAACTACTGTCGAACCCCTCGTCACGCTGATGCGCGAACATGACGAGATCCACGCGCTCGTCACCACCGTCCGCGAAACCGCCGAGGCCGCGGTCGAAGACCCCGGCGACGAGGAACTGGGCCGGCGTTCGCTCAAGCTCTTCCGCGAACTCGACGCCTACATGGCGGAAAGCCTCGTCCTCCACATCGCGAAGGAAGAGGACGTGCTGTTCCCCGCGCTCCGCGGCTTCGGCGCCGAACTCGACCAGGTCATCGACGAAATGGTCGAACAGCACGACGAGGTGCGCCTGCGCCAGTCCATCATCGAGAAGGTGCTGGCCGCGCTGAACCACACCCACGATGACGTCGATGCCGAGCGCGCCGCCCTCGCCGCCAACCTCAAGGACGCTGGCGACCAGCCCACGCCGGAGCTGCTCGAAACCCTCTGGGATGGCGTCAAGCGCCTCGACTGGATCCTCCAGGGGCACTTCGGCGACGAGGAGGACGACCTCTTCGTGCCCGCGCTCGAGCTGCTGGACGAAGCGACCTGGGCCCGCCTCGATGAAGCCAGCCGCGCCATAGACCTCTGACTCCTGCCGGCCTCACCCGCCCATTTGACCAGCGCGTTGCCTCACCGCCCGGGTGGTCACGGCGACGCGCTGCGATGGCACGCTGAGCCCATCAGCCGGGAACCCCGGCGCGAGGAGGGGCGAACCCCATGCCATCCGAAACCACAACGCTTTCCCAGTTCTCCGAGGGCCTCGCCGCGGCGGTTGAACGTGCCGCTGCGTCCACCGTCGTCGTCAACGCGCGGCGGCGCTTCCCGGCCAGCGGTCTCGCCTGGAGCGCCGATGGCGTCATCCTCACCTCGGACCACGTCATCGAACGGGACGAGGTCGAGGTCTACCTGCCGGACGGTTCGAAGCACGCCGCCGCAATCGTGGGCCGCGACCCCGGCTCCGACATCGCCGTCCTGAAGATCCCCGCCAGCGGGCTGACGCCGGCCGTCCGCGCGCCCCAGGGTTCGGCGAAGGTCGGGAACCTTGCGCTGGCCGTCGGGCGGCCGTCGAACGAAGGACCGATGGCCTCACTCGGCGTCATCGGCGCCGTCGGCGGGCCCTGGCGCACCTTCCGCGGCGCGGAAGTCGAGGGCTATCTACGCTCCGACGTGACCTTCTACCCCGGCTTCTCCGGTGGCCCCCTCGCCGATGTCGAGGGCCGCGTCCTCGGGATGAACAGTTCGCGGCTCGGGCGTGGTTCGGACCTGACGCTGCCGGTCGTCGCCCTCGAACGCATCGCCGCCGATCTGCTGAAGGGCGGCAAAGTGCGCCGCGCCTACCTCGGCATCAGCAGCCAGGTGGCGAAGCTCCCGGCGGCGCTCCAGGCGCTCGCAGGCGGCCGCGAAACGGGCCTCCTCATCGTTTCGGTCGAAGCGGGCAGTCCCGCGGATACCGCCGGGATGCTCATCGGCGACATCCTCGTCGAGTTCGGCGGCGCGCCGATGACCGACACCGATAGCCTCCAGGGGCAGCTCGGCCCGGCCCGCATCGGCCAGGAGACGCCAGCCGCAGTCGTTCGCGGCGGCGGGCTGACGAACCTCACCGTCAACGTCGGCGAACGTTCGTAAACCGGCGCTCACCAACCGTCCGAACGGGCAGGCGTGCCACGCCTGCCCGGTGCGCTAGGATGGATCAATGACGACTGCGATGCTCGAGACCCCGGTCCTGAAAGTGGCCGTCCAGGCTGCCTATCCCTCGGTGCGGGCCGGGTTGCGGGCCATGCTCGCCGCCGCGCCGGGGCTCGAACTCACCTTCGGGCTTGATGACCATGCCGACGTTATCGTCGCTGACCTCGAAGAGGGGGCGACCGAGGAGGAGTGGCCGGCCGGGCCGTCCGTGCTGCTCGTCGCTTCGCCGGTCGAGTTCGCGCAGATGCACATCACCGGCGACACGCCGCGCGCCTACCTTCTGAAGGAAGCCACCGCGGACGACCTCGCTGCCGCCGTCTCCGCGGTCGCGCGTGGCCTCGTCGTATTCGACCCGGCCCTCGCCACGCTGATGGCGAACCGCCCGCACGAGCAGCCGCTGCTCCTCAAGGGTTCGAAGCTGAGCGAACGCGAGGTCGAGGTGCTCGGGCTGGTGGCCGCGGGGCTGCCGAACAAGGGCATCGCCCGCGAACTCGGCATCAGCGAGCACACCGTGAAGTTCCACGTCGGCACGATCCTGGGCAAGCTCGGCGCAGCCAGCCGCACGGAAGCGGTCACGCTCGCAGTGCGCGGCGGCATGCTCCCGCTGTAGGCCCTACTCCGCGTCCGTGATGCCCGGCACCGGGTAGGCCCGCGCGAACTCGGCGACTTCGGCGCGCACGGCTTCGCGAACGCCGTCGCCGTCCGGGTCCTTGAGCACGCGGACAATCCACTTGCCCACGCGGCGCATCTCGTCTTCTTTCATCCCGCGTGAGGTGAGGGCTGGCGTCCCCATACGCAGGCCGCTCGTCACGTAGGCCGAGCGCTGGTCGTAGGGGATGGTGTTTCGGTTGGTGATGATGCCGGCGCCCTGGAGCGCGTTCTGCGCCTTGAGGCCGCTGATCCCCACCGAGTTGCAGTCGAGGAGCAGGAGGTGGTTGTCGGTGCCGCCCGAGACGAGGCGGAGACCCCCGGCCTGCAGTTCGGCAGACAGCGCCGCCGCATTCGCCACGATCTGGCGGGCGTAGGTCTTGAACTCCGGCTTCAGCGCTTCGGCGAAGGCGACCGCCTTGGCCGCGATGCTATGCAGGTGCGGCCCGCCCTGGGTGCCTGGGAATACCCCCCGGTCGAGGGCGTCGGCGTGCTCGGCCTTGCACAGCGCGAGCGCCCCGCGCGGTCCGCGCAGCGTCTTGTGGGTGGTCGTCGTGATGACATCGGCGTGGCCCGCGGGAGTGGCATGGGCGCCGCCGGCCACCAGCCCGGCAATGTGCGACATGTCGACCATGAGGAGCGCCCCGGACTCGCGGGCGATCTCGCCGAAGGCCGCGAAGTCGATCGCGCGCGGGTAGGCTGTCGCGCCGGCGACGATGATCCGCGGGCGATTCTCCATCGCCAGCCGCCGCACCTGTTCCATGTCGATGACTTCGCTTTCGCGATCCACGGTGTAGGGCACGAAGTTGTAGAGGCGGCCGCTGTAGTTCACCGGTGAGCCGTGGGTGAGGTGGCCGCCCTGGCTCAGTTCCATCCCCATGATGGTGTCGCCGGGGTTCACGAACGCCTGGTAGACAGCCATGTTCGCCTCGGCGCCGCTCGTCGGCTGCACGTTCGCGTGGTCGACCCCGAAGAGTTCCTTCGCGCGGTCGATGGCGAGCGTTTCGAGTTCATCGCTGAACTGGTTGCCGGCGTAGTAGCGCTTGCCCGGGTAGCCCTCGGCGTACTTGTTCGTGAAGACCGAGCCGGTCGCTTCGAGGACCGCCGCGGAGGCGTAGTTCTCGCTCGCGATCATTTCGAGGGAGTCGACCTGGCGGCCGCGTTCGCTTTCGATAATGCGCGCAACGGCGGGGTCAAGCCGGGAGAGGACGGACATAGCAGCCTCGCAGGTGTGGTGGTTGGGCTTCTAAGGGTAGGCCCAAGCCGCGAGAGGGGCTATCAGCGCGCGCACGCCGCCGCCGGCCGGAAGCGCCTACACCTTCTCGCGCTTGCGGCGGCGCGTCTCCTCGCGGAACTCCTCCTGAGCGGCCTGCCACTCGCTTTCGTGGGTGGTGCGGCGCACCTGCACAGCGGTCACCTTGTACTCGGGGCACTCCGTCGCCCAGTCGGCGAACTCGGTGGTCACCACGTTCACGGCCGTCCCGGGGAAGTGGAACGTGGTGTAGACGACGCCGGGCTGCATGCGCGCCGAAACCTGCGCGTGGAGCGTGGTGGCCCCGGCGCGGCTCGCCAGTTCCACCAGGTCGCCGTCGCGGATGCCGCGGTTCTCGGCGTCCCACGGGTGGATTTCGAGCACGTCTTCGTCGAACCAGGCGAGGTTCGCGGTCCGCCGCGTCTGGGCACCGACGTTGTACTGGCTGAGGATGCGGCCCGTCGTGAGGAGCAGCGGGAAGCGGTCGGTCGCGCGCTCATCGGTCGCGACGAACTCGGTGATCATAAACTGGCCCTTGCCGCGGACGAAGCCGTCGGCGTGCATGACGGGTGTGCCTTCGGGGGCCTTGTCGTTGCAGGGCCACTGCACGCTGCCGAGGGCGTCCAACTTCTCGTACGTCACCCCGGCGAACGTCGGCGTCAGCCGGGCGATTTCGTCCATGATTTCGGATGGGTGGGCGTAGTTCATCTCGAAGCCCATGGCGTTCGAGAGCAGCTGCGTGATCTCCCAGTCTGCGTACCCGGCCTTCGGCGCGACCGCCTTGCGCACGCGGCTGATCCGCCGTTCGGCGTTCGTGAAGGTGCCGTCCTTTTCGAGGAAGGTGGAACCGGGCAGGAAGACGTGCGCGTAGCTCGCCGTCTCGTTGAGGAAGAGGTCCTGGATGACCACGCACTCCATCGCCGCGAGCCCGGCGGCGACGTGCTTCATGTTCGGGTCCGACTGGACGATGTCTTCGCCCTGGATGTAGAGGCCCTTGAAGGTGCCGTCGACGGCGGCGTCGAGCATGTTGGGGATGCGCAGGCCCGGCTCCGCGCCGAGGGCGACGCCCCAGACCTCCTCGAACATCGCGCGCACGCTGTCGTCGGCGACGTGGCGGTAGCCGGAGAACTCGTGCGGGAACGAACCCATGTCGCACGAACCCTGCACGTTGTTCTGGCCGCGCAGGGGATTGACGCCCACGCCGGGGCGGCCGAGGTTGCCGGTCGCCATCGCGAGGTTGGCCATGCCCATCACCATCGTCGAACCCTGGCTGTGCTCGGTGACGCCGAGGCCGTAGTAGATGGCGGCGTTGCCGGCCGTGGCGTACAGCCTCGCCGCAGCGCGGACCTCGGCGGCGGGCACGCCGGTGAGCGCTTCGACCGCTTCCGGTGAGTTGCGTTCCTCACGCACGAAGCTGCGCCAGCGTTCGAAGGTGGCCACATCGCAGCGGGCTGCGACGAATGCCTCGTCGACCAACCCCTCGGTCACGACGACGTGGGCGAGGGCGTTGATGATGGCCACATTCGTGCCCGGCTTGAGCGCGAGGTGGTGTTTCGCCTGGACGTGCGGTTGTTGCACGAGGTCGATCCGCCGCGGGTCGATCACGACGAGGCCCGCGCCCGCGCGGAGGCGGCGCTTCATCTGGGCGGCGAATACCGGGTGGGCGTCGGTTGGGTTCGCGCCGATAACGACGATCACGTCCGCCTGCTCGACCGAGTCGAAGTCCTGCGTGCCGGCCGAGGTTCCGAAGGTGGTCTTCAGCCCGTAGCCCGTCGGCGAATGGCAGACGCGCGCGCAGTTATCGATGTTGTTGTTGCCGAAGCCCGCGCGCACCATCTTCTGGACGAGGAAGGTCTCCTCGTTCGTGCAGCGCGAGGACGTGATGCCGCCAATGGAGTCGGCGCCGTAGGCCGCCTGGATGCGCTTGAACTCGCCGGCCGCGTAGGCGATCGCCTCCTCCCACAAGACTTCGCGCCAGGGGTCGGTGATCTTTTCGCGCACCATCGGCGAGAGGATGCGGTCCTTGTGGGTGGTGTATCCCCAGGCGAAGCGGCCCTTCACGCAGGAGTGCCCGTGGTTCGCTCGCCCGTCCTTGTAGGGCATCATCCGGATGACCTCGCCGCCCTGCATCTCCGCCTTGAACGAACAGCCGACGCCGCAGTAGGCGCAGGTCGTGACCACGCTGTCGGTCGGCTGGCCCATCTCGACGATCGTCTTCTCGGTCAGCGAAGCGGTCGGGCAGGCCTGCACGCACGAGCCGCAGGAGACGCACTCCGAGTCGAGGAAGAGCATGTCGCCGGGGGCGATGCGCGAGGCGAAACCGCGGCCCTTCACGGTCAGGGCGAAGGTGCCCTGCGTCTCCTCGCAGGCGCGTACGCAGCGGGAGCAGACGATGCACTTCGTCGGGTCGAAGGTGAAGTACGGGTTCGATTCGTCGGACGCTTCGTGGAAGTGGTTCGCGCCCTCGTAGCCGTAGCGCACTTCGCGCAGGCCGACGGCGCCCGCCATGTCCTGCAGTTCGCAGTTCCCGTTCGCCGGGCAGGTCAGGCAGTCCAGCGGGTGGTCCGAGATGTACAGCTCCATCACGTTCCGGCGCAGGTTCGCCAGCCGCGGCGACTGGGTGGTGACCTTCATGCCGGCTTCGGCGGGTGTGGTGCACGAGGCCGGCGTGCCCTTGCGGCCTTCGATTTCGACCAGGCAGAGGCGGCAGGACCCGAACGGTTCGAGGCTGTCCGTGGCGCAGAGGCGCGGCACGGTCACGCCCGATTCCATCGCCGCGCGCATAACCGACGTGCCCGCGGGCACCGTTACCGGGCGGCCGTTGATTTCGAGGGTGACGCTCTCGGCGGCCGTCTTCTTTGGCGTCCCGTAGTCGATTTCCTGGACCAGTGTCATGGTGTGACCCCCTCGTGGCGGGCAGTTCGGGCGAAGTCCTCCGGGAAGTGGCGGAGGGCGCTGGAAACCGGCAGGGGCGTGAGGCCCCCGAGCCCGCAGAGCGAGCCGTCGCGCATGACCTCCAGCAGGTCATCAAGCAGCGCGAAGTTCATGGTCCGCTCTTCGTTGGCGATGATGCGGTCGATGACCTCGACTCCGCGGGTGGAGCCGATGCGGCAGGGTGTGCACTTGCCGCAGCTTTCGATGGCGCAGAACTCCATCGCGAAGCGGGCCTGGCGGGCCATGTCCACCGTGTCATCGAAGACGACGACGCCGCCGTGGCCGAGCATGCCGCCGCGCTCGCTGACCGCTTCGTAGTCAATGGGCGTGTCGAGCATGCTGGCCGGGAAGTATGCACCGAGCGGCCCGCCAACCTGGACGGCCCGCAGCGGCCTTCCGGAGGCCGTCCCGCCGCCGCAGCCGTTCACCAGTTCATCGAGCGTGACGCCGAAGGGGACCTCGAAGAGGCCCGGGCGCTTCACGTTGCCGGCGAGTTGCATCACCGATGTGCCGCGGGAGCGGCCAACACCGTGCGCTGCGTACGCGTCCGCTCCCCCGGCGAGGATCGCGGGCACGGTCGCCAGCGTGAGGGTGTTGTTGACCACCGTGGGCCGCCCGAACAGTCCCTGCACCGCGGGCAACGGCGGGCGCGGGCGGATGACGCCTTTCTTCCCTTCGAGCGACTCGAGGAGAGCGGTCTCTTCGCCGCAGATGTAGGCGCCAGCCCCGATGCGCACCTGGACGTCGAAGGCGCGGCCGGAGCCCATGACCGAGCGGCCGAGGTAGCCCGCATCCTGCAGCAACTGGATTGCATCGGCCATCGCGAGGGCGGCTGCCGGGTACTCGGAGCGGATGTAGAGGTAGCCTTCGGCCGCCCCGGTGGCCAGCCCGGCGATGGTCATCCCTTCGAGGATGGAGAACGGGTCGCCCTCCATCAGCATGCGGTCGGCGAAGGTGCCGCTGTCGCCCTCGTCCGCGTTGCACACGATGTACTTGGGGCCGGCCGGCTGGTCGAGGACGGTCTGCCACTTGAGGCCGGCGGGGAAACCCGCGCCGCCGCGCCCGCGCAGCCCCGAGGCGGTCACCGCTTCGATGATGGCTGCCGGGGTCATCGCGAGGGCCGCTTCGAGCCCGGCGAACCCGCCTTCGGCCCGGTACTGGTCGATCGAGAGCGGTTCGATGAGCCCGGAGCGCCGGAAGGTCACTCGGTCCTGGCGCGCGAACTCGGGGATGTCCGCGACCAGCCCGAGGCGCAGCGGGTGCGCACCGCCTTCGAGGAACGCGGCGTCGAAGAGACCCGGCACGTCGGCCGGGGTGACCGGCCCGTAGGCCACGCGCCCGCCGGCGGTGTCGACTTCAACCATGGGCTCGAGCCAGTAGAGGCCGCGCGACCCATTGCGGTGGAAGTCCGCGGGCAGTCCGCGCGCTTCCGCCTCGGCGGCGATGGCTCGCGCGACGTCATCTGCGCCAACCGAGCAGGCGCCGGAATCGCCCGGGATCCAGGCGCTCACGGCCAGACCTCGGCGAGCAGTTGCGGCGCCCGGTCGGGTGTCACGCGGCCGTAGAGCAGTCCGTCGATCATGAGGGCGGGCGAGCAGGCGCAGTTGCCCAGGCAGTACACCGGCCGGAGGTCGAAGCGGCCATCGGCGCTGCGCCCCCCGATTTCCGTCCCAAGGACCTCCGTTAGCCGTTCGGCAAGCGCGGCGCTGCCCACCGCCTGGCAGGATTCGGCGAGGCAGACCTGCACCTGGTGAACGGCCGGAGGTGTCCGCCGGAAGTCCGAATAGAACTCGATGACGCCCACCACTTCGGCGAGGGAGAGTGCAAGTGCGCCGGCGATGAGCGGGACGGCCTCGTCGTGGATGTAGCCGAACTCGCCCTGGAGGCGGTGGAGGATCGGCAGGCAGGCGCCCGGCAGGTCCTGCATCTCGGCGATCATGGTTGCCGCCGCAGCGGCGTCCCAGGGGGCGAAGCCGACTGTCGCCTTATCCATCAATCCTGCCTCCTCCCGCGTAGACGTTGAACCCCGAGGGTTTCACGAACCCGGCGAGCGTGACGTCGAACGTTCTCGCGATCTCTACCGCAAGACTCGAAGGCGCGCCAACCGAGGCGACGATCGGGATGCGGGCGCGCAGCGCCTTCTGCAGCAGTTCGTAGCTCGCCCGCCCGCTGAGCATCACCGCCGAGGCCTCCAGCGCGGCGAGGTCGCCGGCCAGCAGGTGGCTTCCCACCAGCTTGTCCAGGGCGTTGTGGCGGCCGACATCCTCGCGCAGGGTCAGCAGCCGGCCGTCCGTCGTGAACAGCGCGCAGGCGTGGACGCCGCCAGTGTGGGCGAAGCCCCCCTGGGCCGCCGTCATCGCCGACGGCAGCGAAACGAGCACGTCCCCGTGGATTCGCGCCATGCTCTTCAGCGGGCGGCACCCTTCGTGAACGAGCGTGTCGAGCGAAGCCTTCCCGCAGACCCCGCAGGCGCTCGTGGCGGTGAAGTTCCGCCGCAGCCGTTCGAAGTCGAACGCGAGACCGTCGCGCAGGTCTACCTGCACGGTGTTCGCGCGCTCCTCGTCGTCGAGGACGTCCGGAGCGAGGCCGATGCGAGCGATGTCTTCCCGGTTCGCGACGATGCCTTCGCCGAAAAGGAAGCCCGCCGCCAGGTCGAAATCGTGGCCCGGGGTGTGCATCGTGACGCACAGTGGGACGGTGACGCGCTCGCCGCCAGCGCCCGCAGTGACCCGGATTTCGAGTGGCTCTTCGACCGTGAGGACGTCGGGCGCAGTCTCCCGCCGGCCGTCCCGCACACGGTCGATGGCGCACTCAACGAAGGCTGGCTGGCGGTCCAGGGCGGCACCCCTCCGGCGAGGCAGTGTAGCACCGGAGGAGGCGGCCGGAGGGGCAGGCGCGCGTTGCCTTCGCCCGGTGAAGGTGCCACGCTTCGCCGCCGGGAGTGCACGAACGATGAACGATGAGATCCGCTACGAACTGAACGGCGGGGTCGCCGAGATCATCCTGAACCGCCCGGCGCGGAAGAACGCCGTCACCGGCCCGCTCGCCCGGGCTGCCGCCGATGCCGTCGACGCAGCCTCTGCTGACGCTGGCGTGCATGTCATCCTCCTTCGCGGTGAACAGGGCGTGTTCTGCTCCGGGCTCGACCTGAAGGAGTTCAACGCAGAGCCCAAACCGGACTGGGTGGCGGGCTTCGGAGATCACTGGCGCGGCCTCCACGAGCGATTGTTCGCCTGCGATAAGGCGGTGGTCTGCGCGCTCGAAGGGTTCGCCATCAACGCGGGTTCGGCGCTCGCGCTCTCGGCCGACTACCTGGTGGTTGGCGAGACGGCCTTCCTCCAGGTGGGCGAAGTGCGGCAGGGGCGTCCGGCGCCGATGAACGTAGCCTGGCTGCTGGCGAGGTACGGTGACGCCGTCGCCCGCCGCCTGATGTTGCTGGGGAGGCGCGTCACCGGCCCCGAACTGCTCCAGCTCGGCATCGCCCACGCGGTCGTTCCTGACGCCGAGGTGCTCAGCTCGGCCCGGGCGCTCGCCGCCGAACTGGCCGAGGTCTCGCCCGAAGGCGTCGCCGGGACCAAGCGGCTTCTTCGCTCCCTCAACGTGCGCAACCCGGAATCATGGATCGACACCGTGGCCGCGGGGGCCGGGAAGCTCTCGGTGGCACGAGGCCCAATCCCAACGCTGAAGGAGTAGAAGGCTACCCGCCGCGCCACCACCGGCGGCCTTCTTCCAGAACAACAGCGCCCCAGCCCGGCGCCGGGAAGTGCGGCGCGGCCACCCGCCAGCCTTCGGCAGCGATGCGCTCGACGAGACGCACACGAGTGGCGATCGCCTGTGCCTGGTCGGCGTCGGAACCGAAGGGGCGCTCCGGTTCGGTCACGTACATCGGGCTGTTCAGCACGTCGCCAGCAATCACCAGTCCCTCGCCGCGCGAGCGGAGCAGCAGGCTCATGTGGCCGGCCGTGTGCCCCGGTGTCTCCAGAGCGGTCATCCCCGGCAGGATCTCCGCTTCGCCGTCGAGCAGGTCGAGGACGCCGGCGCGCGCGAGAGGTTCGACGAAGCGGGTGAAGTGCTTCGGCACCGTTCCGCGCCCGCTGAAGAAGTGCCAGTCGGTGCGGTGCAGGCGGTAGCGGGCGTTCGGGAAGCGCGGCGCGCCACGCTCTTCGTCCACAGCCCAGCCAACGTGATCCGGGTGCGCATGCGTGAGGAAGACCTGTGTCACCGTGTCCGGGTCGAAGCCGGCTTCGGCCATTCGCGCCAGCAGGCTCCCGCGCAAACCCTGGTACCACGGGTAGGGGCCAACACCGACTCCGAGGTCCACGAGCACGCGGTCATCGGCGGATTCGACCAGGAAGCAGGTGTTGTGGATGCGCCAGAGGTGGTCCGGTCCGTGGAAGCCGCCGGGCGCGCGTTCGGCGTAGGCAGCCCAGGTTACCGGGTCGCCGCCATCGAGGTCCGGGTTCATCGCCCAGGTGGGCAAGTCAGCCGCGCCGTCTGGCAACGCCCACACCCGGAACGCGCCGATGTCGATGGAGTCGCTCATGCGGCCATCCTACCCAGAGGTGCGGCGTGGCACACCTGATGCCGTTCGCTGCGCGCTCGTGGATAATCCGCGGATGGCACCACTCACCTTTCCCGCTGGCTTCTCCTGGGGCGCTGCAACCGCCGCCTATCAGATCGAAGGGGCATACCGCGAAGACGACCGCGGCCTCTCGATCTGGGACACCTTCGCCCACCAGCCGGGGACCATCCAGGACGGCTCGACTGGCGACGTCGCCTGCGACCACTACCACCGCTACGCCGAAGACGTCGACCTCATGGCGAGCCTGGGCCTGCAGGCCTACCGCTTCTCGGTCTCGTGGTCGCGGGTCATGCCATTTGGGAAGGGCGCCATCAACGAGAAGGGCCTCGCCTTCTACGACCGCCTGATTGACGCCCTCCTCGCGAAGAACATCGAGCCGCTCGTCACCCTCTACCACTGGGACCTGCCCCAGTCGCTCCAGGACCTTGGCGGTTGGACGAATCGCGACGTCGCCGGCTGGTTCGCCGACTACGCGAACCTCCTCTTCGAACGGTACGGCGACCGCGTGAAGAAGTGGGTGACCCTGAACGAGCCGTACATCTTCACCGACATCGGCCACCGCCGCGGGGGCATGGCGCCGGGCTTCCGCGACCTCGGGCTGTACGCCCGCGCGGTCCACCATGCCCACCTCGCGCACGGGCGGGCCGTCCAGGCCTTCCGCGCCAGCGGCAAGGGCGGCGAAATCGGCATGACCAACGCCAACACCAGCTACGAACCCGCCGACGACACCCCGGAGACAGCGAAGGCGGTCGAACTGGCCCGCGACTTCGATACCCGCCTCTTCCATGGCCCGATCTTCGGCAAGGGCTACCCGCAGAGCGTGGTCGACTACCACGACTCCCGGCGCGCCAGTTTCCCCATCGAACCGGGCGACATGGAAGTCATCGCCACGCCGACAGACTTCCTCGGGCTGAACCTCTACTCCCGCGCGCTCATCCAGGCCGGCCCCGGCCGGGGCGTCGGGTTTTCGTTCGCCGCGCCGCGCCTGCCGCTGTTGCCGATGGGCTACGAAGCCGCGCCGCACGCTCTCGGCGACTTCGTGCGCTGGGTTTCGAAGGAGTCCGCGAACCCGGTGATCTACATCACCGAGAACGGGGTCTGCGACAACACCGAACCCGGCCCGGACGGCCAGGTCCACGACACCCAGCGGGTCGAACTGCTCGGCGGGTTCCTGCGCGGGCTGCACGGCGCCATCCAGGACGGCTGTGATGTGCGCGGCTACTTCCAGTGGTCGCTCTACGACAACTACGAGTGGGCGTTCGGCTACACGAAGCGCTTCGGCATGGTCTACACGGACTTCGAAAGCCTGAAGCGCATCCCGAAGGACAGTGCCCGCTGGTACAGCGACGTCATCCGCCGGAACGGCATCGAGGGGTAAAGCCTCAGGCGGGGCGTGCGGCTGGTTCGGAAGCGCTGACACCCTCCGCGCCAATCATCCAGACTGCGCCGAGGACGCGGGCGAGGTTCTTGATGGTTCGCAGCGTGGGTTCCGTCCCGCCAGCCTCCTGAGCGTCGAGGTTCTCTCCCATGGAGGGTATCCGGGCTCGTGTACACTGGACGCATGAGTTCCCCCACGCTCAAAGAGGAACTGCATTCGCTCATCGAGCGGCTTTCGGACGAGGAAGCCGAGCAGATGCTCGACTACATCAACATGCGGCTCGACCCGGATGAACTGACCCCGGAAGAGGTGGAGGCCGTTCTTGCGGCGCGGCGGGAGTTCGAGCGGGGAGAGACAGTCACCCTGGCCGAACTGCTCGCGGAACTTGGCGAGTGACCTACGCGCTGTCCCTCTCGCGGGAGAGCCAGCGATACCTGCGCCAATGCTCCCCCGACATTCGACGACGGCTTACTCGACGAATTGAGCAATTCGCAGAGGATCCTTTTCGTACGGATATCTCGAAGCCACTGCATGGGCCGCTTCAAGGCGCGCGGAGCAGCCGGGTGGGCGACCTCCGAATCATCTACGAGGTGTCAACGGGCCTCCTCCTGGTTTCGATCGTGCGCATTAGCCCTCGCGGACAGGCCTACCGCTCCTGAGCCCGCCGTATCTGTACACACCGCTCCCCGGTATAGTCCCCTCCCATGACAGCGTTCGAGGGCATCCGCATCATCGACCTCTCCGAGGGTATCGCCGGTCCGATGGCGACGATGCTGCTCGGGGACCTGGGAGCCGAGGTTATCAAGGTCGAACCGCCCGGCGGCGACCGCATGAAGGACCACCCCGGCTACCTCTGCTGGAACCGGAATAAGCAGGTCGTCACCCTCGACGTTCACTCGTTTGCCGGCCTCTCGGCCGCCCGTTCGCTCCTTGCTTCTGCCGACGTCGCTGTGTTCGACTGGGCCCCGGGGGAGCTGGAGCGGAGCGGTCTCGACCCCGTAACAGTGCGCGCGGCGAACCCCGCCTTGCTGCACGCCTGGTTTCCGCCCTACTCCCCCCAGGGCCGCTGGAGCCAGCTCCCGCCCGATGAAGGGCTCCTCCAGGCGGTTACCGGCGCTGCCTGGCTGCAGTCGAGCTACGAAGACCGCCCGATCTACCTGGTAACCCCGCAGGTTTCCTACGGCCACGCTGTCCTCGGCGCGGGTGTCCTTGGTGCGGCCCTGCACGAACGCGCCCGCAGCGGCGAAGGCCAGGCTATCGTCGTCAGCGGCCTCGATGCCCTGGGCGCAGTCGAAGCCGGCGGCACTGTGCATGCCGACGGCATGTTCCGTATGGGCGGGCGCGGCAGCCGCGGCGGCGTACCCAACTACCGCCTTTACGAATGCTCCGATGGGCTCTGGTTCTTCCTTGGTTCGCTGACGCCGCAGTTCTTCCTGAAGGCCCTCGAAGCCACGGACATGATGCACCTGATGACCCTCGAAGGTGTCGACGGGGATTTCGCCAGCCTCCTCAAGCCGGGCATTAACACCCAGGTCATCGAGGCCCTCGACGCGCGCTTTAAAGAGAAGACTCGGGCCGAATGGCTCGACATCCTGCACGATCACGACGTGCCACGCGGGCCGGTCGGAACGTCGCGCGAATGGTTCCACAGCGAGACGGCGCGTTCGAACGACATGTGCCTCGAGTTCACCGACGCGAAACACGGCAAAGTCGAGATCCCGGGCGTACCCGTAAAGTTCGGCCGGACCCCGGGCTCGGTTCGTGGGCTGGCTACCCCGGCGAAGGTCGAAGCGCTGCCTGCGCACACCCCGGCTGTCCACGGTTCGAACGCCGGGCCAGCCACAGGCGCAGGGCCGCTCGCGGGAGTGCGCGTCCTCGACCTCGGCGCCTTTATCGCGGGCACCTTCGCCCCCGGCATCATGGCCGCCTGGGGCGCCGACGTCGTCAAGGTCGAACCCCCGGACGGGGACCCCTTCCGGACGTACGGCCTCGGTTTCATCGGCTATAACCGGGGCAAGCGCGGCCTCGCCCTCGACCTCAAGAAGCCGGAAGGCCGCGAGCTCTTCCTCGACCTCGTCCGCGTTTCCGATGTCGTCCTCGACAACTACCGCAACGGCGTCCGGGAGCGCCTCGGCATCGACTATGCCACGCTCAAGCAGATCAACCCGCGCATTATCTCCTGCTCGGTCACCGGCTATGGCCCGGCTGGCGAACTTTCTCCGGACCCCGGCTTCGACCCGCTGGTGCAGGCGCGCAGCGGCCTGATGGCTGCCCAGGGCGGTGACGACGAACCGGTCTTCTATCAGATCCCGATCAACGACACCGGCAGCGCGATGGCCGCAGCCTTCGGCATCGTCTCGGCCCTGTATGAGCGCGAACGCAGCGGCGAAGGCCAGGAGGTGCTGACCTGCCTGGCTAACCAGAGCATCCTCTTCCAGTCGGGTGAGGTGTCCTGGTACGAAGGGCGCCCAGAGAACCCAAGGGGCGCGAAGGACTGCATCGGCGTCTCGGCGCTCAACCGGTACTACCAGTGCGCCGATGGCGGCTGGGTGCTCATCGCCGGGAACAGGCCAGAGCACTTCGCATCCGTCTGCGTCGCCCTCGGCCATCCCGAGTGGGCAGGCCGGCTGGTCGCCGAGAAGGCGCTGCTGGAAGGCGTGAACAGCCCGCTCGCTGACCAGATCGCCGGCGGCATGGCGGCCTTCCCCCGCGACGAAGTGGTTGACCGCCTGCTGAGCAGGGGCGTTCCCGCGGCGCCGGCGCTCTCGCCCGACGACCTTTTCCAGAGCCCGTGGCTGCACGAAAACAGCTACTTCGAGTACTTCGACCACCCGCAGTTCGGGGCGATGATGGGCCCAGGGCGGCTCGGCCACTTCAGCCGCTCGGGCGGGGGCTATCCACGGCGGTCGCCGCTCATCGGCGAGCACTCGGTCGAAGTCCTCGAAGATCTCGGCATCCCGGCGGAGCGCATCGCCAGCCTCATCGCCAGCAAGGTGGTCCTCCAGGGGTGAGCGGCGGCGACACCGTCTATCTGCGCGAGCCAACGAACGACGACATCCCGCTGCTCGACGAATGGGACGGGTCGCCGGAGTATCGCGGCGAGTTCAACGACTTTGGCCTGCCGCGAAAACCGGGCGCCGAGAAGTACGAGAAGGGCTTCATCGACGACATGCACGGCACCCTGCTCGTCTGCGAAGTGGGCAGCGGCCGGCCCGTTGGCGCGATTGACTGGCGCCCGTCGATGTACGGTCCGCCGCCCGAGTCGATGGCCTACCAGTTCGGCATCTCTCTGCTGCCCGAAGTTCGCGGCCGGGGCTATGGCCCGCAGGCCATCCGGCTCCTCGCGGACTACCTCTTCGAACACACGAAGGTGAACCGTGTCGAAGGCTCGTGCGACGTAGAGAACGTCCCGAGCCAGCGGGCGATGCTGAAGGCGGGGTACACCTACGAAGGCACCATCCGCAAAGCCCAGTGGCGCCACGGCGCCTACCACGACCTCATGCTCTTCGGCCGCCTCCGCGGGGAGTGAGCGGCGGAACCGGATAGCAGCGTGGCGCGATAATGCGCTCATGGCGAGGTATGTTCGCGAGGCATCTGGCTACCTGGTCACCGCATCTGCGCTGGTAGCCCTCACGGCTGCACTCGCGCCGCTGCTCGACGACCGCCACATCGTGGATGTTGCCCTGCTCTACCTCCTGTTGACCCTGGTAGCTTCGGCGCGCTGGGGTTACGGCGTGGGTATCGCGACCGCGGTCGCTGCCGACCTCGCAGTCAATTTCTTCTACGTGCCGCCGCTGCACCGCTTCACGGTGCAGGAACCGGTCAATCTTGCCGGGCTGATCCTGTTCCTTTGTGTCGCGCTCTTCGGTGCATACATGCTTTCGCGGCTAAGAGACCAGGCCGCGCGGGCACGCGCGCACGCCGACGAAACAGTATTCCTCCTCCAGGCGACGCGGGATGTGGTGCGCGCCGGTTCGCCGCGGCAGGCCCTCGACCGGATCTGCGATTCCCTCGCCCGGGCCGCGTCTGCCCGCGGCTGTGCCATCGTGACCAGTTCCCCGCCAACGGTCGCCGGCTCTACGATCGACAGCCGCTCGGCCGAAGCGCTCAGCCGGAACGAACTCGCCGTGGTCGCTGCTGTCCTCCAGACAGGCGGACCGATCCGGACGAAAGCCGAGAACGCAGGCGGCATCCCGGCGACGTTCGTGCCGCTCCCGGCATCGAGGGACGGTCTCCTCCGTTTTGCCGGCGAAGTGCCGCCTGACCTCCTCGCCCGCCCGCTGGTGCAGGCGCTGATGAACGAGGCAAGCGCAGCGCTCGAACGGATGCGTCTCGCCAGTGAGGCGGAACGTGCGGCCGCCCTCGAACGTGCCGATGAGTTCAAGACGACGCTGCTCTCCAGCGTCTCGCACGACTTGCGTTCTCCGCTGACCGCGATCAAGGCGGCGGCATCGAGCCTTCGCGACGAATCCGTGGACTGGTCAGTTGAGGATCGCCGGACCCTGCTCCAGACCATCGACTCGCAGGCGGACCGCCTGACCGGCACGGTCTCGAACCTGCTCGAGATGTCCCGGCTGGAAGGCGGGTCCGTTCGTGCGCACCTCGAGGTCATTGATGTGAGCCTTTTCCTGGAAGAGATCCAGCTGGCGCTGCAGCATTCCGCGGCCCCCCGCGAACTCCAGGTCGCGGGGGGCCCAGGGCTCTGGGCGCGGGCCGATTACGGCCTGCTCACACAGGCGGTCACAAACCTTGTGGAGAACGCCATCAAGTACTCGACGCCGGGCATGCCCATTCGCCTGGACGCGGGCAGCACGCCCGGCCGGGCCACGATCGGCGTTGTCGATGGCGGCCCGGGGATCCCCCCGGAGGACCTGCCCCATCTGTTTGAGAAGTTCTATCGTGGCAAAAGCGTGAGTGGTGTTTCGGGAAGCGGTCTCGGGTTGGCCCTCGCCAGGGCGATGGTCACCGTCTGCGGTGGGAGTGTCACTGTGACTTCGGGACCCGGGGGTTCACGCTTCGAAATCTCTCTCCCAGTCGCGGCTGCCCCCGCATGAGCGGCGCGCGCATCCTCGTGGTCGATGACGATCCGGCGATCTTGAAGGCCGTACACAGGGGTCTCAGCGGCGCCGGGTTCGATGTCACCGGGGTGGCAACGGCAGCCGAAGTGCTGCCCGAGTTCCAGCGTGTCCGCCCTGACGTCGTTGTCCTCGATCTTGTCCTTCCGGACGGCGATGGGATCAGTCTCTGTGCAGAGATTCGCAAACTGAGTTCGACCCCCGTCATCATCCTTTCGGCGGTTGGCGACGATGAGCGAAAGGTTGAAGCGCTGAACACCGGCGCCGATGACTACCTGGTGAAGCCGTTTTCGATGCCCGAACTACAGGCGCGAATTAACGTTGCCATCCGGCGTTCGACCCCGCAGGCGGCGACGCGTCTTGGCTTCGGGCCGATCGAACTGGACTTGCTCACCAGGAAGGTCACCGCTGCTGGCGCGGATGTGCGCCTCACGCCGACGGAGTACGACCTGCTGCGGCTGCTGCTCGCCCATCCCGGCCGCGTGTTCTCCCAGCGCCATCTGCTGGCAACTGTCTGGGGTCCGGAGTACCAGGAGGATGCGCACATCCTGCGCACCTTCGTGCACCAATTGCGAGCGAAGCTCTCGGCCGCGGCGGACGGTGCCGGCGCGCTCATCGTGAATGACCCCGGGGTTGGATACCGCCTCCAGTTGCCACGAACCTGACCGCTGAAATCCTGACACCTTCCGTACGGCCCCGGACTTTCCGCCTGCCGCGGCCCACACACCACTCCTGCGACCATCGAGGCGATGGTTACGCACGTCGCCTACATGGAAGAAGAGTATTCGACGGCGGATCGCTGCGTTGCGGCAATCCGTGAATACGTGGCTCGAGGCTGGAACGTCAGCCAGTTGCGCGGCCCCGCGAGCGGCCCGTTCATAGTGGTCTACCGTATGGAGGATGAGGAGCGCCAGGCTGCTGGACTCACCCAGTGCGGGGTCCCGCACCGGTGACCGAAGCCGGCCCGCCCTCCCGAACACCGCTGCTCGACCAGAAGGGCCGCGTTTCGCGCTACCGGCTGGCCCGCCCCCAGGCCGGCATTGTCGAGACACACGACGGCCACTTTGAAGCCACAGAACATGCGGAGGAGCGCCGCGGGCTGCACGGCCGATACCTGGGTCTCCGTGACCGCGTCCTCGGGACGACGCTCGCCAGCCATCGCCTCGAAAGCGAAAAGCTGACGAAGATCAAGGCCCTGGCCGTCTTCTCCTCCGACGCGATCTCCTCCGTGGCCTACGCAACCCAGGAGATCCTGTTCATCCTTATCCTTGCGGGCACCAGCGCGACCACCTACGCGCTGCCCATCGCCGTTGGTATCGTCACTCTGCTCGGCATCGTCGTCTTCAGCTACCGGCAGACGATCCAGGCCTACCCGGGCGGCGGTGGCGCCTACATTGTTGCTCACGAAAACCTCGGCACGGCGGCGGGGTTGCTTGCCGCTTCGGCCCTCTTGATCGACTACGTCCTGACGGTCGCCGTGAGCATCTCCTCCGGCATGGATGCGCTTGCGTCTCTCAACGAGTCATTCCGGCCGGTCGCGGTCGAGATGGGTGTGGGACTGGTGGCGCTTGTTGCCATCATCAACCTTCGCGGCGTGAAGGAATCCGGGACGATTTTCGCGATCCCGACCTACGCCTTCATCATCACCCTGGGCGCAGCCATCGTGATCGCGTTCACGAAGATCCTCTTCCATGGTGGTAACCCACTCATCGCTGGCGAACCTCGCGAGAGTGTGAGTGCCGTCCAGGGGGTGACCCTGTTTCTCATCCTCCGGGCCTTCGCCAACGGCTGCACAGCGATGACCGGCGTCGAAGCGGTGAGCAACGGCGTGCAGGCCTTCAAGAGTCCGGCGCCAGAGAACGCGAACAAGACCTTGCTGGCGATGGCCCTCATCCTCGGCTCGCTCTTCCTCGGCTTGACCCTCATCGCCCGGCACTTCGGGTTCGTCCCGAGCGAGAACAACACCATCCCATCCCAGTTGGGCGCTGAGGCCTTCGGCGATGGCTCGCCACTCTTCGCCTTCCTTCAGATCATGACGGCCGGCATCCTCATCCTCGCCGCGAACACGGCGTTCGCCGACTTTCCCCGGTTGGCGGCCATCCTCGCGCGCGACGGCTATCTGCCGCGAGTGTTCCACGCGCGCGGGAATCGGCTCGTCTTCAGCTACGGGGTCATTGTCCTCGCCGGGCTTGCTTCGCTGCTGATCGTGGTCTTCAACGCGCAAACAACCCGTCTCATCCCGCTCTATGCCCTTGGCGTGTTCATCGGCTTCACGCTCAGCCAGGCTGGCATGGTTCGTCACTGGCGCGGCATACGCGGCGAAAGCTGGGTGCACAAGGCAGCAATCAACGGCCTCGGGGCTTCTGTGACGCTGGTGGTCGCGGTTGTCGTGTTGCTCGCGAAGTTCACCGAGGGCGCCTGGCTGATCACGATCGTGATGCCGCTGGTCGCCTTTGCCACCTGGCTCATCGGGCGGTTCTACCGCCGCCTGAAGCGGAACCTGTTCGTAACGCCAGAAGCAGTGTTCGACCTCGCCCCATCCGGCGAGTCACTCGTACCGGTTGTCGTCCCCATTGAGGAAATAAACCTGGCGACAGTGATGGCCATCGGCGCAGCCTGCGAGCGTACCAGGGACGTCCGCGCCCTCCACGTGATGGTTGACCCGGATCACCCGTCGACGGTGCCTCAGCGCTGGCGTCGGCAGTTCCCGAAAATTCGCCTCATCGTTATCGATTCACCCTACCGGACGGTCGCCGACCCGATTGCGAACTACGTGAGAGAACTGGCGCACACCGCCCCCTACGAGGTGCAGGTGCTGCTGCCGGTCGTTGAAGTGCGGCACCGGTACGAAAGGCCACTGGTGAACCAGAGCCTCAAACGGCTGAAGAAGATGCTGGCAGGACACCGCCACATCATGGTTACGCTTTTCCCGTTCCACGAAGGCGGCCCTGGCCGGCGGCGCCGCCGCGCGAGTGTCTAGCAGCAGCCGCGCGCCCGCCATATCGCACGAAAAAGGGAGGGAGGCTTTCGCCTCCCTCCCTTGCGACTCCGCCGGGGCGGAATTACATCGCTTCGATGATGGTGCTGATGCCCATGCCGGCGCCGATGCACTGTGTGGCGAGGCCGTACTTGCCGCCGCTGCGGCGAAGCTCATGGGCGACGGTGAGGACGAGCCGGGCGCCGGTCGCGCCGAGCGGGTGGCCGATCGCGATCGAGCCGCCGTTCACGTTCACGCGGTCCAGCGGAATACCGAGTTCCTTGCAGCTCGGGATGACCTGGGCGGCGAAGGCTTCGTTGAACTCGACGCGGTCGATCTTGTCGGCGGTGATGCCGGCGTGGCGGAGCGCCTTCTTGGTGGAAGGAATCGGGCCGAGACCCATGACCTGCGGCTTCACGCCGGCGATGCCGAAGCCCTTAATCCGGGCCAGCGGCTGGAGGCCGAGTTCGCGGGCGCGCTTCTCGCTCATGATGATCGCGGCGGTGAAGCCGTCGTTCGTCGGGCAGCTGTTGCCGGCGGTGATCATCAGTTCCTTGCCGGTCGGGCTGACAATGCCCTTGACCGCCGGCAGCGAGCCGAGGGTTTCCATGTTCGTGCCGGGGCGGATGCATTCGTCGCGATCGAAGATGATCTTCTTGCCGTACTCGGCTTCCACCCAGTTCCCTTCAGCGTCGAAGACGGGCTCTTCAACTTCGAGCGGGATGATCTCGTCCTTGTAGACGCCCTTTTCGTAGGCGGCGACGGCCTTGCGATGGCTGTCGACGGCGAACTGGTCCATCTCTTCGCGGGTCAGGCCGTAGACTTCGGCCGCGTTCTGGGCGGTCTGGGTCATCGAGAGGACC
This sequence comes from Dehalococcoidia bacterium, assembly GCA_020853755.1. GTDB lineage: Bacteria > Chloroflexota > Dehalococcoidia > Tepidiformales > Tepidiformaceae > Amarobacter. The sequence goes on along the minus strand of JADYYG010000010.1, from coordinate 8,655 downwards.
GGCGAGTAGTCGAGGATCTCGTCCTGGAACGGCACCGAGAAGTCCTCGAAGTGGTTCGAGGCCATGTTCCGCTGGACAGGCGTCTGCTGCAGGCGCTTCTGGTTGAACTCGGTGATGCGGGTGGCCGAACCGCGGGCGCCGCCGCCGAGCTGGCGGCCCATGCGCTCGGCGCCGATGGCGATGCCAACTTCGGTCGCGCCCACCATGATCGACTGGGCGATACGATGGAGCGTTTCCATGCTCGAACCACACTGGCGGTTGCTGTCCACGGCTGAAATTTCGGCCGGGAGGCCGGCGAGCCGGGCGATGGTATCCGCACCGATGCCGGCGAGTTCGCCGGCGCCGCCGACGTTGCCCATGGCAATGTCTTCGATGCTGGCCGGGTCGACCTTCGGGTTGCGCTCGAGGAGCGCACGGACGACCTGTGCGCCTACTTCATCCAGGCGGGTGGCGACGAGCTTACCGCGGCCGCCGCGGCTGAAGGCCGAGCGGGCGCCGTCGACGATGACGGCATTCTCAAGTTCCAACTGACTATCCTCACGAGTTTAATCTGGGCCGAAGCGCCGGGCGCAGGCCCCCAACGCCCCGAATGGTACCTGATCCCGGCCCTCTTGCGTATCACCAACACGACAGACCCCGAAGATGAGGCGGGCGGAGGCCGCTCCCGTTAGGATCAGGCCATCGCTCCGCAGGGGCGCCCACGTCCACTCGAGGCTCTTCTCATGCCTATCCGCCGCCTCCTCATCGCCAATCGCGGCGAAATCGCCATTCGCATCATGCGCTCCGCAGCCGCCCGCGGCATCGAAACCGTCGCAGTCTATTCGGAAGACGATGCAGCTTCCCTGCACGTCCGCCGGGCCGACGAAGCGCATGCCCTGAGCGGCACGGGCGCCCGCGCCTACCTCGATGTCGAACGCGTCATTGGCCTCGCGGTCCAGACCGGCTGCGACGCCATCCATCCCGGCTACGGTGTCCTCTCTGAAAACGCTGCCTTTGCCCGGCGCTGCGCTGAAGCCGGCATCCGCTTCGTTGGCCCTTCGCCGGAGGTGCTCGATCTGTTCGGCGACAAGGCGGCGGCTCGCGCCTTCGCGGCGCGGCTTGGCGTGCCCGTGCTCTCCGGCACCTCGGGGCCGACGAGCCTCGAAGACGCCGCGGCCTTCCTCGCCTCGCTGGGCGACGGCCGCGCCGTCATGCTGAAGGCCGTCGCCGGCGGTGGCGGCCGCGGTATGCGGCTCGTCGAACGACCCGAGGACCTCGAGTCGCTCTACAAGCGGTGCCAGTCTGAAGCCACCTCGGCATTCGGCTGCGGCGATGTCTATGTCGAAGAACTGATCCGCCACGCCCGCCACATCGAAGTGCAGGTTGCCGGCGACGGCCAGCGCGCCGTCCACCTCTGGGAGCGCGAATGCTCCCTCCAGCGGCGCAACCAGAAGCTCGTTGAAGTCACCCCCGCGCCGGGACTCGACCCGGACCTGCGCCGCCGCCTGCTTGAAACTGCCGAGCAGATGGCCGCCGAGGCTCGCTTCACCAATATCGGGACGTTCGAGTTCCTCGTCGACGCCGACCAGGGCGGCCGGTTCGCCTTCATCGAGGCCAACCCGCGCCTCCAGGTCGAGCACACCGTCACCGAGGAAGTCACGGGCATCGATCTTGTCGACCTCCAGCTCTCGCTGGCCGAGGGGGCAACCCTCGCCAGCCTCCGACTCTCCGAAGCGCCCGAGCCGCGCGGCTCGGCGATCCAGCTGCGGGTCAATCTCGAAACCATGGGCGCAGACGGACTCGCCCGGCCACAGGGTGGGACCATCGCCGTATTCGAACCGCCCTCCGGGCCGGGCGTCCGCGTCGATACCTTCGGGTACGCCGGATACGCGACGAGCCCGAACTTCGACTCGCTGGTGGCCAAGGTCATCGTTTCGGCGCCCACGCAGGATTTCGGCCAGCTCGTGGGCCGCGCTTCCCGGGCGCTCGCAGAGTTCCGCGTCGAAGGCGTCCAGTCGAACATCGGCTACCTGCGCGGACTGCTGCGCCATCCGCGTGTGGCCGCCAACCAGGTCTACACCCGCTTCATCGACGACCACGCGGCCGAATTGGCTGCCGCCGCCGAACAGGCTCAGCCAGTTGTTCGCCCGGAAGAAACAGCCGCCCGCGCTGGCGCGGTGATCGACCCCAACGACCCGCTGGCCGTGCTCGCGCTGGGGCGCTCCGAAAGCGCCGCGCCGGTGGCCGCTCCCGTCGCCGAAACGCCGGACGCCGAGGGGACGCTGACCGTCCGGGCGCCCGTGCAGGGCACCGTCGTCAGTATCGATGTGGCCGAGGGCGACCTCGTGCTGCCCGGCCAGCAGGTTGCCGTCCTCGAAGCGATGAAGATGGAGCACGTGATCGCCGCGGAGAAGGGGGGAGCCGTCCGGCGCGTGGCGGTTCGGCCCGGCCTCGCCGTCTTCGAGGGCGCGCCCCTGGCCGTCATCGAACTCACGGAAGTCGAGGGGACCGCGGTGGCCGCGGCTGCCGCCGTGGACCTCGAGTACATCCGGCCGGACCTTGCGGAAGTCATCCAGCGGCACGCGTACGGGCTCGATGCGAACCGTCCCACCGCCGTCGCGCGGCGCCGCAAGACCGGGCAGCGAACCGCCCGCGAGAACATCGACGACCTGTGCGACCCGGGCACCTTCATCGAATACGGTCCGGTGGTCATCGCGCCCCAGCGCCGCCGCCGCGAACTCCAGGACCTCATCGAGAATACGCCGGCCGACGGCATGATCAGCGGCATCGGCAGCGTGAACGGCGCGCTTTTCTCCGAGGAGAAGGCCCGCACCGTCCTCATGTCCTACGACTACACGGTGCTTGCGGGCACCCAGGGCGGCCAGAACCACCGCAAGAAGGACCGCCTCTTCGCCCTCGCCGAGCAGTGGCGGCTCCCGGTCGTCTTCTTTGCCGAAGGCGGCGGCGGCCGCCCCGGTGACACCGACGGCAGCGCCGTGGCCGGCCTCGACTGCATGGCCTTCGCGCTCTGGGGCGGGCTCAGCGGGCTCGTGCCGTTGGTCGGCATCACCTCCGGCCGCTGCTTCGCGGGGAACGCGGCGATCCTCGGCTGCTGCGATGTCGTCATCGCCACGAAGGGTTCGAACATCGGCATGGGCGGCCCGGCGATGATCGAAGGCGGCGGACTCGGCGTCTTCCGGCCGGAAGAGGTAGGTCCGCTCGACATCCAGGTGGCGAACGGCGTCGTCGATATCGCTGTCGAAGACGAAGCCGAGGCCGTCACCGTCGCGAAGCAGTACCTCTCCTACTTCCAGGGTTCGCTGGAAACCTGGGAGTGCGCCGACCAGCGCCTCCTTCGCCACGTTATCCCCGAAAACCGCCTGCGCATGTACGACGTTCGCAAGGTCATCGAGACGATGGCCGACACCGGTTCCGTGCTCGAACTGCGGCGAGGGTACGCCCACGGCATGGTGACCGCGTTCGCGCGCATCGAAGGCCGCCCGGTCGGCATCATCGCGAACAACCCGGCCCACCTCGCCGGGGCCATCGACCCGCCCGGGGCCGATAAGGCCTCGCGCTTCATGCAGCTGTGCGACGCCTTCGACATCCCGATTCTCTTCCTCTGCGACACGCCGGGCATCATGGTTGGCCCGGAGATCGAGAAGCAGGCGATGGTTCGCCGCGCCTCGCGCATGTTCGTCACCGGCGCGAGCGTGACCGTGCCGATGATGACCATCGTGCTGCGCAAGGGGTACGGCCTCGGTGCGCAGGCGATGGCCGGCGGCAGCTTCAAAGCGCCGATGTTCTGCATCAGTTGGCCCACCGGCGAATTCGGCGGCATGGGACTCGAAGGCGCGGTGAAGCTGGGCTACCGCAACGAACTCGCCGCCATCGAAGACCCCGCCGAGCGCAAGCGCACCTTCGACGAGATGGTCGACCGCATGTACCGCCACGGGAAGGCGGTCAACATGGCCAGCCACTTCGAAATCGACGAAGTGATCGACCCGCTGGAGAGCCGCTTCTGGATTTCGCGCGCGCTGCGGTCGACGCCGCCGCCGCAGCCGCGTACCGGCAAAAAGCGGCCGATGGTCGACACCTGGTAGGGGCTACTTCCCTGCCGTGAACACCTGAACGAGTTCGTACGGGGCGGCCGCTTCGAACTGGTCGAAGGTGCACGCCTCGGGCGGCTTGTCGGTGCGCCACCGCTTGAACGTCGAGGCGTGGCGGAAGCGCGGCCCCTGCAGGTAGTCGAAGCTGACCTCGCAGACCAGTTCCGGCCGGAGCTTCACGTAGCCCTGGTCTTTCCCGGCCGACCAGCGGCTCACCGCGCCGGGAGCGCGCCCCTGCCCGAACCCCTCGCCCTCCTGCTCGGTGACGTACGGCGCGAGGTAGCCAACGAGGTCGCGCTTCTCCTGCGCGCTGAAGCTGCTCGTGTGGCCGACGAACTGGAAGACGCCATCCGCTGAGTACAGCCCGAGGAGCAGCGACCCGACCGAGCGGCCCTCTTCCCCCTTGTTCCAGCGGTACCCGCCAACCACGCAGTCGGCCGTGCGCAGGTGCTTGATCTTCGCCATCGCCCGCTTGCCCGGCTGGTAAGCGCCGCTCACCGGCTTCGCGATGACGCCGTCGAAGCCGGCCCCTTCGAAGCGGTCGAACCAGTCGCGCGCCGTCTCCGCGTCATCGGTGCAGGGTGTCAGGTAGGCGGGCGGCTTCGCGCGTTCGAAGAAGCGTTCGAGGCGGGCGCGCCGTTCGCCGAACGGGGTCTTCAGCAGGTTCTCGCCGCCGTCTCCAAGCATGTCGAAGGCCACGAACGCGGCCGGCGTCTGCTGCGAGAGCATGCGCACGCGCGACTCCGCCGGGTGGAGCCGCATCTGCAGCGTTTCGAACTCCAGGCCGTTCGCGCCCATGATCACCAGTTCACCGTCGAGCACGGCCGGGCCGGGCAGGCCCTCGCGCAGGCCGGCCACCACCTCCGGGAAGTAGCGCCCGAGCGGCTTCAGGTCCCGCGACTGGAGGTAGGGATCGTTCGCGCCGTCGAAGGAGACGATGCAGCGGAACCCGTCCCACTTCGGCTCGTACAGCCAGCCGGGGCCATGCGGGATTTCCGGAGTGAGCCTGGCAAGCATCGGCGGGATGGGCGCGGGGATCTGGGATTCGGCCACGAAGGAGATTGTGGTGGGCCGGGGTGGGGTTGTCGATTTCAGGTCAACGCCAAATCCAAAATCCCCAATCCAGAGTCAGATCACTCGCCGAATGTGACCTGCCACCGGTCACTGATGACCGAGCCCGGTTCGCTGAAGGTGAGGCGGACGGTGCCGAGAAGGTCCGTAAAACTGTTGAACGTGAAGGTCACGAACGACCGGGCGCCCTGGCCCGTATCGCCTGTCGGGGCGCTGCCCGTCTGCGAACCGGAACCCGATGGCGGCAGCACCGAACCGTTGGGGAGCGTCAGCCGTGCGCCCGAAAAGTCCGGGAACAACCCCGTCACGTTGAAGGCGATGAGGTTCACCGTTGGGCTTTCGAAGCTCACGCCCGTCACCAGCAACGGTTCGCCGCCGGATGTCGCCACGATGTCCGCCGGGTCGACGGCCGCCTTTTCGCCGGCCTTCCCGGTCACGCCCTGGCGTTCGAGCAGGGCGCCGAGGCGGATATCGGCCCAGCGTGTGGCAGCGTTGCCGGCGGCCGGCGCGGCGACGAACTCGCTGAACTGGATCCGGAGCGGGCTGCCGAAGTCTGTCGGTGGGAACGAGAACGTCTGCGGTTCACCTTCGCCGCCGGCTATGCGCGCACCGAAGACCGGGCCGCCGTCCTTCGCTGTCGCGCCAATCAGCGCAGGCAGCGCGAGCTGTTCGACGCCGGCAGGCCCTTCGAGGGAGACAGTGACCAGCGTTTCGGTCGTCGACCGTGTGGCGCTCAGGGGCCGCACCGTGATGCCCTGGGCAACGGCTGCGGCCCCGCCGGAGAGCTTCTCGACGCGCAGCGCTTTGGCCAGGTCAGCCGGGGTTTTCAGTTCGAGGGCCCAGTTGCCCGTGATGCGCCGTGTCCCCGCGCCGGAATCTACATCGACGAAGGAGATGACGATCTTCGCGGGGCCGGTGGCGTTGACCGGGCGCAGCCGTTGGGCCGCTGCCGGGGCGTTCGCGATGAGCATGATGCGCCCGCTGAGGTCGGCCGGGGCCATGTTGCCGGCGACGAACGCTTCGGCCGGGATGCTCACCCGCGTGGCTTTCGCCGGGTCGGCGTCAGCGACTTTCGCGGTGAGGTTGACGAAGGTAGCGGTGCCGCTGAATGCGGCGCTCGAAACGGAGAGAGTCACGCCGCCGGATTCCGCTGTCGCGTCCTGCGCAGACGTCAGCGGGGGCGTGCTGCCGCCCTGGCGGCTGCCACCCGGGCGCGCGACAACGATTGAGACGGCAAGGATTGCGATAACGGCGGCCGCGATGCCAGCCTGGAGTTTGCGATTCATAGTAATTCAAGTGTAGTGAAATTCCCCCCCCCCACCATCCTCCGAACGGGCGAGCCCGGGAGTGGGGATTTCGGATTTTGGATTGTGGATTTCGGATTTTGGATTGGCGAACGTTCGCCCCGTCCGAACCCGAAGATCACGGACCACCGTGGTTCAATCCCAAATCCGAAATCGAAAATCCCCAATCGACGGGGCGGTTGCTCTTCTGGGTGGCGTACCAGGCCGCGAGGCCAGTGCGGTTAGCGACCCCCACTTTCCGGCAGGCGTTCGCCACATAGGTCTTGATCGTATGGGGAGAGAGGCCAGTCACCTCGGCGATTGCGTTATTGGTGAGGCCGTCGGCAACGAGCCCCGCCGCCTGCCACTCGCGCGGGCTGAGCGCTCCGTGCATTGCTCACCTCCTGCCCTCCCGCCCAGTGGGAGCCTGCAGAGGTTGGTATACCACATTCGCGAAGGGGTTAGCCGAGGGGATTTTGGATTGTGGATTTTGGATTTTGGGTTGGCGAACGTTCGCCCCGTCCGAACCCGAAGATCACGGACCACCGCGGTTCAATCCCAAATCCGAAATCGAAAATCCAAAATCACTCGAGGCTTTTCATCGCGCTTCGGGCGAACGCTTCGTCAGCGGCAGCGGGGCCTTCGATGGTGACGACGAACGTCCGCGTCGCCGAGCGCAGCGTATAGACCGCCTGGTTCGGGCTGGTGCTGACGGTGAGGTCGTACCCGGGCGCCGGTGGTTCGAGCGTCGTACCTGTGTCGTTCGCAGGGTGCGTGAGCCGGATGCCGAACTGGACAACCTGGAGCGATGACACCGCCCCTCCGGCATCGACGGACTGGTAGTTCAACTGGGAGCGTGCGAGGGCGCCCTGGCCGCTGGTGGCTTCGGCGCCGGTGAGCTTCCAGCCCGGCCCGGGCGAAGGAGCGAGCACCGCGAAGCCCGTCTGTTGGCCGAGTTGCTCGACGGTCCGTGCCGGGTCATCCGTGGGCACGGTGGCCCGCGAAATGACGGGCCCGGCAGTGGAACCCTCCCCGCGGACGGAAGAGAGAGCGAAGAAGCCGGCGATGCCGAGAAGGCAGAGCGCCGCAACGACGAACATGACGGTTGGTTTACCACGAAACATTAGAGCCTTCTTCCCGGGCATGAATGGCTACCAGCGGGCACGGATCGAGGACGGTAGGGGCGATGAACGCAGAAGCCCCTCGCCGAGCATCAAAGCAGTTCCTGCGAGCCCGGACCATTCAGGTGGGAGGAGTTTCCAGCCGGCTATAGCCTTAGCTAATCGAGGACGAGCGCGGAGCTTGGCGTAAAACGCGGGAACGAGGACAAAAAGGAGCGCCACCCGGAGGGCCGTCGCGATCACGGCTGGGGCGCCCAGGCTGAAAGGCGGGTGACAGTCAAGGAGCGCGGGCCCCCGGAAGTAAAGCCGATGACGTCAGCCCAGCTGTCCTGTTCCAATGCAGCGACGCGCTGCGCGCGCTGTTCCGGCGGCACTTCCGACCCGTCCACCTCCACGAATTCAATCCACTCCTGGGCGACTATCAACGCCCACCCTTGGGAGCCTACATTCAGGGTCAGCGCGCCGTTCGGTTCCCGAACCACAGTCCCGCGAATCCTTTCTATGTTGAACCAGAGTTTCTTTGCAACGAAAACACTGGCATCGAGAGCTCCGGTCCAGTAGCCATAGGCGTCCACTCTGTCTCCCGGCTCGGCCACGTGGCCCGCGGGCCACGAGAGTTCGACGTCAGCGGGAACTTGAACCTGAACGACGGCCCCCCGCGGGGTCACGGCCGTGAACGTACGGTCATTCGCGACGGCCTTGACCGCGGACGTGCCAAGGACATTGGTCGGCCGGTCGTCGTTTGCTTGAGAGACAGCGGTGACTGCAGCGCCGCCAGACAGGAGCGACTTCCATCCAAGTGCCACAGGGGTGAATACCAGCCCTGCAGCGGCCAAGCCCCGAAAAAAGGTGCGGCGTGTCAACATGGGCGCCCTCCGAATAGGGTCGGCGTCTGGCGTGATTTATACAATCCCTCTCTTCGGCCACCCCCAAACGGCGGTAGTCACTCCGCCGCGGCCTGCCTCACCCACCATGCTGTCAGTGCTGTCCGATTGTCCACGCCGACCTTGTGGCAGGCGGTCGCCACGTAGTCCTTCACCGTGGACTCGGCCAGGCCAAGGTCCAATGCGATCTGTTTGTTCGTCTTCCCTT